>NZ_JAKVBC010000063.1 GCF_022447245.1 Kordia sp. | reverse complement strand
TGTGTGTTTTTTACTGGCTACTATGATGTGTCTTTGCAAACGAAGTGAAGCACTTGTATTGAGTGTAGTAGAAATGATGTGTTTTTTAATAAAACTTATACGCTCTAAAGTCACAGATTACTTCGTCATGCTTCCTCGTAATGACGTAACATACTTTAATTCGTCATGGCGAGCCAAAGGCGTGGCAATCTGCTACTTCAAATAACGTATCCGTCCTGTGATACAAAGACTGCCGCGTCGCTCACTCCTCGCAGTGACGATTCACATATAACTTTGATGCGTCATGGCGAGCCAAAGGCGCGGCAATCTGCTACTTCAAATAACGTATCCGTCCTACGATACAAAGACTGCCACGTCGCTCACTCCTCGCAGTGACGTTTCATATATAACTTTATTCCTCATGTCGAGCCTAAGGCGAGACAATCTGCTACTTCAAATAACGTACCCGTCCTACGATAAAAAGACTGCCACGTCGCTCACTCCTCGCAGTGACGATTCATATATAACTTTGATGCGTCATTGCGAGCCAAAGGCGCGGCAATCTGCTACTTCAAATAACGTATCCGTACTACGATAAAAAGACTGCCACGTCGCTCATACCTCGCAGTGACGTTTCTTAGGTGAAGTACTTCGTAACACACTGACTGTTAGAGTACGAAAATATACATGAAAAAAGTGGGTAATATTTTCATGATTGCTACCCATACTTATAGATTAATCTATTGGCGGAAACCTGAAAAGTCAATTAAAAAAATTAGAGTAAGGACTAATTAATTAAAAAAATCATGAAAAATTTAAAAGTAAGCCTAGTTGCTATCATGCTCGTACTGTTTGCTTCTTGCTCCCACGATGATGAGGTACAACGTGAAGACAACGCAGCAGTTGCCTTAAAAAATCAATCAGCAAACGCACAGATGCCCTATGTAGAGAATGGGATTTTGTTTTTCAACGATCGTTCACATATTGATCAATATTATGAATATTTAGACGAGATGATCCATACAAAGCAAGAAGAGGCTATTAACAACCAAGCGAATGCTACCGTAGATGCTATTTTGGATCAGTTTGAAAGTCAGTTTGGAGGCTTTACATCTTTTAGAAAGCGATACAATCAGCAATACGATTGGGATCGTCGCCGATATTCAAAGCAAGAAATTTTGAGCATCTTGGAAAGTACCGTTATTAAAGGTATGGAGCAATCGTATTTTAATAGCGATCACGAATTGGGTATTGGGAATAAGGTATATATATATCACTCAAAAGATATTGTGATTGAGGTTCCAAAGAACCGACAAGATATTATTGATGATATTAAAAACTTACCTAAAGGAACTAATACAATTCCCGCAGTTTTACTTACGGGCGAATATCAAGAAATTAATATTATTTCCGATACTATGGAAATGGGAACTAAGATGCATTTACAGGTAGATATGAACTTATCGTATGATTCTACCCCAATATTAGAAAATAAAAACTGTGATGTGTATGAAAAAGCACTTGGAATGACCTTGATAGAAAATATATTGGATGAGGAAGACAACACAACTAGTTCGTTAGAATATACCTATGAATTTGCGAATATTACTATTGATTGGGGAGATGGCTCTACTCCTACTGTTAGCAGTTATAGTACACATAGTGGTGAACTTATTTGGCATACCTATACTAGTATGGGAACGTATACAGCTACCGTCACTATTGGGTTTTATGACTTAAATGGTGTTTATCAAGTGATGTCCGATCCAATAACGGTCATTGTAGCCGATGCCTGTACTGATGCTAATGGCACCGTGGTAGATTCTGTAAGTGATAGCCAATGGTTATTGGTTGGTCAATTGACTGTATCAAACGGTTTTTTTGGTGCTAACAGAATTGAAGGTAGATCTGATGCTTATAAAAAGGATGGTTCTTCTTGGGTACGTGCTAATAGACGTAGACACAAACCGTATTTAAAAGTGTATGTTTCTGGGAAGTTTAGAGATAATAATTGTGTACAAAAAGCACATAAAGAAGGAACGGCGCAATCGACACATGCCAATACAAAAATTAAAATTAAGACGAAGATTTGGGGACGTTATGATCATTCTAATGGGGATGTGTATTCTGAACATCGACTGCAAAAAGGCAGCACTTATTTGAGTCTTGACTTGGTATATAATCCTTGTTAAACATATTGAGCTATAGTGGAATGCTAAGTGTACACTTCGGCTCCGCTCAGTGCAACACACTTTGGGAAGTTTGCATTTAGTCATATTGAAATGCTCAGTTTAATACTTCGACGAGTTTACATTGAGCCATGTCGAAATACTCAGTGTACAAAAAAACCGCTTTACAGAGATGTAAAGCGGTTTTTGATATTGTGATACTATTTTTATTATTCACTCATAAAGATGCTGATAATGTACCAGAAAAGTAACATTAGCGAAGCAAACAATCCTAAAGAAGCTGCTACATATTGATCTTCTTCGTATTTGTGTACCATGTTAGACGTTTGGTATAGGATAGAACCTGAAGCCAAAACAACCATTCCTACACAAAACCATAAGCCTAAATGGAATCCGAAGATCATTCCTGCTACGATCAATCCAATGGCTAAGAACGTTCCTATAGTTAGGATAGATCCTAAGAATGAGAAATCTTTTTTCGTCATTAATACAATTGCAGACAATCCTGTAAACAAGGCTAATGTCATGATTCCTGCTTGTGATAACACTGCAGTACCAGTTGCCTCTGTGAATTGCAATGCGATAAAGATTAAAGGTACAAATATGAATGCTTCAGCAATAACATATAAAAACAATGCAACGTGATGCATGGTCTTGTCTTTACTCCTTAGAGCGAGTCGTTCTGCATAGTTTGTGGCAAACATAAATAATCCTAGTACGATTAACCATGTCCATCCTTGAATCATTTGCAAACCAATGTTTACAATGAAATCCATTTGTAAAAATAAGTATTCAACAACTACAAAAAGTAATACTGAAAAGGCTAAATAGGTATATGTCTTTTTATAAAATGCTACTTTTTTATCTTCTGCTAATGCACTTACGGGAAGTGCTGGTCTGTATTGTTCCATTTCTTTCGGTTTTTTATTATTACTCAAATATATTACTTTGTTTTTAACTCTGCAATGTCAATGTGCCTAAATTCTTGTTAATTGCCAAGAGTTTATCGTTGCAAGCTCAATTTTGAGTTTCAAATTATTTTAATTTTTTAAAAATACTTTAAATTGAACTTCAAATTTGTACGCTTATTGATTTTATATCTCAACAACACATTTTACAGCTTTGCATGGTTTGATGTTATTGGTATGTTTGTTTAGAGATTTGTTACAATAAACATTATATAACAAACAGATTACCACGTCATGCTTCCTTTCATAGATGTACGGGAAAGTATTCGTTCTTAAATCCTTATCTTTGCATAAAGAATAAAAAAGAAGCATGCTTACTTGGAAAGATATCATACACCACGCTACACACGGAAATAAGAAACCAGATATGCGTGTAGAAAAAACAGAAGCGGAATGGAAGGCTCAGTTAACTCCTGATCAATATTACGTTACACGTCAAAAAGGTACGGAACGTCCGTTTTCTGGTGAACATTGTAGTCGTTACGATCCTGGTGTGTATAATTGTGTGTGTTGTGGTACACCTTTGTTTGATTCAAATTTAAAGTTTGATTCAAGCAGTGGTTGGCCAAGTTTTACCGAACCTATAAAGGATAATGTGATTGATTACATTAGAGATACTTCTCACGGAATGGTTCGCGTAGAAGTAACTTGTAGTACCTGTGACGCACATTTAGGTCATGTATTCCCAGATGGTCCACCTCCTAGTGGATTGCGTTTTTGTATTAATTCGGAGTCGTTGGCTTTGGATGAGTAGATTGTTGGACTGCTTGTATAGATACTATGACGCATTGCAAAACGCAATCATGGCAATCACATGCTTCAAATAACAAATACGTAATACTTGAAACAGATTACTACGTCGTAAGCTCCTCGTAATGACGTACCCAAAGAGCGAAACAAAAACTTTTTTACACAAGCAAGTTATTTATAATAAACAAAGCCTCAATCTCTATATAAATAAAGATTGAGGCTTTTCTATTTTATTTCTAAATACTTCTCATAGGCTCAGCTAATGCTGACATCTAAGAGCGAAAGCGATCTAAAAAGTCTAAAAGCGAAGCGGTTCAATAGGCAAGGCCGGTCTAAGAGCATCAGCGATTCCAACCTACGTCATCTCAAACGCCTTTTGATAAATAAACTCATATACAGGTACAATTTTATTGATATCAAATTGCAAGGCTAGTTCTTTGGCCGCAGCTTTGAATTTTTCTAATTCGTTTTCATCTTTTAAAATTTTGAGGGCGTTGCGCGACATGTCGTGTATGTCTCCTACATTACTTAAGTAACCTGAAACTCCATGTTTGTTCACTTCTGGAATTCCTCCTGTATTACTCGATATGACTGGTACACCAGAAATCATGGCTTCTAAGGCGGCTAATCCGAAGCTTTCTGTTTCAGAGGGTAATAGGAATAAGTCAGAGAAACAAAGTATTTTATCAATCTCGTTGCTGTTTCCTAAGAAGATTACTTTGTTTGAGATTCCCAACTCTTCGCATAATTGCTCTGCAGGTTCTCTTTCAGGTCCTTCTCCAACCATCATCAATTTCGCAGGAATTTCTTTTTGAACTTCATAAAAAATCTTCACTACATCGTCAATGCGTTTTACTTTACGGAAATTACTGACATGTGTAATGATTCGTTCTTCTTCAGTTGCCATCACACTACGTTGACAATCCGAGAAATTTGGATCTTGTGCATGCTTTGCAGCATCAATAAAGTTAGGAATGACATCAATTTCACCTTTGATATCAAATAAACGTAACGTATCTTGTTTTAAACTTTCTGAAACTGAAGTCACAACATTCGATTTGTTGATACTAAAAGTTACTGCTGGTTTGTAAAATGGATGACTTCCCACTAAGGTAATATCCGTTCCGTGCAAGGTGGTTACCATCGGAATGGTAATGCCTTCCTCTGCCAACATTTTTTTTGCCATATAACCTGCATACGCATGCGGAATTGCATAATGTACGTGCAATAAATCAATATGATGTAGTTTTACCATGTCTACCAATTTACTCGACAACGCCAATTCATACGGTTGGTAATGGAATAATGGATATTCTGGTACATTTACTTCGTGAAAGTGAATATTTTCGCTTAATAAAGCCAAACGAACCGGCTGTTTATAGGTAATAAAATGTATTTCGTGTCCTCTATTGGCTAAGGCAATACCTAGCTCTGTAGCTACTACGCCACTACCTCCAAATGTTGGATAACATACTATTGCTATTTTCAAATCTAGTCGGGGTTATTCTTCAATTGCTTCGTAAATTAGCTTTTGAATTTTAGTTCTTATATCAGTTTTTATTAATTTTTTATTGGTCATTGTCGGATAAGTTCTGTTGGATAGAAATACGTATACTATTTCTTCATCCGGATCTGCCCAAGTGTAGGTTCCTGTGAATCCAGAATGTCCAAAACTTTTCATGGAAACACAACCACAAGTTGGTCCTACATCACCTAGTTGTGGTTTGTCAAATCCTACACCACGCCTATTGTCTTTGTGGCAATAATAACAGTTGTTGAATTTGTCAATGGTTGCTGACTCCAAATATTGTACGCCTCCATAGCTTCCTCCTTGCATATACATTTGCATCATTTTGGCTACATCGGTTGCCGTACTAAACAAGCCAGCATGTCCTCCAATTCCGCCTTGCATTGCCGCGCCCATATCATGCACATATCCTTGCAATACTTGGTTTCGGTAATAGTCGTCTTTTTCAGAAGGAACTATCATTTTTTTTGAAAATTTTTCTAAAGGATTGTAAGTCGTTCTGTGTGCACCTAATGATTTATAGAAGTACTGTTGCGTTAATGTATTTAAGTTTGCTTCGTATGTGGCTTCTACATAGTCTTTTAGGATGTAAAAAGGCAAGTCGCTATAGCGGTAGCGTTTTCTTTTTAACAGGTCACTATCCATGATGCGCTGCATGATAGAATCTTTGTATTCCGCATTCATGTATAGCTTGTTGGCAACTTTTACATTGAATTGCTTCGTTTTTTTATCGCTATACCACTTTTTGTTTGGCTTTTTAGTCAAAGTGTCTAAAGTATTTACATAAAATGGTATCCACGGTTTTAAACGTGCATAATGCGATAGTATTTCAACAATTTTCAGTTTTTCTTTGTTCGTTCCTTTGAATTTTGGAAGTAAGCTTCCTAGTCGAGTACTTAACGAAAGTTGCTTGTTTTCTTCCAATTGCATGATTAGTGGCAATGTTGCTAAAATTTTGGTCATGGAGGCTACATCGTACATATCATGATCCGTTACTTTCTTCTTTTTTTGATAAGTGTGATACCCAAAGTTTTTATTGTAAATGATTTTCCCTTTACGAGCGATTAGCAATTGCACACCTGGTGCCATTTTTTCAGAAACTACCAATTCTGCCAGCGAATCAATGCGTTTTAATTTTTTGGAATTGACACCAACCGTTTCTGGCAGATCGTAGCCTAAACGTCCTAATGTACTGGTTTCGAAACCTGTTCCTAATGGAAATTCCTCTCCGATGGCGACTGGCAATTTCCCTTGTGCTTTTTGTGCTCCAAAGATGATTTGTGCCGAAACTTCCTGAGAAAGTGGACTGTTATCATAAGAAACGATTATATTTTCAATATTGGTAAAGCTCTTAATCTTTTTTAAACTGTGTGGACTCGCAAATACATTTAGGATTATTTTGTTGGTACGTGCCAATTGCTGTAACCAATCTATTTCTTTACGGGTAAAATTAAAATCACCTGTAGGACTTGCGTCAGATTTGTGCAATCCTATGATTACTGTAGAATAGCCTAAAAGTTTTTCAATTAAGCTTGCTAGGTTTTCTTCTTTGATCACGTCAACTGCAGCATATTTACGGAGTGTATTTACGTATACACTTTCGTCTGCATCGCCCATTTTGATGTATGCAATTTTTTGTTGTACCAAATCTCGTATCGGAATGATGCTTTTGTCCACTTTTACCGCTGTGATAGCTTGTTTTACTGCTTCATGATACAAAAGATCGTCCTTAATATTGTCAACCGCATCTACAACAGCCATTTCCGATAAAGGTTCAATCGTAGCTAAACCAAGCTTGTATTTGGTACGTAGTATATTTTTTACTGCACGAGCAACACGCGTTTCTTTGATAATGCCGAGTTGCAATGCTTCTTCAAATTTTGCTATGACAGCAGGCACATCTTCTGGCAACAGTAATAGATCATTTCCAGCAACAAAAGCAGCCAATTCTACTTCACCACTTTCTTTTCCTTCTCGCAAAAGCGGGTCGTTTAAAGGTGCTGAGAAAGTTAATCCTTTAAAGCCTAATTCGTTTTTGAGTTTTTTGGTAACTATATTATGCGATAAGGAAGCTGACAAACCAGTAACAGAGGTTAAGTTTGGCACTTGAATATGTGCAGTTTGTACAGCACCAAGCTTATTTTTGATAAGTGCTTTGTAGGGTACAAATTGAATACTGTCTAATTGCTCCACTGATAGCGTTAGCTCTGGCAATTCACCTTCTATAGTTAGTGTGCTGTTTGAAACACTCGGAAAGTATTTAACTCCTGCAATGGTTCCTGTGCTTTGAATTCCTCTCGTAAAAGCGGTGATTTTTTTTGCAACTTGTGCTATGTCTTCTCCATACGAACGATTTCCAATCGTAGCAAGATTATTTTCTGTTTGTACTACTGGTACAGATGCAAAAACTACATGCACACCCAAACGCTTGCTATGTGCTCCAATGCGTTTACCCATTTGTTCTATGAGTTTATCGTCTTCAACAGCACCTAATAATAAGTTATATGGATTTGTATGTGCAGAATCGAGTAGTTTTCCAAAGTCTCTTTCAGCATCCATAGCAACAAGTAATGGTACTTTGGAGATTTTTTGAAATTGATTCGTTAATTCCACTTGATGCGTTGGATTACCGCCCATGAATAACACAGCACCAACCTTTTGTTTCATGATTTGCAGTTTGACTCTATTGTCATCTGCCAAGCCTTTGTTAGAATAGACAGGAATGGTTAACAATTGTGCAAAACGTTCTTTTTGCGTCATATTGGTATATACACTGTCTACCCATTTTTCTTGAGCTTTAAATTCTTTCGTTGGGATGAGAGGCGATTTTTGGGCGCCGATTATAAAGATAGATACTATAATGATGAGTATCGTGCTGTATTTATTCATAGGGTATATTCACTAACATTGACAGTACAACTAAGACAAAAAAGATATCATTTTTGTACTTCTTTCACATTATAGATTAAATGTACAGACTTTATTGCACACAAAAAAGTCTTGTTAAAATTTAACAAGACTTTTTGAAATAATTTTTATGAGTTACTTTCCTTTTGCTCTTTTTATCATAAGAAACTCATTGTTTTAATCTAAACACGTAAACTTTTCACTGTAAAACCAATAAAGCAAACAATTGTGTGTATTTCTTTGGAAAACTCCATGTATTGTTGACTTACTGTATCTTCGATAAAGTAAATCAATTGCGTTACATATTCTTTCGTTGGAACATCTATAAGCGTATGTGTTCCATATAGTTTTTGATGCACTAAAGACATCGATTTGATTCTGTTTTGACTATCGCGAAGAGCGTTTTCAATATTTTCATCCTCATATTCATCTTCTTATGGTGTAAGAATCCCCGAAATCATTTGCATATTGTTCTTAACTTTATGAGGTATTCCCTTGATCAATATTTGAATGCTAGCTAAGTTACGCTGTAGTTCTGTGTTTTTGGAAACAACTATCGTATTGACTTCTTGAAGATCATCATTAAGTGATTTTTTTTATGAATTGATTCAAAATTAAAAAATTAAGGAAGCATACACTTCTATTCCTGCTTTTGCATTGGTAATACCATCTTTATATATACTTTGTTTAATTTTGCATCTATTTCCTGTTACTCAAAAGCTTGATAATTACTAAAGAGTCATAAAAAAACCTTGTTCTTTTACACACAAGGCTTTCAACTTTTATCCAACTAATGAATAAACACTTTTCGGAATTTCTCCCTTATAAACATATTGAAGTAAGATAAAATAATATGTACATATTTTTGATTTAGGCAACCATATGTCCAATCACCTCTTGTTGGCCTTGGGCATTACCATTCTCTTGTTGGAACTTGGCAATTAGCACAGGTATTTTGTGTTCCTGAACAAATGTCAGTTCTTCCTCCTCCTTTTACATTTTCCACGTTAAAACTAGAAACTACACTCTTCCCTAAAGTTAACTTCCCGTTTAAATTTCTTTTTTTATAATTATTAATTTAAAGTTTGCTACAACAAAAACCAATTAATAATCAACACTTTACGGTTTTACCATAGGAAACCTATGAGAATTCACGAGCATTAACATAAAAATATATGCAATGTTTTATGTTTGAAAATTTTTCCTAAATATTTGATATTCTTTTTATTACAAACAAAAAAAGACACGTTAAAAAAACGTCCCTCCTTTCTGTTATGATTTTATGTATTTCTTTAGTTTAGAAAACGTCCATGCCAACTTTCACGGGCAGGTACTTCCCAATTTTCTAAAAATTCGGCTTTCGTAGCTACTAGATTATTAAATACAATTGTGTTTCCTGTAACGGCTTTGTCTTTTGCCATTTTACGAAACGCTTTTAAGTCTTTGTATGCTACATATTGCCCTTGTTTGTACGATACGTTCATTTTGTCCATCAAATCAACATTGTATTCTTTTTCCAATTGTTGAATAAAATGTACTGAAGCATCGATGGAACAACCTGTAGCTGTTTGTTTTTCTTGATCGACAGCAATGATAATGAAACGTTTGTATTTGATTTCAAAAGAAGCTTCTAAATCGCTTCCATGTGCTGTCCATTGTGTAATAAAGTTTGACAACTTTGCTTTGATTTCCTCCAGTTCTACTTCACTAAACGATCGATTGGCTTGGTAAATCCAAACTCTGGCCGCATCTGAAATTTTATCAAATTCTACTAACATATTTTTTTAGTTTCTAACTACTTCTATTTTACGCAATACTTTATAAGTACGATAATCTTTTAATGCTGGATCGAACATTTCTTTGCTTTCAAAAGATACTCTAATCTCTTTGTTTTTCAACTTTTTAAAATCTTCTAACAATTCCTGTCCCTCAAAGTATTCCATCCAAAGAAGCTTATATACTCTTTTGTTTTCTCCTTTAAAGTTTAAGATATTGAATTGATCTTTTGTCAACTTCACAGCTTTCCCTTTAACACTAGATACGTTTGTCGATTCTACTTTTGTTTCATTGTAGTTATCGTCTTCTTCTATGAATTCTTTTGCAAAAGACATAAATGTATCTGGGCAGATCGTTAACATATTTAGACCGATTTCTTGTCCTAAAAGCTCTAGCGAATCCGGATCATCTAAAGAAACATTCATGTATTTGTCAATACGACTTTTGTATTTTCCATACGAATTGATCATGCAAAGCCCTAATTGCACTTCTAGATCTTTTTGCGAAATATTTTCTCCTGATTTTGCAGAGAAACATTCACAAGCATCTTTTGTAATATCGTTTAATACTGCTTGTTTAGAATCCTTCTTTTCTTCTTGTGCATGTACCGCAAACATTGTCATACATGCAACAAATACTGTGATAATTTTTTTCATGTTCTATGAATCTTGCGCAGTGGCAATTAATTCAGCTATATCTTGAACAATGATGCTGTCTTCTTTTTCTTTTGCTTTAATTCCATCCGTCATCATCGTATTGCAGTATGGGCAACCCGTAGCAATAATTTCAGGATTTGTTTTTAAAGCATCTTCTGTACGTAGCACATTGATGTCTTTATCCCCTTTTTCAGGTTCTTTAAACATTTGTGCTCCACCAGCTCCACAACAAAGCGCTGTTGCTTTGTGACGCTTCATTTCTACTAAGTTTGCATTTAACAAACCTAATACATCACGTGGTGCATCATATACTTCATTAGCTCTTCCTAAGTAACAAGGATCGTGGAATGTAATACGTTTTCCTTTATATGTATTACCTACTGATTGCAAACGTCCACTATCCATTAATTCTTTTATGAATTGTGTATGGTGAATGACTTCATAGTTTCCTCCTAACGATGGGTATTCATTTTTTAAACAATTGAAGGAATGCGGATCACAGGTTACAATTCGTTTTACTTCATACGCATTCAATACTTCAATATTCATCATTGCCTGCATTTGAAACAAGAATTCATTTCCTGCACGCTTCGCTACGTCTCCAGTACAACTTTCTTCTGGTCCTAAAACGGCAAAGTCAACATTTGCTTTGTTTAAAATCTTTACAAAAGCTTTGGTTATCTTTTTTGCTCTATCATCATAACTTCCAGCAGAACCTACCCAAAATAATATTTCTGGTTGTTTACCTTCTGCCATAAGTTGTTCCATTGTTGGTACATTCATGTCTTTATTTTTATAGGTTTTGTGTTGTTTTAGTCTTCGTTTGCCCAGTTTAAACGATCCATTTGATTGTAAGGCCAAGGCGCTCCATTGTTTTCAATATTACTCATCATATTGTTGAGTTCCATTGGCGCCGCGCTTTGTTCCATTACTAAATAACGACGCATTTCTATAATGATAGATAACGGATCAATATTTACAGGACAGGCTTCTACACAAGCATTACAAGAAGTACATGCCCATAATTCTTCTGTAGTGATATAGTCATTTAATAAGCTTTTTCCATCATCGACAAACTTCCCTTTGTTAGCATCGATGTTTTTCCCAACTTCTTCTAAACGATCTCTGGTATCCATCATAATTTTACGAGGAGAAAGTTTTTTTCCTGTCAGGTTTGCAGGACATTCACTAGTACAACGTCCACATTCAGTACATGTGTACGAGTTCATTAATTGAACCCAGTTTAAATCCATAACATCCGAAGCACCAAATTTTTCTGGTTCGCCTTCATCTTCTCCTTCCGCAGGAGCGGCAAACGGATCAGCATTTGGATCCATCATCAACTTAACTTCTTTAGTTACATTAGAATCATTTGTAAATTGTCCTTTAGGTTTTAAATTCGCATACCAAGTATTTGGAAACGCTAATAAGATGTGTAGATGCTTTGAGTAATATAAGTAGTTTAAGAATACTAAAATCCCTGCAATGTGAATCCACCATGTTGTTCTTTCTACAATATGCGCCATATCAGCATTTCCTTCAAACAAAGGTGCTATGTATTGACTGATGACATTTCCATGACCTGCATGTTGAAAGTGAAGGTCTGAAGCATTCATTACTAAGAATAAGGTCATTAATACTATTTCAAAATATAGAATGATATTTCCATCACTTTTTGGCCAACCTTTCATTTCGGCGCTTAAGAAACGTTTTAATTTTACGATGTTTCTACGAATCCAAAATACGATTACAGCCACTAATACTAATACTGCCAGCACTTCAAAGCTTCCAATTAGGAAACCATACACACTGTCTGGTAATACTTTGGTGAATATTCGGTGTTGTCCTGTAAGTCCATCGATAACGATTTCGAGAACTTCGATATTTATAATAACAAATCCGAGGTAGACTATAATGTGTAAGAAACCTGCGATTGGACGACGCACCATTTTAGATTGCCCAAGAGCAATCATCGCCATATTTTTCCAACGCTCCGATTTATTATCGGTTCGATCAACATCTTTTCCTAGCTTTATGTTTCTAGTAAGTTTTCTAACATTTTGAACAAAATAGCCTACGCCAACTATTAAGAGTATGGCAAATAGAATATTAGGAATATACTGCATGGGTAGTAAATCTTTTAGTGGTTATGCTTAGTTTTTCTTTTCTTCTTTATCTTCTTCTTTCGGTTTCATATATTGTTTTGGACGTTTTCCAAACAATGAGAAATGTACGTATCGTTTCGGATTCAACTTCATGTCTTCAAGCAATTGCTCCATTTGTAAAGACATACCAGTAAGGTTATTGTATAATTCTTCGTCTTTTAAAAGTTTTCCAACAGAACCTTCTCCTTTTTCTATACCAGCTGCAATTCTGTTAAATCCTTGAACAGTAGATTCTAATTGTTTTACTGTTTTGTTGAATTTAATTTTTGCTAAAGAATCTGATATTTTAGAGAAGTTACTTGTAATGGTATTTACATTGGTTAATGCACTGTCTAACTTTTGTTTGTTATTTTCTAGAATACTATTGAATGTGCCTGATGCCTTTTTGAAGTTGGCAGCAGTAGCATTCAATTCTTTGATGGTATTTTTGATATTGTTTCTTGATTCGGCATCCAAAATTTCGTTGACTGCTGTTAGTAAAGAATCAGCGTTCACCATCATATTTTCCATTTTTGCTTGTAATGGAGTAAGTTGATTTTTGAAAGAATCAATCATTCCCAAACGTACTTCTGTTTTGAGCGTATCACCTGAAACTGCTATTGACGAACCATCTTGCTTTAGCATAATGGCTAAGGTTTTCCCTCCTATAAAACCATTTTCTTGCAATTGCAATGTGCTGTTTTTTGAGAACTTGAAATCGTTGTCTAATGCTAAGGTAACAACTGATTTTCCTGAAGGTTGTAATTGAATGTCTTGTACTTTACCGACTTGAAATCCGTTAATCATTACTTTGGTTGCTGGTAACAAACCACCAACATCGTTGTACTCTGCATAAAACACTCTGTCACCAGAAAATACAGATCTTGACATTAAGTAACTAATTCCAAAGTATAATAGTACTAGCGCGGTAATTGCTAGTAGTGCTGTTTTAATTTCTCTAGATATCTTCAATTTTTGGGAATTTGTGAACTTCACAAAATTAGCTATTTTTTTGCTAAGAATACTTCTAATTTAGTATTTGTTCAATACTTCACGCAAAGGTACTTTTTTTCCTTTTTTGAAAGCTACTACATAACAGTCTTTGTATCCTTTCTTTTTTGCAAATGCCTTCATGCGCTTTATTTCCTCATAATCAGATGTTTTTCCGTAAAAATAACGATAAATTCCACCTGATTTTTCTCTGGAAATTTCTTTAAGTCCTTTAAAATTATATGGTTTTGTGGTGATTTTTTTTGAGCTTGCCGATAATTGAACTTTAAAAGTTACGCCTTTAATTACCCTTGAAGAAGTTTCTTCTTCTGTAACTACTGGATCATTATCAACAACAATAGGATCATCTGTGAATGTAGTTTTAGAATGCAGTTCTATGTATTTTTTAACTGCGTTATACAAAGATTGTGTCATGATTTTTTTTCCCTTCTTAGAGTTTAAGAAATCTTCTTCTTTTTTGTGTGTTAAGAAACCTAATTCTACCAAAACACTTGGCATATATGTTTTTGACAATACCCAAAAACC
>NZ_JAKVBC010000062.1 GCF_022447245.1 Kordia sp. | reverse complement strand
GTTACTGTGGTTGTTTTTTTAAAAAGAAAAAAATGAGGAGAAAGTCATTGGATAATGTTCACTTTTGTATACATGTCAATTTTTATGTCATTGAATACATTGGCGTTATTGAGTGCTGTTTTTATTTTTTACAGGATATGAAATAACTGTTAAATTACAGGCTCAATTATAGAGTATTTTTTTAAGTGAATTATTAATAAACTTTTTGTGGTCTTTAATAATGTTGCTTATTCCAAGTTTTGTAATTACATATTTTGCTATTTTTATGAAAACAAATATGAATATATTTTAGAAAATTATAAGTTTAGAAACGGGAGATTATGCATTATATATTCCTGAAAGAGGGATAAGCGGTTTTTTTGCAAATCTTTGGTATTAGCTATCTTTTTCTATTGTTGCTATAGACGCGATAGTTTTGAGTACAGAATCTGGGGTAATTGAAATAGAGTCGATGCCTTGTTGTACTAAAAACTGAGCAAAATCTGGATGATCAGATGGTCCCTGGCCACAAATTCCTATTTTAGTACCAGAAGCTTTAGCCGAAGCGATTAATGACGAAATCGCTTTTTTAACTGCTGGAGATCTCTCATCGTATAAATGGGACACCAATTCAGAATCACGATCTAGGCCAAGAATCAGCTGCGTAAGGTCATTAGATCCAATAGAAAAACCATCAATATATGTTGCAAATTCAGAAGCCATAATGATGTTAGATGGCAATTCGGCCATGAGGTATATCTGCAATCCGTTTTTGCCGCGCTCAAGACCAAAGGTTTGCATTGTTTTGTATACTTTTTTCAGTTCGCTTACGGTTCTACAAAAGGGAATCATCACAATTACATTATCCAAGCCCATAGTTTCTCTAACACACTTTATCGCTTTGCATTCAAGACCAAATGCTGGTTTATAGGCTTCAGAATAATATCTACTTGCCCCGCGCCAACCAATCATAGGGTTTTCCTCTGATGACTCAAAATACTGACCGCCCAATAGATTGATATACTCATTTGTTTTAAAATCTGAGAGCCTTACAATAACATCCTTAGGATAAAAAGCAGCTGCAATTTTTGCGATGCCATGTGATAATTTTTCGATAAAAAAAGTTTCTTCATTTTTATAACCTATCATCAATTTTTTTAAGGCATCACTTAATTTAGAATCTCCTAGGGTTTGGTGTTTTAGCAATGCCAACGGATGTGCTTTGATGTAGTGGTTTATTATGAATTCTTCTCTGGCGAGTCCAACACCCGCATTTGGGAGTTGTGCTACCTTAAAAGCGATATCGGGGCTCCCTACATTTAACATTAAATCTGTTTTGATTTCTGGTAAATCATTACGATTTGTTTTCTCAATAGAAAAGGGGATAATTCCTTCGTAAACATATCCAATACATCCTTGAGCACAAGATACTGTTACCGTCATGCTGTTGGTTAAAACACCTGTGGCTTCTTTTGTTCCTACAATTGCTGGCACACCCATTTCTCTGGCAACAATTGCAGCATGACAAGTCCTACCGCCTCGATTGGTAATGATACCTGATGCTATTTTCATCAGCGGTTCCCAGTTTGGATCTGTCATATCAGTTACAAGAATATCTCCTTCTATAAACGGTTCTTTTTTTGCAATTTGATAGTATTCTTCCATGGAATTTAAGATTCTAACATTTCCATGCCCAATTTTATCTCCTACAGCAATTCCAGATAAAAGAATTTTCTGATTATTGCCAGAAGCATTAATAGCATAACTCACAAGTGTGTCATTAGAATTGTTTGCATGGACCGTTTCTGGTCTGGCCTGCACAATATAGATGGAATTTGTTTTTCCATCAAGAGCCCATTCTACATCTACAGGGCACCATCTATTATACAGCGAAGTGTAATAATCTTCAATCGCACAAACCCATTTAGAAAGTGTCAATATCTGCTCATCTGATAGGCAGAATCGATTCTGATCCTTCAAAGCGACATTAATTTCTTTAACGGTATGTTCTGTGTTTGTGCTGTATACTAGTTTTTTATTTTTTGCACCAATCTTTTTCTCTATGATTGCATGAAACCCTTTTTTGACTAATGGTTTGAAGGTAATAAACTCATCGGTTTCTACAGTTCCTTGAACAATACTCTCACCCAAGCCATACGAACCATTAATTAACACAATATCTTTAAATCCAGTTTCAGTATCGATGGAAAATGCTACTCCAGAGGCTCCTAAGTCAGAACGAACCATTTTTTGAACACATACCGAAATGCCAATATTTGCAGTATCTAATACCAATGATTTTCTGTATGAAATTGCACGATCGTTATACAATGAAGCAAAGCAACGCTTAATGGCAACCAATACTGCCTCGATGCCTTTTATATTGAGATAACTTTCCTGTTGCCCTGCAAAGGAAGCATCAGGCAAGTCTTCACAAGTTGCAGATGATCGAACAGCTACATCCAATGTATCAGTACGATAGTAATTACACAATTTCTCATAAGAAGAAGCAATTTCTTCACTCATTTTTTCTGGCCAAGTTGCATTGCAAATTAGGCTTCGAATGGTAGTTCCAGCCACTTGTAAGGTAGTAATATCATCTTTTACAATTTGTGCGTTAAGTTTTTGAATTTTGGTTTCTAATTGATTGTGTATGAGAAATTTTTTAAATGCAGTTACAGTGACGGCAAATCCTTTAGGGACGTTAATTCCAAGCGGACCTAAATGATTAATCATGGTGCCTAAGGAGGCGTTTTTCCCACCGACTTCATTTATGGAATTGAGGTTGATATTGTCTAATGATACGGTGAACATACTATGCGTTACGGAAGAATTTATTTGTGTTTCTTCATTCTTATTTCTTACAGTGGTGTCTATCACTACACTTTTGTTTGTCATAGGATTAAGTCTTTTCATAAGAGCGATGCTAAAGTAATTTATACTGTATGTTATTGAATCTAAATTACTTATTTTGAGAAAAATTTATTTTTATAGCTCTTCAATGCTCAAAAAGTATCGTTCAAAGGTTGTTATCCTATCATGAATAGTCTCCAAGTCATATTTGCTTACAAACGCTATCAAAAAGTAATAAATAGTCTCGCTTCTGCACGATTGCATCGTATGGTAAAGGGATTGAATAAAAACTACGTTAAGAAATTAGGGTAGTTTTTTATCTTTAAAGAAAAAGTAGTTATGAGTAGAAATTATAAATTTCACAACCCATAAGGATTATATTTCGTCAGTTTTGCAGTTGTTTTATTGGTTAGATGTTTTTACCAGAAACGAGTATAAAGATGTATTAGTTGAAAGTTGAAGCTACTGGCAAAGAGAAAAAGGAATGGAAATTTGTGCTTGGTGCATCATGACCAATCATGTTCATTTAATTTTCAGAATAACAGATGGAGGAAAACCTCAATTAGTTTTAGGGGATTTTGACGTTTTACTAGCTAAAGCTTCTAAAAATGATCAATGACAACACAGGAGAAAGTCGTAGAGAGTATTTATTAAAGCAATTTGAAAAAGCAGTAAAAGAATCTTAGAATGTTGCGAATTATCAATTTTGGAGTCACGATAATAAGCCAATTGAGTTATGGGGCAATAAAGTCATTCAAGAGAAGATAGATTATATTCATAACAATCCTTTACAAGCGGGATTGGTTTTTCGGTCTGAAGATTATGTATACAGTAGTGCTGTAGATTATTCTGGAGAAGAAGGCTTGCTAAAAGATATTACTGTTTTTAAATTTTTGAGTTAGTTAAGCTGCACGATGCAATTTTGAGTGAGCAGAGATGGTAAATTGAGTTCTGAATGACGTTCCTTGAAGTTTTAACTAACGTTGGTTTTTACGCACCCAAAACCGTTCCTAACTTAAACATTGGTAAATACATCGCTATCAAAATAACTCCAACCATAATGCCTACTAAAACAATAATAAGTGGTTCCATAATGGTAGACATCATTTTCGACTGGCGTTGCACTTGCTCATGATACTGTACATTCAAACGGTCAAAAATAAATTCGGTCTGATTCGTTTGTTCGGCTACTTTTACCAAGGCAATCATTTTATCACTAAAAATAGGATGTGAAGCCAAACTCTCGCTTAAAGTTGCTCCTTGTAAAATGGATTGTTCTACACTTTCCAATGCATCTTGCAACGGATAAAAAGCAATCATCTTTTTTACCAATTGAATACTATTGATGACAGGAACTTTAGAAGCTGATAATAACGCCACTGCTTGGGTAAATTGTGATAAATACACCGTTTTGATAAAGTTTCCAAAGAATGGCAGTTTTGTAAGAAATTTATCTTTAAAACGACGATACCATTCTTGTTTGTTAAATAAAAATCGTGAAGAAAATAAGGCAATCATTCCAATAAAAATCATCAAACCATACGATTTCATAAATTCAGAAACACTAATAATAAATTCAGTAATACCTGGTAATGAAACTTTGTTTTGTCTAAAAATATCTTGAAACATTGGCACGACAAATTGCAGCATAAACAATACTACCAAAAATGCAGTACTCAGTATAATAATTGGATAAGTTAACGCACTAATCACATCACGACGTTGTTGATTCTTTCTACCCAAAAAACTTCCTAATTGTTTTACAACTTCCGCTAAGGTTCCGGTTTCTTCTCCAATTTTGATAGAATAGTATTCGTATTCTGTAAAAGCTTTATGTGATCGAATGGCTTCAGACATGCTTTGCCCATCAATCAAATCTTCTACAACAGTTCCAAGAATTTCTTTGGCAGTTTTCTTTTTCTGAGAATTAAATAAAAGCTCTAAAGCTTCTTTTAATGAAACACCTGCGCTCAGTAATACAGCTAATTCGGTATAGAAATCTTCTTTGAGTTTATTTGAAAATCCTTTTCCAAACAAGACAATCTCTTTTTGTAAAATAGCTGAAAAATCCGATTGTTTCTTCTTAGAAACTGCCTTTTGTTTATTGATATTTTCTAACTTAAAACTCATGGATTCATATAGGTATTTGCAGTATTTCGCTTGTAAATAAATATCGATGCATTTTTATACTCTTTCGCCATTGTCAACTTAAACGCATCGATTTTATTGGAATTGGATTCTACACCTTCAAAGTAAAATTTAGTATCTGTAACTGCTACATCAAAAGTATCGGTTGCTTTTTGAACCGCTGTTTTATCAAAACTATAACTTACTGTATCAATTTCAGAGATAAAATAAAGTGTATTCTCCAAATCATCATATTGAATATGATTGGCACGATGTGCATCAATTGCTAATGATTGTTCTAGTAAAGTCACACTTGTAGTGTGCTTAAAGTTGGTCTGAATACCAAACATTTGCTTTTGTACGAGTTGTAACACCGAAAATGCAATGCCAGCCACAATGACCGTAATCATAATCACAACAATAAGTTCACTGAGCGTAAATGCTTTTAATTTGTGTTTCTGGTTATTCATAACGTTCCAATCGAATTGTTTTTTGAGTTTCTTTATGTGATGCTTCAAAAATCAACTTTTTGTCAACTCTTTCTCCTGAAATATACCAATTGCCAAACTCATCATCGTATGGAATCGTTATTTGATTGTGAGTTGATAAATATATGAGTTCAGAAATATGTGTTTTTACGGTATCGGTATTTTGTCTAACGGTATTGTTAAAAAGTGAATTCAACAAAAAAGATGAAATCATAAAGACCAATACAATCAGTACTGTTGCTACTAATGTTTCCATCAGAGTCGCTGCTTTTATTTTCTTTAGTACAACCATTTCACCACTTTAAATTCCAGATTCTCCAAGGGAAAACCTACGTATTCATCAATGAGTTCTAAACTAGAAACTCCACCATTGTATATATGATTCTGATATACGGAACCAAATTGTTTGGTAATAAATCCACTTGTGTAAATACTTCCAAATACATTTCCAAGCAATTCCATTTGCTGCTCGCAATACAAAAAACCTTCTAAAACAGTATTTTCTTTCATAAGGACTTGTGGCTCAAATCGATTTTTTGTTTCGTTTTGCAAATAGCAAACAATGCCTTTAATACTTGTGTTGTTATCAATGTAAATGTGTTTCTTTTTTTCTCCTATTGAAGGAACTTCCAAATCATTCTCAGTCATTAATACCAATGCTGAAGGATAAGAAAGTTCACAATCTTTTCCGACAATGATTTGCTTACTGGCAATTGCTTGAAAAGTACCTTTTACATTAGATTCAATGTGAATTTCAGGAGCAATAAGTAGTACATCTTTTAGGGAACTTGAAGCTGCTACTTTTATTTTTGTATCCGATCGAACTATAATATTTCCGATAAGCTTTACGCCAAACAAATCCAATTCACCACGACTAAACACTGTTTTTAAAGATTTAGAAAAAGAATTGGTATAGATTTTTCCTTGTTTTAAATTGATAAATTCTTCGTCATTTGATAGAAGTGGGATTTCTTGCAAAAAAGACAAATAGTTTGTCAACTGTAAAGGAAGTTTCGGAAGTGTTTCGTTACTTTTTGAAATTCTTCCATAAACTAACTCACTTCCATAATATGAATTTCCAGAAATTGTTCCTGCGCGAACACCTCTTGATGGTAAATACGTTTTTCCTTGAATTTTTGTATTACCGACCACAATCAAAGGGCGATTTGTTTCTTTTAGATACAATGCAGTTCTGTCTACATTGGGTTGCCAACCGCTCACAAGTGCTAATTTTTCAAAAGACTTTCCTTTGGTTTCTACTTGTGTAAAGACCTTTCCAAATATTCCCCAATAACTTTTATGTATTTTAGTTGTTTTAGCAATATCTTCTTCAAAAATATGTACAGTAGTATCTTGTTTTACAGAAAAATTGTCGAGTTCTTTTAATAATATATTTTCTGCATGTTCAATGGTTTCTATTAATAATTCAGACTTTTTCAAATAGAGAATGTGAATGCACAAGAACTATAAAAACAGACAACAATACGGCAATGATTGCTGAAATCATTATGGCAAACTGTAATGCACCTGCTTTGACTTTGTGAAATTTCATAAACTATTTTGATACTGAAATTATTTTTCGTTTTCCTTTGAAAGAAATAGTGATTGATTTTTTATTGCCTTTCAAAAGTTTGACTTCTTGAATGGTTTTTCCTGTTTTAAAAAGCTGCTGCGTTCCTTTTATATCAATAATGTAGATATTCTGAGAACTTTTTTGTTTTGAAATTACACCTTTATATGCTATTTGTGGGAAGACGATGGAATCTTTTTTAAATGTTGAAACACGTCTAATTGTAGCTTCTTTTTTTTGCTGATAAGGCTTTCCTAAAAAAGGATCGCGATGCTCTGTATTGATTCTAAATGTATCTTGTACAATAGTTTGTTTTGGAGTAAAGTTAACATTCGAATCTGTCACGATAATAGGAACTTGATCAGAACTTATTTTAGAAAAAAATTGATACCCAATAGTTCCCCAAATTCCTAGTACGGCTGTTAATAGGATATATGTTTTTCCCTTTTTTGTCATTCTTCTAACGTGAATGTATAAGTTGTGTAAGGCGTTGTATATTCACTATTGATTGCGCGTACACGCCATTGATATGAATTTCCAGCTTCTAATTGTACTGAAATTGAATTTTCTGTAAGGGTAGTATCTAGTTCTACTTGAAGAATATTTTCAAAATCGGGACGTGCTACACGTACTTGATAGTTTTCGGCATCTTCAACAGCTTCCCAAGACAATGTTAATGTTGTAATATTAAGTGTAGCGTTATCCGAAGGGGCAGCAAGATTTACTGTATCTTTTGAAATATCAGGTACTTCAATAATGTCAGAGCAACTTATGAAAAGTAGGGCGGTGAATATGCTATATATGTATTTTTTCATTGTATTATAATTTAAAATAATCATCTTCTTGAACCGCTTTCGAGGCTTTACGATAGGTATTTGGTGGACAACCTTCAGAGCCATTTACAATATCAGCAATCACAAGTTTACGTTTGTTATTCTCTTTCCAACAAAAGCCTGAGGTTTGATAAGCAAATACAACTCCTGTAGTAAGTTCTAAGGTTTGCTTTTTCCCTTCAAAAGAAACCAGTTGTAAGCTAAATTTCTTGGAAATTGATTGTACTAGGAAAACTTCGGCAGCTTTTTTTAATGCTTTGATTTCATTTGCTGAAAAAGCCACAGAAATACTAGTAACCATTTTTGCATCTTCTTTATTTTCCAAATAGGATCGTAATCCTGTATTTTTTGAATCATTAAGTGCTTTAGTAATGGCTACACGATCTATAAATTGCAGCAATGCATATTCAGGTTTTACTTTCAACGAATCTGAATAGCTGAGAGCTACTTTTTTAGTTTGTTCGTTTGCTTTAACAAAGGCTTTAAATGATTGTTTAGAAAAAGGAATAGGTTGAACACTTAACTTTAACTCTTTTTTAAAAGTTGGCAATGCAATACTTTCATAAGAATGTGAAATGACTGTTCCATTAGACAAACCAATAGAACCTAATTCTACATTGGTTTTGGTAAGTTTTTGTGTTTTTTGATGTACTGAAATTGTTTTACATCCAAACATTAAAAAACTGAGAAGTAATAGGGATATTATTTTATACATATATTCTACTTTAGTCAAAAATAACTAAAGATATCTGGATTTCAGAAAATAATATATAAGCGTAATTTTTTACTAATTATTAGTAGGTTTTAACTTTAGAAATTATTGATTCTATGTCTAAAGATTCTTCAATTAGGTTCATTATGTGATTATTAGAATTAAGCGGTTCGATAACCAACTAAAAAAGAGCAAAACTTTCAAAGGTCATCCATTAGGGTGATTTTTTTGTGTCCATACTTTCAGTGAAACCGGCAACTTTCCAAGTTATTTAGACCATTTTACTGCATTCCCACTTCCCTTTTGACTCATCAATCATATTTTAAAAATATAATACTGTAACTACAGAACCGTAACTAAAAATTAGATCAAAAAATAGTCTTGATTTTAGATGTTTGCACAAAGGATTATTAAGTTTCTAAAATTTCATTAACATATATTTAATAAGAAATTACATCTATTTTTTGTTAAAATTCAACGCTTATTTGAAAAATTCGACGCTTATGAAATAATGTTGTGTAAAAACAGAAAAGTATTTTCCTTTAATACACAAAGACTAAAACCAACTGCCTTTTCCAGAATCAAATTTGAAAGAGTTATTAATTAAAAAACGTATTGTATATGACGTTACAACAAGAAAAAATTAGGCATAAAATCAGAGATAGAGAAAACTATCTTTTGGTAGGCACAAAAAATCAAGGAGAATATCTAAAAAAATCACAAATTCTCTATATGGAAGCCAGTGAATGTTACTCATGGATATATCTAATAGATGGATCAAAAGTGATTAGTTGTAAAGCTATTGGCTACTACCAAGAGCTATTTTTGGATATGAATTTTTCACGTATCCATCGTTCGTACCTTATCAATTTATCTCATTTAAAACTGTATGAGCCACGCTATCGTTTGGTTCATCTAAAAGGAGATATAGTCTTGCCTGTAAGTCACCGCAAGAATCGCGCGATCTCTAAAATGATACATAATCAAAAATCAAATACGCCTTTTAAAATGGCAGTGTAACAACATACATCTTCAAAAAATAAAAACTAGTAAATAATTAAAATTAAAACACTTTATGAAAAAAGTAATTGCATGCTTTTGTCTGCTTTTAAGTTTTGTCTTGATGCAGGCACAACAAAGCTCACCGAATGGTAAGGATGATATTTCTTTGCCAACGATTATTCCGCCAGCTCCTACGGTGGCAAATTTAATGCGATTTGAAGAGGTCTCAGTAGATTTATACTCTGGACAACCAAGTATTGGAATTCCACTTGGACAAATCGCTATTTCAGATATGTTAAACTATCCTATTGGGATTCAATACAACACACAAGGCGTTCGCATTGATGAGCGCTCTGGTTGGCTTGGGACAGGATTTTCTATGGCAACAGGAGGTGTCATTTCAAGAACTGTTCGAGGCATTCCAGATGAGAATAACTCACAAGCACTTGGAAGAGGAGTCTATTTCAATAATTATAAAAACTTTGGAAACTTATCCCATGCTGATCAGGAAGAATTTCTATGGAGAACAGCCAATGGTAATGATAGATATGATTCACAATACGACTTGTATCAATATAATTTCTTTGGAAAAGCAGGACGTTTTATAGTGCAAAATGTAAATGGTCAATTAACGCCTGTAATTATAGGAAGTGATACCAATGATATTATTACTATTTATCATAATGCAAGTCTTGAAATCACAAAGTTTGAGGTAACCGATACCAATGGATATATCTACACTTTTGAAGAGACAAGTTCCAATACGATTTACAATAATACGGTAACAACAAGTCAATTTGGTGGTAGTTCTACAGCGACTACAACTCTTGGAAATGGAGCCGTAAATGCATGGTATTTAAAAGATGTACGTTTGCCAAATGACATTGTACTTTGTAGTTTTACCTATCAAGAAATACAAGAAAACTACAATACTCCTGTTTCAAGGACTAGAAATCAAGTTTTAGGAAATCCTAGTTATGGAACTAATGATGTTGCAAATCTTAACAGAGGAATGCTACTTCCAAAAGAGGTTGCATCGTCACAACAAATCTTTAGTAATCAAAAATATGTAGATGAAGTGACCATGCGTGATGGCACTAAAATTAAGTATTATCTTTCTAGTGGTCATCCAGAATTTGGAGGACATACAATAACTTCAGGAAATTCTGGAGGAAAACTAAATCGCATAGATATTTTTGAACCTAACGGAAATTTACATAAACGTATCAACTTTAGCTATACAACATCGACAAATGATCGCCTGTTTTTAACAAAAGTTACTGAAGTATTTGGTTCAGAAACTTTAAAATATACCCTTGATTATAATAATTTGAATGAACTTCCAAGTTTTGGTAGTGATTTAAAAGATGCTTGGGGATATTACAATGGAGATTATAACGATCCAATAAACAATAACAGTTTGATTACTAATTCACGCTCGGTGAATCCAACGAAAATTACAACAGGAACTTTAGCTTCAATTACGTATCCGCTTGGTGGAAAAAAAGAATTTACCTTTCAAAGTAATGACTTTAGTTATCAAGGAACACAAAATTATGATTACACAAAGATCCCTGAAAACAGACAGATATATAATCGCGCAGGAACGCTCTCTATTCAACTTGATGAAGAAATTTCCAGTAATAAGTTATTACTCTATGTTGACAGAGGTCAAAAATTACAACTTTTTAAAAGTCAACTAACTACTGGGAATTGTGCTGACCTCAGTAAGCATGCACTTTTATTATCAAGAGTGGTTCCCAAGCCAGGAGTAACGGTTACACCTCCATCCAATGGGAATTACTTTGGTGCGGTAGTTTCAGATTTTGAATATGCAGCAAGTAACTTTGCGTATACCTTTACTGTAGAAAATGGATTAGATTTTCCAGTAGTCGGAGCAGGATGGTATTTTGTTGAACTTAGAACACCAGCGGTAGAACTCACTCCGTGTCCTAGTTTTTTAGACACACAAGTTGAAATAGATATTGATTTAAAATATACCGAATACAACCTAGTTACTAAAGTAATGAAAGGTGGCGGACTTCGTATTAAAGAAGTTATTTTTAGTGATAACGGAGCAGAACAACAAAAAACAACTTATACTTATAGAGATAATCATTTGATTGATGATTTTTCGGATGCATCTATTATAGATAATTTTATCTCAAGTGGTTCGTATGAAGCTAACCTTAATAAAAGAACCTATATAAAAGGAAAACAACATCCTTTTATAGATAACTATGTATGTGGAGAAGAAGGAAGTAACTTTATACGTACTCCAAAACTCATTGAGTACCAAGTAGCACGGGATATTAATGAAGTTTTGACACCTACTACCAAAGGAAATTATGTTGGGTATAAAAAAGTGTATGTCAAAAAAGAAAATGCAGGCGGTGAGCTCTATACTTTTACCTCTCCAAGAGATATAGCAATTCTAACTTCAGACAATACCGATTATCCGTTTTTACCAGTGGAAAATAAAGATTATACACGTGGTGTCGTTGAGAAAAAAGAGGTCTTTGATGAATCACAAAAATTACTTGTTGAAGAAATCTATAATTATATAGATGTTTCCAGCATAGCAGAGACTTCTCATGTCATGTATGAATTACAAAATACAGACTGCCCGTGGGATCAGTTTTATAATTCGTATGGAACTTACCAAACAGGGACAGTTGAAAATCCAAGTTCTATATGTGATGTAGAGTTAACGCAAGAACCAAGTGTTGGAACTTGTTATTCTTGGAATATGGATCCAGTAGCAGGAGTAAGTACAGATGTTAGAGCTGTTACTTTTGATTATATCAAAGGAATTTTGTTACCAAGTGAAACTATTCGAAAAGAATTTTTCTATGATGAAAATGATGTGGCTTCTCAAACTGTAACTACTACAAAGTCTCTATACAATTACAAAAATAGAATCAAAGAGAAAACGACAGAATTTACAGAAGCTGGCGTAAATACAATCTACAAAGAAGAGATTCGCTATCCATATAATTATCAAACTTCGGAATATACAACGGATGAGCAAACAGATTTGAACAAGATGGTAACGCTCAATCAAATTGAAGTTCCTGTTCAAACTAAGCAGTATAAAAATGGAACATTGATTTATGATACGCAGCGTATCTTTAAAGAGTTTCATTCAAATGTGATTAAGGTATCAGAGATTAAAAGCGCCAAAGCCAATACATCAAGACAATCAAGAGTACAATTCCATGGATATACCAATTTAGGACAACCGCTCGAAGTATCTCAAACCGATGGAACACGTATTAGTTATGTTTGGGGGTATGATGGCATGTATCCAATTGCTAAGCTTGAAAATGCTTCTTACGAGACTATGACCAATGAGCAAAATACAATTCTTGCAAATGTGTACAATGCTTCTAATGCTGATATTGATACTTCAAGTGAAAATACACTGCAAACTGCTTTAAGTGAACTTAGAAATAAGTTCCCTAATGCAATGGTGACCACATTAACCTATGATCCAATGATTGGTGTGACTCGCACTACTGATCCAAGAGGATATACAAGTTATTTTGAATATGACGTGATGCACAGACTTGAGAAGGTCAAAGATGCAGATAATAATATTCTAAGTGCGAATGAGTATGTATATACAAATGGAAACAATGCTCTTATCAACTATGTAAAATCTTCACTTTATCAAAAAGCTACTCAGGATGGGCTTAATATTGAAAATTGGGATACGATTGAAACCATCAACTATGCAGATGGCTTGGGAAGAGCCAAACAAGCCATTGGTATTGGTCAAGGAGGAAATGGAGAAGATATTGTTACACCATTTAAGTATGATCATTTGGGTAGACAAGAAAAAGAATTTTTACCGTATGCCACTACCTCATTAAATGGGGATTATCATGTAAATATGTTTAACGATCAAGAGGCATTTTACAATACAGCAAAGTATGAAAACACAACGAACCCATATAGTGAGAAGTTATTTGAAAAATCACCACTGTCTAGAGTTTTAAAACAAGGTGCTCCAGGATTAGCATGGAAATTAGACACGATTGCTAATACAGATCATACCATTAAAATGATATATCATACCAATAGTCACAATGGAGTATTTAATGATTTGGCGTATGATAATGTAAAACGTTTTAACGTAAGTTATACAGGTACTGAATTTACAAGTGTTACTCTAAATGAAGATGGTTATTACCTTGCAGGGGAATTGTATAAATCCATTGTAAAAGATGAAAACTGGCAACCAAATCAGAACTTTGAACACGATCATACTGTTGAAGAGTTTACGGATAAATTAGGGCGCGTAGTTTTAAAAAGAACCTACAATGAAGACAAACGTCATGATACGTATTATATCTATGATGATTATGGAAACTTAACCCATGTATTACCGCCATTAGTGGATCTTTCAGATGGAGTTTCTATTGATGAATTGACAAAATTATGTTATCAGTATAAGTATGATCATAGAAATAGACTCATTGAAAAGCAGTTACCTGCAAAAGAGAAAGAATATATCATCTATGATACCTTAGATCGTCCAGTATTGACACAAGATGCAAATCTTCGAGCTGAGAATAAGTGGTTATTTACAAAATACGATGTTTTAGGAAGAGTTGCCTATACTGGATTGGTTATTAATTCAGGTGATCGTGCTGCTGTGCAATCACAAATGGATGGAGTAAATGTGTATGAAACGAAATCGATTACAGCAACTCCAATTGGCAATACGTCTGTTTTCTATACAAACGATAATTATCCAAATGATAGTTCTGTAATTGTACTTTCAGTAAATTACTATGATGATTACAACTGGGACACTGTAAATTCACTGGAAGCTAATTATGATATTAGTGAAACGGCAATGAGTGAGGTCAATGAGGTTACATGGAAAAAAGAACTTGGTGCTTCATGGACAAATTCAGGTTTTATCACAAATGGAACTATCGAAGGAGATGGGTATATTGAATATACCATAGGGAACGATGATAAACGTATGATGATCGGACTTTCGCATCAGGCAACAGCTTCAGCTACAAATTACCAATCGATTAACTATCGAATTTATACAGGGTATAACAACAACCGTTTATATGTATACAATGGTACAGCTCTTGAAGTGATTCCAGTGATGTACGCTGAAGAAGGTGATACGATGCGTGTGGAACGTTATGGAAATCAAATTCTGTACAAGAAAAATGGAGAGATTTTCCATGTAATTACTACCAATTACTCAGGAATACTTGTCGGAAGCGGTTCACTTTATGATACAGGAGCTGAAATAGATAATCTACATATTGGTTACGCAGTTTATGGACAAGCCTTTGCTCAAAATGTAAAAGGACTTCCTACAGGAGGAAAAGTTCGTACTATTGGTACGAATGATTGGATAACAAGTGAATCGTATTACGATGAGAAAGCACAGGTAATTCATGCGACTTCCAAAAATGTATACTTAGATACGCAAGAAGCCGTGAGTACACGTTTAGACTTTACAGGAAAACTTCTGGAGAGTAGAACTACGCATATTAAAGCCAGTAATAGTCCAATTGTTACAGTTGATCAGTATGTATATGACGAAAACTCTCGTTTATTATATCAAACCAAACAAATCAATGGAGGTCATAAAGAACTAATTTCTAGACATCATTACGATGCGCTAGGACAATTAGAAATGAAACAAGTTGGTGGCACACTTCCTAATATCAGTACGTATACCAATCTTGTAAATGTTTTTACAACTGGAAATACCATTACCAAAACAGGAAGCAATAATGCTTGGGACGGAGCACTCACTACAGAAACAACAATTACAGGAGATGGGTATCTTAGCTACAAGATGCCACAGGATAACAAATCAGTAATTATTGGACTTTCTCAGACGGCAGAAAACAATAGTTATGGAAGTATAGATTATGCCATCTATACAACTGTATCAGGAATAGTTCGTGTGTATGAAAACGGTGTAAATAAAGGAGATAAAACGACCTATTTTACAGGAGACACTTTTAAGATTGAACGTAGAGGCACAAAAATGTACTATCTTAAAAACGGAGAAATATTTTATGTTTCTAATGCATCAATAAATCCACTAATGGGAGATATTTCTATTTATAGCACTGGAGCAAAAATTGAAGACTTAGTACTTGTGGATTTAGAAAAAGAACTCCAAGAAGTTGACTTTACTTATAATGTAAGAGGTTGGTTAAAAGGAATCAATAACGTAAATGATCAACATAATGATTTGTTCAGTTTTGCAATCAAATACAATGATATTGCTGATGTAAACAAACAGTTATTCAACGGAAATATCAGTAGTACACTTTGGAGAACCAAAGGACAAGATAATTCGCTAAAAAACTATGTGTATCAATATGATGCACTCAATAGAATTACAAATGCTACCGATAATACAGCAAACTACAATCTAGATTTAGTAAAGTATGACCGCAATGGAAACATTACAGATTTAATTAGAAAAGGGCATAAAGATGCTAATGCAACCGATTTTGGCATCATGGATAATTTATCCTATCAATATTCAGGGAATCAGTTATTAAATGTAACCGATGCTAGCAGTGTAGCATTTGGATTTAATGATGGTAACGTACATTCAAGTACGGATGCTACAAATGCCAACAATGATTACAGCTACGATGCTAATGGAAATATGATTTCTGATAAAAATAAGAACATCAGCAGCATCACCTACAATTATTTAAACCTACCAACGCAAATAACATTTGTCAGTGGAAGTACCATTTCGTACATTTACGACGCAAGCGGAACAAAACTTGAAAAAATAGTGGATGATGTTCAGTTTGCAGGGACAACACATACCTATTACGCTGGGAATTACATTTACAAAAAAGGAAATGCTCAGGGACAGCAAAGTGTTGTACTTACGTTCTTTAATATAGAAGAAGGCTATGTAGAGCCACAATTTGATCCAGTAAAGACCACAAAAATAGTTGGATACAATTATACCTATCAATACAAAGACCACTTAGGAAACATTCGATTGTCCTATGAAGATATGAATGGTGATGGAGTTATTAGTGCTGAAACAGAGATCAAAGAGGAAAATCATTATTATCCATTTGGACTCAAAATGAAAGGATTCAATAATCAGATTGTAGGTAGAGATCATAATTACGGATATAATGGTATTGAAGAGTCTAATGAACTCGGAAATAACATGTTGGAAATGGACTTACGTCAATACGATGCTGCCATTGCACGTTGGGTTGTGACTGATCCTGTAACACATCATTACTATTCGCCGTATCAAGCGTTTGATAATAATCCAATATTCTTTGCTGATCCAAGTGGTGCAGATTCACAAACTGATATATTCGGCAGGAATCGTTTTGATAGTAAAGGACCGTATATCAGGCCTTCTGGCAGAGAACAAAAAGATAATATCGAACCTCCAAAATCAGAGACACCATATTTCCAAAGTTTACCTAATCGAATAGATTTTGTGAATACTAAATCTACAGAAGAAAAAAAGTTTTTTTTAAATCATGTTATAGAATGGTTTGGCTTTATAAATAAATTTGGGAGTAGAATGAATTTGTATTCAAATGCTGTAATTGATTTTTATGCTACACCAAAAAAGAAAGAAAATGAAAAAACTGCAGGAAGAAAAGTTGCTGATTTTCTTGGAAATGTAATAGGTGGTGATTCTGATAATAATCATTCTGTAACTCTAAAATTTGATGATGGTAATCGAGTGACAATAGGATACTTTAAGCGTATTAGAGAGGACAATAGTAATAATTTTAGACCAACGATTGAAGATATTAAATTCGAGCCAAATCTTGGAGGTACTCCTGGAAATCATAGAATTTTAATGCAATCTACGAATGTTACAGCTAATGGGCCTACACCAATAATTTATATGTTTTTTCAAGGAAAAAACAGAGATTTATATGACAAAGTCAAACAAAAAATATTAGATTATAAGTACGAAAGTGTTCCACTTAGACCATATATTAAAAAACGAAAGAATGGAAAACAAAAGAAAAATAAGAATTAATATTATTCTACTCATATTGATGATAAATTTTACCTCTTGTCACAATAATAAGGAATATGTAAATAAGTTAGAAGGAAACTGGTATAGTATTCAAGACAATACCTACCTAGAATATTTCATAAAGAAAAATGAAATATATGTCTATTCTGTTGCAGCTGGCTACTTGTACAAATATGACTATATTATAAGAAATGATTCTATTTTTAATAAACTAGATGAGAATTTAAAAACTGATGATTATAAATTTTATAATAAAATATTGAAAATAAGCCCTGATACATTGCATTTTTCTTACAGGAAATTAATTAGACTTGATAATGAAAATAGTCTAGAAGATTTAATTCTAAAGAAGATCAATAAAGAAGAGTATGTAGCTTCAAATCTTAAAAGAGAGGAAAAAAACAATCGTTCCAACTAGTATTTTTAGTAATAGTTTTAAAAAACCCCCCCTAGCTAGCGCTCGTCTGTGACGAGTGACGTACAGAGTAATCGACAAAGAAAAAGCTTTTACAGTAATGTAGAAGCCCCTAGATGGCGCTAGTATGTCCGCGTCAGAGTGATCGCTATCGCTAGTTTTCAAAACTAGTGGCGGTAAGAGTAAGCAAAGTACTAATTTTAATATAGAAGAAAAGCAACCATAGTTTAGTTACTGTGGTTGTTTTTTTATAAAATAAAAGAAATGGAAATATTTAA
>NZ_JAKVBC010000061.1 GCF_022447245.1 Kordia sp. | reverse complement strand
GAAAAATAAACAAGTAGCTTGATATATGATTATTCACTTAACTTAGCATAAAACCTGTCCTCTGAATGGGGGAATGACCAGTATTAATGATTTGATGTCTATACAATCACAGGTTTTCTTTTATTTGATATTTTCAAATTTTTATTTTACTGAAAAAGATTTGCATAATGAATTGCTATTTTTAAATAAAACAATACTAGTTTTTAATAATAATGTTCAATACAAAAAAGAGAATCCTTTGGATTTTATATCAATTTACATTAGAATAATTGACATCCATAAAAATTATGAAAGCTCTATTTTTTATGAAAAAATAAACACACTGAGGAGCCTCGATTCAACATTAAGTTTTAAAAAAGATGTAATTGAAGAACGCATTTTTTTTCACACATCAAAAGCTGAGTTAGAACACTTCATTTTTAATAATAATATTGCTGTAGCTCATGAAACTATGATCAAAATAAAAGAAACAATATTAAAAAACAAGTATAAAATAGAGCCCTATTATTATATAGATTTGTACTATATTTTTGCTTGTATTCACTTTCTTAATAAAAATCTTTCAGCCGCATTAAAGTTTATTAACACCATATTTAATGAGTATAAATTAAAACAAAAGCCTTCAGTTTATATCAAAACTGAGCTTATGAATATTATCATTCATTTTGAATTAGAAAATTATGATGTAACTCTCTATAATATTGATGGTTTTAGAAAAAAGTATCTTCCCATTTTTAAGATTAATGCTATTGAAAAGAAAATAATAAATATTATCTCTAAAATTTCAAAAAATCCCAATTCAAAGATCAAATTGAAAGAGTTTGAAAAATTATCTACAGAACTAGAAGCATCGGGAATTTTAACATCAAGTGTTTCGAATTGTTTTTATATAAACTATGTAAAATCTAATGCTTCCTAACTGTTATTTAATTAATTTTAAGAAAATAACAGTTAGAAATTCTTATTATTCAATACTATCCAATTCTTAATAAATCACATTATCTTTTGAGTGTAAAATGATTTTTAAATTCTTTTGATGATCCATCAAAAGGATCTACATATTCAACTTTGAACCAATAATCATTAGACGGCATTGGGTTTCCATTGAAAGTCCCATCCCATCCTTGTCCAGAAGGACTAATCTGCTTAAGCAGTTTTCCATACCTATCAAAGATGTATATTTTAGCACTTGATTGATTTTGTAATCCAATGATATTCCATGTTGGATTATAAGCATCTCCATTTGGTGTAAAGAACTTCATATAATCTATAACTAAAAAGCCTTTTACTAATTCTCCACATCCATTGGTATCTCTTACAATAATGACATGTTCTCCCGGTTGAAGATCTAGAAATTCACCATTTACTTGCCATTCTCCATCATCCAATTGATACTCATAATTCCCTGAACCACCTGAAGCAGTTGCTGTTACATTGTGTATGTCTGCAAAGGCTGGTGTTGTAATTTGAATATCAAGTACACTTGGTGCCGATGATGCTTCATAGGTAACACTATCAGTATAGGTACAATTGGTTGGATGATTTTCATCCGTTATTATAACACTGTATGTTCCAATGGTGGTAACTTCAACTGTGGCAGTGGTTGCTGTTCCATTCGGTGTTGTCCATTGATATGTGAATCCAACTCCAAAGTCTACACCAATAGTTCTAGTTTCTAAAGCGATTCCTGTGTCTGCATCTATACATAAAATATCATCTGCTGGTAACGTAAAGACAGGTAATGGATTTACTTGTAGATTTACTATAATTGGATCGGAGATGCATCCAGTGATGGTTTGACGTACATTTGCATATAAAATCTGCGGATTGGATGTATTTGTATACGAATCAGCATTAACAATAGCATTTATATTTGTAGCTGCATCCATAGCTGTTTCATAATAAGATACTACCATATCGGTTTGACCGTTTATAATAACTGCATCCAAACTTGTTAAATCAAAAACCGCTGTATTTTGATCTGTTTCACTTGCAGCACATAACTCATAAGTGGATGGCGCAGTTGCCGTTGGAATTGGCTCTACACTAAGTTCTAAACTTGCAATGTTATTCGTATTGACACATCCAGTAGTAGTATTTTCCACTCTGATAAATACTGTCTGTGGATCAGTTGTATTTTCAAACCCATTGGTTAGAGCTGATGTACCAGCTAAAGCATCTGCTACTGTTGAATGATAACTTACAGTAAAGTCATTCATATCCTGTGGAGCAGTTAGTAAATTAAGTGAGGCTGTAACTACATCCCAATCAAACTGTCCTGTATTATCAGCGTCATATTCACAGAATACAAAGTTAAAAGCGGTATCAGTAAGTACTGGTAGCGGATGCACAATTACTGGCAATTCTACAATGGTATAACAAGGTAACATGTTACTATCAATCTGAACATCACTCTGCACACGCACATAAATAATCACCTGTCCATTTGCATTGGCTGTTGCCATATCTACCATATGCATGGTTGGATCTATAATCGGGTTCAGATTGTCGGCAGCATCCATCTGTGTTACATGATAGCTCACTGTTACATTGTTTTCATTATCCACAATCTCTGCCTCTGACAAAGTTAGATCAAAGGTTAAAATACCATCAATATCATCATCACACTCCATGAGCGGTTCAGGCATTGGGTTAGGTGTTGGAATTGGAAGTACGCGCAATGTCATAGTGATATCTGTGGTACATCCAGCTGCATTGATAGCTCTGATGTAGAGTATTTGTAGGTTTTCTAAATTTTGATAAGCTGTTGGGTCAACAATAGGAGTATCACTAGCTAGATCAACTGCATTCGCATAGTAAGAAAGTGTTAAACTGGTGTCGCCGCCTGTAATTTCCAAATACTTATCGGTTAAATTAAAAGTTGTAAGTTCATCACTTTGATCACCACTTTCTGCATCATCACATAAAGCAAATGGTGTTGGTTGTACTAATACTGGAGGTCCAGCTACAATAAGGTCAAAACTTCCAATAGCATAACAATTAGTCGTATTGTGTTCTAATCGTACCCAAATCGTTTGCTGATTCGCTATAATGTTAGTGTAACTCGTTAAGTTCACTATTGGATTTGATTCATTTATTGCATCTGTTTCACTCTCATGATAAGTTAGTGTATAATCTCCTGGTGTTTGAGTCCCATAGATTTCTGTTTGTGTCTGAGTCAAATCAAACATTGTAATTCCATTTAAACTATCTGCCTGATCACAAACCGTTAGATCTGTAATATTTAGAGGCAATTCTGGAATTTGACTTACGCTTAAGATTAGTGGTGTTACTGTAAAACATCCTGTTACAGTATTGGTAGCCAATACATATAAGGTTTGAGTATCCATTACAATGTTAGTGTATGGACTTGTCAGTGCGTCTAAATTATTGTTGGCACCTATTTCTGTTTCATGAAAAGTATATACTACATCTGGTTCATTGTTGATAATAGCACTTGTTAAACCCGTTAAATCAAAACTAGCAAATCCATCATTATCATCATCACAGATATCAGCTGTTAACATCCCATTTGGATCTAGTGTTGGGCTTGGCAGCGGGTTTACACGAATGTCGAAGGTAATAGTGTTTTCACAACCTGTAGTATCATTGGTTCCCTTTACAAAGATTGTCTGTACTCCAACCTCCACATTGCTATACATTGTTGGATTAGCAATTGGTATATTGTTCGTTAAATCTGCTGCACTTGCATAGTATTGCAAGCTAATACCTGGCATGCTATTTAGTAAATCTTCAGCTAATGAAGTTAAATCAAATACTTCCATACCGTCATTTAAGCTACTAGCATCACAAAGTTCCAAACCTGTAAGCTGTACAAGAACTGGAAGTTCATTGACTATCAATGTTAAGTTGGTAATACCAACACAACCTGTATTTTGATCTTCCACACGTACCCAAATTATTTCTGGACTTGGTGGAGTGTTACTGTACGCATTTGTATTATTGATTTCTCCCGTAGTAGTTCCAGCAATAGCATTTACCTGCGTGTTATAATAACGAATTGTATGTGTCATAGGATCTTCTCCATTTAGAATATCCATTTCACTTTCTGTTAAATCAAACTGTGCAATTCCATCAGTATTATTGTCACATTCAGCTAAACTAGTTGCATCAATCGCTGCAATCTCTGGCGCATCATGTACAATTAAATTTAAAGGAACTACATTGAAACAGTCACCAGTAATACTTGATACACGAACATAAATCGTTTGATTGTAATCATTAATATTTGTATAAGCATCCATTAATGAGTTTACAGCATTGTCTGCATCTTCTGGTGTTTCATAAAAGGTTACTATAACGTCTGTCGATCCACCTGTAATTTGAGCTGTGGCATCACTCAAAATAAAAAGCCCAAAACCGTCATTGTCTGTATCGCAATATTCTAAAGGTGCTGGAGAAGAATTAGCAGTTATTGACACTACCGTAATAGTCATTGTCTGCACTGTTGCGCATTCACCGGTATCTGGTGTAAACGTGTATAACGTTGTAGCAGTATTATCCAATGCTGGTGACCAAGTTCCACTTATTCCATTGTTTGAAACTAATGGTAAAGCTGCTAAAGTATCTCCTTCACAAATATCGGCTACTTGCGTAAATGTTGGGGTTACTTGTGAGTTGACTGTAATATTTCCCACTACAGAAAGATTTGAACATCCACCCGTAGTTGTCAAAGTGTAACTAAATGGAGAACCTACAGCCGTTGTTGGTGTTCCACTAATAGTAAAAACTCCTGAAGTAAATGAGCCAGTTATTCCTGCTGGAAATGTACCTGAAGATAATAAAACACCTGTGGCACCGGAAGTTCCTGATGTTAATGTATAAGTAATTGGAACTATGGGTGTATTTTCACATATCGTTTGTATGTCTGTTCCTGCTGCTGAAGACAAAACAAGCAATGGAGGCGAACAATTTGTTGCAGTACATTGCAAACTAGCTGATTCTAAACATGTTCCTGAAGCACCGATAGGGGTTACTGTAATTTCTACTGTATCACCTGGATTGATTGGATTGGAACCTGTTGAGGATGCTGTGTAGGTCAAAACATTTCCTATATTTCCAATATTCACAATTGGATTTATTCCTATCTGATAAGAAACAGTATAGGAAGTAGCTCCGGGAACTGCCGTCCAATCGAATTGAGTAGAACTTAAGGTTGCTGAACCACAACTAATAGTCGGAGATAAAAGCGCATTAATTGTTACAGTTTCTGTTACCATACAACCATTGGTATCAGTGTAGGTTATATCTGTTGTACCATCACTTACTCCAGTTACTAATCCTGTATCACTTACTGTTGCCACTGCTGTATCTGATGAAATCCAAGGATTGGATGCATTAGCTGTTCCCGATCCAGTTAACTGGGTCGTATTTCCAACGCAGGCAGATAAAGTGCCTGAAATAGTACACAAACAAGGAGCAACATTGACAGTAACATCATGTTCATATTCGCAACCAAACTCATCTGTTGCGGTAAAGGTGTATGTAAAAGATCCTGCATCAGAAAATGGACCAATTGTAATGTCATTACTTAATTCAGTTCCAGTACAAGTTCCTGAAGTTGGACATATATCAGCTCCTGGATCTGTTACATTGGTAGATGATGTTGTTTGACCAGAAACTGCTGGTCCTGTGCCCAAATGTGACCATACTGCCGTCGTTAAATCTGGAGTTACAGTTTCAAGTGAGTAACAGGATTGAGGAAATGATAAAGACCATGTTTCCAGTACACCATCATCATTTACTTCATGATCTTTAATTTCTAAAGTCCAAACACCATTTAAATCAGCTCCATCTAGAGTCGTAAAAGGGTTGTCAGAAGTGTATGTTTGAGACACATAATAATAGCCTATATTTGGCCATGGTCCAATGGGTGAGCAAGGACCTGTATAGGTAGCACAAGGTGTTGATGTAGTTGTATGTGATGATGCATCATTCCAATCTGCTCCTCCACTATGAACTATAGAATAAGTCGTTGAACATCCGGGAACGCCATCATCAGCTTGATTTACACAAGCTCCAAAACCAGTAGGATCTACCAGATCTCCTAAACGATCAAAAACTACTACAGATTCTCCAGTTGGAGAAATTAATGTAATTTCAAGATCTTGTGTAGCTGAGTGTTCAATATCAAATGTTAAAACCGGATAACAACTAGCAGACATCGTTGCTCCACTTGTGAAAAAACCAGTAAAATCTATGGTCGAAGTATAAGCAACACCCGTCCCATCTGGTAAATTAATAGTAGCAGCATTAAAAACAGGAGTTTCTTGGGTTTCTGTTTGTGATGTTACTAATCCTACAAGATTTGCACTTTCACCACAATTTATGTCTATAATAGTGGATGATCCTGTAAAATCTGGATCTGGTAAAATGCGTATTAATTTTGTGATAGCATTGGTGCTTTTACATCCTAGAGGATTCTGGGAGGTATTATCATCCCTCACAGATACAGAAGCTATGTAAATTTCATCATCAGACGGGTATGTGTGAGAAACTATGGGATTTGCTGTTGTGGCAGTAGTTCCGTCACCAAAATCCCATTCATAAGATATTATTGTTTGCCCTGGTGCTGCAGTAGAGTTAGAAGCATCAAAATTTACAGTTAAAGATCCTGGGGTATTTGAATCTGGTCCGCATATGTCAACCATTGAAGCGTCGACCAAGGCTGCTACCGGAGGTGTGCATGGAGAAAAACAAGATACATTAGCTAACCAACCTGAATCGGTAACAGAAGAATCTGATTCAAAATAAAATGTTAAACAACCATCAGGACTTGTAGAGGTTATACTAAAAGGTGGTAATGTTCCGCAATATTGAGTATCTGGGGTTGCTGTTTCAGGATTGGCTTCAATTCCTTGCCAAAAGTTTAAATAATCGTAGCATGCTCCTGTGAAGCTATCTTCTGTGCTGAAAGATAAAAAATCAATTTGAATTATATCTCCCGGAGTATCTGGGCAATAAGTTACTGACCAAGATTCATTGTTATCGTAATTACCCGCATCGCCAGAATCTGTAAAAGTTCCTGAACAAGTATATATTATATTTGATGTTGACAATGTAATGATGACGTTCGTATCCACTGTGCCACAAGCTGTTGGTACTGATATATTATATGCTCCGGGAGAGCTTGTGCTTGTAGTAATCTCACCAGTTGTTGCATCAATAGTTAATCCAGTTGGAGATGATAAGTACGATCCTGTTACTGGACCATTTGTAACTGATATAGATTGATTGGGATCACTCGTTGAATATGAGTTAGCTGAATACGCTATTGTTGTTGCCGCTCCAGAATTTACTGTTACGGTTATATCTTCAGAACAGGTTGAAACTCCATCTGTAATAGTTGCTCTATAATTAGTTGTTGTAGATGGACTAACATCAATAGAAAGAGTTGACAAAGCAGAAGTAGCAATCACCGTATTAGTTGATAAATCTGTTATGGTTAATGTTGTTGGATTTTTAGTAATGATATTTACATTATCAATTCCCCAACTATCAGTATTTCCACTTGAATTTGAACCTTGAATCCATCTAAAACTAGTATTGGCTGTTTCCGCCAAAGCAGGAATAGGTTGAGTAATTGTTGTCCAATCAAAAATATAATCGCCTACTCCCTTGTAACCAAAATCTGCTTCATCACATGGGAAAATATATTTAAACGTTGTCCAACTAAGACCATTATCTGTTGAATATTGCAAATATACTCCTTCATCTTGATCTGTTGATTCACAACCATTCCCTCCATTATCATCTGAAGCCATTCTCATGTCAAAAGCAATTACACCTCCATTGGATATATCAAAGTTCTGTGATGTAAGTTGCCTAACTCCGCTGGTATTTTGCATCCATACGTATAAAGATCCATCATTAACAGTAGTATTATTTAAATTTGGCTCACATCCTAATTGATTAAAAAATGAAAAAGAACCATTTGTACCTGTCCAGCCAGTTCCTAAAACACCTGTATTAAAATCGTTTGTTAATGTAGCGGAACCAACAACTCCATTTGCAGTAAGTGTTGTGGTGCCTCCTGTACATATTGAAGTTGGATTTGCATTGATATCTACTGTACATCCAATGGAAGCGACATCAAAAAGTGAAATATTTGCTTCCCAACCAGGCGTTGTGTTTGATTGAATATTAATAAAACTGAACGTTAAAGTTCCATTTACATTTGAAGCGCAAAACTTACCTGGTTTAAATTCAGCAGGAAATCCATTAGCAGCACGTTGTCCAGAACGATTGGGAGTTGGAACAGTACTGTAAGCACCAGAATAGTCACCTTGTAGTGATCCAATTAAAGGACCAGCAGTAGTAGAGCCATCATATATTTCTAGTCTATCTGCATTTCTTATATAATCAGCTGTTGCAAATATATCTACCTCTAAGAAAGAAACAAATGATGTAAAGTCAACACAGACTGCTTTTCCTGCTATTGAAGGTGTTAATGTAATTGTATAATTAGTATTTCCATCATTTCCTGTAGATCCTCCAGCATCGTAAAACATTTCAGTTCCATCAACAGATACGGTTCCTCCCTGACTAATCAGAATATCTTGGCTATAAATTGTGCTAATTGAGAAAAATAAACAAACAATAATATCTATTCTATTTCTTGCTTTCATATTTTCAATTTTATGGTTCGGGGTTAAAGTAAGCCATCAAAGATAGTAGATGTGTTGTGTCAAAATGAAGTAAAAAAAACGATGTATTTAGAGTTCGGATTCTTAAAATTATCTTAAAATTTACTAACAAAACACTGATAATCAAACAATTGAAATCAACAAAAAATATTCAGTCACGAATATTTTTAGGAGGTCAGATGTTTAAGTTACAATATCTTTTATGTCCGGCGAAAAATAATAAAACAGCAGTAATCGTTGAGAAATATTTGTCCAAAGGAAGATAAACTACGATCAAAGGAAGATAAACTGCGATCAAACAACATAAATATATAATTATCAATCTTTTTAGTAAACTCAACAAAAAATCAACAGTTTTCAATGATTTTCAACAAGAATCAACAGAAATTACAACGAAATGCAACAGTTTGCAACAAAAAAATCAAGGCATATTTTTTAAAATCAATGTAACCTAGACCGACGAAATCCAACTGAAACCAACAAATGCTATTTTCTTTCTTTTGATCTTTGCAAAGATAGTTTAACAAATGAATTGAAAATAGTAAGATAAGTGATTTCCTTTAGATTGGAGCTGTAAGATTTTGATTACCAAACAAATATAGAGTAGTTGATTTTGAATTTCATTTTTCTGTAATATGGAAAATGTAATCTCAACTAGTTTTACAGGTCACATAAGGAAATTACAAATTGTTGTCATAGTTACAGCAATTCATCATATCGTTAATTCCTAATATGAAAAATGTAAAAGATATATCAACCTTAAAAACAATCTCCATTGAAGAATTAAAAAGCTTCGATGGTTAGGCTGATATATCTTTAGAAGAAGCTGAACATATCATACAAACACTCAAAGAACTATAATTATTAACTCATAACATCATTACAAACTATGAGCAATCTGAATCAATTTTAAAGTATCGCAAAGCGAAGTAAGCATCAAACCATTAGCAATAATAAAGCCGTTTTCTTCACAAGAGTTTCAGATATCAAACAAAGAGATAATAGAAGTTTAGATAGTCAATTAAAATATTGTAGTGAATATGCTGATAAAAACGGTATGGAAGTCTGCGGATATTTTGGTGGCACAAATGAAAGTGCTAAAACAGATGATCGCGAAGAGTTTCAACGTATGCTTACTTTGGTAAAAAAGAAAAAAATAGCCAATATTATTGTCTACAGTACAGATCGTTTTTCACGTGCAGGGGAAAGTGCTATTAATACACCTGCTAAAATTCGTCGTATTGGAATCAATTTAGTAGCGGTGACACAACCCGCAGATACACAAACTTCCACAGGTCGTTTTTATCAAAATTTGAATTTATTGTTTAGCAAATATGATAATGATCAACTACGTTATAAAACCATCACAGGAATGCGTCATCGTTTATTGAATGGATACTGGATGGGAACGGCACCAATCGGATATAAGAATACGAGAGATGAAAAGAGCATTCCGATTATGATTCCGAGTGATAAAGCACATTTAGTCCCTAAAAGCGTTTCAATGGAAAGCAAATGAAAATCTGTCCAATGTTGAAATCATTAAACGATTAGAAAAGTATGGACTTAAAATTTATCGTCAACGATTAACTGATATGTTTCATAATGTCGTGTATTGTGGACTGATTTCTCATAGTATATTAGATGATCAAGTAGTAGAAGGAAAACACAAACCTATTGTATCGAAAGCGTTATTTCTGAAAGTACATGGAATCCAAGAAGCAAAGAATCATAAATCAAAACACAACAAAGCAAATGAGAATTTACCTTTAAAAGTATTTACTACTTGTGCAGCTTGTGAAAGTCCACTAACATATTTAGCAAAGAAAAAGAATATCTACTATTACAAATGTAAAACTGTAGGCTGTTCATGCAACAAAAATGCAAATGATCTACATGGTAAGTTTACCGATATTTTAAATCTACATCAGATTGATGAAAAATTAATCGCTCCATTAAAAACACAATTGAAATATACATTTTAATACTTCAACACCTCGAATTAAGACAATATAGCACGTTTAAAGTATAATTTGAAAGGTATCAAGGAAAATATCAACAAGATTGAAGAACGCTTTGTAATCGGAGAAATAGATGGAAGTTTATATCGAAATATGCAAAGAAATACAAGGATGAAAAAGAAGGAATCGAACAAGAAATTCAAAAAAACAGTTTAGATAGTTTGAACCTCGATATTTACATTGATAATTCTTTAGAATTGCTCTGTAATTTGCACAATATTTGGAGATTAGAGAATTACAATGAGAAACAAAAGTTCCAAAAACTCATGTTCCCCGATGGAATTGTGTATGATCGAAAAAATGATGCAGTTCGAACCCAAAAAGTAAATTCAGTATTTGAATTAACACGTTCTTTATCAATACGTTTCAGTGAAAATAAAAGCGGACAAAAAAACAAAAATGTTAATTTGTCCGCTCCTGTGACCTCGGCAGGAACACGATAAAACAGGTCTTATTTTTTTAATATCCTTTGTTTAAAAGGGTTTGCCTTTGTTTTCAATGGATGTAGTTAGGTTTTATTTTTTGTTAAAACAAACAAAATAGGGTTTTAGTGGCAACTGTAGTGGCAACTAATTATATTTGTATTGCAAAAACAACATCTACTAATGTACTTCAATTTAAAAGAACCTAAAGGCGACAAAGATACTTTAATTATTTTAAGATATTTTATTTCCAAAACAGAAGGGCGTTTCGTTTTTTCGACTGGTTTAACAATTTATCCTGGCGATTGGGACAAAAATACTAAAATGGCAAGAGCCACTAGAGGTCGGTCAGATTTGAGTTCTATTAATCGTAAATTACAGGAATATGTTAATTTTTTAGATAAAACGTTGTCTTATTTTGACTTAAACAAAATTGTCCCTAGCAAAGAAAATCTAAAAAGTAAGTTTTTGGAACATTTTAAACCAGAGGCCACTTCTTCTAAATTTATTTATTTCACAGATTTTGTCGATGACTTTACTGATAAAGCTCCAGAACTTACCAATCGTAATACAAAGAAAAAATATAATCTCACAAAAATAAAACACTACAAAAAAACAAATAATAGAATCAAAGAATACGAAGAGTTTTCCAAGAAAAGAATTAGGATTGATAAGTTTACTCTTTCTGTTTATGACAGCCTAATTGATTACCTAAAAAATAACCGAGGTTATGCGGTTAATACTGTTGGTGATCTAATCAAAAATACTAAAGTATTTTTAAATAAGGCTGAAGAGTTTGGGTATGAGGTACACCCAGATTTCAAAAAATCTAATTTTACAGTTCTCAAAGAAGAAAGTATTTACATTGCTTTGAATGAACAATAGATAGAATTACTTTTTAATCATGATTTTTCAGAGAATGATCGTTTACAAAATTGCAGAGATTTAGCTATTATTGGTTTGTGGACTGGGCTTCGCGTTTCTGACTTTTTATCGTTACCTGAAATAAAACAGAACGAAGATTTTATTACAGTACAGCCAAAAAAGACACTTCATTCATCGGGGATAAAGGTAGTGATTCCTTTGCATCATCATATAAAAGAAGTGATTGAAAAAAGAGGTATGCCAAGAATGATATCAGATGTAAAATTCAACTTGTATTTCAAAGACGTATGTAAGGAAATTGGTCTTACAAAAATGGTCAAAGGATCACTAATGAATCCTAAAACCAAGCGAAAAGAAATAAAAATGTACCCGAAATACAAATTAGTAAGTTCTCACACGTGTAGACGTTCGTTTGCTACCAATCTTTACAAAATGAACTTTCCAACGCTATCTATTATGAATATTACAGGTCATACTACTGAAAAAAGCTTTCTAACCTATATTAAAGTGACTCCAACTGAACATGCTGAAAAATTACTAAAACATTGGAAAGATTACTATGGCAGGTGAAAAATTATAAATATTCATTCTATTTATGTAATAAAAAACAACAGAATATTGCATCTACAGGAATGAGTCTCCGACCAATTGATTTTTTTATAAATACATACATAATTTTACAATCCCTAAACCCCTAAAATATGTATGCACTAGTAGATGTTAACAATATGTACGCATCATGTGAGCGCGTCTTTAATCCCTCATTAGAAGGAAAACCTGTAGTTGTGCTATCCAACAATGATGGCTGTGTAATTGCACGATCCAATGAATCAAAGAAGCTCGGAATCCCAATGGGAGCCGTGGCACATCTTTTCAAAAAAACATTTGAAGAACATAATATAAATGTATTCAGTTCCAATTATGCTTTGTATGGTGACCTTAGCGAACGTATCATGAATACACTTTCGAAATTTACACCAGATATAGAAGTGTATAGTATTGATGAAGCATTTCTCTACTTTAAAGGCTATGAACGCTTTAATTTTAATGAAATTGGACTCAATATGAAACAAGCAGTAGCCAATGGACAAGGAATACCAATTAGTGTTGGTTTTGCTCCAACTAAAGCACTGGCAAAAGTAGCTAATAGAATCGCTAAGAAGTTTCCTGAAAGATTCAAAGGTGTGTATGTAATGGATTCTGAATACAAACGAAAAAAGGCTTTAAAATGGCTTAAGGTGTCTGATATATGGGGAATAGGAGAAAGGTATGCAAGAAAGTTAAATAGATACGGTATTCAAAACGCATTGCAATTCACAGAGGCTTCCGATCAATGGATACGAAAAGAATTTACCGTAGTAGGATTGAGACTTAAAAAGGATCTGGAAGGAATACCTACATAAACACTCGAAGAAGTAACAAACAAAAAAGCAATTGCTACCACGCGCAGCTTTGCCGTTATGATTTCAGATTTTGAAAGTCTCAACGAACGCGTGGTGACATTCTCAGTGAAATGTTCTGAGAAACTTCGAAATCAAAAATCGTGTTGTAATTTGATTATGGTATTCATTAAAACCAATGGATTTCGTAAGGACCTGCAGCAATATAAAAAGAACATTGTAGTGAAACTTCCTTATCCAACCAATTCTAGTATTGTAATTGCCAAATACGCCAAACATGCATTAAAAGCAATTTTCAAAAAAGGATATCAATACAAAAAAGCTGGTGTCATTGTTATGGGAATTGTTCCAGATACCAATCAACAGCTCAACATGTTTGTAGAGAGTAATCAACGACACAAACCGTTAATGCAAACCATAGATATGCTCAACAGCAAATATGGCAGTCATACCTTAAAACTTGGTTCGCAAGACCCAAAACGCGCTTGGAAAATGCGTCAGGAACGTTTGTCACCTAATTTCACGACAAGCTTAAATGAAATAATTGTAGTAAATTGTAATAGATAAATCCCTAAATAAATACAAATGTGTTTTCACAGTAGTCAAACCAAGAAAGCTGTACAATTAGAACATCGTTTCGATGCAACAATGGAATATCCTGAATTATATGAACCGTATTTTCATTTTAATGGATGGGAAACAAAATCTTTATACATCATAACACAAGATGATCCATACTTGATAAAACCAGCATATTGGGGACTCATGCCTTCATATATGGATATTTCAGAACGTTCTACACAATTGAAAAGTTGGAATACTTTAAATGCTAGGAGTGAAGCTATTTTTGATAGTCCTTTGTTTAGAGAACCCGCATTGAATAACAGGTGTTTAATTTTAGTTGATGGTTTTTTTGAACCGCATGAATTTCAAGGTAAGAAATACCCATACTACATTCGTTATAAAAACAAAGAGGCGTTTGCTTTCGCAGGGATTTATAACCACATGGAGGATGATATTTATACTGCTTCCATACTTACTACAATAGCTAATCCATATTTTGAACATATCCACAATAAAAAGAACAAGCAAGGGCAATATAGAATGCCTTTAATTTTAGATAAAAAGGATGAAATGGAATGGATTAACCCTGATTTAAGAGAAGGCGATATCCAAGAATTAACAACGACCTTTACAGGCGAAGAATTTGAAGATTATGCTGTATCTAATGACCTTTTTAAAAGAAGTGTAAACTCAGATAGACCAAGCATCATAGAACCGTTTCACTATCCTGAAATGAATACTTTATTTTAATTATCATGAATAAGTATCTTCCTCAGCACTACATTGATATTATTGATTACTTTGAATCAATAGAAATATCTGAAGAAGGATTTAGTTTGAATAACGCAGAATATGTAAATAATGCAAAAGTATTTGTAGAATCACATATTCGAGTTCTTAAAAACTGTCATGAAACTACTGCAAAGTCATTTTATAAAAGGCTTTTAATCTGTAGAGATATAATTAGTAAAACTAACTAATATTTAAAACTCTGGAGATTTATCAATTATGTCTTTTTTGTAGATCCCTTTAATCTCCTTTGCATAGCGCTCAGTCATTTTGGTTTCGCTATGGCCGTACTGATTTCTAATGGAATCAAGATCGACACCAGCTTTCAATTTATCATCTCCTCCTTTATGCTTGTAAGAATACATATTTACATCAATACTTAACCCATCTTTAACAATTTTCTTCCAACGCTTAGTGGCGGTATCTCTTTTAATTTTAGTTGGTCCAGGAATAAAATCAATAAACTTGCCAACGTTACCTCTTCCACTTTCTCGATAGCTACCAAATAGATAAAAATCTTTTGGGTACATGGAAAGGTCCATAGAAGAAAGTAACTCCCATAAATGTTTGTTTATCGTAACATTTCTTTTTTTTGTTCCAGACTTTGTTATTTTAGGTGGCAGCCTAATTTCTGAACTGTTCAAATCAATCATGTGAAGTTGAATGGATAAAATTTCTTTCGGACGAATGCCTGTATGATATAGTGTTTTTATAAAATTAAAAAAGTAAGGATGATCAGAAGACAGTTTAGTTTTTATTTCTTTATGTTGGGAATCCGAAGCAGTTTCGTTTGCAGTACTTTCTTCCTCTGGAAGCCTTTTTATTTTATGAACTGGATTGTATTCTAGTATATCCCATTCAAGTAATTCGTCTAAAACAGCACTTAGGTAATTCAAATTCTTATTGTATGACTTGTTTGACCAATTATTAAGAATTTGAGCTTTTTCAAAGATTGTTTTGATATGCACTCTTTTTACTTCGTGAACAACAAGGTAATTTAAGGAAAGCTTTTCAATTGCTTCTTTAGTGAAGCTTACAGTTCCACTATATCCGGAATATGTTTTTTTAGCAACGTATTTTTTCTTTTTTTCTAGACCGAAATCCATTGCTTCGGTAAAAAGCATATTTTTATTTGTGGCTTTTACTTCGCCAAATGGGTTCCAACCATTTTTTAATTTTTCATGAAGAACTCTTGCAAGAGCTCTTCCTTCTTTACGGCGCTCAGCAATATCTTTTATGCGATTAATTCCAAGTTTGTAACGTTTCAAACGTTTGTTATATCTGAAATAGACATACCATCCACTTTTTTTATCAGATTCTACTAATTTGGGTTTTGTGAAGTTTACTGAGTTTTCCATCTTAATCTTGTTTAAAAATTAAAATGCTTGCGGGAGTGTTGAAAATCAGTATTAACGTGTACACTATTTGTACACTCTTTTTAAAAAGTATTTTGTAACTAGCTGTGACAAGCTAGTTACAAAATTTAGCGGAGAAAGAGGGATTTGAAAGTGTTGTCTTTTGAATTTGTGTTTTTTGGTAAAATGTAGATAAATAAAGGGATTGAATGTGTTTTGGTATCTTCTTAATACTATTAAAATGTGCTTTAAATATAAATTTACTTTCCAATTTACTTTCCAATTTGTATTTTTGGAAAAACAATATTTTTATGTACTTTTTTCTTCACGAACCAAAATCAAATAAAGATACACCAATTTTTTTAATACAATATTTGAAGGATGAAAAGAAGAATTTTAAGTATCCTACAGGTCAAAAAATCAATCCTAATGATTGGGATTTTAGTAATAGACTTCCACAATCTAAGAGAGGAGCTGCAGGTGTAAAAGCTCGTTATTTGAAATCAATATTAGATCAGTACAGTGAGTTGTTAGAAGTTACAATTAGAGATTGTGTTAAAAAAAATAGTCCTGTAACTAGAGTCTATTTAAAAAGTATTTTTGACGGTCATTTCAAACACCAAAAAAGTAAGAAAATTGTTTTAGGTGTTGTAGATGCTGTACAAGATTTTATTGATACTAAAAATAAGTCAGGTGGTCAGTCTGAGTCATGGAACCAAAAATATTCAAACCTAAAAAAGAAACTTCAATATTTTGAAGATCACAAAAGGTCAGAATCAAAAGCAAATGAAAAATTAAGTTTTGATGATATTTCTCAAGATTGGATTGATGAATATTGCGGCTTCTTAAGAAATATTAAAAGAAAGCCTTTCTCTCCTCATAATGACAATACGCTCCATAGAAATATAAACTTCTTATTTACATTTTTATATTGGGCGCATGGGAAGCATCACAATAAAGACCTCTCCAAAATTAAAAATACTGTTAAAAAATATCAACCAGATGATGTTCATTTAACAAATCAAGAAGTAGTGATTTTAGAAAAAATACAATTACCCAGAGAATCACTTGAGAGAGTTAGAGATTTATTTTTGATAGGCGTGTATTCAGGACAAAGATTTTCAGATTACTCAGTATTCGAAAAAGCTGATTTAAAAGGAGAAATGATAATCAAGAAAGCTGAGAAAACAGAAAATGAAAGTTTCATACCGTTACATGCAAAACTCAAGAAGTTGCTTGATAAATACAATTGGAAGCTACCGAAAATTTCAAGTCAAAAATTTAATGAGCATATACAGGAGATATGTGAAATAGCTGAGATTAATGAAAACATAAAAGAAACGATCTATAGAGGCTCTAATAAAGAGATAATATACAGACCTAAATACGAAATGATTTCAAGTCATACAGCTAGGAGGACGTTTATTACATTATCCGCAGAAAGAGGAATGCCAGATCATATAATTATGAAAATCACAGGAATAAAAGACCCGAAAACCCTAATTAAATATAAAAAGACTTCTCAAAGGTCTGTAAGTGAATCGATGAATAAATATTGGGGATGATTAAGAGTAGTCAAACATTACTATATTGGCTTAGTTTTTATCAAGTTCTGTTATTCTATGAATATGCTTTTTTCCTGATAAATTTATGACCTTGCAGTTTTCAGGAATATCAAATGTTTCTAAAGTATGTGCTCTAGGCTTTACACTATCATTAATCGATGTTACTTCTCTTCTGTGAGCCGCAATAGTTTTTGGCGCAACAATATACTCCCATCCATCTAATTCTCCAATATGTCGAACCACTTCATTACTGATAGCAGTCATTAGTTTTTGCATATAATTCAGTCGGCGACATGCTATCAACTTTTATAACAACATAGTCAGTTAAACCATTTTTGTCATAGGTTAAAGAATCTTGAGCATTCATTGTAATCAAAAAAAGCAAAAATGAAAGTAATATTGTTCTCTTGATAAATTGTTATTTATTAAAAATAATAAAATTCTTACATCACTTGTAGTATCGACTTAGGGGATTTTTCCCCTTTTTTTTCGAAAATCAAATAAAAAACAAAACAAATTAAGTATTTTATTGTTATTTGTAAGGATAAAAGTAATTTATAAATTCCTTTGAAATAGCCCATTTTTAAAAGGGAATTTGATATTAATTCTTACAGCAAATTACTGTAGTGTTATATTTTTGAAATTAAAACTGTAAAGCAAATATGGTAAAGCCGTAAAATTTATAAAAGTAAGATTTTTAACAGTATT
>NZ_JAKVBC010000060.1 GCF_022447245.1 Kordia sp. | reverse complement strand
TTTTCTTCGTATCATATCAGTAAATTTATGTGTGTTTTTTAACTTAAAATACTGTCCTAATTTCGGGGGAATGATCATTTATGTAATGATTTATATCAGCTCATCAATATTTATAATTATTAAGTTTTTTTCTAAAAATTACGTGGAAATACGCATAAATAATAGTTGTTATAAGCTTATTTTTGATTTGAAATGCTATGAACCATATTATTATGAAAAACTACATCTTTGGATATGGCTCATTAATTGAAACAGAATCAAGATTAAGAGCTGCTCCATTAGCAAAAGTTGCTTTTCCTGCCATAGCATTCGGATTTCAACGTGGTTGGTATGCACGTATGCCTGAATCGTTAGCGAGTATTTCACCAACATATTTAGGTTGTTATCCAGATAGAGAAAGTCATGTAAATGGAGTTATTTATGAGGTTACCGAGGAAGAATTAGCAGCTACTGATGAAAGAGAAAAAGGATACATACGAAAAAAAGTAACACATCTTGAAGAATACTATAAAGTTACAGAACCTGGCGATACGGTTTGGATTTATGTGAACAATTTTAAAAATGTTGTGCCGCCGCCAAATGTATTTCCAAGTAAAAAATACCCAATTGTACAGTCGTATGTAGATATTTGCATTAATGGTTGCTTGGAAATTGAAAACAGTTTCCCAAAAGCCAAAGAAGATCATTATACCATTCATTTTATTCGTTCTACCATTGGTTGGAATGATTTTTGGGCAAACGACCGCATTTATCCAAGACGTCCGTTTATGTATCGCAAAAATGCATTTGAGATTGATAAAATTTTAAAAGAAAATTTACCCGATTTATTTGATAAGATTTATATCGAATAAACAATTACAAATACATACCATTTTTAGTTTAACGATTGAAAAATGTCATCGCAGCAATTACGGTGACATTTTTCTATTTCTACATAAAATATATCGTTTTCTCATATAAAAGGTTTCATTTTTATATTTTGCAGTAATAAAAATTCCGAAATAGATTCATCATCTTAGCAACTATGAAGAAAAAGTTAATTCTCGTTTTAGGCCCTGTTATATGTTTATTGTTTTTCTTTTCTCCTTTCGAGCTTATCAGTTCTGAAGCAGATAAAGTGATTGGAGTTGCTTTATGGATGGTTTTATGGTGGATCACAGAAGTAGTTTCTATTTCAATAACGGCATTAATCACACTTACTTTTTATCCTTTATTGGGAATTATGCCTATTAAAGAAGTAGCAATAAATTATGGACATCCAATTATATTTCTCTTTTTTGGAGGATTTGTATTGGCCTTAGCTTTAGAAAAGGTAAACTTACACAGACGTGTAGCCTTATCTATCATCAAACTTACAGGAACGAGCCCCAACAAAATTATATTAGGTTTTATGCTAGCCACTGCTTTTTTAAGTATGTGGATCAGTAACACGGCAACAACGGTAGTAATGCTTCCTATTGCCTACTCTGTTATTGAATTACTTATTGATGATGAAGATGGTTTTACTAAAAAAGATAGAAACTTTGCGTTGAGCATAATGCTAGGTATTGCCTATTCTGCAAATGTTGGAGGTATTGCTACATTGATTGGAACTCCTCCAAATATTGTATTAGCAGGTTTTATGGAAAGTGAATATAATTACAGTATTTCCTTTGTAAAATGGATGCTAGTCGGTATTCCTTTTGCCATTATTATGTTGTTCTTTATTTACTACATTTTAACCAGAGTCATGTATCCAAATCATTTGGCTTCATTTGACAAGTCGAAAGAAATCATTGATGGAGAAATGAAAAAACTAGGAAAAATAAGCAAATCAGAAGTGATTGTTTTGGTCATTTTTATACTTGCTATTCTTCTTTGGATTGGAAAAAACTATATCAATAGCTTATTTCCAAATTTAGCATTAAGCGATACCACTATTAGTTTAATTGCAGCTTTTGCCTGTTTTACAGCAACACAAAACAACAAGAATATCTTAGCTTGGGATGATACTCAAAAGCTTCCTTGGGGAATCTTACTGTTATTTGGTGGTGGATTAGCTTTAGCGAGCGCATTATCAAATGTTGGTATTATTGATATGATTGGAGTTGCTGTAAATAACTTTTCTTCTTTGAGTATTTTATTAGTTTGCAGTATTTTAATCGCTGTGATGCTATTTATGACCGAATTGATGAGCAATGTAGCATTGATTACCATTTTTGCACCTATGGTTGCTGGTGTTGCTATTGGATTAAACATTGATCAGTTACAAATATTAATTCCAGTAGCAATGGCTTCAAGTTGTGCATTTATGTTGCCAATGTCAACGCCTCCAAATGCTATTGTATTTGCAAGTGGTCATGTAAAAGTAGCGCAAATGGCACGAGCTGGATTCTTACTGAATATTATCTCAATTGTATTACTTATCTTGTTTTTCCAATTTATAATTCCATTAGTTTTTTAAAAAGAACTTTGTTTCTTTTAAAATTCGCTTTTAGCTTTTGTAAGGACTTTCAATTAAATTTATCTGAACCCAAATCTTTATTCAATGCGCAGCTATTGTTGTATTTTAATGGATTTTTATTTTGCAAATTAAAACTTGTTTTAAGCAGGAAAAAAATTCTACCTTAACAGGATTTGAAAAAAATAGCAGAAGCTCAAAACGATTCTGTAAAAATTATAACTTACCTCAAATTAGGAAATTATTAACTCCACAGAGATTTCAATCGTATTATAAAATACCTTAATAAGGTACTAAATATCAAAGAAACTACACACTATGTTTATAAATCAGATATGCAGAAAGTTGAAATTTTAAAACAGTTAGGTATCTTCGCTCGAAGATGTACCGATTATTTATAAACGATTCTATATTACGTTGAAGCATTGCTCATTTTTGAGAAATATAATGATTCTATTGGATTGGCATCTAGCTATCATATTATTGGTAACGTTTTGATACATCAGGAAGAATTTGAAAATCAAAAAAGATCCTTATTGGAGCAATTTCGATTAATACAAAATTAAAGCGTCCAAAAAACACTGGACATGATTACAGCATACTTTCCAGAACTTATAATTTCTATTTTGTCATACTAATTATTTTCTGGCAATTGTTTTGTTATTTGAAATGTACTAAAGTTTAAAAAGTTGCCTGTATGCCGAGTAGATCATGCAGAATGACTGGAGGATCTAAATTTATGCCAGTATACTGAACAGTTACGTCCATATATAAATCATCTAAGATATAAGTTACCTAGATCGTTCAATACCGTTGATAAGGTGCTTAAAGTATCTGGATTTGTCCAAGAATACTGAACCATATCGTCACCATTTACATTTCCTGCTCATTTGTCTGTTTTGTTAGGTTGCATTACAAAAACTGTCTCTGTATTGCTGTCAAGAATTATGTTATTGTTGGCATTAGTAATGTTAGCAAATGTTACAAAATTGTCTAGTGGTTCCAAATCGTAACTTAAATCGTTTAAAACTTTTTCAAAATTGTCATTAAGACCGAATATCTGTGAAAATGCAAAAAAGGGTAAACATAATATCAAAAGGAATGGCAGCTTTTTTTTTGGAATAAGAAGATATTATAAATAACTTTTTCTGTTATATTAAGAAACTGTTTTGATCAGTTTCCCTTCAATGGTATAGAAAAAACTGAATGTTTTGTTACTATTTTCTGGTTTTAGTATAATGCAATATTCCGTTTTAGTGATATCACCATTTTTAGGAAATATGATAGAAGCTAAATGTAATGCAGGGTTTTGTATGTTATTTTCGTTTTTAAGTTTTATACTCGATTTTTCTGCTAGATCTCCAAGTGTAAAAAGGTTAATAGTATCGTTTAGTCGGAACATAAAATCTGCAGCTAAGGTTCCATAAGGGACTTCAATAAATATATCCGATATTTTTTTCCAAACATCTTCTGTAGCATTCCATTTCTCCATTTTCAAAGAATGTGGCACATTGGTAACAGTAGCTGTTACAACACTTCCCATAGCTTTCGAATACCTAATAGACACATCAGTATAGTATGCATTTTCACCAAACTCATGCTTCATCATTTTCTCTATTTCTCCAAAAGTAATTGCATTGGCAGTTAGTATATTTGCTTCTTTTTTACAAGATAATAATGATAGTGCTACTATTACAATAACGATCATTGTATAGTTTACTATTTTCATTCCTAATTTATATTTTGATTTTTTTCGAAGCATCTTGTTTACTAAAAAAGCCTTGCCTGCTATAAGATGAATGGCACTCTAATTACCCAACAAACAGTATTGTCAAGAGGTTTGACCAAACTATAAGATACTGTTATAACTAAAAATTAAAGTATAGCAGGCATTAATTTATGTATCACTACTATTAACCGGCTTTTTGAAATTTTCTGTTGATTATTGATTTATTATAAAAATAGCAAACATTACTTTACAGAGAAATAGGTAATCCATTTCCGCCAGATGCAAATGAATAAATGCCACTTTTGAAGAAATATTTGAAAAAGCTTGATTGGTAAGAAAGGAATACTGGCATTTTTTTATTTACTACATACGCTAAAATCCTAAAATGATTTTGACTTCGTACAAGAAAATTGTAGTTTTAAGAAATAACTAAAGTCATATCTATCACTGTATTTCACATACAAAACTTATGAAAAAAATAATATACATCTTATTGCTAGTTTTAACTGTTTCATAGTTGAATATGAATGAATCAAAATTAGCAATTGCTTCAAATACGACTTTAATTGACATTGACAAAAATGGTTTAGATATGACACAAAGCTGCTTGCCAACATAAAAAATGATATCAAAAAAGAATCCATAAAACTAAATAGAGAGGTTTGGAATTATGATAAAAAAGGAAATGAAAAGCAATATTTTTTGACTAAAGGTTTAGTCTTCAAATTTGTAAATCACAAAAAGGTACTTTCAATTTTCAATAAGTATTATGATAAAGTTATCAAGGGAAATAATTACATATTTCTTACGAATATGGATTTTAACGATTCGTATAATACCTATTATGATCTTGTACTAATATAGGGTGCAGATCCATTTAAATTAATTGAACAAGTAGGAATAAATGGAGTGAATTATGACATTTATAATGCCGATGTTGTCAAAAATTTAAAAGAATAGAATGAATAAGTCAATTTCAAATTTGTTGTGATTGCTATTTCAAGAATTCATGCCTATATGAATAAGCTTCCGAATGATATTAAAACATTTACTTCCGAAGTTTATGAATTTTGTCCAGATGTAATTGATCAAGGATATAGCTTTATGGAAGAAATGATTTCAGACTATAATGAAAGTAAAGATTTTTGGCTATGGTGGGATTAATAGGAAACAGATTTCCTCATCGCTAAGCTTATCACCAAGACGTATTCAACATGTCTAAACGGTCTTGGTTCTGACAGCGAAAGCACGTCTAAAATTCCAAGAGTAAAGTAATTCTACCCCAAAAAAGTATTTAAAAAAGCTTCTTTTCGTCGAGAAGAAACAGGAATTTTTTTTCCGTTTTTTAAATGAATCACACCTGATTTATCATATTTATCTATAAATTTTAAATTCACAATATACGATTGATGCGGTCGGGTAAAGTTTGCTTTAGACAAACGTTCTTCAAATTCTTTTAAGGTTTTTGAAACAATGTACTTTTTCTTATCAATACAATAAAATGTGGTATATCCTTTGTCGGATTCACAATACATAAGCTCTTTTAAATCAATCACCTGGAAACTATCTTGGAGTGATAATATTAATTGTGAAGTTTCTTTAGTAATTGCCTTTTTTACAACGTTTATTTGTTGTTTTTGTGTTGAAATTGGTAAGGCAGAAACTTTTTGCAAAGCAATTTCTAACTCTTCAATATCTACAGGTTTCAACAAATAATCTACAGCGCCCATTTTTAAGGCTTTTAGCGCGTATTCCTCATAAGCAGTGATAAAAATCACTTTAAAATCAGTATGTTCTGACTGTTCTAAAAAATCAAACGCAGTTCCGTCGGTTAAGTTGATATCTAAAAAAATAAGTTCTGGTTTGCAGGCTTTGGCCAAAATTACGGCTTCATTTACAGACTCACACTCACCTACTACTTGTACCTCAAACTCTCCAAGTTCTAAAAGGTTTAACAAGCCTTTTCTAATATATTCTTTATCTTCTACAATAAGTGCTTTCATAAGGCTTTTTGTATTTTATGTGGAATTATAAGGGTAACAATAGTTCCTTGTGAATTATACTTTTGACGATCTTCTATCATAAGTTTTCCTTTCGTTTTTGAGTCTTCAGACAAAATTCGCAAACGTTCTGAAGTGATAATAGTTGCCAAAGATTTTTTATGTTTTTCACTTTTTTCTTTTTGCGAATCTATTCCAATTCCATTATCGGTAATAGTACACACCAATTCTTCATCTGTATAATTCAATACAATATCAATATTTCGATCTTCGCTAAGCTTGTTGAATCCATGTTCAATAGCATTTTCAATAAATGGTTGTATTAGCATTGGCGGTATTTCAAACAAAGATTTATCAATAACTTCATCTACAACAATAGAATAATCATATGCTTGATTAGATTCTATATTATGCAGTGCTAAATAATTTTCTACTGCGATTAATTCTTGATTGAGCGATACCAATTTATCTCTTGAATTTTCCAAAGTAATACGTAATAATTTAGAAAACTTAGACAAATATAATAGCGATTTCTTTTGTTCTTTATTTAGAATAATTCCTTGTAGCACAGACAGAGCGTTAAAGATAAAATGTGGTGTCATTTGTGAACGCAATAGCTTTTGTTCGGTTAATATATTAGCATTCTTCGCTTTAACATGTCGCAATCGTAAGAAAAAGATAATGGCGGCTAACACCAACGTAACTAATAAAAAAGCAATCACGCCTAATAATAAATTTCGCTGCGATTTTTCCAAATCCTGATTGGTCGTTTTTACTTCCTGTGTTAAGCGCAATTCTCGTTGGTTAGCTGAAGCTAATTCTTGTTTGTATTTATATTCGTATTCTAATTTTATAATTTTTTTATTTGCATCCTTACTCAACAAACTATCATTAAAAGTTTTAAATTTTTTGTAGGTGGCTAACGACTTTTCATACTTACCCTGATATTCGTATATAGCAGAAAGTATTCCAGATGTTTCTTTTTGAAATTTGAGAATGTTTAACTTATCAGCTATTTCTTTTGTTTTTAGCGTATACTCAAGAGCTTTCTTGTATTTCTTTACAAAATAATATACCTGCGCTATATTTAAATAACTCATCGCTATTCCTCTTTCATCATTTATTTTTTTTGAAATCTCTAATGACTTAAAGAAAAAATCTAATGACTTCTCTTTTTTAGATTGGTTCGCATAGATATTTCCTATTTTACCTAAACAGTCGGCAATTCCGCGTTGATCATCTAGTTTTTTATAAAATTTTAATGCTTTTTCATAATATACTAACGCTGAATCTACTTGCTTTTGTTCGCTATGAATGACACCTATACTTAACAATAGTACGCTAGTTTTTGTATTATTTTCAATACTATCATAAATATTCAATGCGCGATTCAAATTTTCTAGTGCTTGCGGAAAATCTTTTAATGCTCCATAAATGGACCCTAAATTGGTATGGGTTTTTGCAAGCCCCAAGCGATAGTTAATTTTCTGTTTAATTTCTTTTGACTCGTTATAATTTTTTATTGCTTCAAAATATTTCCCTTGGTCTGCGTAAATATTAGCGATATTATTTAAAATAATAGAAGCTCCTTTCAAGTTATTAATCTCTTTACACATGCTAGCGGACTTATTGTAAAACTCCAAAGCTTCTGAAAAGTTACCTTGATGGTAATAAGACGCTCCAATACGATTTAAACAATTTGCAATAAACGGCTTACGTCCTATTTTCTCATACAATTCTATTGCCTTTTTAAAAGAACCAACACTAGCACTATAGTCTGATTTTATCACTTGTACTTCTCCTCTGTAGTAATTTGCATCTGCTTTTCCTTTCGTATAATTTATTTCCTGAGATAATTTTTCAACTTCTTTGATTAAAGAATCTGCTTTACGAGTATCTCGATAATAAATTTTCTGAACATAGGTAGATAACATTTTGACTCTTGTCGTATCCTTTTGAGGATGATGTAACAAAAGAGAGTCTAAAATTTTTGTTGGATCTTTTTTTTGAGCAAAAGCATTGATTGCAAAAAGAAAAAATAATAACAAAAAGTACTTGTGATGCGTATTCATAAAGTATGATTTAACAGATACTATTTCAACAGTAATTGGGTATACAATCAATAGAAAAGTTTCGCTAAAAAACGAAACATTTGCTGCATATAAATGTATTAAAATAATTATTAGCACGTAAAGACATCACTCATTTTCTAAGTGATGCCTTTACTTTATTAATTAAGCTAAGTTTTTATCGATTAACTAGTACATAATACAAATGATACGGTACATCCTATTTCATCAGTAAGTTGACATGTATGTACAACTGTTGGTGGTGCGCATGCTGTTCTCGATCCACCACAAGCTGTTCCACTAATTCCTCCATTTACGGCTACGTATTCAAATGTAGAAACTGTGTTTTTCTTAAGTTTTAATGATTTTAAATTTTTAGTTTTAATAATATCACTTTTGGTTAATTTTAATTTACTGTTGAATGTGCACATATTCAAACATATGGTTGTATACCAATCAGTATATCTCAAAAATACATGATCAAAAGCAATTAAATAATAGAGAGTTATCTTCTGATTGATTAGAAGAAATAAGCGTCAACTTTCAATTAACAAACGCTAAAGTCAATAGCATGATACTACAAAAATCATTTTATTTTCACTTGCCATAACACAAACTTTACAACATTGATCCTTTTTGTAAATCAATTGTTTATTGTGGTTTTTGTATTATTTGATTGAATCATTTAATATCGAGTGAAAGTAAATGACATGCCTTTTAAGAAAACACCAAAAGTAAAAGAAGAATTTTGCAGAGTGGTTGGCTTTTGTCATACTACAAAGCTCTAATAGTACTAGAAAAGCTGTAGAAATATTCATATAAAAAGGTTCTAACAACAGAAGTTAGAACCTTTATAAATATGATTATTGCTTTAATACTTTGATAGTTTTGCTTGCATTTTTAGAAGCTATCTGAACCAGATATATTCCTTTCTGTAAGTTTGAAACATCAAGTGTATTGGTATCTTGTGCTTGTAATAGTTGTTGTCCATTAATCGAGAATACCTTTATTGTTTCTACATGTATTGTCGAATTGATGTGTAACATATTTTTTACTGGATTTGGATAGACCGTTACTACATCCTGATCTGCGTCAAAATCAGTTGTTGATAAGGTAGAAGACGCTCCAAATTCATACACGCCCATATCTACAGTTGTATTGTGAATACGTTGATTGAACAAAATATCTGATGTGATCCCAGCTGGCACTTTTGTATTATCTCCAGAATCAATCGCTGGCGATCCTGTTTGTAAACTAAAATCGTTATTATTTGGATCTGTAAATAAAGGATCAGCACCACTTGTATTAGTCAAGAAGGTTAAGTTTGAAAAACTATCTTCACTGATGGAGTTGTTTACAAAAACAGTATTTGGAAAGGAAGTATGACCTGGATTTATAGAAACTCCCGTAACTCCAGAAACTCCTTGATCGTTGTAATAAAAAATGGAATTGTTTATCGTTGCAGTATGTGAACTAGAACCATCTGTTCTTCTACTGAGTGCCAGCGTACCATATTGAGATGTTGCTGTTGTTCCTCTATCTAAGTTATTTCCAAATGTACAATTGTTAATTGTTGTGGTTAAGTTAGATCCTGATGTATTTGCGCGTGCCCAAAGAGCACTTCCTGTAAATCCTCTATTGGAAGAATTCTGGTCTACTGAGATATTTTGATAAAACAAGCAATTCGTCATATCAAGTGTTACAGTTCTGCTAGTATTTACCAATAAATACAAACCACTTCCATAACGGCTGATGTTATTGAAAAACTTACAGTTTTCAAATGTTATACCAGTATTTACGTTATAATACACACGAATAGCACCACCTGTTAACCCTATATTTTGATTGAACTCACAATGTCTGAAGGTTAAATTTTCGGATGTACTTCTTATTAAAACAGCGCCTCCATACGCATTTGTACTAGATCCATTTGCATGTCCGTCATTAATTTGAATACCATCAAGTGTGATGTTGTTAGCATCTACGTCAACTACATGATATGAATTGTCATTTCTAGTTGTATTTACCATTCCAACTCCAGTATCATCATCATTAATATCTCCTGAAAATATAGTTGGATTGTTTAAGATATCACGTTCTGAGATAGCAGTTTCAGTTCCATCAAAACCTCCATAAATTGTTAAACCATCAAGGCCTAATACAAACGAGTCTGATCGTCCAGTTCCAGGTTTATAGGTTCCTCCTGCTATCCAAATTTCAGTGGTGTTATTGTCTGCACTACTCAATGCATCTGTAACACTTGTCATCGCGTTTGCCCATGAATCTCCACTTCCATCTCCACCTGAGACATTTGCGTTTACATAGTATTTACTAAGCGCAGGTACTTCTTCAAATTTTTGCATTGATAATCGTCCACTATCAATGTATAAGGCATATAAGGCATTGTCTACAGGATTTACTTCTACATCGGCTTCAAATCCTGCTCCTGTAGTACTAATTCCTAAACTTGGTAACATACTCCATTGTGAACTTGTAGTATTGTAACGTTGCATTTGCAATCCATTAGAAGCATCTGAATACATTAAGTAGAGTAAGTTCCCAACTGTTCTGTCTACTAATTTTAAGTGATTTCCTGTATTCCCTCCAGTATTTTGTGGTTGTGGTAAACTTTGATTTGTTCCTTCTCCAAAAGAAATTCCAGAAGTACCACTAATAACATCATTACCAACCCAGTAATTCTGAATCATAGACAATTTATTGAAACGCTTTCCACTTAAGCTAGAAGCATTTATGGTAAACTTTACACCGCCAATTGCATTTAATGCTCTTACTTGCGAACTATTAGAAGTTTGTGCTAATTCATTTAGAATACTTTCTCCTCTTCTATCCGTAGTTACAATAGCACTCGAAGAAAAACTATTCCAAATATTATTTCCTCCCCAAGCAGCTTGCTTAAATACTCTAACATAGTCGCGTAATGAGCTCGTTCCTCCAGATTTATGATAGTAAATTACAGGTTCATTACTTGAATTGAATACAAACTCTAGTGGCGCCACATTTTGCGGAGCCCATAATGGAGGTTGACTGTCAAAATTCCAGTTAGTTCCGTCATAGCTATATACTTTAATTACACTTCCTTCTTTCCAAGCAACCCAAGGCATATCCGTTACAGGATTGATTGCTATGGCTAAAAGTTCAGCAGAACTTGCTCCCCAAGTTCCAGAAGTTCCAAGGCTTACCCAATTGGTTCCATCAAACATTTTTACATCTGGCCAACCTCCTGAAACAACATCCTTGTATATAACGTATGGGTTTCCACTTGCATCAAAGGCAAAATCGGAATCGCTAGCGAAATTTGTAAACTGAGCTGTTCCTACTTGACTCCATTGTGCATGTATTTGCATATAGCCCAAAAAGAAACATAAAAAAAGTAATCTTGTTTTCATAATGTCATGTTTAGTTATTGTGACACAAATTTGAGATTTCAAGCTTCAGATTTCTTTTTTATTTAGTAAACGGTATGGATTTGTTAGTGAATCGTAATTATCAATTTCAGAAATAAACGTCGTTGAAAACCAATTGCATTTCAATTGATTTTCAGCGAGTTAAAAAGATTATTGTTTTTGTAAGTCGTCACTTTCAAAGTGACTACGTATATTAGAAAATACGGCGAACAAGATCCAAGAATTCTTCTTTCTTATCTCTTGCTACAGGAATGGTTTTGTTATTTTCGAGTACAATATGATAACCATCTTTTTTTACAAATTGGCTCATATATTTTAAATTGATCAAGTAGGAACGATGTGGTTTGTAGAAGATGGATTTTTGCAATAATTGATCGGCAAAATGCTTTAAAGTTTTACTAATCAATTCCACTTTGCCATTTTTTAAATACACTTTTGTGTATACTCCATCAGCTTCAAACAAAATGATATCTTCGTGAGAAACAAATAGAATTCCTTTGGGAACTTCTAAAGCAATTTTGTTAAGTGATAGTTGCTTGAATGTTTTTTCTATTTGAGAGAGTTTGTTCGTGATATTATTGGCTTCAATGGCTTTTTTTGCTTTTTGAACAGCTTGTATCAACTCATCACTATCAATAGGTTTTAATAGATAATCAATAGCGGAAAGTTTCAAAGCTTCAATCGCATATTGATTGTAAGCTGTCGTAAAAATAATTTGAAATTGAATGGGTTGGTCTTTGAAGAAATTGGCAATTTCCAATCCAGAATGCTCAGGCATTTCAATATCTAAAAATACAATATCAGGTAGAAATGACTTGATTACTGCAACTCCAGAAACCAAATCAGAAGCATCTTGTATTTCCGTAATTTCTGGGCAATCTTCTTCAATCAAAGTGCGCAATACACTCCTTGCCTTATTTTCGTCATCTATGATTACTGCTTTCATACCTTATTTTAACTACTCAAAACTACAATTTAATTTACTTTTTGTAGAAGTTATTTAGTGAATGGTCTATTTTTTGAAATGAATCGAACTTTTATTCAGCTAAAGGAATTGACACCGTTACTCTCGTTCCCAAAGCATTGTTTTCAGCATCTTTTTTATCGGTTATCACTAAAATGATTGGTCTTTTTCGTGTTTTGTTTAATAATTCAATTCGTTTTTCATTCGCGTCACTAGAAAATGATTTTGGATATAATGGTTTTTTATTATTGATAATATTTGAAGCTTCTCTACCAACTCCATTATCATCAATGATACATATTAATGAGTCGTCTTTATCATCTTTTGTGATAGTTACATCCAATTTTCTATCTGTCTTCTTATGCAAAAGTCCATGCTTAATAGCGTTTTCCACATACGGTTGTAGCAAAAACGTAGGCATCCATTCAGCTTCGGTTTCGATTTTTTTGTCCACTAAAATTTCATATTTGAACGAATCTTCAAAACGATCTTTTTCAAGCTGTAAGTATAAATTCAGCGCGCGTAATTCTTCTTCAAGGGAAATGGTATCTTGCTGACTATGTTCTAAGTACATTCGTATCAAACGAGAGAATTTCACCAAATACGTTCGGGCGAGCTTTTTTTCATTCCGAATGATATAATCCTGAATCGAATTTAAAGCATTGAAAATAAAATGCGGATTCATTTGACTACGCAAACTTTCTAGCTTTAAGAATACATTTTCAAGTTCCTTACTTTGTTTATCTAGCACTAATTGTTGCTTTTCTTGAAATCGTCTATTCTTTTGGTGAAAGTAATACCAAACGAAAAAAGAAATGGCAAAAGTTCCCAACAAATAAAACCACCATTGTTGGTAAAAAACACCTGCTACTTGAAACTGAAGTGCAATAATTTCTGATTTTTGAATACCATTTTTAGCTCTTAATTGAAAGGTATAATTTCCTTCTGAGAGTTTGTTATAAACGACTTTATTACTACCCGAAGTTTCATCTTGCCAAAGCGTATTTTTAGTAGTGCCTGCTAACAACCTGTATTCATATGTAATTGTTTCATTGGATAGAAAACCATTGGTATTAAAGGCTATTTCTACCTTTTCATTGTTGTATGGGATTTTGTATTGTGTACGAATCTCCTCGTTTTTATCATTGATCCTAACGGCAGAAAAATACGGCAATAGTTTTTGAGTATTGTCCTCACTGAAGATCGTTTTTGAATTGAAGGAGAATAATTTATCTGCAGTACTTACATATACTTTTTCATCAATCATTTCTAAACCAGTAAATTCATAGGAAGGAATTCCTTGTTTTTTGGTTAGATTTTGAAATATTTCTGTATTGATATTAAATTGTTGCAATCCTTTTTCGCCAGCAATCCATAGCAAATTATTATGCGTATCATATTGTAAGAAACTATTCAGATTTGAAAGTAATCCGTCTTGAACCGTGATATTTTTTATGATTTGATTGTTCTTGATTTGGTAGAGACCATTTTTAAAGGACAAACACCACAAAGTTCCATCATCAGAAGCTACGATTGCTTTGATAAAAATTGATTTATTGTTGAATAAGATCTCACTTTTACTAAAATCTTCATCAAAAGCAAATAGTCCTTTTACTGTAGCAAAATAACTATACCTTTTTTGTTGACTGTAATAGCAACAATACGACCGGACACGTTCGGAGTATAGGCGTTTAATTTTGTTATCCGAACCATTTCTCATCGTCGTTAAAATAATGTTGCTTCCTACGGCTAACAATACACTGTCTTTGTTAATAATGGTATGGTCTTTTACAACACCTGGATAGTATTTTTCAAAAAAATTAAATTTGTTATTTTGAATTGTTGCTTCTTCCAAAGCTTTGGTTGTTTGTAAATAATACAATGATTTTTGATTGTCATAAAAAATATATTTTATATCGGCAACATCATTTTTAGGGAATACTTGTATAGCATTTGTATCATGATTGAAAACATAGAATTCTTTTTGTTTTCCGACTAAAAAAAGTTCGTTAGATTTTCCTTTGAATAGTTTTCGAATTGTATTCCCATACGGAACTTGAAAATCTACATTCAGTTTTAGATTTGGCACTACATAGATTCCTTCAAACAAGGTTGTAAACCATAAATTACCGTTGCTATCTTTTAGTACATCACTTACACTTTTGCTTTGTAGTAACCTTTCTTTTTCAACAAACTTACCTTTATCAAATCCATAGACATAAACTCCATAAGCTGAAGCTACAAATAGCTCATTACCTATGACTCTGATTTTGTGAACCAACTCACTATCTATTAATGTGGTAGCATGAATTTTAACTACATTCTCAGCATTCATTTCAAAAAGAATGTACTCGTCAGGCCCATTTAAGTGTTTTTTCAGAACCACATACATACCACTGATTTTGTCTATATATACAATGGTTCTTTTAATCGATTTGAAGTTTAATTTGGTTGCTCTTTGTTTAAATTCAAAATTTTGGTCAATGCTCACCAAATTTCCTTTATCATCAAGAAAGCATATCGCATCTTCATGAATAAAACCATTAGAATTGAATAAGTATTCTACTGATTTTTTTTCAAAAAGAATTTCTTTTGTCTCTTTATCAACGATGATCATGCTTCGAATGGTGCATAAGATCAATAAATTCTTGTGCAAATAAATTCTGGGTAAGCTTCCAGAAAAGTACTTTTTTAGGTTTAGAAATAATTCTATTTTATCTTCTTTCACATAAAATACTTGATTCGCCAAATTAGTAAACCAAATACTATTGTCTTGATCTTTTTGTAAGGAAAAAACCGAAAGTCCAACCTGGTCTGGATGAGAAAACAACTTAAATTCTTTTCCATCATAGCGATACAAGCCTTTGTCTGCTGCAAGCCATATAAAACCATGATCATCTTCTAAGACATTATAAAATTCTTTATCGGGCAAGTCTTCTTTTTCCGTAAGCTGCATAAACATAGGTTGCTGCGCTGCTACTTCTGAAAAAGAAAAGAATAGAAGAATTAAAATGTATGGTATCCCAAAAATGTTTTTCATTCAAAACAATTAATTTCTCCATAAATATCTTAAAATAGATTGGAATTCAATTATTTTTTTTGTGAATGGTTCCTTTTTGATTGTAGAATACACATTTTACACGATTGATAAAAACTAAAAAATACACCAATTTTTAAACATGCTTAAAACATCAACTTATTGATAATATCGAAGAAATACTTTTTGTAACTTTCTCCAATTGGCAATTCATTTCCGTTACTAATTTGCACCGAAATTGTTCTTGTTTTCAGAATACTTTTGATTGCCACAATGTATGATTTGTGAATTTTGACAAACAAATCCTTTGATAATTGATTTTCAAAGTTTTTCAAAGTGTTATACGTAATTACTTGGCTATTCACCGTATGAATACACACATGATTTTTTAAACTTTCTATGTATAAAATATCATTGATGAATACTTTTTCAAAGTTGTTTTTCCCATCTGTTTTTATGAAAATAAAATCGTCTGTGTTGGTGGTAGTTTGTACTGTATTTTTGCCTTTTACCTTTAGGATAGTGCTGAAAAACCGTTCAAATTCAAAAGGTTTTAATAGATAATCTACGGCATTCAATTCATAACTTTTTATAGCAAATTTTGGATACGCTGTGGTAAAAATGATGCTTACTTTGTCTTTTATGATTTTGGACAGTTAAATTCCTGCAATAGTAGGCATTTAACTGTCTAAAAAGATCAAATCCAACGGTTTTTTTCTATGATTCCGATAGCATCAATCGGGTTTGAAGTTGATCCGACAAGTTCAAGGAAAGAAACTTTTTTTACATACGATTCTAGCAAACGAATTGCAGGTATTTCATCATCTACTATTAAACATTTCAAATTCTTCACATTATGCTTTTAAAGGAATTTTTAAGTATGCTTTATATGTAGCACCTTCTTCGGTATGTTTTAATTCATATTCATCATTAAACAACAATTGCAATCGCTTTTGTAAATTTTCTTTTCCTATGCCTGAACTGCTATAATTTTGACCACCAGTGGTTTTATTTTCAGTGGTAATTTCTAGAAAATCTTGTATTATTTCTTTGGAAATTTTGCTGGATGATCAGGTTTGTTAAAAATTCCATGTTTGAAAATATTTTCAACAAAATGAATCAACATTAACGACGGTATTTTTTGTTCTATCAATATGCCAACCATCAACTACAAAGTGATCTATCTGATTTATATCGTATCCCTTTGACTGTAATAATTGTTCTATTTCGGACAGATCCAAGATACCTGCATATCTATTGTTTTTGTTTACTTTTTCAAGTTCTATACTGAAAATAAGTTCATTATTTTCAACAAGGGCAATACCGCCATCATGCGTTATTTTTATACCACAAAAAGTCATATTTCTCTTTTTACTATATTATATATGAGGTTTATTTTTTTTAAATTAAACTCCGTTGTTTCTCTTGGTCATTTAATAACAATAACTCTTTTTTGTTGTGTACTCTTAATAACTTAAATGCAACACTGTTTTAGCAACAGTATTATTGTACAAGCCTCTACTTGTAGGTACAAGGAAAACGTACTCAACTAACATCAACAAATTCAATACGTTGACATTATATGTATGTAATAGGGGGAAAATTTAAAACACGAAATGTGCTTCAAACCTGAAATAAGGTTTTGGGGTATTTATATCTAGATTTTTATTTACTTAGAAACATAGTTGCCCATTGTTTAAAAATATATTTTCTATTAGATAACGTTCTAATTTTACGCCTCGTATACTACATAGTACTACACGTATTTGCACTACTATATAACTACTAAAGAGTTAAAAAAATTTACCATATAAATGTAACAAATACCTAATTGAATTAGGTATTTGCTATATATTTTTATCAAAAAATTATGATATTTATTCTTTCGACTTTTTTATTGCTATCATGTAACGTGTTAACTCTTCTCTTACTTTCGGGAATAGCAACAGTAATCCAATCATATTCGGGAATACCAATGCTAAAATCATGGCATCTGAGAATGCGAATACTGCTCCCATAGACATAGATGCACCAATAACCGTAGCTAGTAAGAATAGAATTTTGTACACCATCTCTGTTTTCTTACCTCTTCCGAATACATACTTCCAAGCCTGTAATCCGTAGTATGACCAAGAAATCATCGTAGATATTGCGAATAATACAACCGCAAAGGCTAATACATAAGGGAACCATGGAATTACAGATTCAAGGCCATTGATGTTAAGTTTACACCTCCTAATTCTTGACCATCTACAATTACATTTCCTAATCCGTCACCTCCATAAGCGAAAACGTCTCCACTGTTGTAGAATATAATTACTAAAGCTGTCATTGTACAGATAAGTACTGTATCGATAAATGGTTCTAATAAAGCAACAATTCCTTCACTCGCTGGATATTTAGTTTTTACAGCAGAGTGTGCAATTGCAGCAGAACCTGCTCCTGCTTCATTAGAGAATACTGCTCTTCTGAATCCAATAATTAATACTCCAAATAAACCTCCAAGTCCAGCTTCAGGCGTAAATGCACCTTTAAAGATTAATCCAAACGCATCATCAATGTATGAAAAGTTTGCAAAGATTACGATTAAACATGCTAAGGCATAAATACCTGCCATGAATGGTACAATTTTTTCTGTAACAGAAGCAATTCTTTTGATTCCTCCAATAATTACAATACCTACAACAACTGCGAATACAATTCCAATGATGAATCCTGTAGAACCACCTTGAATTCCTAATACATTTGCTATTTGCTCAGCTGCTTGGTTTGACTGTACAGCGTTACCTCCACCGAAGGATGCTCCCACACATAAAATTGCAAATATGATCGCTAAGGTTTTACCGAAACCTTTCATATTTCGTTCTGCCAAACCTTTTGATAAGTAGTACATTGGACCTCCATATACAGATCCATCTTCACCAACATCTCTATATTTTACACCAAGTGTACATTCTACAAACTTGGTTGCCATACTGAATAGTCCACAGACAATCATCCAAAACGTTGCTCCTGGTCCTCCAATCGCAATTGCCAAGGCAACACCTGCGATATTACCTAAACCAACTGTTCCAGAAACCGCCGTTGTAAGCGCTTGAAAGTGGGAAACTTCTCCTTCTGCACTTTCATCTCTAATTGTATCAGGAATGTCTCCATCAACCACATTAACCTGCGCTTTCTCTTCCACAGTAGCTTCATCTAATTCGTCATATTTACCTCTAACCACATTGATGGCTAATGGAATTTTTCTGAAGTTAATAAATCCGAATGCTACCGTAAAAAACATTGCTCCAAGCACCAATAAAACTACAACTAATGGAATATCAAGTCCTGGTACTTTCCAAAATACTATACTTTCCCACACTTCGGTAATCGGAACAAAAAAGTCATTTATTTTTTCATCAATCCCTTTTTCCTCAACGTTAGTGTCTTGAGCAAAAGCACTTATCGAATAGCATAAACCGAACAATAGCGATAGTAGTGTCTTAGTTTTTTTCATGTATGAAGTTTAATTTTGAATATGGAGCAATATAAAAAGAATATTTAAAAATATTTAGGAATCAAGAATATTTTTTAGTGATTCAAAGCGCCTCTTTTCCATCATTTCTTCGTCCACACAGCTAAGCTTTAAAGTTCTTGTAGATGATTCTGTAAATAGTTCTCAAGTATTCACATTTAATACTTCTTGTTTTTCTTTTAAGAGCAGTTGACTAATATTCAATTGTTTTCTCTCCAAATAATCGTTCCGCAACAATTGCACTTTGGTTGCAATCATCTAACAAACGATTGGATTCTACGATAGGACGCGATTCATCAGTGTATTTTAAAGAACTGATAAATTCTAACCAAGGTTCTAATCCCATTGCATAGACAAATACATCTTTTGGATTGAAGATCTGTATGATTTTTTTAGCTTGCTCGTGATTACATCCTGCCAAACGCCTTGAATTATCTTTGTCACGTTGCAGTTTTTCTGGCATTAACGGTCCTTACTACCATGACCATTGTTGTATGTAGTTTAGTTGATGAAGTTTTATGATATTAAGTCTTTTAGATTCCAAATTTTAAGATTTGATTTATCAATACTAAGAGAGTAAATTAACTTTGAGTCGTGAGAAAATTTAATGTCTTTAGACCCTCTTTCACTTCCTGAACTGAATTTTTTCACACAAGATGCACTTGAAATGTAAAAAAGATAATAGTTTGTTCGGCCTCCAATAATCACATACTTTTTATCCTTTGAGATATCAATGGCATTCATATTTAGTCTATAAGAATCAGTTAGTTTATCAAATTCCGTAAGGTCGGTATAAAAACATAGGTATTCACCCGTTGTGCATTTTATATAATGCTAATTTTAATATTGTTAATATTTCTTTTGAAAATAAACTTATTGACGTATTGAATGGTTGTTAATGCTGATTTTTTAG
>NZ_JAKVBC010000006.1 GCF_022447245.1 Kordia sp. | reverse complement strand
TGAAGTTCTTTACGCCAAATGGAGATGCATATCATCCAACATGGAACATCATTGGACTTAGGAACCAACCGAGTGCAAAGATTTACATCTTTGACAGGTATGGAAAACTGCTCAAGCAGATTAGTCCAGCAGGTATTGGATGGGATGGAACGTATAATGGTTCGCCAATGCCATCACAGGATTACTGGTTTAGAGTGGAATATGTAGATCCATTTGATGGAACGGCAAAAGAATTTATCAATCACTTTACTTTAAAGAGATAAAAACATCAACAATAATATAGAATCAAAAAAAACCGGAGAAAAATAGCTTCGGTTTTTTTATGAGGTAAGAATTTGTTAATTTCAAGGAAAAAACAAAAATGTGTGAAAAAGCAAACTTATATAAGCGTTCTTCTGTTTCTGTGTTGCTGTTTTAGCACACATCACATAATTGCTCAAGACATTTCCTTATTCCAACAATTTAATGGTCGTTTTGACTATACCGCGTTTGGAAACACACTCAATACTGTTGAAAATGGCACAACAGGTCCTTGTCTAATCAACACTAGTTCTAGCGCTACTTTAACATTAGCTGCAGATCAAACAATGGTCGCAGCTTATTTATATTGGGCAGGTTCCGATGATGGAGATTTTGACATTGAACTTAACGGAATTCCAGTAACTGCAGAACGTACTTTTAGTGATGCATTAACTGCAGATCGCACCTTTTTTGCTGCTTTTGCAGATGTTACTGCTATTGTCCAAGCTGAAGGAAACGGTTTGTATACAGTGAGTGAATTTGATCTTACTTCAGTCATTGCACCTTACTGCCCAACAGGTACAAATTTTGGAGGTTGGGCTATTACAGTTATTTATGAAAATCCTTCGCTTCCTTTGAATCAATTAAATGTATATGATGGATTAGAAAGTGTTCCTGAAGAATTGGAGATTACACTTGACAACCTCAACGTTTTTGATAATATGGGCGCAAAAATAGGATTCATTGCATGGGAAGGCGATCAAGCTTTAAGCGTGAATGAGTCTTTACGTGTGAATGGCACTATTATTTCAAACTTACCTTTGAATCCTGCAGATAATGCGTTTAATGGAACAAATAGTTTTACAGGCGCTTCTAATCTGTACAACATGGATATTGATTTTTACAATATTCAAAACAACATCAGTATTGGTGATACAGAAGCAACTATCTCATTGACTTCAGGGCAAGATTTTGTGATGATTAATAATATCATTACAGTTCTAAACAGCCAACTTCCTGATGCAACCGTTGTTATTGATGAAATTGATAGTGAATGTGAATCGCGTGGTTTGGAAATTACTTATACCATTTCAAACACAAATAGTACAGCTGTTTTAGCTCAAAATACATCAATTGCGTTATATACTGATGGTGTTTTGATTGCAACTGATGTAACACAAGTAGCACTAACTATCGGTGGAAGCACACAGCAAACAATTATTGTAACGATCCCTACAACAATTCCAAATACATTTGACCTTTTAATTGTAGTTGATGATGACGGAACTAGCACAGGAACTGTAGATGAAATCAACGAAGATAATAACAGCGCTTTACAAAGTTTCACCTTACCTACTTCACCAGTGATCCCAATATTGCCTGCTTTAGAACTTTGTGACAATATTGAAAGTATTGTATTTGACTTAACTGCTCAAGAAAGTTTTTTTAGTGATCCTTCATTTACTTTTGAATATTTTGAAACATTACTAGATGCTTTAAACAATACAGATGCCATTACAAATCCTGATTCATACAGTACTACTAATTATCCCGCAGAAATTTTCATAAAAGTCACCAATAGCATCACACTTTGTAATTCTATTGGAAATTTTGAATTGATTCTTTTAGAAAGTCCTGAAGTAATGCAACCAGAAGATTTAGAAGCTTGTAAGTTGGACGAAACCGAATCTGTGACTTTCGATTTAACACTCAATGAGACGAACATAAATACGGATTCAAACCTCATCTTTAGCTATTATGAAACAGCCAATTCAGATGGGACATTTCAGGATGAAATCATAACTCCTACTGCTTTTGACAATACATCAAATCCGCAAACGATTTATGTAACTATAGAAAACCTATTGGGTTGTATTTCTTCAACCAGTTTTGAATTAATTGTAGATGATTGTGAAATTTATATTCCTAATGGTTTTTCTCCAAATAATGATGGAAAAAATGATGTTTTCAACATAGTAAATTTGGAAGCACATCCAAATCATGAAATTTATATCTACAACAGATACGGCATACTCATCTTTGTTGGAAATAAAAATACCTCACGTTGGGATGGATATTCAAACAGAGGTACTCCAAAAAACAAAAAACTTCCTACAGGAACCTATTTTTATGTACTTTATTTAAACGATGAAAATACACTCGCAAGTCCTTTATTATTAGAGCAAACCTATACAGGTTGGGTATATTTACAGAATAATTAAGTTTTCTTTACAATAATCTCCTTGATTTTCTGTATTTTAGTGTGGATGAATAGCAAACTTTAAAATTAAGTTTTGTGTACTAAAAACAATTTTAAAGGCTTGAAATTATGTATATATTTGTTCATAATTTACAATGACCTAGAACCCAAACGCTAGAGCCTGCCCAGTTCAAACCGTTTTAGTCACAAAAATGACTTAACCCCATACCTATGAAAAAAGTAATCCTAACGCTTTTTACTATTTGCGCCTACCAAATAGTTTCTGCGCAACAAGTAACTACTAACGAATCATTTACGCTACAACAACTTGTAGAACAATTAGTGCAAGGCTGTGTTGAAATTTCTAATGTTACTTCAAATATTAACGGAAACGTTGATGGTTTTGCTAGTTACGCTGCGTTTAATCAAGCTGGTTCCAATTTCCCTTTTGCAAATGGTTTGGTATTAACCTCTGGTAGAGCATCCGACGCAGGTAATGGTCAAAATCCAATACCACTGAATAGCGGAACTACAAATTGGGGAACAGATCCTGATCTTGAAGCAGTTTTAGGTGTTAACAATACTTTGAATGCAACTTCAATTGAATTTGACTTTATTGCCGTTACCAATCAAATTAGTTTTAATTATTTATTAGCTTCTGAAGAATATGCTGAGGATTTCCCGTGTCGATTTTCGGATAGCTTTGCTTTTTTAATTAGACCCGCAGCAAGTTCAGGTCCATACACAAATATTGCTGTAGTTCCGGGAACAAATATTCCTGTAAGTACAAGTGTAATTCACGATGAAATTGTAGGTTTCTGTCCTGCAGAAAACGAAGAGTATTTTGAAGGATACAATTTAGGCGATACCAACTATAACGGACGTACAACTGTATTGACTGCAACTGCAAACTTAATTCCAAATGAACAATATCATATCAAATTAGTACTCGCTGATGGAACTGATCAAAATGCAGATTCTGCTATCTTCATAGAAGGAAGTAGTTTCAACGCAACAGTTGATTTAGGTCCCGATATCACTACTTGTGCCAACTCATATTTATTGGATGGAGATATTGGAAATCCACTAGCAACCTATCAATGGTTTAGAAATGGAGTTCCAATTCCTGGAAGTACGAATACTACTCATGATGCCGTACTAACGGGAACATATCGTGTTGAAATTACCATTCCTGTTGGAACAGAAAGCTGTACGATAGAAGACACAGTAGTTGTTACTTTAAATGCTGCCCAAACTGCTGGTCCAGTTACTGATTACGAATTGTGTGATGATACAGGCGCCGTCGGTGTAGAGAGTTTTAACTTAACAATTAAAGAACCTGAAATATTAGCTACAGTTCCTCCAGCAAATTATACCGTAAGTTATCACCCTACACAGAATGATGCTGATAATGATACTAATGCATTACCTACGACAATTGATAACACAACATCTCCTCAAGAAATTTTTGTGCGTGTGTTAGATATTGACAATGGGTGTTTATCATTTACGAGTTTCAACTTAGTTGTGAACAACTTACCTGTAATAAATGAACCTACACCTATTGATGTATGTGATGAAGATGATGACGGAATTACACAAACTAATTTAACGGTTAGAAACGACGAAATTACGGGAATGAATCCTGTTCTTGGAGTTACTTATCACTTTACACAAAGTGATGCTGAAAATAATATAAATCCAATTGTAAATAACTATACCAATACAGGGCCTAACAATACGGTTTTTGTGCGTGTAGTTAATACAGAAACAGGTTGTGTAAGCATGACAACTTTAGATATAAATGTTGGAACATCTCCTGTACTGACAACACCAGTGAGGAACTTATTAGATGCTTGTGACCCAGAACACGATGGCTTTGCAACTTTTGATTTAACAGATATTTTAGCTGAAACTACAGCTGGACTTACAGGTGTAACTACCACAGTACACACCACACCTGAAGATGCGGAAACAGGTGACAATCCTATCACAGATATTACAGCTTTTGACAATACCAATCCGCAAGAACAAACATTATACATCCGCGTAGTTGATAATGACTCTGGTTGTTATACCGTTACACAATTCAATATTCATGCAAATGCACTTTTAACAGCTACCAATATTGCTGCCGTAAATCGCTGTGATGATCCAAGTAACGACGGCGTATTTGAATTTGATTTATTAGCTATTTATACATCTATTCAAAACGATTTAGCTTTTGTAAATATTCAATTCTTTTTAACAGAAGACGATCGCAATAATAATGTAAATCCAATAGATACTGGTGTTCCATTCAGCAACACTTCCAACCCACAGGAACTATTTTTACTACTAACAGATACTGATACTGGCTGTGAAGATGTTTCTTCTATCCAACTGACTGTAAATCCGTTTGTATCTGCCCCAACTGTTGGCACACTTACAGCTTGCGACACAAACTCAAATGCAATTGCTCTTGTAGATTTACAAATGTTTAATGCTGATATTTTAGGTACCGAAACTGGATTTGAAATCATATACTATTTAACATTTGCTGATGCTGCGGTTTCTGCAAATCCAATTACAGAACCTATTGTAAACTCGTCTAACCCTCAGGAGATATTTTTCCGTTACAGAAATACGAGTACATTTTGTTCAGATATTGGCTCGTTCATGTTAGAAGTATTACCTGCACCTGAAGTCAATGAACCAAGTACAATTTTAATTTGCGACGACGATACTGATGGAATTGCTGACGTAAATTTAACGCTTAGTCTTCCAGAAATAATTGCTGATCTTACAGATATCAATATTTCTTACCATACCTCTGGAAGCGGTGTTGCGAATAATACTGATATCATTACTGATCCAACAGCATACAATACGGCAAGTACTTCTGCCTTTTTACGTGTAGAAAATGCCATCACAGGTTGTTTTGCTACGGTTGAATTACCGATTATTGTGAATACGATTCCTGCAGTAGTTGCCACAGATATATATCAATTATGTGAAACTGATACCGATCAAACGGAAAACTTTATTTTGGAAACTAGAGATGATGAAATATTAAACGGTCAAACCAATATGACTGTTCTCTACTATCCTACTGCACAAGATGCATTGGACAAAACCAATGAAATCGACAAAACACTTCCATATGCAAATCAAACAAACCCACAAACCATTCATGTCCGTATAGAAAATGATACAGATCCTGATTGTTTTGCTGTATCCGATTTTGTAATTCAAGTAAGTCCTGCTCCAATGTATAATGACCCTACAGATATTTTTGTGTGTGATGACATTACAAATGATGGTATCGATACATTTGATTTAACAACAACCCGAGATGAAATTTCTGCAGGAATTCCTCAAAATTTAACGGTTACTTTTCATAACACGGAAGAAGATGCCGAAAATGATGTAAATCCTATTGGAAATACCATAACAAACACTTCAAATCCGCAAGCAGTCTATGTTAGAATATCTAATGATTCTAACTGTCATACTGTTGTAGATTTTGCATTGAATGTAGTTCAAGTTCCAGAAGCAAATCCAGCACCAGATGTTACAGTTTGTGATACAGATTATGACGGACAAGTTGTGTTTGATTTAACCGAAGCTGAGTTCTCTATCTTAAATATTCGTCAAGACGATGTTATAATTACCTATCATGAAACAGAAGACGACGCTGAAAACGGTACAAATGTAATTCCAGATCCTACAAATTATACTAACAGTAACAATCCACAACCAATCTTTGTACGATTGATCAATACAATTTCGGGATGTTATGTCATTATTCCATTTACATTAAATGTGAATTTACCTCCTTTATTAAACAATATAGCAGAAACTACTTTTTGTGATTCCGAAGTGCCTGGCACTCTAGATTTACGTCAAATCGACGACATCATTATCGATGATCCAACGGGAGTTTCAATATCGTACTATGGTTCTGCTGCTGATGCACAAAGTGATACCAACGAACTTCCTGATATTTATTCATACATTTCAAATCCAGAAACCATTTTTATCAGAGCTGAAAATGATACGACAGGTTGTTTCTTTGTACAAAGTATTAATGTAACTATAAATCCAAATCCTATAGCAAACCCTGTAAGTGATATGGAAGCATGTATTAGTGATAATGCGAATAATACACAAACTTTTGACTTCTCCACGCAGTCTGCAACCATATTAGGCACACAAAATCCTGGACTATTTACGGTAAGTTACCATGTAAGTATAGAAGACGCAGAAAATGATGTAAGTCCATTACCGCCATTATACAATGCATTCGATGAACAAATCATTTTTGCTCGTGTCGAAAATAATGTAACAGGTTGTTTTTCTACAACTTCATTTATGACCATTATTCATCCGCTTCCTGTAATTGATTTACCAGATGATATTACACTATGTTTGAATGATCTTCCTTTAACCGTAACTGCTGGTTCTGATATTGGAAGCTCATATCTTTGGTCTACAGGAGAAACATCAGCATCTATTGATATTACTTCTGTCGGTACCTATACTGTAACTGTAACAAGCCAGTTTGGTTGTCAAGAAACCGCAAGCTTTAATGTCAACGAGTCTGAATTGGCTACGATTGTAGAAGTAGATGTAGTAAATTTCTCGGATAATAATACCATCACCGTAACTGCAAGTGGAAACGGAGATTATTTATATGTTTTAGATGGTGGAACGCCACAGATTTCAAACGTTTTTGAATATGTTGGACCAGGCTATCATGTCGTAACTGTATTAGACGTTAATGGTTGTGGAGAAGTAAGTGAAGAAGTTGTGGTGGTAGATTATATCAAATTTGTGACGCCAAATAACGATGGCTATAATGACACTTGGCACATTATCGGAATAGAAACACTTCCAAAATCGGTTGTGTACATTTTTGATCGCTATGGAAAACTTCTAAAAACCTTACGTGCTAGCGATCCAGGATGGGACGGAAATTACAGAGGACGCAGAATGCCATCGAGTGATTATTGGTTCTTAGCAGAAATAAAAGACGGACCAGATTCGTTTGATATTAAAGGACATTTTACCCTGAAACGATAGTCACTTATATCTGTGAAAAAATTTGATGATATAAATGATTCTGAGTACTTGACTATTTTAAATGATATTCAAGAAACCAAGAAAATAGAAGAATTGCAGCCAACTGCAATGTCATTTTTAAAATTCTTCACTAAACTTCAAACTATATGCATTTCTATCAGCTTCCGATGGTACATGAGTGATTAGAATCATGGATACTGGAAAGTGGTTTAGCGACGGTAACAATCCTGTTTAAAAATACTTAACTCAAAAAGGAATTCATAAAAAAAAGAGGCTGGAGTCTAAAGAAAATAACATAGTTATTACTCATTCAAAAAAGTATTCACAAAATAGTCTTTATAAGCTCGACCAATTGGCACACAAATACCTTTAGATAAGTAAACTTGATTTCCTGAAATCTTCTCAATATGTTTTGTATTGATGATATATGATTTGTGAATTTGACAAAATGTTGTAGTTAATTTAGCCAACCAAGTTTTCAAAGAATCTGAGCTCAAATATGATTTATGTTGTGTAACAATTTTTACATAATCTTCATCTGAGGTAAAATACATAATTTCATTAGTATATATTTTAACCAAATCATGCCCAATTTTTATAAAAAAATGATCTTCATTTACAGATGTTTTTTCTTGAGCTACTTCTAAATTAGGCTTCATCAAAGAGACACTTTTTGAAATCGCTTGAATAAAACGTTGAAACGAATATGGTTTGAGTAAATAATCAACGACATTGTATTCATAACTTTCCAAAGCATATTCTGAAAAAGCCGTAGTTAAAATTACTTGAGGAGGATTTTGAAACGTTTTTAAAAAATCCATTCCTGATATTTTTGGTAAATGAATATCTAAAAAAATTAAATCCACCATATTATTTTGTAAAAAAACGATAGCATCAACTGCATCAGAAAACGTTCCTTTCAAGTCTAAAGTACCAACATCTTTAATGTATTTTTGTAAAATACGCTGCGCAGGCGCTTGATCTTCAATTATAATACAACTTCTCAACATATTATTTTCGTTCTTGTAATTGTAATGTAAGCGCTACATTATACATATTAATTGACGCATCAATTGACAATTCATATTTGTTAGGATATAAAATCTCCAAACGTTTTTTCACGTTCTCTAAACCAATACCTTGGGACAAACTTTGAGTATTTGAATCAGTTAAAAAACTATTACTACACATAAAGTTTAACTTTCCATCAGCAGAGACATCAATAGCAACATCTATCACAATACCTTTTGTTTGACTAGCTGAACTATGTTTAAAAGCATTCTCAACAAACACAATTAATATCAATGGAGCTATTACAAAAGTATCACTGACATTTTTTGCTTTAAAACTAGCTGCTCCTCTATTCTCTATTTGTAATTCATTCAAACCTGTAAAATGCTTTAAATGCTCAACCTCTTTGATAAGCGACACATAATCTTCTTTACAGTCATATAACATATATCGTAATACCGAAGAAAGCTCTAAAATAATAGAAGGTGTTTTTGGAGAATTCTCCATAGCATATGAATACAAATTATTTAAATTATTAAACAAAAAATGTGGATTGATCTGAGATTTCAAAAAACGCAATTCACTTTCTTGCATTGCTATTTTTAATTGCTCAACTTCATTCTGCTTTTTACTAATATCCCAAGCAAATTTAAAACTAACCATCGTCATTATTAATGGTACAATTTCTAATAAAGTATAAAACACATTAGAAATATATTTCGCTCTTTTATCCTCAAAAAAGATCCGTTCTAAAACAAGTTCTTCGGTTACATAAGCATACGCAAACACCAATAGCAAAGCACTAAAAAATCGCAAATATTTTTTAGTATAAAAAAATAATGGAAGTAACACATAACCAATAAAGAATGCCATAGACATATAGTGCAAAAAGAAAAAAAACTTGTGCATCTCTATATGCGGACTATGTTTATCAAAAGAATACAAGAAGAACAAAACAACTAAAAAAAGTCCTTGTGCTAACCATTCTTTTGTTCGTAAGTGTTGAAGCAAACGTTTCATTGTTTATAGTATCATTCTTTAATCTATTGGATACAAAATTCATGTCATCACACTGTTTCGCACATGATTTTAAAAACATGAATCTTATATTCTTCAAAAATAAGCTATTACATACTATTTTAGTATAAAGTAATAGCAAACAACACAAATACCACTGCGAACAACGAATATTCCATGCCAAAAACACAAATGTTGTTTACAGGAATCTTACTGCTGTTCACTGGATTCTTTTTTAATAAAAGAAACTACTCATTGATATTTGTCATCAAAAATAAATACATCCATGAAAATCAACTTGCTTTGCTTTATAATTGCATTGGGTTTTATTGGCTCATTTTCAGCTAATGCTCAAGAAAATACTGAAATAACAATCACTGGAACAGTGGTTGAAAGCAATAATGTTCCTGTAGCATTTGCAACAGTGCTTATTGCAGATAGGGATACTCAAAAACCAATCACTGGAGCAACAACTAACGAAAAAGGACAATTCTCTTTTACAACCTCAACGACTAATTTTTATATAGAAGTCAGCTTTATAGGTTTCAAAAACAAAAAAATCAAAAACTTTACCATACAAAATAACCGTATTGACTTAGATAAAATTGTATTATCAGAGGATCAATCACAATTAGATGAAGTTATTGTTCGTGCTGAAAAATCGCAAACAGTTTTTAAACTTGACAAACGCGTATTTAATGTAGGTGCTGATCTAAGTAGTACTGGCGCAAGTGCCTTAGAAATTTTAAATAATGTTCCTTCTGTAAATGTAAACATAGAAGGACAAATAAGCTTACGCGGAAATTCAGGCGTGCAAATACTCATCAATGGAAAGCCATCTGTACTTGCTAGCGAAGAGGGAAATGCATTGGGAAGTATTACTGCGGATATGATTGATAAAATAGAAGTGATTACAAATCCTTCCGCAAAATATGACGCTGAAGGAACTTCAGGAATCATTAACATCATTCTAAAAAAGAATGAAAAGAAAGGTTTGAATGGTTCCGTAACATTGAATACTGGTATTCCAAACAATCATAGTATTGGTGTAAGCCTTAATAGACGTACTGAAAAATTCAATCTATTTAGTCAATTAGGATATGGAAGACGAACCTTTCCAAGAGAAAGCGAATCTAGTAGTTTAAACAGAGCTACCGAAACTACCTTGACTACTAATGGCGAGAGTGATAAAAATGAAAAATTCTTCAATGTTATTTTAGGAACAGATTACCATATCAATGATTTAAACGTAATTACACTTTCTGGGCATTATGCTTTTGAAGATGAAAAAGAAAACTCAACGCAATTATATCAGTTTATTGATAATACAGCTACCACTACAGATGCTTGGAATCGCCGTGAGTTGACTACTGCTAGCAATCCTAAATGGCAATATGAATTACAATACAAAAAGGATTTTGAAGATCATAAAGAACATAGTTTACTTTTCAGTGCTTTAGGAACATCGTTTGGGAAAGACAAAACATCAAACTTTAACAACACTACGACTATTGGTAACATTCCTGACATGTTGCAAGAAGCTATTACAAATTTTGTTCAAAATGAATATACGTTCAAATTAGACTATACACATCCTTTTGGCGAAAAATACACCTTAGAAACTGGTGCACAATTTATCATAGATGATGTAAGCAATAACTATCAAGTTAGAGACTTCATCAATAATGACTGGGTAATCAATGCAAGTTTTAGTAATATTTTTGATTACAATCAAAATGTACTTGGTGTGTATTCTACGTTTGCATATGAAGCTGAAAAATGGGGAATTAAAGGTGGTTTGCGTTTAGAAAATACAGATTTAAGAACCAAACTTGTAAATACCAATGAGCGTAACACACAAAAATATACAAACCTATTCCCTGGCGTTCACACTTCTTATAAAATAACTGAAGATTTGTCATTACAAGCAGGATATTCTAAGCGTATATACAGACCACGTTTATGGGATTTGAATCCATTTTTCTCCTTCCGTGACAACTTTAATATTTCAACAGGAAATCCAAACCTAAATCCTGAATTCACAGATTCTTTTGAAATCACTAGTATTCTTAAATTCAATCAAGGATCCTTAAATTTTGGAATTTATCACAGAGCTACCAAAGATGTGATTGAAGACATTTCTACGTTTGAAAACAATGTGACCACTTCACAACCTAGTAATGTTGGGACAAACAAAGGAACAGGTATTGAACTTAACGCAAAATACAACGCGACAAACTGGGCAACTTTTACAACTGATTTTAACTACAATTCATTTGTTCGAAAAGGTCAGTTTGAAGATTTAAACTTTGATTTTAATGGAAATCAATGGAGTTCCAGATTAACAGGGAAATTTAAATTACCATTAGATTTTACCTTAGAAGCAACAGGAAACTATCGATCTAAATTTAAAACAGTTCAAGGAGAAGTTGCAGACAATACCTTTATGAATCTTGGAATCCGTAAAAAAATGATGAAAGGACGTTTGAATGCAAATCTAAGTATCAGAGATGTATTCGCTTCTCGTCGTCGTCAATCCATTACAAATCAAGTTGACTTTTTAAGAACCTCTAATAGTGTAAGCGGACGTTTTGTTACTATTGGAATTAGCTTTGGATTTGGAAAAGGAGAAGCCATGGAATTTTCTGGACAAAAGAATTTTTAAGTACAGACATTATGTAATTCCACCTTTATTTCCCCATAATAACCTGAAAAAAGGCAATCGAATGTGATTGCCTTTTTTTTATACTTTAAAAAGAAGTATATTAAGGATTCACATCTCCTTTGTTTCTATAAAAATGAAAAAATATACACTAATACTCTTAATGATCTTCTCTTTTGTGGGATGCCATAAAGAAAAAAGTTATTCTGTCAAACAACTAGATGCATATTCGTTTCGTAGAAATTATTTTGGAAGCGACACCTTGCAAGGAAAAGCTTCAGAAAGTTTTTTGAATAGAAACCCTGTTCAAAATTACGAATACAAAACTCAAGAAGGTCGCTTTTACGAAGAATTGGTGTCGAATGGAATCATAGATAACAAAGAACTTATTCTAAATAAATTTGATTCTTTACCGAATGATTTCCCATATAAAATTAGAGACAAATCAGTAATGTTGAACATATCGTATCCTGAAAGTTTTGACGTAAGCGGCCGAATTCTAATCTTTCGAGAAAGGGAAACTATCATTCATAGAGATACGATATATTTTGACAATCCTACGCAAGTAACTTTTTGCAAAATGGATGTAAATAAAAATGGCACCGATGAATTGTATGCTTTATTTGAATGGTATGCTGCAAATGGTGATAATTATGAACTGAGTGTGTATGAACTAGAAGAAAATTAACGGTTACATTAGAGTGGCAAGAAAATTGTTATCCTTCTATACAATAACCTATTTCTCAATAATTTATAGAATCTATGTTAGTTGGAATCGATTTAGGAACTACAAAATCTGTTATTGGATATTGGCATGAAGGTAAACCTCGTATAGTAAAACTCAATGGTATGTACAGCATGCCTTCCGAAGTTTCTTTTGTAAAAGACACCATATCTGTTGGAAAGCGTTCCAAAGAAAAAGAAGCGATATATATTGGCGGTATTAAAAGGCATTTAGGGCGCAAAGGCGCTGTAAAAGTATCCAAACACAAAAGTGTTCACCCACAATGTATTGCTGCTTTATTATTATGTCAATTAAAAAAAATGGCGCTGGAAGACATGAAAAGTCTCGGTTTGCCAGCAAAAATTGATGGCGCTATCATTGCAATTCCTTCACATTTTGATATTCATCAGCGTAGAGCTACTATGGAAGCTGCTTTAATTGCTAATTTACCTGTTAGACGATTAATCAATGAAGCAACTGCCGGCGCTTTAGAATATACAACACACAATCAAATTAGAGATCATTTAATGGTGGTCGATATAGGTGGTGGAACTCTAGATATTTCTGTGATTGATGTTTCACAAGAAGAACACAAAAAAGATTTTCCATTAGAAGTAAAAAATATAGAAGGTGACACCAACTTAGGCGGATTAGATTTTGATGATGCTATTTTTAATTGGGTGAAAGATTACAAAGCAAAAGATATCATAAACCTGAATAATCTTAGTATTGAAAAGACTATTGAATTCAAAGAAAAATTAGCCAAGTTAAAGCATGATTTAAGTAGCCAAGAAAAAGCTACCACACATTATCCTATGGGAATTCTGCGAGATGATTTGCAAATTTATGAACCACTAACACTCTCGCGAAAAGACTTTTTGGATATCTCAAAACCCTTATTTAACCGAATCTTAGCCTTGTTAGAAAAGTCACTCAAAGAGATTCCCAACAATACTTCATTTGACACATTATTGGTTGGAAGAGCAAGTCGCACACACGGTTTAAAAGTTGCTATTGAAGAAAAACTAAACACCAAATGTTTATCAAATACGGATCCAGAAACCTGTGTTGCCAAAGGTGCCATCATACAAGCAGCTATTTTAGACGACACTATCCAAAAGCACGATCAGCGGTTTGTGATAGAAGTGTTGCAAGACAATTATGGAATTGAATTACAAGATGGTGTTTTTCATAGCTTTTTCAATAAAGGACAAACAATTCCTAGAGAAGCAAAACACGATTTCCAAACAGTTTCTGATGGCCAAACCAGTTTAGAAATTAAATTTTACAAAGGATCAAGTAGCGCTATTAAAGACAATGTTTATATGGATTCTGTTACGATTCCAAACATAAAAAAAGCACCAAAAGGCGAAGAAAAAATAAACATCAAATTTGATATGGATGCCAATATGGAACTTACCATAATTGCTTTTAACGACATATATCAGGTCAAATCTAAAAACGGACTTACTCCTGAAGAAATACAAAGCTATCAAACCTTTGTGAACGATCAATTTTTTAATAAATAATCTTAATTAAAGCATGTTTCTTTCTGCAATTCTCAAAAAAATCAAAAAATAAGGTTACATGTATTCGATTAAGACATATACAATAAATACTGTGTTACATATATCAATACCATTCTTTTTCAGCTAGTAATCATACATGTAAACACAGACAATATTAAATTTTAAAAACTAAATAAGACAACAATGAAAAAAGCAGTATTCTTTCTATTATTTCTATGTATTGGAACTACTTGTTATGCACAAAGTGTATACTACAAAGGAAGTAGAATTGGTAAAATTGAAAGTGATGGAGATATTTATGTAAAAGGTTCTCGTGTAGGGAAAATTGAATCTGATGGAGATGTGTATAAGAGCGGATCTAGAATCGGGAAGATTGAAAGTGATGGAGACATTTACTACAAAGGATCTAGAATTGGCAAAATAGAAAGCGACGGAGATGTTTACTATAGAGGATCCAGAATTGGAAAGGTGGAAAGTGACGGAGACATTTATTACAAAGGCAGTAGAATTGGAGATTGTGACGGCATCAAGCCTGAACATGCTGCAGGATTTTTCTTTTTCTATTTCTGGGATCTTGATTCAGGTAGCGCAAAATAAATAGCAGCTTCTGCAACTTTGAAACCTTATGTTTGAACTTGAATAAAAGGAAGTATCAAATAACGAGCTTTCTGAATAAAAAATTGAGCATCAGCAGTCTTTGGCAATGATTTATTTTTCAATCTACAATGACAGTTGATGCTCGTTTCTTTTCGCTATTTTTGTAGGATCATTCAAAAAAGCAAACACCGTATATGAAGTTTAAAATTGAATCTGATTTTGAGCCAACTGGCGATCAACCACAAGCGATTGAACAACTTATTTCTGGAATTGAAACCAACGAACAATACCAAACATTACTCGGTGTTACAGGTTCGGGAAAAACATTTACAGTTGCCAATGTGATTCAACAAGTAGAAAGACCTACGTTGATTTTGGCGCATAACAAAACCTTAGCAGCACAGTTGTACTCAGAGTTTAAGCAGTTTTTTCCAAACAATGCTGTAGAGTATTTTGTTTCATATTATGATTACTATCAACCAGAAGCCTACATTCCAACTTCTGGAACCTATATAGAAAAAGATTTATCAATCAATGAAGAAATTGAGAAGCTTCGTTTAAGTACCACTTCTTCCCTACTTTCGGGTCGACGTGATGTGATTGTAATTGCATCCGTTTCCTGTTTATATGGTATTGGGAATCCTGTTGAATTTCAAAAAAATGTCATCAAATTAGAACGCGATCAAGTGATTTCTCGAACAAAATTATTGCATCGCTTGGTGCAAAGTTTGTATTCCAGAACTACAGCCGATTTTTTACATGGTTCATTTCGTGTAAAAGGCGATGTTGTAGATGTATTTCCGGGATATGCGGATTTTGCTTTTAGAATTCACTTTTTTGGAGATGAAATTGAAGAAATAGAATCCTTTGATCCTGCCACAAATACAATGCTTGAAAAATACAACCAACTCAATATTTATCCTGCAAATATGTTTGTGACTTCTCCAGAAGTATTGCAAAATGCCATTCATCAGATTCAGGAAGATATGGTGAAACAAGTAGATTATTTTAGAGAAATTGGAAAGCATTTAGAAGCAAAACGCTTGGAAGAACGCACCAATTTTGACTTAGAAATGATTCGTGAATTAGGATATTGTTCTGGAATTGAGAACTATTCAAGATACTTGGATGGTCGTGCGCCAGGAACACGTCCTTTCTGTTTGTTAGACTATTTTCCAGATGATTATTTAATGGTAGTTGATGAAAGTCATGTTACAGTTTCACAAGTGCATGCTATGTATGGTGGTGATAGAAGTAGAAAAGAAAATTTAGTGGAATTTGGTTTCCGTTTGCCTGCTGCCATGGATAACAGACCGCTAAAGTTTGAGGAATTTGAAGCCATTCAGAATCAGGTAATTTATGTAAGTGCCACACCTGCAGATTACGAATTACACAAAACAGATGGTGTCTATGTAGAGCAAGTCATTCGCCCGACTGGATTATTAGATCCGATTATTGAAGTACGCCCAAGTTTGAATCAAATTGATGATTTGGTAGAAGAAATTCACCAACGAACCGAAAAAGACGAACGTGTATTGGTGACAACCTTGACCAAACGTATGGCGGAAGAATTGACAAAATATTTAACGCGTATTCAAATTCGCTGTCGTTATATTCACAGTGATGTAGACACGCTAGAACGTGTACAAATCATGCAAGATTTGCGCAAAGGTTTGTTTGATGTTTTGATTGGAGTAAACTTACTGCGTGAAGGGTTGGATTTACCAGAAGTTTCTTTGGTAGCCATTTTAGATGCTGATAAAGAAGGTTTTTTACGCTCCACAAGGTCATTGACGCAAACAGTTGGTAGAGCTGCGAGAAACGTGAATGGAAAAGCCATCATGTACGCTGATAAAATTACCAAAAGTATGCAAAAAACCATCGATGAAACTGCTTACAGAAGAGAAAAACAAATTGCTTACAATATAGAACACAACATCACACCAAAAGGTTTAAACAAATCGTTAAACAATGCGTTGAGTAAAGATGAAAGTCTGGCTTGGGAAGATAGTATTGAAACGAAAGCTGCTGCAGAACCAGATGTAGCATACATGACTAAGGAACAAATAGAAAAACAGATTCGTGAGAAACGCAAATTGATGGAAGCGGCGGCTAAAGAATTGAACTTTATGGATGCTGCTAAATACCGGGACGAGATTAAATTGTTACAAGAGAAACTGTAACAAAACTATATCACCCCATACCAACTTATTATATCAAATTATATAATAAGCATATGGATATTAAAGAAGCATTTTCAGAAATTGGCAGCTATTTTGGAATGGCACTTGTTGTTGTTGGAGTAATATTTATTACTTCAGGATTGATATCTACTCCTACTAACTGGACAATTATTCTCATTGGATTAGGTATATTAATTCCTATTTTAATCTTTCTAATATATCTATTCACTTTTGCTTCTAAAATGAAAAAACAAATAGATCAGCAATACGATACGGATCTACAGGAATTCAAACAAAGAGCAGATAAAATTATCATTGTATTGGACAATGCTAACATTCAGGAAAAACATCAATATCAAACAAATACAATAGCAACAGTAAATGCTGCTGCCATTAACGAAGTATCAGGATATGGACATCATAATGAAGAAACTGTAAAACATACGTTTTGCAATGTGACATTTAATGTTCAGTATCACAACCAAGAATTAATTCTTACTACGACAATTCCAAAAGGTGAAACAGCTGTGCGCATGTATTTTTATATACAAAAAGAAACTATAGCATACATTGATCCTTTTGATCCAGAGAATTATCATATTGACCTAACCTTCATAGAAAATGAAACGCAAGAAAATTAGCAACGGCAAATATTACTTCTTCTCTTGCGCTTACACAACAATTATATATACTAAACAATTACGTATTTAATTTCAGTTCTAAAGTACCTAAACCAATAGACTGAACAGTTCCATCATTCCTTACATATGAACGTGTTCCTGTGATAACAATCGAATCAGACTTGGAGTAAAAACCATTCCAAAAATCAACCAAACAATACGGATAATCAATAGGTCTTTCTGAAACTGTAAAATTGATACTAAACGGTGCGCTTCCTTCTCCTCCATCATTATTATTTACCCAAGCATAACCGCCAATTTTCCCCTTTACAATCATCGTCCCTTCTGGGGTATAATCGTTCTCGTAAGTTCCTTCAATAACTCCAGTAGTCGGATCAGCTTTTGTAATTTCTATCCGAATTGTTTTACTAGGTGACATATATAAGCCAGGAGTTGGTATTGACATCTTTTTATAAGATTTAAGTGACGTTTCAATTGTTATATAAAAGTATGAAGAATGTCTTGATTTTGGTTAGCGTAGTACTTCGGAAAGTAAAAAACAGGTATAAATACGTATGCATTTTATTGTTCTGATTCAATACAATTTCTACATAAAATACAGCTAAAGATATTTTTATAAAAAAGAAGAATCTAAGAGTTTTTCAAGCTTATATTTTCCACATTACAAGACACTTGCAGTCGATTATGGGTTAAAAAATCAGAAAAAACAAGAAAATTTAAAAAAATAGAAAATTTAAAAACAAGGCAAGAACTCATAAAAGACGCGGGCTAACAACAGAAAAATGAAAAAATTAATATTAAATAATTGTAACCTTTTCAAAAAAATCTCACAATTGGTCGGGCGCGTGGTATTTGGCAGTATCTTTGTAACCATTAAAACAATTATTTAAATTTATTACAATGAGTAGAGGAACAGTAAAATTCTTCAATGACACTAAAGGTTTTGGTTTCATCGTTGAAGAAGGTTCAAACAAAGAGCATTTTGTACACATTTCTGGATTAATCGATGAAGTTCGTCAAGGAGATGAAGTAGAATTCGAATTAACAGAAGGTCGCAAAGGTCTAAACGCAGTGAACGTGAAAGTGATTTAATATTCTATATATATTTTATTCCTTAATGAAGTAAAAGTCTATCTCACGATAGGCTTTTTTTTATGTCTAAATTAAAAAGCACTACTCGCTACTTTTAAGTATCTTTGCCGCATGGCATTGACAAATAACGACATTTTTAAAAAACTTCGTGTAGCTTTAAAGCTCCGCGATGATGATATTGTAAAAATATTAGAATTGGTAGATTTTAGAATCTCCAAAAGTGAATTGGGCGCATTTTTCCGAAATGAAGATCATCCAAAATATAAAAATTGTGGCGATCAAATTTTGCGTAACTTTTTAAATGGCTTGGTCATTCACCTGCGCGGTCCAATGCCTAAAAAAGGGGATAAACCTAAACCCAAGCAAACGACTCCTCCAACTTCTAAACGTAAGGAGCGAAAGTAAATTATCTCATAACCGCAACATACAAATTCATTCGTTATGAAAATACTCATCATTGGAGAAAACGGAACAATAGGCAAAAAAATCACTGCATATTTTTAGCAAAAACACGAAGTATTAATTGCTGGACGTACTAACGGAGATGCTACGGTTGATATCAGTAATAGCGAAAGTATCAAAGCAATGTTTGAAAGGATTGGAACGCTTGATGCAATTATTTGCGCAGCTGGAGAAGCGAAATGAAAGCCATTTGATGAACTTTTGGAAGAAGATTATTATATAGGTTTCAAAAGTAAATTGATGGGACAAGTGAATTTGGTTCGTATTGGGTAACATTATTTGAAAAAAGGTGGTTCAATTACACTAACCACGGGAATTTTAGCTGACGAACCTGTTCCTATGCCTACCAGTGCTGCCATGGTAAATGGTGCTATTCACAGTTTTGTAAAAGCCGTGATTTTAGAATTAGAAGGTCGCATTCGTGTCAATGTAGTATCTTCTGGTTTGGTTGAAGATGCAGTAGAAAAGTATGATCCGTATTTCCCTGGACACAACCCTATTACCATGCCAAAAGTCATCAATGCGTATCGCAAAAGCGTGGACGGAAAACAAACTGGCGAAATCATTCGTATTTACAATTAAAAACTACTATTAATCTCACTATAATCGATTAAATAAATACCTTATCTGCTTTCATTTTTCAGTGAAACTTCTACTTTTGTCTCAAATTCTCAAAATCAACTATGAGCATCGAAAGAGACATCCAAAAACGTAGTGGCGCTGTATGCGAATTGTGTGGCAATACCCAAAATTTAGCCATTTATCACGTACCTCCAAATCATGATCATGCACTAGAAAAATCTATTCACGCCTGTGAAACATGTATTTCTCAAATAGAAGATCCTGAAACTATGAATACCAACCATTGGCGTTGCTTAAATGATAGCATGTGGAGCGAAATAAAAGCGGTTCAAATTGTTGCATGGCGAATGTTACATCGATTGAAAAATGAAGGCTGGCCACAAGATTTGCTCGATATGATGTATTTGGATGAAGATGATTTAGCCTGGGCAGCTGCCACTGGAGAAGCAGAAGACAAAGAAAATGCTATCAAACATTTAGATGTAAATGGCGTACAATTGCAAGCTGGAGACAGTGTTGTTTTAATCAAAGATTTAAACGTAAAAGGAGCCAATTTTGTCGCAAAACGCGGAACTCCAGTTCGCAACATTTCTTTGGTTCATGACAATGCCGAACATATCGAAGGACGCGTGAACGGACAACATATTGTGATTCTTACTAAATATGTAAAAAAGAATTAATTTTCATTTTATACAATATAGTTAAAGGTCATGTATTACATATGCCCTTTTTTAATATAATTACCTGAATATCATAAACATACTTATCATTCAAATGTTGTTTGTGGTAAAAACTATGTTGTTTACTGTTTTTTTTCTCTTATTCTTTTTTATCTACGAGTTTTACGGAAAACTATTTTTTATGAAAATAACGAACCGTAGCTTACATCGCGATATCGCATACTTTTATGTAGGGTTAATTAAAGCTTTTTCTTTTTCAGGAATTATACTGAATCATCGTCAAGATTGGTATCCAATGGATTATACTTATGAAACCAAGCCTTTTGAAATTGCAATCCCAGAAAATGAAGCAGCACTCACAGATGAATATTTAGCAAACGTAACCAAAGAATTGGGGGAATATGATGGACATAGGGTTCGTGATGGAGCATTAAGAGTATACTTTAAAGAAAGTGCAATTTTAGATACCGAAATGAAAACAGGAAAAGGAACCGTTGAGTACAAACGAAAAGTTCCTATTGTTGGGCATAGTATGTATTTACATAAATCTACGAATAGCTTCTGGATTTGGTATTCAGATATTTTTGGAGTTGCCATGTTAGTGATTGCTGTAACAGGTGTACTCATTCCAATGGGTAAAAAAGGATTTAAAGGTCGAGGTTGGAAACTAGCCGTTGCAGGTATGTTATTCCCAATACTTTTTATCCTATTATTTGCATAAAACATAAAATCATGGACAGGAAAAAATTTATTAAAAACCTCGGTGTAGGAGCATTAACACTTCCAATCGTAGGAACAATCGTAGCGAGTCAATCATATCAAAAAGTTGACTCCAAGAGAACTTCAAATGATGATGATAATTGTAAAACATCACCAAGAGAAACTGCGGGTCCTTTTCCTCTAAAATCAACTGCTGATGTCGTTAGAGAAAATATTATTGGAGATCGTATTGGTGTGCCATTAATTATCAATATAACCATACAGGATGCTAACAATAATTGCAAACCTTTACCTAACGCGTTTGTAGATATCTGGCACTGTGACGCTCATGGGAATTACTCAGAATATGCATGGCAAAATGATGGAAATTTTACAAATAAGAACTTTTTAAGAGGAAGACAAACCACAGATATGCATGGAAATGTTAATTTCGTTTCTATTTATCCCGGATGGTATCCCGGAAGAGCTCCGCATCTTCATATTGAAGTATTAGATCAAAAAGATCGATCGCTTTTAGTAACACAAATTGCCTTTCCTGATACTATCTCAAATGCAGTGTATACATCTGAAAATTAAGATGGTGCTGCTGAGACTTGCAATAAAAGAGATGGCGTATTTAGGAACAGTCTTAATAGAAATATGGCCGATAAGCTTCCTGGAAATACAACTAATGGTTATGTTTTAACAAAAGTAATCAAAGTTTCAAAATAGCTTAAAAACTTATCAGCAACAAAAGCATCTTAATCATTTCATCAAATCAGCTTTTGTTTTTTGTATATTTAGTTCTCTATGAGAAAACTATTATTACATATTGCCATAAGCCTAGATGGAAAAACTGCTCGCTTAAATGATGATGTCAATTGGCTAGACGCGATTCCACATACAGAAGGTGTAGATTATGGTTTTTATGAAATGTGCAATAGTATTGATACAACGATTCAGGGAAATAAAACCTATCAAAAAGTGCTAAGTTGGAACATTCCTTTTCCGTATAAGGGAAAGAAAAACTAAGTTTTCACTACCAATCCTAATTTGAAAGACAACGAAGATGTACATTTTATTGCCAAAGATCATAAAGAGTTTGTCAAAAATTGGAAACAACAAGAAGGAAAAGATATTTGGTTGATTGGTAGCGGACAAATCAATGCAATCTTACTCAATGAAAACCTCATAGATGAATTGCAAACCTTTATCATGCCAATTGTGATTCCTGATGGTATTCCACTATTTGGAGAACTCTTAAACGATCAGCAAATTGGTATTGAAAAGATTAAAAACTCTTTATGATTTTGGGGAAGAATATGAAAATTGTAGTTTTAAAAATAATAGAAATTCCTTAGATATACATTATTTATCAGTAATATGAAAAACTTGCTTTTCAAAATAAGCTTAGCATCATTAATCTTTATCTTTTCTTGTAGAAATAATGATAATGATAAAGTTCCTATAAAAACTAAAACTTCTGAATATAGCAACTGGAAAGACCATTGGGAAAACCCATCTCAAAAAATAAGTTTACATACAAATTCAGAAACTCATCCTATAATTAAAGAATCTCTAAAAGATACCTCTATCATTGTTTTAACGGCTACACTGACAAATGGAATTGAAAGATATTCTGAAGTGAAGTCTTTGGGCGACTTGAATAATGATGGCATAAATGACTCTATTTTAATCATCCCTGAATTATTTATAACAAAAGAAAATGCTATTGAAGAAGGTGCTTGAGTGATTTTTACAGATCCTAATATTCCTCGTATAAGAGTCGATTCTCCTTGCTTAGAAACTAATTACGTCTTTCCTGTATCAGATATAAATGAAGACGGAATAATGGAACTAGGAAAATACTATTCTTCTTGTGCAATTCGTTTTAAAAGTTTAGAATTAATTAGTTTAGACCAAGATCAATGGAAAGTAAAAGGTAAAGTAACTTTTGACATTTTTTATGAGGAGCCTAAAAAAGAAGAAAGAATTGAAAAAATTGGACTAAATAAGTTCCGAATGAGAGAAATAACATCTGAAAATATAGATGATAAAATTGATTTTTAGAAAGTATTTGAAATGGAATAAACACGATAAACCCAAGAAAATTTAAGCATGAAACAAATTTTATACTTAGCGTTAATAGTCTCGATCATTTCTTGTAAAGAAAATAATTCCCAAGAAAAAAAGAGTGTTGAAAAAGCTAAAAACTCACAGCAGATTGACAACCCAAAAAATGGAAAAAATGTAGCATTAAATTTTATTAAAAGACTAAAAAATGGAGAAAATGTATCTTCTTTATTTGGAGATACGTGGACATTTATATACCACGAAGATAATAGATGTACAGGTTCAACAGACGGAAAAGTAACTTATAATGGACATATTAAGTTAGACAACAAAGTACGTATTAAAGTGAAAAACGATAGTGAACATGCTTGGGCTTGCGAAAAAAAAGAAGCCTACTATTATGAAATGATTTTTGACTTAAAAGAGAAAATCAAAACTTGGGAAAGAATTGAACTGGACGATGATTCAGATACTGACACAACTGAAAAAGAAGCTAAAACGTTTTATATTCTGGGACGTGGAGCATCTGATTATATAAGAATTCATATTAATGAAAATAATTTAATTTCTACTTTTAAATATTCTAGTGAAGATCCAGGATAATAAAAATAAACTGAGTCATTTTAACAATTCTAACATAAAGAATATAAAAACACTAAAACTACTTGTGCTGAACTAACCAAAATAAAAAAGGCTCGCCAATTTCTTGACGAACCCTTTTCCCATTAACTAACCAATCCTAAATAATTATTATGCAAATACGTGTTTTATGAAATTTCTATGACACGCTTTGGTTTTACTTTGTCTTCTTCACGTTTTGGTAACGCTACTAGTAAAATTCCGTTTGTATATGTTGCGTTGATTTCTTTCTTGTTTACTGTTTGCGGTAATTTGAAAGATCTTTTGAACGATGAAAAACTAAATTCTCTTCGTGTATAATTGTCGTCTTTTGCCGTTTCATCCTTCTTTTCTTCTGTACTAATTGTCAATACATCATGATCTAACGACAGGATAAAATCTTCTTTTGCTTTTCCTGGTACTGCAACTTCAAGTACAAAATCGTTTGCTGTTTCTTTGATGTTTACTGCTGGAATATTTCCTTTTGCAGAAGTTGGATTTACCGTTCCACCAAACCAATCTGTTTGGAATAATTCGTCAAAAATTGAAGGGAAGTCTACGTTTTTTCTTTTTACTATGTTCATCTTATTTGTTTTTTTATAATTTGATTTCTGTTTTTTTTCAGTTTGTTATTTAAATACGAGTTGTATATGGCAAAAAGGATTCCAAGCGGAAAAATATGTCATTTTGACATATTTAGATGTCAAATAAATGACATAATGACACTTTTATTAAAAAATGATGTGACACGATGGCGAAGTTTTAACTATCAGAAGCTATATTACTTCATAGATTTCCGAAATAATAGTATTTTAGGACTACATGAACTGATTATTATGAAACCTATGTATAACAACAAAACCTACAATCCTATTCTTTATATTTCATTATTGATGTTAGTATGTATTGCATGCACTAGCAAAGGAGAACTCAAAGATTTTGACTCGAAAAAACTTAAAGAAGCTTATGAACTCGATATGATGTATACCAACGAACGCTTCAATGAACAAAAAAAGAAAGGTCTAACTTTCGAAAGACTTAGCAACTTAACAATGATAACCACATTGTTGATAAAAGGAAAGATTACATTTGATCCCAACGACAAAACATTATTTACATCTTTAAACAAGTTTAATCAAGCAAATAAATCCTATCATTTTTTTGATTATAAGATTGAAAATAAATCTATTATATCAATTAAAAACGAGTCTGATGATACATTTATAAAAAGTGCTATTTTACTTTAATATGGAAGCAATTACGAATATTTCAACTTTAAACCTATTGCAGGAATTCATAAAAATTTTGAGTTTAAAGCAGTAGAAATAAATTAAACAAATATAAACATGGAGAAAAAAATTATAACAGACTTTTACCAAACTGTCGTTACCATTCGACCAGAAACTAAAGCATGTTTAAATGATTATAAAAATGGAAACTGCGTTACAATTGCTCTCATTAAAGCTGCTTTGGTACAATTTAGTAGTATTGAAGATATATTTACTAGTTATGAAGAAGATTTGGAACGAATTCAAGTAACCTTTAAAGATGGATATACACTTTCCACAAATGTAGCCGATTTTGAAATTGTACGGAATATCTCAGGTATTAAAAAAATTGAAGGTTCGCTCTATTACGAGACTGCTATCAAAATTTACGCAATTATTGCAAAACGAATTTATTTACAAAAGGAAAACTACTCCAAAAAGTGCATCCATAGCTTTAAACATGCTGTAGAATATTTAAATTCAGGATATTCTACAGGAATAGCATACAAACTCTTGGCATTAGGCAAAAAGAAAATTAAAATCAAGAAGATCAAAAATTACAAAAGTGTGATCATTCGCTCTGGTGCACATGCTTCTTACTGTAGTTACGGATTGCAAGATATTATGGGTAAAGAAGCAAAAATAAAGAGAGTAGGATTTTTTTCCTGGATGAAAAACCCAATTGGAGTTGGCGGAATCATCAAAGAAGCATATATCTTAAAATAGATTCGACTATCAAACATTTTGATTTAAATTGAATTTACTTTACTTTATGTAACTAACCAACCTATCAAATTAGCAACCATAATGAAACAACCCTATTTTAAAATCTTGATAGTGCTCTGTATCACACTTATCTATGCGTGTGCAGATGCTAAAAAAGAAACTACACCAGCAAAAACCGAAAAAACAGAGAAACCAACGCAAAAAGAAGAACCTGTTAAACCAAAAGAAAAAGTAGTCGAAAACACCAAACCAGCTTTTGGAATCGACATTTCTTTTTACCAAGGAAATGAAATAGATGATTTAGAAAAAAGCAGAGACAGCATTGATTTTATTATTTGCAAGGCTACGCAAGGAACGGGTATCGTTGATCCAATGTTTCAACACAATTGGAAAGTGGCTAAAGAAAAAGGATTTATCAGAGGCGCGTATCATTTTTATGAAAGTGTCAATAACCCTATAGCACAAGCCGATTTTTTTATAGAACAAATTAAAGATATTCAACCAAACGACCTGCCTCCTGTGGTAGACGTAGAAGGTGGCGGAATTGAGAGAGGTCAATCTATTGATAATATTCAATTAAGCGTACTAACATTATTAAAAACTATCGAAGAAAGATTAGGTGTCAAACCTATTATATACACAAATATAGATTTTGCTAATCAATATTTAAATAATCCTGAACTGGCAAATTACCCGCTTTGGATTGCAGATTATGAATCGCAAAAGGCACCAGTGCTGCCTGTAACTTGGCAAGAAAAAGGATATGTACTTTGGAAAAAATCAGATACATATAAAATTCAAGGCTATACGAATGATGAAGATTATTTTAATGGTGATTTAGAAGCCTTGAAAACTTTCATTAAAGAAAGTCGCCTGTAAAACATATAAAATACAAGTATCAAAAAAAGCCTTTCTCAAAATTAAGAGAGGCTTTTTTTAAATATATAAATTGATACATAATATACTAATTTTTAGTTACGCTAACACTGCTTGTACTTTGTCAGCAGCTTCTTGGAATTCTACTGCAGACTCTACAGCTAATCCAGAATTGTCGATTAATTCTTTTGCGATATCAGCATTTGTTCCTTGTAAACGTACAATGATTGGAACTTTGATAGCATCTCCCATATTTTTATAAGCATCAACTACACCTTGTGCTACACGATCACAACGTACAATTCCACCAAAAATATTAATTAAGATTGCTTTAACATTCGGATCTTTTAAGATGATTCTAAACGCTTCTTCTACACGTTTTGCATCAGCTGTACCTCCAACATCTAAGAAGTTTGCAGGTTCTCCACCAGCCATCTTGATTAAATCCATTGTTGCCATTGCCAATCCAGCTCCGTTTACCATACATCCAACGTTTCCATCAAGGTCAACATAGTTTAACCCAACTTCTTTTGCTTCTACTTCAATTGGATTCTCCTCACGGATATCACGCATAGCAGCGTAATCTTTGTGACGGAATAATGCATTATCATCTAAAGTTACTTTGGCATCAACTGCCATAATTTTATCATCAGAAGTTTTCAATACAGGATTGATTTCAAATAATGATGAGTCAGATGATACATAAGCTTTGTATAATGAAGAAACAAAACGCGTCATTTCTTTAAATGCAGTTCCACTTAATCCTAAGTTGAATGCTACTCTTCTCGCTTGGAAAGGTAACAATCCTTGTGCAGGATCAATTTCTTCTGTAAAAATTAAATGTGGCGTTTCTTCTGCAACTGTTTCAATATCCATTCCACCTTCTGTAGAATACATAATCATGTTACGTCCTGTAGCTCTGTTTAATAATACAGACATATAAAATTCGTTTGGCTCACTATCACCAGGATAGTATACATCTTCAGCGATTAATACTTGGTGTACACGCTTTCCTTCAGCAGAAGTTTGTGGTGTTACCAAATCCATTCCGATGATTTGTCCTGCGATATCTTCTACTTCTTGCAGATTTTTGGCAAGTTTAACTCCACCTCCTTTTCCACGTCCACCAGCATGTACTTGTGCTTTAATCACGTGCCATCCTGTGCCAGTTTCTTCGGTTAATTGCTTTGCAGCTTCAACAGCTTCTGCTGGGGTTGACGCTACTTTTCCTCTTTGAACGCGTACGCCAAAACTTGCTAATATTTCTTTTCCTTGGTATTCGTGTAGATTCATTTTACGAAATTTTTTATAGTGGCACAAATGTAAAAAATCGATAGCATTAAACCCAATTAATTTTAGTTTTTGATGGATTAAAAAATAAAAAGAGTCGCTCCCATAAACGACTCTTTTAAAGTATGATTATCAAATATCATTTTCTTAACTTTCCTTCATTATGGAATTTCTCTATCAATTGGGAAAGGACACGTGAAAATTGAACAGTCCATAGTACAATCAATAGTACATAAATCTGTAGGTCTCGGAGGACAACCAAATAAGGTTGGTAGCCCACATTGTCCTAGCAAACAAGAAACACACGTACAAGTACTCATAGTTGGCGCATCTGTTGTAAATGGACCTGTACCACCAGTTTGTTCATGTAATTGACTAATTTTTTGTTTGTTTAACGATAGTGACTTTAACTTCTTTTTTTTCATGATCGTTCAGTTTTTTGGTTATACTTAAAGGTAAGTAACTTCACTATCAACACATTACGGTATACCCATAAAAAAAGCCCAGAAATACACCGTGATACTTCCGTTAACCATAAGCAAAAAAAGAAGAGACACTACATCTCTTCTTTCAAATTCTGATAAAAATAATTTCACAAATAAATCATCGTTTATGAACTTTCCTTTTAGCGTCCATCATTACAATAATCCGAATGATTTGCAGATGACATTATGCATGATTCTACTTTACTTTTATCAATTAGAGCAGAACTAGCGCCTTTAGCGCCGCCAAGAATAGTGTTCTGCAATTTAGAAATCGATTTTTTGTTTAGTTTTAAGTTTTGAGAAATTCTATCTTTCGTAATTTTTGTTTTGATTTCTGTCCAAAACTGAGCATAAAAACACTCAAGAACAACTGTTTACAGTGACCTTTTATAAAACATCACTTATTTATCATCTAAAATAACTCCATGAAAAAAAAGCGAATATTGCTACTCGCTTTTACATATATCTGGAGTTTTTCCAATGGTAAGGTTGTTTTAAAAAAGATTTAATATTGGTAACAAATTCTTCTTTTTGATTTATCTCCACATCCTTTCGATGCACATTGCGCGCCCTCAGTTAGTTCTCCTGTTGGATATCTACCATTTATTCTTACAGACTCTAACTGAGAAATTGTTCTAAGATTAAATGTTAATCGTTTTAACTGTAATTTTTTCATGTTAATATGATTTTAATTTAATTTCTTAAAAAGTACTACACCTCATAGGAAAGAAAAACTATTAAAACTAGTGTTTTATAAATATGGAGCAGCTTTATTTCAAGAACTACGCAACTCCCAAATTGTTACAAATATAACTTTATGTGTTATTTTTATATTTTTTAATTAGTTTTCTTTATTGTAAATTCAATTTATTATAGTTTTGAACTCGTAAATAATTACCATGCAAGAATCAGATTTATTACATATAGCAACACAATTTGGCAGCCCAACCTATGTGTACGATGCCGAAAAAATTAGGTCTCAGTACGAACGATTGACCTCTGCGTTTCAAACAGTACCCAAATTAAAATTACATTATGCGGTAAAAGCATTGTCTAATTTAAGTATTTTAAAATTGATGAAATCTCTTGGTGCTGGATTAGATACTGTTTCCATTCAAGAAGTACAGTTAGGTTTGGCAGCAGGTTTTAATGCCGAAGACATTATGTATACACCCAACGGTGTTTCGCTTGAAGAAATTGAACACGCGGCGCAGTTAGGTGTAAAGATTAACATTGACAATCTTTCTATTTTGGAGCAGTTTGGTAGCAAACATGCAAAAATCCCTGTTTGTATTCGCATTAATCCACATGTGATGGCTGGTGGAAATCACAACATTTCTGTAGGTCACATTGATTCAAAGTTTGGGATTTCCATTCACCAAATTCCACACGTATTGCGTATTGTAGAATTAACAGGAATGCACATTAACGGAATACACATGCATACAGGAAGTGACATTCTAGATATTGATGTGTTTTTATATGCTTCTGAAATTTTATTTAAAACTGCTACCAACTTTAAAAACTTAGAATTTATTGACTTTGGAAGTGGATTTAAAGTTCCTTACAAAAAAGATGATATTCAAACTAACATCGAAGAGCTAGGACAAAAATTAAGCCTACGTTTCAATGAGTTCTGTAAAGATTACGGAAAAGAATTGTCACTCAATTTTGAACCAGGAAAGTTTCTCGTTAGCGAAGCGGGTTATTTCTTAGCACAAGTAAATGTGGTAAAGCAGACAACCTCAACCGTTTTTGCTGGAATTGATAGTGGTTTCAATCACTTAATTCGTCCAATGTTATACAATTCATATCATCATATTGAAAATATTTCAAATCCTAGCGGACGTGAACTCTACTACTCTATTGTTGGATATATCTGTGAAACGGATACTTTCGGAAATAATAGAAGAATCTCTGAAATCCGTGAAGGCGATATTTTAAAGTTCAACAATGCTGGAGCTTATTGTTTTTCTATGGCTAGTAATTACAATTCTCGTTACCGACCAGCCGAAGTATTGTGGCTCAATAACCAAGCACATCTTATTAGAAAACGCGAAACTTTTGACGATATCCTAAAAAACCAAATAGAAATAGAACTTACACCTACGAAAAAGAAAAAAAGTGTTCCTAAAGAGGTTTAGATTTAGGAGAATATAAGTGTTGAATATTAGTGTCTGTGTGGTGCAGACACTTTTTTTATACTTAATTTTTTTCAACAGCTATAAGTTCTTTCAAATCACGATCATACTTAATGATGTATTCTATGTTATGAGCTACGCTGATATTATCTTCCACATAAATTAATGCAATATTCTTTAAAGAATCTTTTGGATAGAATGATTTTTCTAGAAAACTAAAACTTACATCTGCATTTATACCTGCTTTTTTTAAGGAATCTAACTTGTAAAATAATGTGACAAATTCTGGCATATCTGGCATTTTCTCAAAAACATCATCTATAAGTTTTTTGCTTTGATTCTTTTTTACAAGAAAACAGTCCAAAAAAACAAATTACAAACAATATTATAAATTTTCTACCAGTCATTACGAATACTAATTTAGGGTTTGATAAGCATTCAAAACCTAGGTTTTCAACTATAAATGTAACATTTTTCAAAAATTTCAACTCTTTTAGATAAAATAGTATCTTGTAAAAACATTTTACCTTCTTATTTGATGAAAAAAATATACCTATTATTATTTTTAACCTGTTTGAGTTGTGCTGAGCCTAAAGAATATGATCCTATTCAATTTGCATTGGCTTCAGATTCTGAGAAGATTCAAAAAGTAATGCGAAATCTGCAAGCGCATGAAGTACAAATTATGGTTTCGGACACAGAAGGTGATACATACAAATTTCAGATAAACAATAAAGATTACTTTTATCCAGCAAGTAGCGTGAAGTTTCCTATTGCACTTTTAGCGCTTGAAAAAGCCAATAAATTGGCTGAAATAAATAGTAAAACAATATTTCAAGTAGAAGGTGATTCTATAAAAACGACTATTAGAGATGAAGTTCAAAAAATCTTTGCCGTAAGTGACAACCAAGCATATAACAGATTATTTGAATTTTTAAGACCATTTGAGATAAACACACTATTTCCATTTTATAAAAAACTTAATTTGGTTCGAATTTCGCATCGGGTTGGCACAAAAAACGCAGATGATACACAAATGAAAGCGGTGGCTTTTTTTAAAAATGACAGTGTTATTTATGAACAATCAAGAACGAATAATGGTACTATTGAATCTTTGAATTTGAATAGAATCAAAAAAGGGAAAGGATATTATAAAAATGATTCTTTGATTATGGAACCGATGGATTTTTCTAAAAAGAATTACTTAACCATTGCTATGCTTCATGAAATCATGAATCGATTACATTTTCCACATAAATACGAGGAATTTCAACGATTTGATATTACAGAAAGTGATCGTGATTTTTTACTAAAAGTCATGCACAAAACACCCAAAGAACAAGGTTTTACTGATCCAGAATATTACGATAGCTATGTAAAATTCTTTATGTTTGGCGATAGCAAAGATCCTATTCCTGATCATATTAAAATGTATAATAAAGTTGGTTATGCCTACGGATACTTAACAGATTGCGCTTATGTTGTAGATACTAAAAATGACATTTCTTTTATAATTACTGCCACCATTCATGTGAATGAAAATCAAATTTTTAATGACGACACGTATGAATATGACGAAATTGGGATTCCATTTTTAGCAGAATTAGGAAGACAAGTATATCAATATTACCTCAACAAAAAACAATAAAATTATAAGTGAAATGAAAAAAATAATTTTCTTATTAATTTTTAGTATTTCAATAAGTCATGCACAACATGTATACATACGTAAAGATACGATTAGAACCACAAAAGACACATTAGTTTTAAGCATCAAAAACAATATGTTGTCACCTATGTATTTTAAAATTAGTCCGAAAGACCATATTATCCGTGAATTTGTTTACAAAGAAAAACTGGTCATTCACCCTTTAGAGAAAGTAGAAAACTATATAAAGATTCCTAGAAAGAAAATTGACACAACTAAAAATCTTAAACTCAAAACATATTTTGATTTTGCAATCGGTTATGGCGATCCAAATACCGTTACACCAAATAAAGAGTATTTATATTTGTTGCCATACAAGAAAAAGAGAAAGCTGATACAAGGAAATTTAGGACGTTTTTCACACGATCATATTCGTTCTTATCATGCGTTTGATTTTGGCACTAAAATCGGCGATACAATCTATGCTGCCCGTGAAGGAAAAGTAGTGTTGATCAAGGAAAATTCCAAAAAATATGGACGTTCTCGCAAGTATGCAAATGATGGAAACTTTGTCATTATTCAACATGATGATGGAACCACTGCTTCGTATTATCATTTACATTTTAATGGTGCTTTGGTAGAAAAAGGCGATCTTGTAGAAAGAGGACAAAAAATAGGAATTTCAGGTATGACAGGATTTACAACAACTCCACATTTGCATTTTGTTGTACACAAAGCTACCGAAGAAAAAGGAAATGTTTCAATTCCAATTCAATTTGAAGGCTATGTTGGGAAAAAACTAAAAAAAGGAAAAAGATATAAACGTAGAAAAAACTAATGGAAGGATTAAACATTGTAATAATTATCGCAGTACTCTTATTTGTCCGGTTGGGCATTCGACTATATAAAAACTATCCAAGATCTGAAGATTAATCACCAACCCATACTGTTGCTAAAAATTTTTCGTTCTGCTCGCAAACAACTTTTAAAAGATAATAAGTTTAAAAACTATATTTTATATGCCATTGGTGAAATTCTCTTGGTGATGATTGGAATTTTACTTGCCTTACAAGTCAACAATTGGAATGAAACCAGAAAAAGTAAGCTAAAAAATGATAGTATCTTAAGTACAATTGCCAATTATTTTGCTCTAGACACTTTGGTGGCTAATCAAGTTATAAAACATTATGAAGTCAGTCAAAAAAATAGCATGCTAATTATAAAGAATGTCCAAGTTGCACGAGTCTTATTACTTTATATAAACCTTTGACCATTCAAACCAAAGAATATGAACTTTTAAAGAAAAACACCAACCTACAAGTAAATAAAATAATAGTCCGGTTACTGATCTTTCTTAACTATAGGTATTGTTTCTCCCAATGTTAGAAAAAAGTAATAATCGTTTAGAAAATGATGTTTTAAAAAATCTAGAAAGTTTTAAACAATATGATTGGTTTGTAGATTGGACGCAACAAAAGTTTAATCAAGATATAATAGTCTACTTTACTTCTAGTGAAGATTACCGAACAAAAGTAGCATCTCATAATTTACTAGCTTCCAAAAACCATTTAGCGATTGCTATGTCTTATAAAGCCAATGTAAAAATATTAATGGACCGTATTAAAGCTAGATTGAAAGAAGAGTAAGTTTATTTAACATCTTCATAAAACGTTAAACCATTCATATCCAAATCATAAAAAGCGAATTCTTTGGTATTCCAAGGAGTTTCTCTAAGGACAGTCTGCTCGTGAAATACACCTTTAGTTTTATATTCTTGAAATAAAGTTTCAGTATTTCTTATTAAAAAACGGAGTATCTGTCTATAAATGCCTTTTTCCCATTCGGAAGCATCATGCCATTGCAAATGGATTTCTACATTTCCTCGAATAATTCCTGCATATTTCGGATCTGTATCATGATTAGGAAAACCAACTTTAACCCTAATTTACGAACATCAAAATCGAGCGATTTTACCACATCTTTTACTGCAAATACAGGATGTACACTTAAAAACTATTTATCTGTTGTCATAAGTTGATTTTCATCTATTTAAAGATAAGACATTTTCCAAATAAGATTTCTTTTTGTGTTCTAAAAAGGTATCTTTAACGGTAATTTACGTCATTATCCATACTTTATTTCCTATGAAACGTTTTTGTTTTTTACTTTTTTTATTGAATTCACTACTCACAATTGCCCAAAATAATGGTTTAAAAACGGAAGGCGCACTTTCAGAAATTGGTTTCTACACCATGAATACCAAACTGGATGAAGCTGCAATTGAAAAAGAATTAAAAGCTGTTTTTCCAGATGCCGTTTTTGTAGACGAATCCCCAGAGACTATTGACAAAACAATGATTTACATAGAAGCCATCACAGAAGTTGAAGAAGACTATCCGGCACATGATATGGAATATTTAGAATACTTTGCAGAAGGGTTTTCTGAAGCGCAAAAAAGTAATTTAAGTGACTCCAACAACGCTTTTATCATAGTCCTTTACTATGAAAATAAAAATGTTTTTACCCATACAAAAAAGTTATTTGATTGGGTTTACAAAAAAGTAAAAAACACTGATTTTGTTGTATATGATGGTGAAGTTAGGGAATACTTTTTGCCTGAAATATGGAAAAGAGATCGCGTAGATGCTTGGGAAAACGGAATCCCAAATGCCATGAGACAGCTTACCTTACATTCATATAGAGAATATGAATATTGCCGATCTATCACGTTTGGAATGCAACGTTTTGGCTTACCTGATTTTGTCATTTCTAATTCTCCTTGTTCTAATGTAACCAGCGCTAGTCAACTACTCACTATCATAGGACAGTTACTACTTGAAGGCAAACAAATTGAGAAAAATAGTTTGGAAGTAGATTTGGATGCTATTGAAAACTCCGAATTTAAAAAAGTAATTCCAGGTATTGTGTATGAAAACGCAAGCAAAAAAGCTACGATCAACTTTAACACTTCTGTGCCATTAGAAGAAGGCGATCCGCTTAATATTATATATCAAGTGAATTTTAAGAATAAGAATTATGAAAATACACAGGTGTATGAAAGCGAAGTGTATAAAAAGATTTTTGGACTAGAAGATGCAGTCACCTATATAAGTCATAATGAAGAAATCATGGCGGCTAGTCTACTAGCTAAGGCAAAATTACCAGAATTAAAGATATTATTTAATGACGGACTAGATCAAGCTACTTTATTACTAAAAGCTCCTTTTACTACCGATGATGGCGGTAATGAATGGATGTGGATTGAAGTAACACGCTGGGTAAGTTTAGAGATTGTTGGCATTCTTCAAAATGACCCATACCATATCAAAGGATTAAAGTCTGGAGCAAAAGTAACCGTACAACAAGAAGATATTTTTGACTATATTTTATACAAAGCCGATGGTACACAAGAAGGCAATGAGACTGGAAAGTTAATTGAAAAGTATGGGAATTAATCTTGACCTTATTAGATCATTAGACTGTCTTGGACTTATAGACTTATTAGACTTTTTTTAGATTATAATAGTTCTCCACTGCGCTCCAACTAACGCTCAGAGTATCTTAAAAAGATACCCGAAGCGATTCAAAACTGCTTGCGCAGAAATCTCTGTCAAAGTGAAGCGCGTCTAACAATTTAAGAGCGATAGCGATCTAATCCCACTACACTTTCCTCAAATTCAGCTACCATTTCTGCTACAACCGTAGCCGCAGGTTTGATAGCGTGAATCAAAGCAGATACTTGCCCAATTTCCAATTCGCCTTCTACCAAATCACCTTCAAACATTCCACGTTTGGCACGTGCTCTTCCTAATAAGGTTTTAAGTTCTTCTACAGTCGGACCTGTTGTGTATAGTTCTTCTAAATCTTCATAGAATTTATTTTTCAACAAGCGCACAGGAGCTAATTCTTTCAACATTAATTTTGTACTTCCTTCTTTAGCTTCTACCACTTGTTTTTTAAATTCTATATGGGAAGAAGCTTCATCCGTTGCCACAAATCTGCTTCCAACTTGTACACCATCTGCGCCTAAAACCATTGCAGCTAACATTGCTTTTCCAGTTCCAATGCCTCCGGCAGCAATCAACGGAATTTCTAATTTTTCTTTTACAATTGGAATCAACGTTAAGGTTGTCGTTTCTTCTCTTCCATTATGTCCACCTGCTTCAAAACCTTCTGCTACAACCGCATGTACTCCAGCATCTTGCGATTTTAAAGCAAATTTAGAACTACTTACAACATGTGTTACTGTAATTCCGTTTTCCTTTAAAAATGGTGTCCATGTTTTAGGATTTCCTGCAGAAGTAAATACTATTTTCACACCTTCTTCCACTATAATATCCATGATTTCTTCAATGTTTGGATACAACATTGGAACATTAACACCGAATGGTTTGTCCGTCGCTTTTTTACACTTTTGAATATGTTCACGCAATACATCCGGATACATCGATCCAGCTCCTAATAACCCTAATCCGCCAGCATTACTTACGGCAGATGCTAATCGCCAGCCACTTGCCCAAATCATTCCTCCTTGAATTATTGGATATTGTATATTGTATAATTGTGTAATTCTGTTATGTTCGAATAAAGCCATTCGTTGTGTAGATTTTATTGTTTTATTATTTTTTTGGTGATCGTTTCCCCATTTGTATCAATACTTAACAAATACATTCCTGCTGCTAATTGACTTACGTCAATACGTTGTGCACTTGTAGTTGTTGTATATATTTTAATGGTTTTCCCAAACATGCTTCCTAAAGTAATAGTTGCATTTTGCGTACTTTCAGGCAAATTGATTTGTAGTATTGCTTTCGCAGGATTTGGGAAAATTTCAATGGTTGTTGCATTTTTTACTTCATCCCCAGATAAGGTTTGAAATGCCGCTTCAAAATCAGGAATTCCATATCCTAATTGAATCGTTGGATTCCCATATATTGAAGCTGATTCGCGTACAATTTGCATCAATTCTACGTTGGTTTTATTTGGAAAAGCCTGAACCATACACGCCATAGCACCTGTGATAATTGGTGATGAAAACGAAGTTCCATTAGACGTGGTTAAGCCCATTGAATTCACTACAAAAGTATCTCGCCCTTGTGCTACAACATCTGGTTTCACAGGAATATTTGGTGTTCTTCCTCTTGAACTAAAGGATGCATAATCTCCATTATCTTCTACAGCTCCAACTGTAAATACATTTCCGTCGGCAGGTGCAGAAATAATTCCCCAACTTGTATTTCCTGAGTTTCCTGCGGAGTTTACCATTAATAGTCCTTTTTCAACGGCAATATTACCTCCTTTGGTAATAAATGCAGTATTTCCATCCATATCGGCTGTTGTATAATTATATCTGCTGTCATCAAAAGTAGTATATCCCAACGACGTATTTACAACATCAACACCTAAACTATCGGCACGTTCTACCGCTTCTACCCAATAAGATTCTTCTAATGGTGTTTCTGTATTAATATCCTCTGTTCTAAACAGGTAATAACTTGCATCTGGTGCTGTACCCACAAATTGCCCATCAATATATCCTGCCATGTCCGATAAAACTCTGGTTCCATGATCGCTTCCTGTAAAAGCATAAATATCTGTGGTACGATCTACAAAATCATACCCATTTAGCAAATCGCCATTATCTCTTAATCGTTGAAAGGCTGACAATGTATTCACATTTGAAAAACCGCTGTCCATTACAGCAACTGTAATACCTTCTCCTGTAAAATCCAACTCATGCAATTTGTCTACATTAATCATAGTAGTTTGATTGGCAGCATTTCCATAGTTGAACATGACAAAGTTTTCAAACCTTTCCTTATTTACAGTAGAAATCGTTGCTACAGCAGGTCTCCCTGAAGTATTTAATGAACGGTCTGCATATACAATTTGATCGATAAAAGATAGATTCAATAAGTTATCAATATCCGTTTGTGTTCCTAAAACGTGTACACAATTAAACCATTTTGATTTGGCCATTACTGTGATTCCAGTTTGATTTTTTATTTGTGTGATATACGATTCATTCACAGGAACATCACGCTCATCAATAACGATACTGTGGTTATTTTTACGATCAACAGCTTTTTGTGTTAGAATTGTTGTCGGATTGGCGAGCGCATTTGCAACATCTGGTTTATCTGTAAAATATACCCAAGCATGCTCTGTTTGAGCCACACTGAATTGTGCCATAAGCATCATTGCCAATACGATCAATTTTTTCATTTTTTCGATTTTGTTTTTGTTTTTTTATTGATTTGTTTTCAAGTTCAGTTTCAACTTCGAATTCAAAATCAACTTCAACTTCATCAAGAAATTACTCCTGAACCAATCAGTTCATCTTCTATATACCAAGCTACAAATTGTCCTTCAGTAATAGCGCTTTGCGGTGTTTCAAAATCCACATACGCACCACCTTCTATTTTATATACAATTGCTTTTTGCAAAGGTTGACGATATCGAATACGCGCCATTACTTCCAAAGATTCATCTGGTTGCAATGCCATGTCTTCACGAACCCAATGCAATTCATCATCCGTTACAAATAAGGTACGTCTGTACAATCCTGGATGCGATTTTCCTTGTCCTGTGTAAATGATATTTTCTTCTACATCAGTTTCAATCACAAACAAAGGCTCTACAGTTCCACCAACAGCCAATCCTTTGCGTTGTCCTTTGGTAAAGTAATGTGCACCTCGGTGTTTTCCTACTACTTTCCCATCTGTTTTTTGATAGGTATATTTTTGCGCATAAAATGCCAATTCTTCTTCTTTTGTTGTAAACTCTGGCAACTCTTTACGATAGCTATCAATGCTATTAGGCACCTCAACAATCACCCCTTCTTTAGGTTGTAATTGCTGTTGTAAAAAGTCTGGCAATTTCACTTTTCCAATAAAGCACAATCCTTGCGAATCTTTCTTTTCGGCAGTAATTAAATCTGCTTTTGCTGCAATTTCACGAACTTCTGGTTTTGTTAACTCTCCAATTGGAAATAGTGATTTCTCTAATTGTTCTTGTGATAATTGACATAAGAAATACGATTGATCTTTATTACCATCTTTACCAGCTAGTAATTTATGAACCGTTTTTCCATCTTTTTCAATCGTTTCTTTACGGCAATAATGTCCCGTTGCTACATAATCTGCTCCTAAATCTAAAGCTATTTTTAGGAAGACATCAAATTTTATTTCTCTATTACAAAGTACATCTGGATTTGGCGTACGTCCTTTTTCATATTCGTTGAACATGTAATCAACGATACGTTCTTTGTATTGTTCGCTTAAATCTACCGTTTGAAATGGAATTCCTAATTTTTCTGCCACAATCATGGCATCGTTACTATCTTCTAACCAAGGACATTCATTGGAAATTGTTACAGAATCATCGTGCCAATTTTTCATAAATAGCCCAATTACTTCGTATCCTTGTTCTTTCAGTAAATACGCTGTTACACTTGAATCCACTCCTCCAGAAAGTCCTACTATTACTCGTTTCATTTAAATCCTTTCACTTGTTTGTTTTAAGTAAGACGCAGCTTACTTTAATTGCTGACAAAGATACTATCTTTTTCGTGTTTTTTTTTGCGTTGTTTTTTATGAAACAAAAAAGCCTGAGTGGAAAGAACACTCAGGCTTTTTTTATATCACATTTCTATTTACAATGCAGATAATTCAAATACTAAATATTCTAAGAGTCTGTCAATTGTATTGAATCCGTCGTCGTGGTTTTCCGTATGAAATGAAGAGTAAAATACGCCTCCTTCTCCAACTAGAAATGTAAACGCCAAGTCTTTATTTTCTGTAATTTCAGCGCCACTCGCATCTCTGTAAGTTACAGGTCCGTTAAACCAGCTAATTACAGTTGCATCGTTAGCACTATTTACTACTTGCCAAGCAGAAAGAAACTCGTCAAGTAATATGGTATCATCATTGCTTATTGTTATTCCGAAATTAATTTCCAACCAATCAATTAAGTCTTGATCAAAAATAGTAGCTTCAGTTTCTGTAGAACGCCCGCTTTTGTTTGGTTCTAAGAAATCAATGTATTGTTGTCCATCACCAATGATCCCTTCTAAGTATTTAAAAGCCCAATCTGTAGCATATAAAATTCCTCCATTGCTTACATATTGTGTAATATTATCATTGAATTCTGTGTAACTTTCGCTCAATCCACAGTTTAGAAATATAATATCATATTCTCCTAATAGTTGCGTGTCAGAAATCAAATCTGAAAAATTGAAATCTACATTAGGCTCCAAGTTGCTATTTTGTTTTGATATCACTAAGTCCGAAGAACCTCCATGTCCGTGTCCATGACTTCCTGTAGCTGGTCTTCCTGCATACGAACCATCAATAATATCAAAAAGTGGTTCTTGCGTTACTGGATTTACCAAACCTATATCATACAATACAGATTCTATATGATCAAAGCTTCCCGTAACTACAGCAATATTTGGAAAAACTTCAATAGGAATATCTGGAATATCAAGATTATCATCTTCACCTATATCAACAGTCCTTTCAGAACTAAATAATCCTTTTTTCAAAGATATCGTATAGGTTCCTGCGGTTAAATTTGTCAATCTAAAGCTTCCGTCTGTTCTTGAAAGTGTTTCTGACACTACAGTACCATCTTTAGTTGCAAGGATCAATCCGTTTACAATTGGGTCAGCATTGTTTGGTGCTAAAAATTTTCCAGCGATGCTACTTTCCGCTAAAGGTGCTGCTTCATTGTCTTTTTCACACGAAAGTAAAAAAGAAAAAACGAGCACAATAAGTATTACTTTTTGAATTTTCATCTGCTGTATGGTTAGATTGTTATTGAGTGGATGCACAAATTGTATTATGGCTGCGTCTATTTTGAAATTTTACTTATTTCATTGTAAAGCAATTATACGCATTGCATACACTATTAAAACAATTCATAATTTAAAATTCCCCTAAACTTCTTTAAAAAACATGCCATTACAAGTGTTGTACTACTTCTAAAACTTTTGCATTTGAAAGTCAGTTTATCTTTTTATTTCATCTTTTTTAGCGTATATTTCGATGAAAGAGGCATAGCTTTTGTTATGACTTGCTATGAATAAACACAGCATTAAAAGAATAGAGATGAAATTGAGGTTAGGAATTAGTATAATCATGTTTTTATGTACGGGAAACAGTATGTTTTCACAAAGTAAAAAAGCGGACAGTCTAGATATTAAAATAGGACAAATGATTATGCTTGGTATTGGTGACGATACCGAAATTAGGGCTGATAATAAGATTTTAGCAGATATCAAAGCACAGAAACTTGGTGGCGTTTTATTGTACGAAAAGAATATTACCAAATTGAATTCTGCAGAGAATTTAAAAAAGTTAGTTTCTGTACTGAAAAAAGATTCAAAATTGCCACTTTTGGTGAGTATTGATGAAGAAGGAGGAAAAGTAAACCGTTTGAAACAGAAATATGGTTTTCCAAAAACAGTTTCTGCCAAGTATTTAGGTGAAGTTAATGCTATTGATTCTACTAAATATTACAGTGATATTATTGCGCATAATTTGTTACAGTTAGGAATTAATGTGAATTACGCTCCTGTTTTAGATGTTGACAATCCTACGAATCCACCAATTGGAAAGAACCATCGTGCGTTTTCAGAGAATCCAAAAGATATTGTGAAGCATGCACGACAAGTGATTAAAAGTCACCGTTATTTTAATGTAAGAACAGTTGTAAAGCATTTCCCAGGACATGGAAATTCGCGTCAAGACTCGCATTTTAATGTTACTGATGTGAGCAAGTATTGGAAGCAGCAAGAAGTTTTTCCGTATGTAAAGTTGTTGTATGAAGGTAATGTAGATGCTATTATGACGGCCCATATTGTGAATGATAAGCTAGATGATTCTAAGTTACCTGCTACACTTTCTAAGAAGATTATGACCGATTATTTACGTGGCGATCTTGGTTTTGATGGTGTTATTTTTTCAGATGATATGCAAATGAAAGCCATTGCTGATCAGTTTGGATTTGAAAAGTCAATTCAAATGGCAATTCATGCTGGTGTAGATGTATTGATGTTTTCAAATCATATTCCTATGAAAGATCGTGATACTATAAGACCTCAAGATATTATTGATATAATTAGAAAGATGATTACAGATGGTAAGATTTCTGAAAAGCGTATTGATGAATCGTATCAGCGTATTTTGAAGTTTAAAAAAGGACTTTAGTGTTGGGTGTTAGGTGTTCGCTTCACTTCGACTTCGCTCAGTGTGAGCGCTTTTAGACTTGTTTGAAATTAATTTTGAAATTGGTATACTCAAAACTAGCAAACTATGATTTGTCATTAAGAACGCAGTGAAGTAATCTGTGACTTCAAATAACAATTGCATGAAACAATAAACAGACTGCCACTTCGTTTTACTCCTCGCAGTGACGATTTTCGAATACTAAAAGGCAGATTCTCTAATCCTTATATTTTAATTTTTAAAAGCAACTAGATAAAAAATAATTTCATCTTGATGTTTTGACTATTTTATCTTGATAAAATATTTTTTTGTCTTGATGTTTTTGAGCTTCCATCAAGATATATTTTAAGTTTTAAATAGACTGTATAAAAAAAGCTCCTCAAATTGAGGAGCTTTTTATGTTATAGAAAACTATATTTATTTTCTTCTTTTACTTGCATTTGCCTTTTTCTGTGCTTCTGCTTGCTCCATCATTTCCTGCATTTTCTTTTGGAAGCGGTTCTGTTTTTTAGGCTTCTTTTTATTCTCTTGGATTTTTGCGTGAATTTTATCTTCATCAATGATGTAGTTTTTAATCACTAACATGATACCAATAGTAATTAAATTCGATACAAAGTAGTATAAACTTAATCCACTCGCATAGTTGTTAAAGAAGAATAACATCATTAATGGAGAGAAATACATCATATATTTCATCATTTTACTCATATCAGGCATTCCGTCTTGCTTTGGTTGCTGCATAGAGTTCATTTGTTGCCCTGTTGTCATTCTCATGTAAAAGAAAATTGCAATAGAAGCTAAAATTGGGAATAAACTGATGTGGTCTCCATATAATGGAATGCTAAATCCTTCTGGGAATTTGTAAATGGTATCATAAGATGATAAGTCATCTGCCCATAGGAAACTTTTTTGACGTAATTCAAATGCTGATGGGAAGAACATGAATAATGCATAGAATACTGGAAGCTGTAGCAAGGCTGGAATACAACCTGCCATCGGACTTACACCTGCTTTTCCATACAATTTCATAGTTTCTTGTTGCTTCTTCATTGCATCATCCTTGTACTTTTGGTTGATCTCGTTGATCTCTGGGCGAATTACTTTCATCTTCGCCTGTGATAAGTACGACTTGTATGTTACTGGCGATAATAGTAAACGAACTAATATCGTCATCACAATAATTGCAATACCGGCTGGTAAGAACGCACTTAGCAGTCCAAATAACGGAATTAAGAAGTAACGGTTAATCCAACCAAAAATTCCCCAACCTAATGGTACAACCTCATCAAGATTTCTATCGTATGCAGATAAAGTATCATAATCAGTAGGACCGTGATACATATCCATTGTATAGTTTAATTCCCCTCCTTTTAATTCTAAAGGAATTGTTGCACTAAAGTTTTTAAGGAACTCTACATCTTTTTCTGCCATCTCACCATCTACAATGTTTTCTGAAGTAACATTGGCTCTTCTAAAAGGTGTATCTGACAATAAAATAGACGAGAAGAAATGTTGCTTGTATGCAACCCAAGTAACTGCTTTAGGAGTTTCTTCATCGGTAGTTTGTCCTAAGTAACTATCTTTTCCTCCTTCATATTCGTAAATTAATTCCGTGTATCGATTCTCATACGTAACACTCTTTGCATGTCTAAAACTTTTTAATTTCCACTCTAAATTTACAGGTTGACTTGCATTGATGAATCCGTTTAATCCTTGCGAACGAACTGTGAAATCCATCATATAATCTTCTTTCAACTCATATCGGTATTCTAAAAATTTATCTGCTGCAACTTTCAATTTCATCGAAAGTACTTTTACGCCATCATTTTCAGTATATGTTGGTTCAAAAGGTAATTGTTTTGTATCAAGTACACGATTATCTGTCGTGGTTAAGTTTAATCCAAACGAAGCATTTCCGTCTTTAACTAAGTATACAGGTAGTGAGTCATAGGTTTTTAATTCTTCGAATTGTCCTTTAACTTTTTGGCCTTTTACAAGTGCTTCTATAATTTGCCCACCTTTGTTGCTTACTTTCAGAGAGATTAATTCATTCTCGATGGTAGTAACTCCATCCATTGGAACTTTTCCTGCGTTGAATCCAAAAGCACCTGTGGCATTTTTATAATTTGCTACTTGTGTAGAATCCCTTAAGTCTAAGGTTTTAGCTTCAGTAATTTTATTTGTAGTAGCCGTAGCTGTACTATCAGTTGCGACTTGCGTTGTTTTTGCTTTTTCGGCTTCAGCTTTGGCAGCTTCTTCTTCAGTAGGTTTCATGGTATTTAACCAAAAAACTCCAATTAAGGCTATTAGCGCAAATCCTATTAGCTGTTTGTAATCAAACTTGTTTTCTTCCATTTAATCATTAATTTATACGAATCTCTCTTTAGAGATTTATCTACTATTTAAAATAGACTTCTTTTTTGATGTTTTGTTACGCAAAAAAGAATCCATTTTTCGTTTTTATGCCATAGTGGCATTTTGTTTATTTTCTGCATGTACTAATGCAGCTTTCACAAACGCTACAAATAGCGGATGCGGATTGGCAACAGTACTTTTATATTCAGGATGATACTGCACACCTACAAACCAAGGATGTGAAGGCAATTCTACAATTTCTACCAGTCCAGTTTTTGGATTGAATCCTGTAGCAATTAATCCTGCGTTTTCTAATTTTTCTTTGTATTCGTTGTTAAATTCATAACGATGACGGTGACGTTCTAAAATCATTGAATGTCCGTAAATGTAATGCGCTTTGCTTCCTTCTTTCAATTCACATTCCCAAGCTCCTAAACGCATGGTTCCTCCCTTGTTCGTTACTTCTTTTTGTTCTTCCATTAAGTTGATTACAGGACTAGCCGTATTCGGATTCATTTCTGTAGAATTGGCACTGTCTAAACCTAAAATGTTTCTAGAGAACTCAATGACTGCCATTTGCATTCCTAAACAAATTCCTAAGAACGGTATATTTTGTTCTCGGGCATATTGTACAGCACGAATCTTCCCTTCTATTCCACGGTCTCCAAATCCTGGTGCTACTAAGATTCCATCTAAGTTTTTAAACTTTTCAGCAATGGTTTTTTCTGTGATATGCTCAGAATGAATAGACTCCACTTTTACTTTGATTTCGTTTTCTGCTCCTGCATGAATAAACGCTTCCAAAATAGACTTGTACGAATCTTGTAATTCCACATATTTTCCAATGAGTCCAATAGTGACTTCATTTTTAGGGTTTTTGAGCTTTGTTAAAAACTTGTTCCAACGCTTTAAATCTGGCGTACCTTCATCAACTAAGCTTAGTTTTTTCAATACAACTGTATCCAAACCTTCTTGCAACATTAAGTTTGGTACGTCGTAAATTGTTTTGGCATCAATAGATTGAATTACCGCTTCGCGCTTCACATTACAGAATAGTGCCAATTTATGACGTAATTCTTCAGAAAGTTCATGCTCCGTTCTGCATACCAAAACATCCGCTTTGATTCCGCTCTCCATCAAGGTTTTTACAGAGTGCTGCGTTGGTTTTGTTTTGAGTTCGCCTGCGGCAGAAAGATAAGGTACTAAGGTTAGGTGAATTACCATTCCGTTACCTTCTCCTAATTCCCACAATAATTGACGAACCGATTCTATATATGGTAAGGATTCAATATCTCCGACAGTTCCACCAATTTCAGTAATCACGATATCATAATTTCCTGATTTCCCAAGAATTTGAATACGTTCTTTGATTTCGTTGGTAATATGTGGTACTACCTGAACCGTTTTTCCTAAAAACTCACCTCTACGTTCTTTTTCAATAACGCTTTGGTATATACGTCCTGTAGTTACATTATTTGCTTGTGAAGTAGGCACGTTTAAGAAACGTTCGTAGTGACCCAAATCCAAATCAGTTTCCGCTCCATCATCCGTTACATAACATTCTCCATGTTCGTAAGGATTTAGGGTTCCTGGATCAACATTGATGTAAGGATCTAGTTTTTGGATCGTAGTTCTGTAACCTCTTGCTTGTAGTAATTTGGCGAGTGATGCCGCAATTATTCCTTTTCCCAAAGAAGAGGTAACACCGCCGGTAACAAATATGTATTTGGTGTTTGCCATTATTGTAATTATGTTGTTGTGTTGTTGTTGTATTCGGCGGCAAAAGTACAAAGAAGAATTTATAATTAATAAAGGTTGAATAACTATTTTTCAAGTGTATTCAACCTTTGTTTTTTTTTCTGATAAAACTGATTATCAGCTCACTATGTTTTAAAAAATCTGACTACATTTTATGTTGTTGATTTTTTGAGGATTGCATTAAGCATTTGCTTCATTATTTCCATCCTCTTTTTCCTTCACAAAACCAATTGCTGTATTGATTACTGTGTCTAAGATACTATTCTTTAGGTGTCCTAGTTTTATTTTAGAAACACCTGCGGCATATAATCCTTGCAACACTACTAAATCTTTTTGGCTTTCTACTAACCATTTGTAGTCATCGAGTGTAATATTTCCTTCGGCTAGTAAGGTAGTCCAACGTTCTAATTTTGCTTTAGATGCTTTTAAAAAGTCTTGTACATCTTTTTTTGACTCATCTTTTAAGTCGTCAAACTTGGAACCCATTAAACTTAATAAGTTTCCTTTTAGCTCTTTCAATAAATCTTTGAAGTCCATCTTTATATAGTGTTATGTCGTTATTGTATTCCTAGAATTGCTTTCAATTTGTTTTCCGCTACTGGATCTTTTTTCCCTTCGTATTGAAGAATTAAATCCAAGGCATCACTTACCTGTCCTTTTGCTTCGGTAATAAAAGGTCCAATTAAAGTTCCTTTTTCTTTCCAACGCTCTAAAAATCCTCCAATAAAGTTTTTATCAGGATTTGCGATCATTTTCCACATAGCGTACGATATGGTATTGTTCTCTCTATTTTTTTGGTATTCTAGCATTTTGTCAAGTTCTGCTTGAAACGTATCTATTGCGGTCTTTTCTGAATCATAAGACATAGTAGCTTTGTCCATTAAATTCAGAGCATCTACCTTAAGTTCGGTTCCTTTTTGATACGAATATTGATCAAAAACAGGAGCTCTTAGTGATCCGCATGATGAGACTAGAAGCAGCGTTAAGGCACCTAAATACACTGCATAAAAACGTGTTTTCATATTTGAATAGTTATATGGTTATAGATAGTTTAAAATAATTCTTGTTGTACTCTTTTGATGGCTTCTACATGGTAACGAATGATTTTTGATCGTCCTTCACGTGTCATTAAGAGCGATTTGCATTCTTCTTCATTGTCCATAAAGAAGTTTTCGGTAAGAATGGCTGGCATTCGTGTTTGCTTTAATACATAAAAGTTTTTTTCTTTATCTAAATCACCATCAGAGAAATCGGTACGCAATCTTCTGTTTGGAAATTCTCTTTTAAATTCTTCCCCAAAAACCGTGGCTATTGCATCACTTCTAGTGTTCCGAACTGAGGTAAATATTTCACTTCCATGTCCACCACCAGCATTTGAGTGCACACTGATATAGAAACAGTTCCGTGAACCATACTTATTGGCTCTTCGAACACGTGTTTGCAGTGTAACATCTCGGTATTCTGGTGCTAAATTTTCATACGGAATGCGAAGTGTTGTGAGTTCTTCTATAATTCCATTAACGATGGCGCGATTAAATTCGCCTTCAAATAATTGCGAACCATCACTCCATATTGGAGAGCGTTTTCCTGGTGTTTGGTAGGTTCCGTTAATTAAACCTCCGTGTCCATTGTCTAATAATACGATCATACTATATGTGTTTAAACAAAAAAACCCCTTAACTCATACATTAAACCCAACTATTTCACTGGTTTATTGAATGTTGAAGAGAATAGTTAAAGATATGGAATATTTAAAGATCGTTGAAAGGGGAAAAACCCCTTTTCTGTCCTTGCAGGTTAAATGTTCGTTAAGATTGGAGCTTGTTTAGTATAATTTATGATAAGTTATGTTGAATTTAACGAAATCTATATTCCGTAATGATCTACCAAACTAATAACCGCTGATCGGTTTTCTGAATATGCTTCCCAAACTGTTTCACACCAACGTTTGATCATGTTATCTCTTTCTTGTCCAGACGCAGCTTCTAAAACATTTAAAACTGTATTTTCCCTCTTTCTTCAGGCAAAACAATAGTTGGCAAAGTATTTTGTTTTTTGCCATTTTCATGTGATATAATTGAACTGCTCTTCCTGTGAAATCTTTTTCTAAGTATAAATACAATCCGATAAGTGCGAATATAATTTTGATTGGTTTTGTAGTAGCATCAACAGTTTGCGCAGCATAGGCGTCTACAATATGTTGATGAATGGAGTAGTCTCGAGGTTGTGCTAAAGTGTAAAATGATAATTCGTGGAATTTTTCCTCATTGTTCATGCTTATAAATATGGCATAGAACCTTTATTTTTCAAACTGACGTTGAATGTTTCGAATCATCGGTTCTAAACCGTTGATTTTGATATCGAGCATCTGTTCTAATTGCCGTCCTAATTTTCCTTTTGGAAATCCTTTTTGTCGATACCAAATTAAGTATGCTTCTGGTAAGTTTACCAAATATTTGCCTTCATACTTCCCAAATGGCATTTTAGCATGTGCCAATTCTATCAAAAGTTTTTGTTGGGCTTCTCTGTCTGGAAAGTCAGTCATTATCTGATGGAGATCGCTTGTAGTTATCGTATTTTTTGAGCTCGCGTGCAATTAGTTTTTGCCATTTTACTTGCCCTTCATAATCCCTTGAATAGTCTGAACCTGCGTCATACGCATTTTGCATGTCACGCAATTCTTCATTGATTTGATCGTAAATCTGACCTATTTCTTGCTGAATGTTTTTGGTAAACTTTGTTTCTTGAATTCGCTTACGAAACTTGCGCGCAAACAATTCCGAAATGTCAAAATGCAATTGTTCGTGACCCAAAACGGTATCATTGACACGTTCTTTTAAGTACCATGATTTTTCAGGATAAAATTGCGCCATTACTTTGGTCGTATATTCTATTTTATCGCTGTTAGAATAGGTTTTAGAACTGAATCCATAGGTAATCCCTGAAGCTGTAATAGCAACCACGTCCGAGCTATAATCGGGATCGCCCTCAAAGTTTCCCCACTGTAGTTTATCGTGCTGTGACCAAGTGATCGTTTCTTCGTTTTGAACGAGTAGAAAGAAGCAAAGTATACCTATGATTCTGTACATTTATTTCCAATGAAATTCAACAATCTTTTCAATATCTGGATGAAGACTGTAATGTACAGGACATGTATTTGCTGTATTTTCTAGTATTTTCTTGGTTTTGTCGTCTGCTTCAAATGGCAAATGAATTTGAACTTCTATTTTTGAAATTCTTCTAGGATTTGAAGCCATTGTTTTGGTCACTTCTGCAGTCGTGTTTTCCATATTCACACCGAGTTGTCCTGCTTTAATTCCCATTACCGTTAACATACAACTTGCGAGTCCTGTCGCAACAGTATCTGTAGGAGAGAACGCTTCTCCTTTTCCATTATTGTCTGTAGGAGCGTCAGTTATGAATTCATTTCCAGATTTTATATGTGTTGAAACCGTTCGAAGGCTTCCTGTATATGTTACTTTTGAAGTCATGATTGTTATTTGTAGGGTTTATTATCTAGCTTCTTTGATTTCTAATCCGTCATATTTTACAATGTACACACCTTTGTTAAAAAATCCGCCAAGAAGTTTTTTACGGTAATCAAATTTACTTTCTACATAGTTTGTTTCTGTACCAGCGCGAACACTTTTTGCTAAGTTTTGATCGTATGCTAAACGCAATAAGATATCAAACGTAATGTCGAATCCACGTATTGCAGTTCTACTTGGTGAAATCCCGTATTGAGCTTTGTACTTTTGCACAAATTGATTGTCTAATGACGAGGGTTTACGGTTAGATGGATAATGAAAATTAAGATTTGCTAAGTGGCTATTGTAAATATTGGCACTTTTATCGTACCCACTATTTTTATTAGTTGTCAACAATACAATCTTACGTTTACCGCTTGTTGCATAAGAGTTTAACACCGAAGTAACATTCGCAATCAGCGACAAATCATCTGTTTCAAGAATGACCCAATTTTCAACATCTTCCTTTAAATGTGGAAGAATTAACGCAGGTTTGATGTAGTTTCCTTCTTCCGGATTGAAGATTTTATGATTTGGTAAAATCGATTGTAATGTAGCTTTTATTTTAGCTTTCGTTTTATCAGCAATGATTATTACATTTTTATCTTGACCATTCTGTTTTAAGAACTCCAACATTTTTTCTTCCAATAGTTTTTTATCTGGAATTGTTTGATACACATTTCTATGATCAACTTTTTTATTGGTCAATGGCGAAATTACTGGAATTCCATCCGATTTTAATTCAGAAGCTACAATTTCTACATTCGTATCTAATATAGGACCAATAACAGCATGCACATCTGTAAAATCATTTGCTGTAATTGCGTTTCGAGTTGCATCTTTCTTTCCTCCATTGTCAATTATTTTTACATTGACAGAAAGTCCTAGCTTTTTGATAGAATCTAATGCCATTAATGAACCTGTATAGAAATCAGTAGCTAACCCTAATAAACGATCTTTTTTGAGTTTATTTTTTGTTTGACTTACCGAGTCTATGTCCATTTCGTTCAACTTGAATGGCAACATGATAACAATATTAGATACGTTTTCAGGATTTGCATTTTCAATGAAATTAAACTTATCTACCACAACAGCATCTACTACTTCGAGTGTTTCTGTTTTTTCGACAGGCAGTTTTAATACCATTCCTGCTTTTAAACCATCTTTTAACGCTGGATTCAAGTGAATCAATTCATCTTGAGAAACACCAAATTTTCGTGTAAGCGTATACATTGTCTGCTTTGGTTTTACATCGTAAAACACATATTTTTCTGTACTTACTACTTGAGGTTTTTCAGAACGAAGCGGCAATTTGATTTCTTGCCCAATTTGCAAACCATCTTTGATTTCTGGGTTGATCGCTTCTAATTCCTCAATGGTAAGTCCATAACTATGTGCAATTCCCCACTTAGTTTCCTTAGCTTTTACCGTGTAGATTTCATAAGAAGGTTCTTTTGTTGTTTCCTCTTCTTTCGATTCTTCGGTTTCTTTTACCTCAACTGGTTTATTTTTAAACTTTGGAATTGCTATACGATCTCCTTTTTTCAGACCTTCTTTCGCTACTTTTTCATTGTATTTAAGAATGTCTTCTTGCGTAACGCCATATTTTTTTGCAATTCCAAATAATGTTTCTTTGCGTCGTACTTTATGATTTGTAAATGTTACCGCTACATCTGAAGTAGTTGTAATAGATTCGGAAGGAATAATAAGCATACTATTTTTGCGTACGCCTCTTCGTGCTTCAGGATTTAATTTGATAATATCATCCGGGCTAATATTGTATCGTTCGGCAATACTTTCCACCGTTTCTCCTCTAGATACTTTATGATTTTTATACTGTTGCGCAGTTGCTACACAACTTGTCATCAGTACCATTAAAAAAAATCCTAAAAACTTCTTCATTCTTTATGCTAATTAATTATTCCCATTCTATAGTGGCTGGCGGTTTTGAGCTGATGTCATATACTACTCTATTAACGCCTTTTACTTTATTTATTATATCGTTTGATACTTTTTGCAAAAATTTATATGGTAAATCTACCCAATCAGCAGTCATACCATCTGTACTTTCTACGGCGCGTAATACTACTACTTTTTCATACGTTCGCTCATCACCCATGACTCCTACTGAGTTTACAGGTAATAAGATAGCTCCTGCTTGCCATACTTTATCATACAAATCCCATTCACGTAATCCGTTAATAAACACGGCGTCAACTTCCTGTAAGATACGAACTTTTTCGGCAGTAATGTCTCCCAATATTCTGATTGCCAATCCTGGTCCTGGAAATGGATGACGACCTAATAATTGTTTGTCCATTCCCATAGAAGCTCCAACTCTTCGAACCTCATCTTTAAACAATGCTTTTAAAGGCTCTACGATGTTCAATTTCATAAAATCTGGCAAACCTCCTACATTGTGATGGCTTTTTATGGTAGCACTTGGTCCACCTGTAGCACTTACACTTTCAATGACATCTGGATAAATAGTTCCTTGTGCCAACCACGTTACGTCTTGTATTTGTGCTGCTTCATCATCAAACACTTCAATAAATACGCGACCAATTGCCTTACGTTTCTTCTCAGGATCGCTCTCTCCTGCAAGCGTATCCAAAAAGCGTGCCGAAGCGTCTACACCTTTTACGTTGAGTCCCATACCTTCGTATTGTTGCAATACGCTCGAGAACTCATCTTTTCGAAGTAAACCATTGTTTACAAAGATGCAGTACAAGTTTTCACCAATAGCTTTGTGCAATAACATTGCTGCTACACTTGAATCTACGCCGCCAGATAATCCTAAGACAACTTTATCATTTCCAAGTTGCGCTTTTAAGTCAGCTACTGTTTCATCTACAAATGCGTTTGGTGTCCAATCTGGTTTTACTTCTGCAATGTTTACTAAGAAATTTTCTAGCAATTGTTTCCCATCTGTTGAGTGATATACTTCTGGATGAAATTGGATTGCAAAGGTAGTTTCACCTTCTATTTTGTAGGCAGCATTTTCTACATCGTGCGTACTTGCCAATAGTTTTGCGTTTGTTGGTAATTTTTTGATTGTATCACTATGACTCATCCATACTTGACTTCCTGAAGAACTGCCTGCTAAAAACGGTTCATTTTCTTGTACAAAACTCAGATTTGCACGTCCGTATTCACGTGTGTTTGATTCTGCTACTTGTCCGCCAGAAAAATGCGCTAAATATTGCGCACCGTAACAAACACCTAGCAATGGTTTTACGCCTCGAATGCCATTTAAATCTGGATGAAAAGCATCTTCAGACCTTACAGACATTGGGCTTCCTGAAAGAATCACAGCTTTGTAATCGTCTAAGTTAGTTGGAATTTTGTTGAATGGATGAATCTCGGAATAGATGTTCAGTTCTCGAACTCTACGCGCAATTAGTTGTGTGTATTGCGATCCGAAGTCTAATATTAATACCTTGTCGTGTTGCATGCGCAAAAGTACTATTTAGATTTCAAATTTCAAGAAATTCAAAAAAGATTTTTTTACAGGATATTCACAATGTTTTGTCCTGTGATTTTTTAAAGTTCCAATACCAAAAATTCTCCTTGTAAAGGTTGTAAATGTTTTACTAATGTTGGAATTAATGTTTCACCATATTCTAAGTATAGTTCAGAAAAGTTCAGCCTTCTTTCTTGTAGTGAATTGTTTGGAAATAATGCTTCTCGCAATTTCTCACTCCTAGACACTTTGTCTTTCAACACTATTTTTTGCGCTTTTAGTAACCGTTTTTCTAGATGTTGTAAACCTTTGAGTTGCTTTTTTTCTTGTGCTGCTACTGCTCCAACAAACGACTTATCTGTATGATCTGCCAATTCGTATAAGTGTTTGAATTGTTGTTGTAAATGTTCTTTTTGAGTTGAGAAATCAATGTCTATCTCACTTAGTTCTTTTACTTTTTGAGCAGCAAAAGCATCTTTTTTCAAGAACATGTCGCGATTGGAAATATTCAATTTTGCCATCTTTTCAGATTGCTTATCTGTTTTTATAACTACAGAGTTTCGCAACAGCAACATTGGAAATGTTACATTAACAGCTTCAAAATAAGATTTTAATTCTAGCCAATATGCTAATTCTCCGCCTCCACCAATGTAACAAAGGTTTGGCAAAATGATTTCTTGATATAATGGGCGTAATAGTGCATTTGGTGAGAAACGTTCTGGATGTTTGTGAACCTCCTGTTTTATTTGCTCCGAGTTCCATCTCACGGAAGTGTTATTTACCGTAAATACACCATCAGTTTCAATGATACGTTCGCGGATTCCGTCGTTTATATAGAATAGATTTATTTCCCTTGGATTGACTTGAATTTTATATAAATTATTAGCTTCCGTTAATTTTTGAGCAGTTTTTAGTACTTCTTTGTGTGCTGTTTGCTGAAACAATTCATTTTCTAAAAAAGGAACAAAAAGTTGTTTTAATGCAGCATCGTTTCCATCAACAATGACCAATCCGTAAGACTTAAACAACTCGTTAGCAATGTAACGTGTAGCATCGGTTAGATTTCTGTGTTTTACATATCCGTCTTCAAAGAGTGCTTGTAAGTATTTAGCGTTGTTGCTGTTTCCTAGTTCTTTAGCGAATACTTCCAATACTTCTGCTAATCCTTTTGTAGATAATTCTCCTACTGCACCACTTGCTTCCCGATCCCAACGTATTTTTTTGCCTTTATAATTGAAAAAGCAGATTTCTTCAAAATCATGATCTTCCGAAGCCATCCAATAGATAGGTACGAAATCATAGTTAGGATATTTCTCTTTTAAGGTTGTTGTTAAATTAATGGTAGAAATAATTTTATATAAAAAGTACAAGGGTCCTGTAAAAAGATTCAACTGATGTCCCGTTGTAACCGTCAATGCATTTTCAGTAGCTAGTTTTTCAATATTCTCCAAGGTTTTTTTAGGAGCCGATACATTTTTGTATTGTGCTTGTATCGCTTTTGATAAAACAGCTCTTTGTGAAGCATCTGTTAAATTAGATTGTTGTTTTTCCAGAATTTGTGCTTCAAAGTTTTCCAATTTCGGAAAGCGACTGTAAAATGCTTGTAATACTGGGGCTTCATCTAAGTAATCACACATTAACGGAGAAAAATATCCAGTTTCTTGGTACGAAATACATTCAGTTGGCATAGTTGGTCATGAGGATTTTAAAGTTGCAAAGATAAAGCTATTTGAAATGGAATTTTCTCAAAATTTCGTTAAGATATTCTTTTTTAAAATTATATTAGTTAGCTTTGATGTCTATCTAACTTATCATTTGTAATGAGACGACATATTTTTACTTTACTTTCATTTTTTATTATTTCAACTTCATTTTTTGCGCAAAATATTCAATCGCCTGACGAGTTTTTAGGCTATGAGTTGGGAACACGCTTTACGAACCATTATCGTGTGGTGGATTATTATCAATATTTAGCAAAAGCTTCTAATATGGTTCAATTGGAAGAATATGGTAAAACTAATGAACATCGTTTGTTACAAGTAGCCTACGTTTCTTCTCCTGAAAATTTAGAAAATTTAGAAAGCATTCGAAGTAATCATATAGCAAATACTAAAATTAGCTCTTCTGAAAATACTGCCGATAAAGCAATTGTTTGGTTGAGTTATAATGTGCATGGAAATGAATCTTCTGGAACAGAAGCTTCTATGAAAACAATTTACGAACTGATTACTTCCAAAAAAGCTTGGTTGCAAAATACGGTTGTGATTATGGATCCGTGTATCAATCCAGATGGACGTGATCGATATGTGAATTGGTACAATCAAGTAGCTAGTTTTCCGTATAATTCAAATCAGAAAGCCAAAGAACATGATGAACCGTGGCCAGGTGGAAGACCGAATCATTATTTGTTTGATTTGAATAGAGATTGGGCTTGGGCAACACAAGTAGAAACACGTCAACGCTTAAAAGTGTATAACAAATGGTTACCACATATTCATGTAGATTTTCATGAGCAAGGCATTAACGAACCGTATTATTTTGCACCAGCTGCAGAACCTTTCCATGAAGTGATTACTGATTGGCAACGTGATTTTCAGACGCAAATAGGAAAAAATCATGCAGGTTATTTTGATAAAGAAGGCTGGTTGTATTTTACCCGTGAGCGTTTTGATTTGTTTTATCCAAGTTATGGAGATACATATCCAACGTTCAACGGAGCTATTGGAATGACGTATGAGCAAGCTGGGCATGGACGTGCTGGTTTAGGAATTATTAATGATGAAGGTGATTTGTTGACCTTGAAAGATCGTATTGCACATCATCACACAACAGGATTATCTACCGTAGAAATTTCTTCTAAGAATGCTGATAAGCTAAATTCAGAGTTCAAAAAATATTTTAGTAATAAAGACTTCACTTATAAAAGCTATGTATTAGAAGGAAATAAATATCGTATTAAAAAGTTAATGAGGCTTTTGGATAGACATGAAATTCAATATGATTTGACTAGTAACACTGTAAAAGGTTTTGACTATCAAAGTGGACAACAAACTTCAAGAAAGGTAAAAAATGCATTATTAGTAAGCACCAATCAAGCAAAAGCCAATATGGTAAAAGTATTGTTTGAACCTAAAGCCAAATTGAGTGATTCGGTTACTTATGACATTACTGCGTGGAGTATTCCATATGCGTACGGATTGAACACTATTGCTTCTAAAACCATTGTTCCTTACGATAAAATTACTGGTTTTGATATTCCACTAAATGTTCCGCAAAAAACAAATGCGGTTGCCTATGTAACTGATTGGAAAAATGTTGCAGATGCTGCATTTTTAGGGCAACTACTACAAGCTGGAGTTCGCGTACGATTTGCAGAGAAGACTTTTACAGTTAATGGAAAAACGTTTGATCGTGGTTCTTTGATTATCACCAAAGGCGATAATAAAAATGTAGCGAATTTTCATGATACTGTTTTTGATATCGCGATTGAGAATTATATCCAATTATCAAGTATAACTTCAGGATTTGCAGATAGCGGTGTCGATTTAGGTTCACCAGATATTAAGGAAATTAAAATGCCAAAGATTGCAGTGATTTCTGGAGAAGCAACAAGTTCCTTAGCTTTTGGGGAGCTTTGGTACTTTTTTGAACAAGAGTTAAAGTTTCCTGTAACGAATATTAATTCTGATAGTTTTTCTTCTGGCACACTAAATTCATTTAATATTTTGATTTTACCTGATGGAAGTTACAGAGATATCTTCGATAGTAAACAATTGAAAACCTTGAAAAACTGGATTTCTCGAGGCGGAAAAGTAATTGCTATGAAAGGTGCATTGCGAACTTTTGATGGAAAAGAAGGGTTTGGAATTTCTAGAAAACAACCTGAAGACAATGGTGGTAAAAATGAAATCATTTCGTATGCAAAAAGCGAACGCCAAAATATTTCTAACTATATCACAGGTGCTATTTTTAAAACAAAAGTAGACACTACGCATCCGCTAGCTTTTGGTTATGATGATTCTTATTTTACATTGAAGTTAGGTAGCGATGCGTATGATTATTTAAAAGGTGGTTATACGGTTGCATACTCGGAAGATAACAAAGTAGTTTCTGGTTTTGCAGGTTATAAAGCTGTGAAAAATATTAAAAACACCTTAGTTTTTGGAGAACATAGAATTGGAAATGGAAGTATGATTTATATGGTAGACAATCCAATGTTTCGTGCTTTTTGGGAAAATGGAAAGCTGTTTTTTGCCAACGCTGTTTTTATGGTGAATAATAATTCGTTTGAACTGTAGCTTCGACTACACTCATCTAATTTATTTGGATACGCTTTCGCTTTTGGATCGCTGACGTTGTTAGGTATTATTAGATCGCTATCGCTCTAAAACTCCTGAACGCTTCGCTTTTAGATTTTTCAATCAAACTAATTCTTAAGCTTATTAACGCTTCAGCATATATTTTTTGATTCGTAGATTTGTTTGTTTGAAATTTATGCGATTTAGCAATAAGTTTCTAATTTAAGGAGAAACAGACTACTTCGTCATAAACTCTTGGTAATGACGTATCAATTACTTTTACATTAAAATTTTAGCATTTGGCGTTTTGAGTTCTAAACAGGTTCTCCGTACAAATCAAAATCAGCGGCATCTGTGATTTTAACGTCTACAAATTCACCTTGTTTTACGTAGAATTTTGAAGCATCAATTAAGACTTCATTGTCTACATCTGGAGAATCAAATTCGGTACGACCAACGAAATAGTTTCCTTCTTTACGATCAATGATACACTTAAAAGTTTGTCCAATTTTCTCTTGATTCAATTCCCATGAAATTTGCGACTGAATTTCCATAATTTCATTCGCGCGTTGTTGCTTTACTTCTTCTGGAACATCGTCTTCTAAAGTGTATGCATGCGTGTTTTCTTCGTGTGAATAGGTAAAGCATCCTAAACGTTCGAAACGCATTTCTTCAACCCAGTTTTTAAGTGTTTGGAAATGCTCTTCCGTTTCTCCTGGATATCCAACAATCAGTGTCGTACGAATAGTCATTTCTGGAACTGCAGCTCTAAATTCTTTCAACAATTTTGTTGTCTTCGCTTGATTCGTTCCACGGCGCATAGATTTTAAGATATCATCTGCAATGTGTTGTAATGGAATATCTAGATAGTTACAGATTTTTGGTTCTTCTTTCATAACTTCTAGTACGTCCATTGGGAAACCTGCAGGAAACGCGTAATGCAAACGAATCCATTCAATGCCTTCTACTTTTACCAAGGCACGTAATAATTCGGCTAGGTTTCGCTTTTTATATAAATCTAATCCGTAATAGGTTAAATCTTGTGCAATTAAAATGAGTTCTTTAACTCCTTTTGCTGCTAATTTTTCTGCTTCAGTAACCAATTCTTCAATTGGTGTAGATTTGTGTTTTCCTCTCATTAAAGGAATCGCACAAAAAGAACACGGACGATCGCAACCTTCTGCAATTTTAAGATATGCATAGTTTTTTGGTGTTGTTGTAATTCGTTCACCAATTAACTCATGTTTATAATCTGCTCCAAGAGCTTTCAATAATTGTGGTAATTGTGTCGTTCCAAAATATTGGTCTACATCTGGAATTTCAGCTTCTAAGTCTGGCTTATAACGCTCACTCAAACAACCCGTCACAAAGACTTTATCAACTTCTCCATCTTCTTTCTTTTGAACATAGTCTAAAATCGTATTTACACTTTCTTCTTTGGCATTATTGATGAATCCGCAGGTGTTGATTACCACAATATTTCCTTCTTCCTCATGTGCTACTTCTTTGCCATTTGCCTTTAGTTGTCCCATCAAAACTTCAGAATCGTATACATTCTTAGAACATCCAAGTGTAACTACATTGATCTTATTTTTCTTTAACGTCTTTGTTCTCATATCAAAAAAATCAGTGGACAAAGATACAATCTAATTTAAACCTTTGGTATTTTTATGAGTCTTAAATGAAAATCTAAAAGATGAATCGTCCACTTTTTTTTGCTACACTCTTTTTTTTAGTACTTTTTTTAAACTGTTCTTCGGAAGCTGTCGACGAAATTCTAGAAGAAGAAAGACCTACTATTGTTGATGACTCTCTGTATTTTCCTCCTCTAAATTCGAGTACTTGGGAAACGAAAGCCATTGCAGAATTAAATTGGAACACAGATCAATTACAACCACTTTTAACTTATCTTGAAGAAAAAAACACCAAAAGCTTTGTCATTTTACACAAAGGAAAAATAGTAGTTGAAAATTATTTTGATGAACATACAGAATCATCACCTTGGTATTGGGCTAGCGCAGGAAAAACATTGACAACCGCAGTTGCAGGAATTGCACAAGAAGAAAATCTTCTAAACCTCAACGATAGAGTTTCAGATTATATTGGCAACAATTGGACAAGTGCCGCCTTAGAAAAAGAGAATTTAATCACTTGCCAAAATCTATTGTCTATGACTTCTGGTTTGGATGATGGTTTAGGAAGTGGCATTTCGCCAAGCGATTTAGAATATCTTTCCGATGCTGGTTCACGTTGGGCATATCATGGTGTTTTTTTAAAAATGCAAGATGTTATTGCCGCTGCAAGCAATCAATCTTGGGATAGCTATTTTGAAACGAAACTAAAAAATAGAATCGGAATGACTGGCGCGTGGATTCAAACGGACAATGCAAATGTATATTGGAGTACAACGCGAAGCATGGCACGTTTTGGTTTATTAATTGCTGCGAATGGCACATGGAATGATGAGCAAATTATTCCAGAAAGTTTTTTGAATGAAGCTACCTCTACTTCTCAAAACATTAATGAAGCCTATGGTTATTTATGGTGGCTCAATGGAAAAACGAGTTATCGTTTGCCACAAACGCAATTGGAGTTTAGCGGTGAACTCGTTCCAAATGCACCACAAGATATGTACTGTGCTTTAGGAAAAAATGATCAGAAAATTTATATCGTTCCAAGTAAAAACTTAGTGATTATCCGAATGGGAAATGCTGCTGACAACGCCAATTTTGCACTTTCTGACTTTGATAATGTCCTTTGGGAAAAGATTAATCTGTTGATAAACTAGTTAACCCAAGTTTCCTATAAATTAGATTACATTTTTGATTTGAAATGCCATTACAAATAGGATGAGTTTAATAATGAATCCTTTTGCAGTAACAGCATTTATATGTCTAGGCATAAGGCCAGTAATTTGACTAATAAATGTTTCAATTATTTTTCTCATAGCTTCTTTGATGTAAGCTTTAAAGGGTTCATCCTTTCTTTTTGAGTTTTTCTCTCTAGCGATTTGTAAATGAACTTGTTCTGTCTCTTTAAATAGGTCTTCAAGCTCATAATCAGTATAGCCACTATCTCCATATAGTGAGCTCTCTGCTTGTAAATCATGATACATTCGTTGTGATATTTGTGAGTCATGTTCTTTGCCTTCTACAAAATACATTTCTACAGGAATCCCTTCTTTAGTGGTAATCAATTGCACTTTAAATCCATAAAAGTACTCCCGTTTTGAAGCATTATAAGCTCTATATTCTTCTCCTTTGACTAATTTACAACGCTTAATGCGCATGTTATGACATACTTTTACAGGAAATGAGTCTTTAATATATTCCATTTCACAATGGATATATTTGAAGATCCTACCAATACTAAAGAAAATACTCAACAATAATTCTTTGAGTTTATGTAAACGTTTGGTAAATCCACTTTTATTGAGGATTTTGTCAAATATATGACTCCACATATAAGAAAGTGCTGTAGTTTGATTCCCTGCAAAAAACATAGCAGAAACTATAGCTACAGTGAGCAGTTGACTATCGCTACATTTTCTATTGTTATGTTCTTGATGTTACATTTGTTTTAAAATATCATCTATAGTACAGTATATCTATATAACTTTGTCTTGGTGCATCTTGAGTGATTTTTTTGTCTTGCTATTTCAAAAATATCAAAACTTAATTTGCTCCGTTTTTTTTTTGGGAAACTCGGGTTAATTATTTATATAGCTTAAGGATAAACTCAAAAGTTGTTTGCTAAAGCCTGATTCCCTTAAAAACTCAATCGCAACAACACTACGCAAACCAGTTTCACAATAAACAACCAAATCTTTATTTTGCGGTATTTCATGAGCCCTAAATGCTAATTCTCCAAGAGGAATATGTTGTCCGCCAATATGGTGTTCTGTTCGTTCCCAAGTCTCTCGAACATCTAACAAATTATAGTGTTGTAAATTCTTTTCTAAAGTGGCGAGTGTTATTTTTTTAGAATGCTTTGGGATTCCGCAAAAGGCTTCATAATCTTCAGAAAGTTCTGTAATTGTAATAGTATTGTTTTTTTTCAAATTCAATACCAATTGTTGAGAATTCAATGCATTGTAGGTAAGTAGTTTTCCTGATAAGACCGTTCCGATTTCACAGATAATTTTTAATACTTCATTGGCTTGAAAACATCCAATAATTCCAGGTAAAATACCCAAAACGCCTATGTCAGAACAGTTAGGAACTTCATTAGATTTTGGAGGTTTAGGAAATAAACAACGATCGGTTGGACCATTTTTGTAATTAAAAACACTTACATGTCCTTCAAACTTAAATATAGAACCGAAAACGACAGGTTTATTAGCTAAAATTGCTGCATCATTGATTAGATAGCGAGTAGTGAAATTGTCACTTCCGTCAACAATAATATCATATTTATTGAAGAGATCAATTGCATTTTCGTGCGACAAACGTTTAGCATACGTAGTAAAATTTACTAAGGGATTTAATCGTTGCAAACGTTTAGCGGCTGCGTCCGTTTTTAAAATTCCAAGATCATCGTACGTATATAGAATTTGACGTTGCAAATTACTTTTGTCAACAATATCATCGTCAATAATTCCAATAGTTCCAACACCAGCGGCAGTTAAATACTGAAGTACAGGACAACCCAAACCACCTGCACCAATTACTAAAACACGAGCTTTTTTTAGTTTTAATTGTCCTTCAATTCCGATATCATTTAAAATCAGATGACGATTGTAATGTTGTTGTTCTTCCTGAGTTAGTTCCATTGTATTTTTACTGCCAATTATTTGCCCAATCTTTCCAAACGACTTCCAAACCTTGATTTTTTAACATCTGTGTTATTTCCTCTGTAGAGCGTTCGTCCGATATTTCAAATTGTTCCAAAGATTGTTGCTCAACTGCATAACCACCAGGATTTGTTTTAGATTCAGCACTGATAGAAGTAATGCCTAAATTGACAATATTATCTCTGAAAACTTCACTTTCTCTGGTGGAAATTGATAATTCAACATCTTCATCCAACAATCTATAAGCACAAATTAGCTGAACTAAGTCTGCATCTGTCATTTCTACTTTTGGCTCTAAGCCTCCTGAGTGTGGACGAAGTCTTGGAAATGAAATTGAGTACTTAGTTTTCCAATACGTTTTCTGTAAATACTTTAAATGCAATGCCGTAAAAAAACTGTCAACTCTCCAGTCTTCCAAACCAAATAAAGCGCCTAATCCTATTTTATGAATCCCAGCTTTTCCCAGTCGATCAGGAGTTTCCAATCGATAATCAAAATTAGATTTTTTCCCTTTTGGATGATGCTTTTTATATTCGTTTCTGTGATAGGTTTCTTGATAAACTAAAACCGCGTATAATCCATTTTCAATCAATAATTCATATTCATCTTGATCGAGTGGTTGAACTTCTATCGTTATATTAGAAAAATGAGAACGAATAAGTTGTATGGCGTTGTTGATATACGGAACACCAACCGTTTTATTAGCTTCTCCAGTAACTAAAAGAATGTGATCATAACCTTTCGACTTTATGAATGCAACTTCTTTTAAAATCTCGCTATCCGTTAAAGTTCTGCGTGGAATTTTATTCGTCAAACTAAAACCACAATACGTACAAATATTTTGACATTCATTACTCAAATACATTGGAGCATACATTTGTATGGTATTACCAAAACGTTTTTTAGTGAGTTGTCTACTGAGTTGTGCCATTTCTTCTAAATACGGTTTAGCTGCAGGAGAAACCAATGCTTTAAAATCTTCTAAAGTACATTTGGAGCTTCTCAAAGCTTGTTCAACGTCCGCAGTAGTTTTGTTTAAAATACTGGTAAGTGTTGTGTCCCAATCATATGTATCAAATATGTCTTTGAATGTACTCATGATGTTAGTTCAAAAATGAGGTTAAAGGACTACTAGCTTCCGCTTTTTTATGGACTATTGGTGCTAGTTTTGCTTCATAGGCGATTCTTCCAGCTTCTACAGTTAGTTTAAATGCTTTCGCCATTTCTACAGGATGTTGAGAAACAGCAATAGCAGTATTTACTAAAACCGCATCAGCTCCTAATTCCATAGCATGTGCAGCGTGACTGGGACTACCAATTCCTGCATCCACAATAACAGGAACATTGCTCTGATCAATAATAATTTCTAGAAACTCTAAAGTTTTCAATCCCTTGTTGCTACCAATTGGAGCGCCTAATGGCATTACGCATTGTGTACCGACTTCTTCCAAGCGTTTGCATAAAACAGGATCGGCATGAATATATGGCATCACTACAAATCCTAACTTTACCAATTCTTCCGCAGCCTTTAATGTTTCTATTGGATCAGGTAATAAATATCTAGGATCGGGATGAATTTCTAATTTAATCCAATTCGTTTTTAAAGCTTCTCTAGATAATTGTGCCGCAAAAACCGCTTCTTTTGCATTTCGGACACCAGAAGTATTTGGTAATAAATTGATTTTAGGATGTTGTAAGTGCGTTAAAATGTCATCTTGCTCGTTTTGTACATCAACTCTTTTTAATGCAACAGTAATTAATTCACTTTCAGAAGCTAATAGCGCTTCTTTCATTAACTGGGAAGAGCTAAATTTTCCAGTTCCTGTGAACAATCGAGAGTTGAATTCTTTGCCTGCTATGTTAAGTATGCTTGCCATGCTATTATTTTTCATTAGGTACTTTCCAAACTTGTTCGTTGGTTGAAGGACCTCCGAGTAGTTTATTAAATTTTGAGATGTTATTGAAATCGTTGGTAATCGCTCCAGAAACTGCAATTCCATGAATGCCCGTTATCATTAGAGGTTCCGTGTCGTTTACTGTAATTCCACCAATAGCGATAATTGGGATTGTTGTTTTTAAAGCTTCTATGATGGTTAAGTAGGCATTTTTACCTAGCACAGGACTTAGATTTTCTTTCGTGCTGGTAAAGCGAAACGGACCTAAACCAATATAATCTACTTGTTTTTTTATGAGTGCTTCACAATCTTGAAAAGTATTGGCTGTTCCACCTATAATTTGCCAAGAAGCCAGTTCTCTCCTTACTTTTAGTGGACAAGCGTCATTTTTTCCCAAATGCACTCCATCAGCTTTTATAGCGATTGCTATTTTGTAATGATCATTGATGATGAGTCGCGTTTGAAAATAATCTGTAATGTCTTTTGCTTTTTGAGCAGTTTCAAGTGCTACTACTTCATCTAAATTTTTGAGACGTAATTGCACCCAATCGGCGCCTGCAATACATGCACGTCGTATATGTTCCAAATGTGCTTCGGGAGTTGCTCCTTGAGATATATAATGTAGTTTTGAGATCATGTTAATTCTTTGAATGATATCCTAATAAGGTTGAATTTGAGCTTAAAAAACGTTCTGTGTAACGCTTTCCTCCATAACAAGCTTTTAAGAGTGGAAATCCTAAAGCTAAATAGCTTGTAATTGCGGATGATAATACACAGCCGCTACCATGTTTTTCTGTACAATTAGATGATTTTGGATTCAGGTTAAATTGTTTTCCTTCAAGAGTGAAAAGTGTATCTTGTCCAACGTTATCAGTTTTATGTCCGCCTTTTAAGAATAGATTGGTTTTAGATGAAATATACTGAATGGCCTGCTCGATATTTTTATCAGAATACAACTGCTTTATTTCATCATAATTTGGTGTAAGCAGATAGATTTTGTCCAAAATTTGATCAAAAAAAGCTTCATCTGTAGAATGAAATGTAAAATTAGAGCTTGATCGTAAAACGGGATCCAATATAATTTTAATATCCGGACTTAATTTTAATAATCGATCTATAATTTTTGATAAAACTTGCCAATCTTCAACAATTCCTATTTTTACATACGCAATGTCAAATCGTTTAAAAAGTAGTGATATTTGTTCAAGAATCACTTCAATAGGTGTCCAGTAACAACTATGAAATTCAATATCATCTTGAATCGTATTCGCAGTACAAACAGCCAAACCATAGCATTTTAAGGCTTCAAATGTTTTAATATCTGAAGTGAATCCAGCTCCGTTTGATGGATCAAATCCAGCAATGGTTACTATGTGAGGTCTTTTTTTCATTTTATTTCACCTTGCGAATAAGTATCGTAATGCTGTTTTATATGTTGAAAGCTTTCCATAAGATCAATTGTATTCCACACGCCGCCTAAAACACCAATTCCAGTATATCCTAATTTAAAGGTGTCTGCTGTGGTTTGTGTGTTGATTCCTCCCATACCCACAATTTTTTTATCAATATGACTTACATCAAAACCTCTTCCTTCATATCCTTTTTTAGAAATAGAAGAAAAAACAGGACTCAATAAGTGATAATCAAAATCTACTTGGCAAGAAGCCAATACCTCAGGTTCGTGGAAAGAACTGCTAACTATGAAGTTGTTAATTTTAAAACGATTCACATATTTTTTTAAATCATTGCCTAAATCTAACCGAGGTTGTTCTTGAATATGTATTCCTTTCAAATTGAATTCTTCACATAAATGATGATATTCGTGAAGCATGATTCGATTGTAAAACTGAGCTTCTATTTGTTGTAATAAAGAACGATATGCTTCTTCTTTAAAACTCGGTTTACGTAAATGCAAAACTTCTAAACCAGCATTGAATAGTTGGTTTAAAAGCTTTGCTTCATTGGTGATTTCTTGTTCTGATGTAAGTACAATAAACATTACAGATATACTTCGCTTCCTTTTTCTTTAAATTCCTTTGATTTTTCCTCCATTCCTTTAGCGAGCACTTCATCTTCTTTGATTTCATTCTCAGCAGCAAAATCACGTACTTCTTGAGAAATCTTCATAGAACAGAATTTTGGGCCACACATGGAGCAGAAGTGTGCAATTTTTGCGCCTTCAGCAGGTAACGTTTCATCGTGATATTCACGTGCTAATTCAGGGTCTAGTCCAAGGTTAAATTGATCTTCCCAACGGAATTCAAAACGTGCTTTACTCAAAGCATCATCTCTATGTTGCGCTCCGGGATGTCCTTTTGCCAAATCGGCTGCATGTGCAGCTAATTTATAGGTAACAACTCCTGTACGCACATCATGTTTATTAGGTAAACCTAAATGTTCTTTTGGTGTTACATAGCAAAGCATAGCTGTACCATACCAGCCAATCATGGCTGCTCCAATTCCGGATGTAATGTGGTCGTAACCTGGCGCAATATCTGTTGTTAATGGTCCTAAAGTATAAAAAGGAGCTTCGCCGCAAGCTTCTAACTGTTTGTCCATATTTGCTTTGATCATGTGCATTGGCACATGTCCTGGTCCTTCAATAAAAGTCTGAACATCATGTTTCCAAGCAATCTTAGTCAATTCTCCTAAAGTTTCAAGCTCGGCAAATTGAGCTTCATCGTTAGCATCTGCAATACATCCTGGACGCAATCCATCTCCTAAAGAAAACGCTACATCATAAGCTTTCATAATTTCACAGATTTCTTCAAAATGTGTATATAAAAAGCTTTCTTTATGATGTGCTAAACACCATTTTGCCATGATAGATCCACCACGGGAAACAATTCCTGTAATTCGTTTTGCGGTCATAGGAACATAACGTAAACGAACACCTGCGTGAATAGTAAAATAATCTACACCTTGCTCGGCTTGTTCGATTAAGGTATCACGGAAAATTTCCCATGTTAAATCTTCTGCAATACCATTCACTTTTTCTAAAGCTTGATAAATTGGCACTGTTCCTATGGGAACTGGTGAATTACGAATAATCCATTCTCTAGTTTCATGAATGTTTTTACCCGTAGATAAATCCATGATGTTATCAGCTCCCCAACGACATGCCCAAACGGCTTTTTCTACTTCTTCTTCAATGGAAGAAGTGGTGGCTGAATTTCCAATATTCGCATTAATCTTCACAAGAAAATTTCTTCCTAAAATCATAGGTTCTGCTTCCGGATGATTGATATTAGAAGGAATTACAGCACGCCCTCTGGCGACTTCTTCTCTGACAAATTCAGGAGTGATTTTAGCAGGAATACTAGCTCCAAAATCTTGCCCTGGATGTTGTTTAGATAAACGTGTCATTTCATCAATACGTTGGTTTTCACGAATTGCTACGTATTCCATTTCTGGAGTGATGATGCCTTGCTTGGCATAATACATTTGCGAAACATTTTTCCCTTTTTTAGCTCTTTTCGGTTTGTGTTTTAAATTGAATCGCAAATGATCTAAGCTAGAATCGTTGAGTCGTTCATTGCAGTATTCAGAAGAAAAAGAATCTAATTCTTTAACATCTCCACGGTCTAAAATCCACTGTTCTCTTATGCGTTCAATTCCATTATGCACATTTATTTCTTTGTTTGGATCAGTGTACGGACCAGAAGTATCGTATACAGTTACAGGTTCGTTTGGCGTACGTTTTTTGGTCATGGAATCTACCGTGTCACTTAATGTTATTTCACGCATAGCGACATTAATATTCGGGTGAATTTTTCCCGGAACATAAATCTTTTTAGAGTTAGGGAATGGATGCCTTGTAACTCCGTCTTGCTTTGGTGCAGTATCTTTTTTCTTCATAATAAAATAAAAGCTTTAACCTCCTTGAGTTGCAGTAATAATTAAAATATCATCTCCTTGATGCAATTTTTGAGCATCCCAGTTTTCTTGAGCAATAATATTTTGATTAATGGCCACGGCAATACCTTGGGTAGTAATGTTTAGTCTTACTAGCATCTCTTTAAGGCTAGAGTTTTCTGTGGTTTGGTGTTGTTTTTGGTTTATGTTTACAGTAATCATTTTTATTAAAATATGATAATGAACAGATTGATATATCAATCATGTATATAACGTAAACAATAAAGTAGTAGAAATATAAAATTGCAGTAGTGTATACCGTGACTTTTCCCTCCGTTGGTATTAACCAAATCAGGTTCTAAGGATATGTCTCAAACTAGAAATTCTAGCTACTCCTAAAGTTTACGATGCAAATATAGTGAATTTATAAGTATACATGCTAAACTTTTAATTCGCTCAAGTAGCTTTATAATTTAAATATTTTTAATTTAAAAATTAAACCAATAGGAAATACTATGATTATTGAGTTTAGTTATGATAATGGTATATATGGTAAAGAAAAAGCAGAAAATATACCTCCGAATTTTTTAAAAACAATCAAGTATTTTATCAAAAAAACGATTGAAAGTAAGCACTAAAAATAGTAAGAAACAAAGGTTTAAACATTTAAATCTAGTGAATGGACTCAACATCAAAGTGTTCAGTATTTACTGAGTTTTTTGCTAGGTTACTTGCGATATTTTAAATTAAACTTTAATAATAATTTTCTTTTTGAATAAAATATACCCAAGAAGTATATAAAACAATACAACAGCTAGCGCATAAAGCAGTGAAGACATTTGATCACTCAAAAAAGAATGAACAAATAAGTTATTGTAAAGCGATGAGTGTATATTGTCATTTTCTCCAACTTTAGTCAAATAAAATACTTTAGAGATAAAACTGGACAAGAAATAAATGGTAATTGCGTTGGTACCAACATATTTAAAAACGGCTCCAAATTTTAAATGTAGTACGTCAGTTATAAAATAAATTATTGATAAAGTTAAAACTGCCCAGCCACAAGTAACTAACACAAAACTGCTAGTCCACAACGCTTTGTTTATAGGAAACCAATAGCTAAAAATATATCCGATTGCAAGCAGACCTATCGCGATTAAGAAAAGTAACGCTTCTTTTCGATGTAGATAACTCATCAATATTTTACCAATTAAAATACCTAATACACAAGTTATGATAGAAGGAATAGTACTCAAAATACCTTCAGGGTCATAATCTGGTTTCCATGTGTGTTGTCCCAACAGACTAAGATCTATATAATTTACCCAATTATTTGGAGCTCTGTCAAAAGTTGGTAGGGTTCCATCAGAAAAAGGGAAGAACCCTAAAAAACTCCAATAAACCACTAAAGTAACTATTGATACACCTAGGAGTGTTTTCCAATTGCAATGCAGGTATAATATGGCAGAAATACAAAACACAATCCCAATACGTTGTAAAACACCTGGTATTCGCATGGTTTCCAAATCTGTGATGAATGGTAAATACGGTACAAATAGGTTGAGAAATAATCCCAACCCAATAAGTTTTAAACTCCGAATAAAAATCTTTTTATAGGTTAATACCGTTTTAGGTTTGTTTTTATAGGCAAATGCTATAGAAATTCCGACAATGAATAAAAAGAAAGGAAATATCAGATCAGTTGGTGTTAAGCCATGCCATTCTGCATGTAATAACGGAGGATACACATGTGACCAAGTCCCGGGAGTATTGACCAGAATCATTGCTACTACAGTAATTCCTCTTAAAATATCAACGGAAGCAATTCTTTCTTTTCTCATATGACAAATGCATTACTATTTTTTAAGTCCCACTTTATGTCCCCAAAAAGCATAGTATAAAATAATCACATAACACGGCAATAATATCCAATATCCATAAGATGCTGCTTCGGCTGTAGCTACTATTTCTTCAACTCCGTCAGTGATCAAATATTCTTTTTTACTATCTACTAATGCTCCATACAAAGGAGGCAACACAGCGCCACCAGAAATTCCCATAATTAGCAAAGCGGAAGCTGTTTTTGTAAATTCCCCTAATCCTGTTAAGGCTAAAGGCCAAACTGCTGGCCATACCAACGCATTGGCAAATCCTAAAGCAGCTACGAAAAGGACAGAAGTAAACCCGCTCATAAATACTATGGCTATTGAAAGTGCAATTCCTAAAAATGCACTTGCTTTTAAGGCAAAAGCCTGACTTATATATTTTGGAATTAAAAAGACACCTAAAGCATAAGTAAATACCATTGCCATAAGTGTCAGCAATGTAAAGAATTTTGCCTGATCGGCAGGAATATCTAATGCAATTCCATAGGCAATAATGGTATCACCAGCAATGACTTCCACACCTACATATACAAACAATGCTAAAACACCTAACCACAAATGTGGAAACTGAAAAATACTGGTTTTTGACTTTTCGCCATCTTTTGGTTCTTCTAAAGGAGCTGCTTCTACATTTGGCAAAGGCGCTTTTCTAATTAAAACACCTAAAATAACAAGTACAATTGCCATGATAATATATGGCATCACAACACCATCTGCAGTACTATTTAATAATTGATCTTTTTCTACCTCACTAATGGTGGTTAATTTTTCTTTTACATCATCTATACCTGTTAATAAAATAGCTCCAAAAATAACAGAACCCAAAGCGCCTGCTACTTTATTGGCAATTCCCATAATAGCAATTCGTTTGGCTCCGCTTTCTATAGGTCCTAATATAGTGATGTAAGGGTTAGAAGCAGTTTGTAATAAAGTCATACCGATTCCTTGAATAAAAATAGCGACTAAAAACATCCAATAGGTTCTTGCATTTGCTGCTGGAATAAAAATTAAAGCACCAACTGCCATAATTAATAAACCTAATGACATGCCTCCTTTAAAACCTATTTTTTTAATAATATTAGAAGCCGGAAGTGCCATGACAACAAAAGAAATATACGAAGCTGAAGCTACTAAATATGATTGAGAGTCGGTTAGCTCGTTAATGGTTTTCATATAAGGAATTAGCGCGCCATTAATCCAGGTAACAAACCCAAAAACAAAGAATAAACCTGCGATGATTACAATAGGAACTAATGTTGACTTTTTTGGTGTATCGGAAGTTGTAGACATTTTATAATATTGGAGATTAGTTAATTTTTAGTATCGTCATTAATATTGAAAATGCGTTGTTTGGTGATTTTAAGATAGTTTCTGCCAATAGGTATTTTTTTGTTTAAAATTTCAACTGTATTCCCCTCTAAAGCGGTTATCTTGTTGATCGATATTGTATAAGATCGGTGTATTCTTAAGAAGCTAGATTGCGGTAATTCTTCTGTAATGGCAGAAAGCGATTTATGTACTACATAGTCGCCAATAGTCGTATTTACTTTGATATAATCTTTTAGACTTTCTATGAATAAAATATCACTGAAATTTACTTTGACCAATTTCTTGTTGACTTTCAAAAAAATGTGTGGTTCTTGTTGTAATCCTACATCTGAAGTAACATTATTCATGTACACTTGTTGATATATTTTATTGATCGTTTTTAAAAAGCGATCAAAAGGAATAGGTTTTACCAAATAATCCAACACATTCAGTTCAAAGCTTTTTACAGCATATTCTCTGTAAGCAGTTGTAATAACTATGAGTGGTTTGTAGCTTAAGTTTTCTATAAACTTAAAACCTGTCATTTGTGGCATATTGATATCTAAAAAGATCACATCAATTTTTTCCTGTTCTAAAATCGGATATGCCTTTAGCGGATTGTTAAAGGTGGCTATGACTTCAACATGATCAAAATTCTTTAAATGATTTTCGATAACCTGAATCGCCAAATGTTCATCATCTATTATAACGCACTTAATTTTCATAGTACTGGAATCTTTAAAAATAAATTGTATGTGTTATCTTCTACATGAGTCTCTAAAACAAAATCATTGTCATATAACAACGTTAATCTTCTTTCGGAATTCATAATTCCTATTCCGTGATTTTCTTCTTCTTTGGTATCAGCATTAAAATTGTTCACGAGCTTAAATTCTAAGTGATTTTTCTTTGTAATTTCAAAACTGATATCAATATTGATTTTATCAACTCCTTTTAATCCGTGTTTAAAACAATTTTCTACAAATGATAAAAATAGTAACGGAGGAATTTCAACATCATCAATATTTCCTGTAATATTCATATTGGATTCTATACGATCATTGAATCTCATTTTTTCAATATCTATATAATTATTAATATGATTTATCTCTTTTAATAATCCAACTTTTGATCCTTTGACTTCATATAAAGCATACTGCATCATGTCAGATAATTTCAAAATTACACGCGGTGTATCTTCCGATTTATTAATAGCCAAGGCATATAAACTATTGAGCGTATTAAAGAAAAAATGTGGTTGAATTTGAGATTTTAAAAGATTCAATTCTGTTCGCATTTGTACTTCTTTCAATCGCTCTGTTCTTTTTCGCTCAAAAATCCAATCGGTCGTTAATTTTAAAGTAGTTACTAATGCTACATCATAAATTCCAATCATAAAAACAACTATAATATGATTAAAAGAATATGCTTTTTGAGGTGTATCAGATTCTGGCCAAACATTTTCGTTAATCAATGCATAAATCAACTCAGTTCGTATGATGTAAAAAATACTCAGTGTCAGAAAAAAATAAAATATATAGCTTGCGTACTTTTTATTTAAAATAAACTTTGGGAATAAAAAATAAATATTGACATATACCAGCACAGCTCCTATAGATACTGTTAATAAATTTGATTTTAAAGAATACCAATAATCCTGATAATAGCTTCCCCATCTTATAAAATTAAGTGTAAAATAACCTAGCCAAAAAGCAATATGATACTTTCTTGGTATGGTATGATTGGAACTTTCTTTAAAGACAGATGTGAGCACGTTTTTGAAAAATTTTGATAATGAATCCTTGATTTTATATGACAATTTTAATGATATAATAATTAATTAACAATAAATTTGATTATTCTTTATTTTGAGAAAATCGTTAGTCTTTAATTCGTTGTCGTCTATATGTAAAATGATGTTGTTTATATATTTTTTTTCCAAATTATTTTTGTTTGAAATACTTTGGGGTCATTAAATTGTAAATAACCAACATTATGAAACAAAATTTACGAGTGTTATTTTTGTTTTCTTTTTTTCTACTGTCTGTGCAATATTCTTTTGCTCAGGAAAAGGAGATTACTGGTACAGTAACTTCCAAATCAGATGGTATGCCGCTCCCTGGAGCTAATATATCAGTTGAAGGAACTACAAAAGGAGCACAAACAGATTTCGATGGAAAATACTCTATCAAAGCATCTCCTGGAGATGTACTTACATTTTCTTTTATTGGAATGACTACAAAGCAAGTAATTGTTGCGAATTCAAATGTCATTAACGTAGAACTTGAAGATAACCAAGAAGCATTAGATGCTGTAATTGTTACTGCACTTGGTATCAAGAAGGAAAGAAAAACACTAACGTATGCCGCACAAGATGTGAAAGGAGATGATTTAACTCGCGTGAAGCAAGTAAATCCTATTAATAGTTTATCTGGAAAAACTGCTGGATTGGCAATTACCAGAAGCTCATCAGGAGCAGGTGGATCTACGAAAGTTGTGTTAAGAGGTAATTCTTCTACCACTAATAACGATCCTTTATATGTAATTGATGGTGTGCCAATGCTTAATAATGGTAATGGTGCGCAGCCTGGAGGAGATATTTTTGGTAGCCAAATTGGTAACAGAGATGGAGGAGACATTACTTCACTTATCAACCCTGATGATGTAGAAAGTATTTCTGTGTTAAAAGGAGCTTCTGCAGCTGCTTTATATGGTAGTCAAGGTGCCAATGGTGTAATTCTTATTACAACTAAAACTGGAAAAGAAGGTAAGATCAATGTAAATTTTAGTTCAACCTTAACTATTGATGATGTTGTTTCATTGCCAGAATTACAAACTGAATATCAGTCGTTATCAGTAGGAGAACCAATTGCAGAAAACGGAAGAGTTACCGATCCTAAATCTTGGGGGCCAAGAGCAGGAGGTTTGTCAAATACAGTTGATGACTTTTTTGAAACAGGTGTAACTTCTATTAATGCTATTTCTATAAGTGCAGGAAACAAAAAAGCACAAACGTATTTTTCATTTGCCAACACCAATGCAGGTGGAGTAATGCCAGGAAATAGGTTGAATAGAAATGTATTGAATCTAAGAGAGACAGCAAGTTTCCTAAATGACAAAATACAGGTTTCTGCAAACATAAACCTATCTGATCAAAGAATATGGAATAGACCTACAAACGGATTATATTCTAATCCATTAACTGGTTTGTATCTCAATCCAGTAGGAATAGATTTGAATGCATACAAACAATTTGAGTATTTTAATAATGCAACAAATATGATGGATCAATATGCAACTTCTTTTGATGAAAATATTCAGCAAAACCCATATTGGTTAATTCATCGTAATCCAAGTAAAGATATTGCACAAAGAGTGTTAGCAAGTGTAAGTGTAAAATATCAAATAAGCGATAACTTCTCACTGCAATCAAGAGGGAGTTTTGATAAGTCATTCTTTACGTTTGACAAAAGAATGTACGCAGGAAGTGATTTAACGTTTGTGCCAGACACAGGAAGATACATTCTTGAAAAAACAGAAAACACTCAGCAATATGTTGACTTAATAGGAAGCTATACAAAACAATTCTCAGAAGATTTTGATTTTGGTGTTACTTTCGGAACAAGTCTTACTAAATATTCTATCGGTGACAGAGTAACTTTAGATTCAGGTACAAACGGAGGTTTACGTTTTCCTAACGAATTTACTATTGCTAACTTTGTACAAACCAACAATATCTCGCAAAGTGTAACCAACAGAGAAGTACAATCTGTTTTTGGTACAGCCAATCTTGGTTATAAAGGTATGTTATACTTAGATGTCACAGGAAGAACAGACTGGTCTTCAACTTTAGTGAACACGGCATCTAGTTCTTTCTTTTATCCTTCTGTCGGACTTACAGGTATTTTATCAAACATGTTTGAAATGCCAGAATATATCTCTTTCGCAAAAATTAGAGCATCATATGCAGAAGTTGGTAAAGACATTCCTGCGTATGCAACAGTTCCTTTAAGAACTATTAGCAATACAGGTTCTGCTGACCAAGCAACATTTGCACCTAGAGAAGGAGAAACCTTAGAGCCAGAAAATCAAAAGTCGTTCGAAATTGGAACAGAGTGGAGATTCTTTGGAAATAGATTAGGAATCGATTTTACATACTATAGTTCTACTACAGAAAATCAAATATTCTTTATCGCTGCACAACCAAATATTCAAGGATATACCCAAAATATTGTAAATGCAGGTGAAATCACAAATAAAGGTATTGAATTGATTGTGAATGCAAAACCGTATGTAAGTGACAACTTCAACTGGAATACAACCTTAAACTATGCGTCCAACAAAAACGAAGTAGTTTCTGTACATCCATCATTGGATAATGGAGAGGCTATTATCACTGCTCCAGGGGTAAATGGATATGGATATTCATTAATTGCTGGAGAAGAATTCGGAAGCATCCGTGCGCGTTCTGTGGTTAGAAATGCTGCTGGATTACCTGTAGTGACTGACGATGGAAGTGGAAACTTAACCATTGAAGCTACCGACTTCGAAACAGTAGCACAAGCACAACCAGATTTTACTTTAGGATGGAGCAATACATTTACTTATAAAGATTTTACCTTAAACTTTTTAATTGACGGAAAATTTGGAGGAGATGTAGTAAGTGTTACTGAAGCTGTAAATGATTTCTATGGAGTATCGCAAGCAACTGCCGATGCAAGAAACAACAATGGCGGAATGATCAATGTTGTAGATACTAACGGAAACCAACTTCAAATGACTGCGCAAGATTATTACACAAAAACAGGTGGTAGAGCAGGTTTATTAGGAGAATATGTATACGATGCAACCAATGTTAGCTTACGAGAATTATCGATAGGATACAAAGTGCCAATAAAAAGCGAATTCTTTGAATCCGTTAGCTTATCCGTAATTGCAAACAATCTTTTCTTTATATACAAAGATGCTCCATTTGATCCAAATATTGCTTCAAGTACAGGAATAGGATTACAAGGTGTTGATATATATGGTCAACCTTCTACACGAAGCATAGGTTTAAACATTAATGTAAATTTCTAAGAAAATGAAGAAAATAGTTATAAAATACTCGCTTGCCATTTTAGCGGTAATGAGTTTATCAAACTGTACGGATGACTTTCAAGACATCAATACAGATCCAAATGGGATAACTGAAGAAAGTCTAACCCAAATGAACAATAATGTAGGGAATGAATTTCAGCCTATGTTCCTAAATGTATTTAACGCAACTCCAGCTTGGAACTATCAATTACAACAAGGTCTTATTGGAGATGTGTATTCAGGATACATGACACCACCAACGCCTTTTGCTGGAAATGTAAACAATATGACCTATTCGCTTGTTGACGGATGGAATGGTTTCCCATGGGCAGATGCCTATCAAAATGTAATGCCACAAGCATTGAATATTAAAAATGCTGTAGCCTTGTCTGGAGATGACAACGCTATCAAATTTGTGCATTTAGCAAACATTATCAAAGTAACAGCAATGCATCGTGTGTCTGATATATACGGCCCAATACGTTATACAAAGTTTGATGATTTTGCAACCACAGGAGAATATGACGCTCAAGATGTAGCTTATCAAGCATTTTTTGATGATTTAGGTGCTGCAATCGATGGTTTAGAAGCTTTTACAGCAGATGTTCAATTTGTTCCTTTTGACAAATCAACCTTAGCGGGAGATATTTCAAAATGGAGACAATTTGCAAACAGCATACGATTACGATTAGCAATCCGTATTTCAAAAATAAACCCAACACTTGCCAAAACACAAGGAGAATTAGCTTTAGCTAGTAATGCAGGTTTATTAGAAACTGAAGATATGGTTGTAAATACAGGTTTCCCTCATCCTATCACAGTAATTAGCGGTTCTTGGGGAGATATTAGAATGGGCGCAGAGATGGAATCTATTCTAACAGGATATAATGATGGAAGAATAGAAAAATACTTCAATCCTTCTGTAGATGAATCTCTTGCAGGAGATTACAAAGGAATCCGTATGGGTATTGATATTGAATCAAAAGCACAGTACTTAGATCATGCATCTATTGGTAGTGTTATCAATGGTGAAACTATCACTTGGATGACCGCTGCTGAGGTACATTTCTTAAAAGCAGAAGCAGCTTTAAGAGGTTGGGCAGGAGCTGGTACAGCACAAGCTAACTATGAAGCTGGTGTTACAGCATCGTTTACACAACATGGAGTTTCAGGAATTTCAGACTATTTAGCAGACAATACAAGCACACCTAATGATTTTGTAGATGCATTATTCCCTGTAAATGATATAGCGTATGGAAGCGATGTAAAAATAGCTTACAATGCAGGAGGAACCAATGAAGAACAACTAGAACAAATCATTACGCAAAAATGGATTGCAATGTTCCCTGACGGACAAGAAGCTTGGAGTGAATTCAGACGTACAGGTTATCCAAGAATTTACCCTGTAGTTGTAAATAACAGCGGTGGAACTATTGATACAAACATTCAAATCAGAAGAATCAATTTCGTAGAAAACGAACGCAATACCAACAGTGCTAACGTAGAAGTTGCTGTAGGATTGTTAGGCGGTCCTGATAATGGTGGAACACGCTTATGGTGGGACACTGGAGGACCTAACTTTTAAAAATAACGCTCTCATATTTCAAGTTTAATTAGTTTATTCAGCGGGGACTTAGGTTCTGAGTCCCCGTTGTCTTACCCTACAAATTAATATAAAAAGGAAACATAATACCAATGGAAGTCGATTTTGCAGATTACAAAAACATTTCTTACACCAAAGCAGGGAAGTTTGAAGAAACACGTTTTGAAAAAGTACATAATGTCATTTTTGAAACTTCAAATGAAGCGTCTATTCTTGTTGCACAAGAAATTGCTTCTTTAATCAGAGAAAAAGAACTCTTAAACCTACCATGTGTTTTAGGGTTAGCTACAGGTTCTTCGCCTATCAAAGTATATGAAGAACTTGTAAGAATGCACCAAGAAGAAGGCTTAAGCTTTGCAAATGTAATTACATTCAATCTTGACGAATATTATCCTATGGATAGAAGTAATATTCAAAGTTATTATTACTTCATGCATGAACATCTGTTTAACCATGTCGATATTTTGCCAGAAAACATCAATATTCCAGACGGAAAAGTAAGTGCAGAAGATTTATATCAATACTGTATTGACTATGAACTCAAAATTAAAGATGTTGGTGGATTAGATTTTCAATTGTTAGGAATTGGAAGAACAGGACATATAGGATTTAATGAACCTGGTTCGCACTTAAACTCAGGAACGCGCATCATTACCTTAGACCATTTAACGCGTGTAGATGCTGCGCCTGCTTTTTTAGGAATTGACAATGTGCCAAGAAAAGCCATTACTATGGGAATTGGTACGGTGCTGAGCGCAAAAAGAATCATCCTATTGGCTTGGGGAATTAACAAAAGCGATATCATCAAACAAACCATAGAAGGTACTATCAGTGCTAACGTTCCAGCAACGTATTTACAACAGCATGAAAACACAACCTTCATCTTAGATAAAGAAGCCTCTTCTGAATTGACACGTGTCAAAACACCTTGGTTGGTAACTTCATGTGTATGGACTGAAGATTTAAAACTAAAAGCGGTGGTTTGGTTAAGTGAATTGCTTGAAAAACCTTTTCTAAAATTAACGGACAAAGACTATAACGACAATGGAATGTCAGGTCTATTAACGGAAGAAGGTTCTGCGTATGACATGAATATAAAAATGTTCAATAAGTTACAGCATACCATTACAGGTTGGCCAGGAGGAAAACCAAATGCAGACGATTCCAAAAGACCCGAACGTGCATTTCCTGCTAAAAAAAGAATCATCATTTTTAGTCCACATCCTGATGATGATGTAATTTCCATGGGCGGAACATTCGACCGTTTGGTAGAACAAGGACATGAGGTGCATATAGCATATCAAACCTCTGGAAATATTGCAGTATCTGATGAAGAAGCACTAAAATTTGCAGAAATCGCTAAAAACTTAGAGCCAAGTTCGTTAAATGTAAATGGAATTATCAACTTTTTAAACAACAAAAAAGATAATGACAGTGTAGATTCCTTAGATGTGCGAAAATTAAAAGGTTCAATCCGTAGAAGCGAATCATTAGCCGCAACGAGATACCTTGGATTAGAAGATAAGAATGTACATTTCTTAAACCTTCCATTTTATGAGACAGGAACCATTAAAAAAGGAAACCTAACTCAAAATGATATCCAAATTATGAAAGATATCATTGATGACATAAAACCACATCAAATATATGCTGCAGGCGATTTAGCCGATCCGCATGGAACGCATAAAGTATGTTTAGATGCACTCTTTATAACCTTAGAAGAACTAAAAAGCAATGATTACATGGACGATTGTTGGGTTTGGTTGTATCGCGGTGCATGGCACGAATGGGAATCATACGAAATAGAAATGGCAGTACCAATGAGTCCTGATCAAATACTAAAAAAACGACATGCAATCTTTTATCATCAATCGCAAAAAGATGGCGTGATGTTTCAAGGTGACGACTCCAGAGAATTTTGGGTAAGAGCCGAAGACCGAAATAGATTGACTGCTAAAAAATACAACGATTTAGGATTGGCAGATTATGCAGCTATTGAAGCCTTTAAACGCTATCATTTTTAAAAATGAAAAGAGGAATTACTCTTTTTACAATACTATTGGTTCTTTGCAATTGTACAAAAAAAGAAGCACTAGAAACCCGTATAGAAGGTACATGGAAAATGATAGCCGCCCAAACATTTGAAGGCGATAGTATCAAACATAAAGACTTAACAAATACAACGTTTATAAAAATTATCAATAAAAATCACTTTGCTTTTTTCAATCAAGAAAACAATAGCAATGCTAATTTTTACTGTGGTGCTGGCACCTATACTTTACAAGGAAAACACTATACCGAAACTTTGAATTTTACAGCGGTTGAAGCTATTAAAAATCATAGATTCTCTTTTACTGTTGAATTCAAGGGAGACACGTTGATTCAATCTGGATTTGAAAAGATAGAAGAAGCAGGGATTAACATACATATCACAGAAACATACATCAAACTAAAGAAATGAATAGAATTATTCTCATCATAATCATTGGACTTTTTAGTCAATTTGCAGCTTCTCAACATGCATTGTCAGAGAAGTATAACTTAATGCCTTGGCCACAAGAAATCCAAGAAAATAATTCTAAATTTAGCATCAATGAAGCACTTACAGTAGCCATTCTTGGAAACGATTCAAAAGGAAGAGTACAAAAAGCAACAACTAAATTTTTACGAAGATTAGCCGATAGAACAGGAGTCTTTATCAACACTGGTTTTCCTACTAAAAACAACACAGCTTCCATTAAAATTGATTTTCAAACAGTTTCAGATTTAACAATTAATCAAGACGAATCTTATAATTTAGACATAAAAAACAAGGAAGTTCTCATACAAGCAAAAACGGATGTTGGTGCTTTAAGAGCTTTAGAAACCTTATTACAATTAACGACATATTCAAATACTGAAAATTACTTTCCCGGAGTTACTATTCAAGATACGCCAAGATTTGTTTGGCGAGGTTTATTGATTGATGTAGCCAGACATTTTCAACCTGTCTCAGTTATAAAAAGAAATTTGGATGCGATGGCTGCTGTAAAACTCAATGTTTTTCATTGGCATTTAACCGACGATCAAGGATTCAGAGTTGAGTCTAACACGTATCCAAAATTACAAGAATTAGCTTCAGACGGATTGTATTATACACATGCACAAATAAAAGATGTGGTACAATATGCTTCAGATTTAGGAATCAGAGTCATCCCAGAATTTGATGTGCCAGGTCATGCTTCTGCTTTCTTATCTGCATATCCTGAACTGGGAAGTAAGGATAATTATACCTATAGTATCGAAAGATATGCAGGCGTTTTTGATCCTACGTTAAATCCAATAAAAGAAGAAACATATGTTTTTCTAGAAAAACTCTTTACTGAAATCGCTCCATTATTTCCTGATGAATACTTCCACATTGGTGGTGACGAAAACGAAGGAAAGCATTGGACAGAAAGCAAAGAAATTACAGCATTTAAGAAGAAGAACAATCTAAAAACGAACCATGATTTACAAACCTTTTTTAATATTCGACTGGAAAAAATATTGAAAAAACTAGACAAAAAGTTGATGGGTTGGGATGAAATCATGACGCCTACCATGCCCAAAACAGCTGTAATTCATTCGTGGAGAGGTACTCACGAAGGTTTAAAAAGTAGTACGCTTATTGAAGCTGCCAAAAAAGGATACAGCACGGTGCTTTCTAATGGATATTATATTGACCGAATGCTTTCTGTAAAACATCATTATACAGTAGATCCTATAGGTGATGCGGTATTGACAAAAGCAGAACGCAAACGAATCTTAGGAGCCGAAACTACCATGTGGAGCGAATTGGTAACGCCACTAACTATAGATTCTAGAATTTGGCCAAGAACTGCTGCCATTGCAGAACGTTATTGGTCTGCAAAAGAAGTAACAGATGTCGATAATATGCAGCGTAGACTTCAAAAAGTGAGTTTACAATTAGAAGAATTAGGAATCACACATATTCGTAATAAAGATGTCATTTTACGAAACATGACCAAAGGCAAAGACATCACTTCATTAATTACTTTATCAAACATTTGCGAACCTTTAAAAGTGTATTCTCGAAATAAAGGTGGAACAGAATACAAATCGTTTTCTCCATTTACATTATTTGCAGATGCTTGTGTTGCAGATGCCAAAGATGCTGTTGCTTTTAATAAAAATGTAACACAATATCTCAAGGATAAAAATAGTGACGCATCTTTTATAATTAATGAATATTTAGCGAAATGGACTGAAAATCATAAAGCATTCCAGAAAATTTCCAACAATTCAATACTACAGCCTTTAAAACCGCTATCTCAAAACCTAGCGGCTCTTTCTAAATCTTTGCAGACATCGCTTCAAAACAAAAAAATGACAAAGGAAGAATTTAGTCAATGTGAAAACTATATCAAACAACTCAAAGAACCATTTGCTGATACAGAAGTAGTAATCGTAGCTGCTTTGCAAAAACTCTTGCTGTATTGTGAAGCAAAGTATCTTGTTAAATAATAAAAAGATGTTCAACTCAAGTAAAAAACATACAAATGTTACACTAAAAGATATGGCAACAATCTTAGAGTTGTCCGTTTCTACCGTTTCAAAAGCGTTAAATGATAGTCCAGAAATCAGTGTTGCTACCAAAGAGAAAGTACATCAAGTAGCAAAATCTCTGAACTATAAACCCAATGTGATTGCTTCTGCATTGCGAAACAGAAGGAGTTTGATTTTAGGCGTGATTTTACCCGATTTAAAAGACACATTCTTTTTAGAGTCTTTAATAGGAATTACGGAAGAATCTTCTAAAAATGACTATAAAATAATGGTATATCAATCGTGTAACGACTACAAAAAAGAAATTGCATATACCAAATTATTATCGGAAAGTAATATTATTGATGGCTTGATATTTTCTTCTATAAAGCAAACTGAAACATCAAAAAAAGTAGCGCATATTAAAAGTGTTACGGAAAAAGGATTGCCTGTCGTATATATAAAAAACAATATCAAATTTTCTTCTGGTGAAGTCCAAAAAAACAATGCTTGTTCTCAAAAAGATGGGTTTAAAACTGGACAAAACTGTGTAAAAAAACTATTGAGGAAAATTGAAAACGAGCAACTAAACTTAAGTGCTTAAAACAATAAAAAGTGGACAGCGAAACCAACATATCATATACAAATCCGTATCACGAACTTATCAGAAAAACCACGTTTTCATCTTTAAAGCGGTATGACAAGTTTCTAAATTGGGTAAGTGGCGAATTCGATTTGTATTTACAAGATGAATCCAATGGATTGCATGTGTTCTTTCCAGAAGGAAAGTTTCACATTAAAAGTGATACGAAAAATGAAACTGCTGTAGTAGCTGAAATTCATTTAAAAAGCAAAGTGCTTCAAAAAGGCATTGATATGATTGAAGAAATCATGTCTGTGTACAATCTACTAGCAAAAAATTCTTAAACCTAAAAAAAATGGTATTAATAGCAGACAGCGGTTCTACAAAGTGCGATTGGATATTGTATGAAAACAAAGAAAAACAACCGTTACGAATCCGTACCAAAGGATTAAATCCTACCATATTATCAAAAAAAGCACTCCAAAAAATCATTACAGAAAATTCAAAACTAGCTGCATATAAAGATGAAGTTACATTTGTTTGTTTTTTTGGAGCAGGTTGTGGAACTGAGAAAAATCAAGGGAAAGTAGCGCATATTTTAAATACATTCTTTGCAAACGCTAAATCAATTGTAAGAGAAGATATTATGGCTGCTGTATGGGCAACAACCAACGAACCTGCGGTCGTGGGTTTTTTTGGAACAGGTTGAAATTGCTGCGATTTTTACGGAAAAAAAACACATACAAAAATTCCATCGCTAGGATATATTGTGATGGATGAAGGAAGTGGGAATTATTTCGGTAAAAAATTACTACAAGGCTATTACTATAAAAAAATGCCCGAAGAATTACGGTTATCTTTTGGAGCTGCTTTCAACTTAAAAGAGAAGAAAGTCATTGACAAATTGTACAAATCTGCGACACCAAATAAGTACTTAGCTGAATTTGCAAAATTCATGTTTGAAAATGAAGAACATCCATACATTGCCAAATTACTCGCCAAAGGCATGGAAAAATTTATAGAAAATCATATTCTACAATATCGAGATGAACTCAAAAAAGTCCCATTACATTTTGTAGGTTCTATTGCGTATCATGGAAGAGATTTTATAAACAATGAACTGGCTAAAAAAGGCTTGTTAGCAACCAGTTTTGTAAGAAGACCCATGGAAAATTTAATTCATCACTTGCGTGAAGATAATTTTCACGTAGAACTAAATTAATTTAAATTTTAAAGTCATAAGTAGGATAAAAGATTAGATAAGTGTTTTATTAGCAAAACAACCCAAATGACAAAAAAATTACTAGTATTACTTACGCTTATTCTATCTTCTTACATACTAATTGCACAAGACACTAAAAAGGTATTATTCTTAGGAAACAGTTATACGGCATCTAATAATTTGCCTTCAATGATAAGCAACATGGCGAATAGTACTGGAAATACACTTATTTATGACTCCAATACTCCTGGGGCTTATCGCTTAATGAATCATGCTTCCAATACCACAACGATGAATAAAATTAATGCAGACAATTGGGATTATGTCACTTTGCAAGCTCAGAGTCAGGAAACTTCATGGGGACAAGCGCAAATGGAAGCCGAATTATATCCGCATGCAGCAACGTTAATTAATGCTATACGTACAAATAATGCTTGTACATTACCTTTATTTTACATGACATGGGGACGAGAAAATGGCGATGTAAATAACTGTGCAACTATTCCATGGGTGTGTACGTACGAAGGTATGGATGACGCAATCAAAGCCACGTATATTTTGATGGCAGAACAAAACAATGCGCAAGTATCTCCTGTTGGAGCTGTTTGGCGTTATATACGTGCCAATCTGCCAAATGTTGATTTATATTCAGGAGATGGTTCTCATCCTTCTCTAGCTGGTTCGTATGCAGCAGCTTGTACATTTTACACCATGATTTACAAAAAAGATCCAACGCTTATTACTTGGAATTCTTCTTTGCCTACCACTACTGCTAATGCTATAAAAATGGCTGCTAAAACAGTTGTTTTTGACGACTTAAACGCTTGGAACTTTACAGCATATTTTGATCATACCACTAATAACAATGAAGTAACATTTACTTCTGATAATGAATATGAAAATCTAACATGGAACTTCGGAGATAACACAACTTCAACAGAAGAGAATCCAGTACATAATTATCAAGCAGTTGGTGATTATCCAGTTACGCTTACAGTCACAAAATGCGGAGAAGAACACACATATACCAGAACAATAAGTATAATTTCTTTAAGTGTTTCTGATACTACTATTAATACCGTTAAAATCTATCCAAATCCAGTGAAAAATGAAATTCACATTATAAGCGAAACACATCCATTAATCAACATCGAAATTTTTGATGTCAATGGAAAATTAGTACTTACAAAAAATAATAATCTAGAAGTAATAGCTGTAAACAAATTACGTGCAGGTGTATATTTTGTAAAGCTGTATGCTAAAAACAGTAATGAAACAAGGAAGTTTATAAAAGAGTAGTTTTTGTGTAACATTTCAAACTTCTCATTTAATTCCCTAGTTTTATAGACATCTTAACCAAACCAAAAAAAGAGAATGAAATCGAGAAGAAATTTCATAAAAAAAGTAGCCGCTGCTGGAGTAGGTATTTCTATGGTTCCCAATATTGCTTTTGGATCTGTACTAAATGCTGACAAACAAAAACTGAAACTAGCTTTTATAGGTGTAGGACTCAGAGGAACAAATCATCTAAATAACGCTTTACAACGCAAGGATATTGAAGTCACTGCTATCTGTGATATTGATCCAAAACGAATAGAAATAGCCTTAAAAAAGATTAATGAAGCTGGTTTTAAAAAACCGAAAGTCTTTGGCAAATCGGATTATGATTATAAAAATCTTTTAAACGTAAAAGAAGTAGATGCTGTCATCATATCAACACCCTGGTTATGGCATACCAGAATGGCCGTAGATGCTATGAAAGCCCGAAAATACACAGGTTTAGAAGTTTCGGCAGCCAATACCTTAGAAGAATGCTGGGATTTGGTAAATACACACGAAGCTACAGGAAGTCATTTAATGATTCTTGAAAATGTAAACTACCGTAGAGACGTCATGGCAGTACTGAATATGGTACGCCAAAATGTGTTTGGTGAATTGGTGCACTTTCGATGCGGTTACCAACATGATTTACGCTTTGTAAAACTAAATGATGGAAAAACACCGTATGGAAAAGGTGTTGAATTTGGAGAAAAAGGAATCTCAGAATCTAAATGGCGTACACAACATTCCGTGCTAAGAAATGGAGATGTATATCCTACACATGGTGTTGGACCAGTGGCAACGATGTGTGATATCAACAGAGGAAATCGTTTTGTATCCTTAACCTCAAACGCTACAAAAGCTATTGGACTTCATAATTACATTGTAAAACACGGCGGAGAAGATCATCCGAATGCCAAAGTAAAATTCAAGCAAGGTGATGTCATTACTACAACGATTGAAACGGCCAAAGGAGAAACGATTATTGTAACGCATGATTGTAATTTACCAAGACCGTATTCATTAGGATTTAGAGTGCAAGGTGCCAATGGTCTTTGGGAAGTAGATGGAAATAGAATCTATATAGAGGGAAAATCAGAACCACATCGTTGGGATGTTGCTGATGAATGGCTTAAAAAATATGATCATCCATTATGGCAAAAATATGGAGATTATGCAGCAGGTTCTGGCCATGGCGGAATGGACTTTTTTGTGTTAAATGCTTTTGTTGAATCTGCCAAAGAAAATATTGCCCCACCATTAGATGCATATGATGCAGCAGCGTGGAGTGCTATTACACCACTTTCGGAAGCTTCTATAGAAAACAATGGAGCTCCACAGGATTTTCCAGATTTTACACGAGGAATGTGGGTAAAACGAACGCCATACAATTGGATTAAAAATACATACTAATGAAGGAAATAGTATCACTAGCTCCTGGAAGAACTTGTCTTTTTGGCGATCATCAAGACTATTTAGGTTTACCAGTCATTGCATGTGCCATTGATAAATCCATACGATTAGTAGCAGTAGAAAACAATTCAGAATTTTTCAATATATCTAAACCAGATATTAATGAAAAAAGAATGCTGCAAATTGATGTGGTGACAGAAAATACAAATGTCATTGGAGATCACTTTTTGGCAGTTTTAAAAGTGTTACAAAAGTATGACTGTATTCCAAATAAAGGATTCGATATTACCATTACAGGAACAATTCCCATAAACGCGGGACTTTCGAGTTCTTCGGCAGTTGTCGTAGCTTGGACACAATTTTTGCTAGAAGCATTTGGATGTAATCAAAAAATAACCCAAGAATTTATTGCGCAAATAGCCTATGAAGCAGAAGTTGTTGAGCAAAAATCATCTGGTGGAAAAATGGATCAATATAGTATTAGTTTGGGTAATATTATCTACTTAGAAACGGACGAAAGCTCAGCTTATGAAACCATTCCTAAAAAACTACCTGGACTGATTATCGGAGAATCAGGCATTCCTAAAGACACTTTAGGTACACTAAAAGAGTTAAAAGAAAACGCGATACTATCCATTGAAAAAGTAAAAGAATTTGATGCCTATTTTGACATACGAAATGTTCAAAAAAGTAATTTAGAAACCTATGAAAATTATTTAGCCACAACATTACAGCCGTATTTCCGTGCCGCTGTTTTAAATTATTTGATTACGCAAAAAGCATTGGTTGAATTTCAAAAAGAAGTACTCAATTATAAAACAATAGGTGATTTGATGTATCAACATCATGAAATATTGAGAGACTTATTACACATTACGGTTCCAAGAATAGACAATATGGTTGATGCCGCTATGAATGCAGGAGCGTTGGGCACAAAAATAGTAGGATCTGGAAAAGGAGGAAGCATAGTAGCCATAGCTCCAGAAGGAAAAGAACAACAAATAATTGATAGCATCAAACAAGCAGGAGCTGTTGATGCGTATTTAGTATCTATTGATATAGGTGCCAGAATAGCATATAATTAGCAGAAACATGCATACAAACTTAATCATATTAGCAGGTGGCGCTTCTTCACGAATGAAAAAGCAAACTACAGGTAATAACTTAAGTGTGCAAGAAATTGCAGAAGCCAATCAACGCAGTAAAAGCCTTATCAGCCTAACTCCTGATGGAAGACCAATACTGGATTATTTGTTGTACAATGCAAAACAAGCTGGCTACAAAAACATCTATATAGTTGTTGGAAAACAAAGTGAACTGTTTAAAAAGTTCTATGGAAGTAAAGAAAAAAACAATGATTTTCATGGACTCAATGTTTCTTTTGCAACACAACATATTCCGAAAGAAAGAACCAAACCTTTTGGTACGGCTGATGCTGTATATCAAGCAGTGATGCAATATCCAGCATTGAATACTTATTCTTATACGGTTTGCAATAGTGACAATTTATATACTACTGAGGCATTTTTAGCTTTACGAAAAACGACGAGCGATCATGCTTTTATAGCATACAATAGAGATGCTTTGGAGTTTTCTACAAAACGAGTTGCACATTTTGCATTGGCTAAATTGAATCCTGAAAATCAATTAGTAGACATTATTGAAAAACCTGAATTGGCAGCAGTTGATGGTTATAAAGATGCTTCTGGCGTATTGCGAGTGAGTATGAATATCTTTAAATTCAAAGGTTCCACCTTTCTAAAATATCTCAAAAACTGTCCAATACATGTTACCAGAAACGAAAAAGAATTGCCGACGGCTTTGCTAAACATGATTAAAGAACATCCAAATACTGTTGTAGGCATTCCATTCTCGGAACATGTTCCTGATTTAACAGCAAAAGATGATATTGCCATTGTTAAAAATTACTTAGCCAAGCATTATAAAACTTTAGATTGGAACTTAGCATAAAACTTCTGAAATGAAATTTTTTAAACAACATAAAATCTTCTACGTATTACTTGTTCTTTTTGGTGTTGGTTGTGCCAAAAAAACACCAGAAAAAAGTGATACATTATTTAGTGTGATCGATAATGAACATACAAATATTCATTTCAAAAATGAAGTGCAAGAAAACCTCTATTTTAATTTCTTAAACTATTCTTATATCTACAATGGTGGCGGAATTGCTGTTGGCGATATTAACAATGACGGATTGGAAGATTTGTACTTTTCTTCGAATCAAGGAAGCAATGCGTTGTATTTGAATAAAGGCGATTTTAGGTTTGAAGACATTACAAAAAAAGCGGGAGTTTCTGATGAAAATGGTTGGACAACTGGTGTAAGTATGATTGATATAAATAATGATGGTTGGCTAGATATTTATGTATGCAAATCAGGATCATTAAAAAATCACAATCTTCGAAAGAACAAATTATTCATCAATCAAAAAGACAATACGTTTAAAGAAAGTGCAGCGGCTTATGGTTTAGATCATTTTGGATTTTCTACACAAGCTTATTTCTTCGATTATGATGCTGATGGAGATTTGGATATGTATTTGGTAAATCATCGTTTTGACTTTCAGAACAATACCAATATTGACCCGCGAATTCAGCAACGCAAAGAACCGTTCAATTCCGATCAACTATTTAGAAATGATGGAAAACGTTTTACAAATGTAACAAGAGCTGCAGGTGTTGAAAACAAAGCTTGGGGATTAAGCGCTTCTATTGGAGATTTTAACAATGATAATCTTCCAGATATATATGTGGCAAATGACTTTTTAGAACCTGATTTTTTATACATTAACCAAGGTGACGGGACTTTTAAAGACGAAATTCTAGAACGTTTCAAACACATTTCTGCCAATAGTATGGGATCGGATTTTGCAGATATCAATAACGATTTACAACCCGATTTGATTGTATTAGATATGCTCTCGGAAGATCATGTAAGAAGCAAAGAAAACATGGCTGCCATGAGTACAGAAAACTTTCAAGCAGTTGTAAAAGCAGGATATCATCATCAATACATGTCTAATATGTTGCAACTCAATAACGGAGATGGAACGTATAGTGAAATCGGGCAATTGTCAGGTATTGCCAAAACAGATTGGAGTTGGGCGCCTTTGATTGCCGATTTTGATAATGATGGATATAATGATGTGTTTGTAACCAATGGAATTGAGCACGATCTGTCCAATCAGGATTTTCGAAATAAAATGAAGACGAATATTCAAAATCGAAAAAAAGTATCCTTAGAAGAAGCAATCAATATGATGCCTTCAAATACGTTGAGCAATTATATTTTTCAAAATAATAAAGACTTAACGTTTGCGAATAAAACTAAAGATTGGGGATTTATAACAAAAATAAATTCTAGCGGCGCTGTGTATGTTGATTTGGATAACGATGGCGATTTAGATTTGGTAACCAATAATCAAGATGCAGAAGCGCAGGTGTACAAAAATTATTCTGAGGCAAACTCCATTACATTTTCATTTGTGGGAACTCCGCAAAACATCAATGGTATTGGAACTACAGTGCATGTATATGCAAACGGATTGCAACGATCCAAAACTTTGGAACTAAGTAGAGGTTATCAATCTTCGGTAACAAATACATTGCATTTTGGTTTAGGTGAACTTACAAAAGTTGATAGTGTAAAAGTATGGTGGCAAGACGGTAAAAAACAATTGCTTTCTAATGTTTCAGTTGACAAAAACATTGCGCTAAATTATAAGGATGCGACCCATGAAAATGGGCAACACTCAAAAGCTATGACTTTGTTTGAAACAATTGAACCAAAAGACTTAGGAATTTATTACGTTCAAAAGGAAAATGACTTTAACGATTTTGATTTGCAAGTATTGTTACCGCAAAAGCAATCTGAAAAAGGAAGACCTTTAGCTGTAGCTGATGTTAATAATGATGGTTTAGATGATTTCTTTGTGGGAAATGCAAAAGATGTTTCAGGAAAGTTATTCGTTCAAAAAAATGATGGAACATTTACGGAGAAAAGTCAAAAAACATTTGAAGCAGACAAAAATTTTGAAGATACAAATGCACAATTCATAGATGTTGATAACGATAAAGATTTGGATTTGTACATAACATCGGGAGGTTATGAACATCAGGAAAATAGTCCGCTTTTACAAGATCGTTTGTACATAAATGATGGAAATGGAAACTATACAAAATCCAATCGTTTGCCAAAACTTTACTCTAATACAAAGGCGATTGCAGCAGCAGATTATGACAATGATGGCGATATTGATATTTTTATTGGAGGAAGCACCAAGCATGGAAAATATCCGCTAGCAGAAACGTCATATATATTAAAAAATGATAACGGAACGTTTGTTAATACCAATGAAGAAATACTTTCTGAATTGCGACTTGTAAATGATGCTGTATTCTCGGATTATGATGCAGATGGCGATTTGGATTTGCTTCTCGTTGGTGAATGGATGCCAGTAACTATTTTTGAAAATACGAATGGGAAATTTAGTAAAAAGAACCTTTCCGAACTCAAAAACACGAGTGGTTGGTATCAATCTATTACAGCTAGTGATATGGACAACGATGGCGATCAAGATTATATCATAGGAAATTGGGGAACGAATAATAAATTTCATCCAACAGAAGAAAAACCATTACATATCTATGCTGGAAATTTTGATCAAAATGCTTCTTATGATATGGCGTTGAGTAAAGTTTCTAAAACAGGTGAGTTACTTCCAGTACGTGGAAAACAATGTTCTACTGAACAGACTCCAATTTTAAATAGTAAAATAAAAACCTATAAAGAGTTTGCTGCTTCTACATTATCTGAAATATATGGGCAAGAAAACTTAGCAAATGCAACACATTTTGAAGTGGAAAATTTTAAATCGTTTATGTTAAAAAATAATGGAGAAGGAAAATTTGACATTCAAATATTACCAAGTCATGCACAGTTTGGACCAACCTTAAGTAGTACCACTCACGATTTTAATAACGACGGTTATATGGATATTTTAGGTGTTGGAAATATCTATGATGCTGAGGTAGAAACTATTCGTTATGATGCTTCTAAAGGCTATTTATTATTAGGGAATGATAAAGGAGTCTATCAATATGTAAAAGATACTAGTTATTTCAATAATTCCGAAGCCAAAGCCATTCAGAAAATTACAATAAACGATAAAACTCATTTTATTATTTTGAATAAAAATGCCGAATTTAAACTTTTAAAACTTAATTAATGTGAGTTCAAGAAAAAAAACATTTGTCAATTCTATTTAACCAACAATTGGTATAATTTTTTAAAATCAAACCGCTTTCAAACTTGAAGGCGGTTTTTTATTGAAACTAAGCTGCAATAAAAAAATCTTTCATATTTTTGCAACCAAGTTGCATTAGTCGTATAAAACGGCATACCAAGAGAATTAGTGATAATAAAAAATTAGAAAAATGATCGATCAAAAACTTCCAGTAACTGTATTAAGTGGTTTTTTAGGAGCAGGAAAAACTACCTTACTCAACCATGTTCTTCATAATAAACAAGGATTGAAAGTAGCTGTCATTGTGAATGATATGAGTGAAGTAAATGTAGATGCAGAACTAGTTAAAAGTGAAAATACCTTGTCTCGTACTGAAGAAAAACTTGTAGAAATGAGCAATGGTTGTATTTGTTGTACACTACGAGAAGATTTGATGGTAGAAGTAGAGCGATTGGCAAAAGAGAATAAATTTGATTATTTATTGATTGAAAGTACTGGAATCAGTGAACCTATTCCAGTTGCGCAAACCTTTTCTTTTGTGGATGAAGCAAATGGTATCGATTTATCTCGTTTTAGTTATGTAGATACGATGGTTACTGTTGTGGATGCTTTTAACTTTTTTAAAGATTTTGGAAGTCCAGAAACCTTAATGGATAGAGATTTGACAGATATGGAAGGAGATTATCGAACCATCGTAAATTTGCTTACTGATCAAATTGAATTTGCCAATGTCATTATTCTGAATAAAACAGATTTAGTACAAAAAGAACACTTAGGAGTTTTACGTGCGATGATTCATAAATTAAACCCAACTGCTAAAATCATAGAATCTTCATTCAGTAAAATTGACCCAAAAGAAATACTTCATACTGGCTTATTTAACTTTGAAGAGGCGGAACAAAGTGCAGGATGGATTGAAGAATTGAACAAAGAAGAGCACACGCCAGAAACAGAAGAATATGGAATTAGTTCGTTTGTCTATCGAAGTAAAAAACCGTTTGATCCTGCTCGTTTTATGAAATATGCAGCGCAAAAATTTCCAAATACTATTATTAGAAGCAAAGGTTTGTTTTGGATAGCATCCAGACCAAATCAAGCTTTGATATGGGGCCAAGCAGGCGGTTCTTTACGAACTGATAATGCAGGCGTTTGGTGGGCTAGTATGCCTTTTGAAGAACGTTTCCAATATGGACCTTTTATTCATAATCAAAAAGAAATTGAAAGTGATTGGGATGTTACTTTTGGCGACCGAAAAAATGAAATTGTCTTTATAGGGAAAGATATGAATGAAGCCCTAATTAGATCTGATTTAAATTCTTGTTTATCAACCGATGAAGAGTTAGCAACTCAGCAATGGGAAAATGGATATCAGGATAATTGGCCTGTTCAGAGAATGAATTAAATTTGACCAAAAAAAATAAAAAGTTACAATATAGAATTAAGTAATTTTTCACCAAGATCAATTAAGATTAGTCACAAAATTTATTACTGATTTAAAAAAAGTTTTCGAAAAAATCTATTCTAGTCTGACATGTTTGAAAGAACATTACTTAAATTAAAAATATGGAATATAGTCGCAAAGAATTCATTTCCTTCTTAGGAAAAACTAGTTTAGGAGCTTTGGTTATGCCTCAATTTTTAATCAGTTGTGGTAATACGACTAAACCAGCTCCAGAATTTAAAGATACTTCAGAAGCTGTATTAAAAAAATTAAAAGATGTTGCTTTGGAAGCAATCCAACCCTCTCATAAAGATGATTTGTTGCTTGCTAATGGTTTAAATTATGACATTATAGCAAAGTATGGTGATGAAATTAGTAAAGAAGAAACTTTTGGAGATAACAATGACTTTACTTGTTTTATTCCCTTTGATGAAAAAAATCCAAAAGATGGATTGCTTTGGGTGAATCATGAATATATAAATCCACTTTTTGTTTCAGGATATAATTATAGAAAACCCAATGCACCAAAAACAAAGGAACAGGTAGATAAAGAAATGTATTGTGTCGGTGGTACTATAGTCCGAATAAAGGAAGAAAATGGAAAATGGAATGTAGTTAAAAATGATCCTCATAACAAAAGAATTACAGCACAAACGCCCATAAAGTTAAATTGGGATACTCCAATAGCAGGAAAAACAACCGTTATAGGAACAAATAGTAATTGTTCAGGAGGCATTACTCCTTGGAAGACATTTTTGACTTGCGAAGAAAATTATGATAACTGTTTTGGAGAAATCAAATATGATAAAAATAACAAGCCTTCAAGAGTAGCGAGTCGATATGGCTGGGAAAAGTATTATAATTACTCCCCTGAGCATTATGGTTGGGTTGTAGAAATTAATCCAATAGATGGTTCTGCACAAAAACATATAGCTTTAGGAAGATTTGCGCATGAATGTTGTACGCTTTACGAATTAGCAGACAAGCGTGTAGTTGCGTATAGTGGAGATGATAAAAATAATGAGTATTTGTATAAATTTATTTCCTCGAAGCCTAGTTCTTTGAAAGAGGGTACGCTGTATGTAGCAGATACTGAAAACGGAAAATGGTTAGCATTAGATTGGGAAAAACAGCCTTTATTAAAAACAGCCTTTAAAAATCAAACAGAAGTTTTAATAAGAGCTAGAGAAGCAGCAAAAATATTAGGCGCTACAGAATTGAATCGTCCAGAAGATATAGAAATAGATCCAGTGAGTGGAAATGTTTTTGTGTCTTTAACGAATAATAAATGGAAAAACGATTTTCATGGTTCTATTCTTAAAATTGAGGAAACTGGTGGAAAATATGATTCGTTAACATTCAAAGCTTCTACGTTTATAGCAGGAGGAGAAGAAAATGGATTTTCTTGCCCAGATAATTTGGCATTTGATATGTCTGGAAATTTGTGGATAACATCTGATATGTCAGGAAGTGCCATGAATAAAAAAGATAAACCGTATATGGCATTTAAAAATAATAGTTTATTCGTAATTCCAAGATACGGTAAAGACGCAGGGAAAGTAATTCGTGTAGCATCTGCACCAATAGATGCAGAATTGACAGGACCTTGGTTTTCGCCTGATGGAAAAACCTTATTTTTAAGTGTACAGCATCCTGGAGAACAAACAAAAGATAAAAAACATCCTACAAGCACATGGCCATTTGATCAAGACAATATTCCAAAATCTGCTATAGTTGCTATTCAAGGCGATTTAATCGAAAAAATGAATAAGCTACAACAAATAGAAAATGTAAACTAAGACATTATTTTTAATTTATTATCAGTTGTAAAATGAAAGCTTGTAGTTTGTCAAACTACAAGCTTTTCTTGTAAACATGGGATTCAGTTTTTTATAAACTCACTTATTTTGCAAGCGTAACAGTTCTAGTCACATTATTAAATGGTCCAGGAATTAATTTTCCATTTTCGTCCAGTAATTCCAATTGTATGGTAACTTTTCCCATTGGTAAACCTTTTACAATATGTGGAGCCCATTCTGTAATTATAAATGTTTCACCGTTAATGGTTGCTCTCACTTTATGACCAGTTTCAGAAAGTTTTGTATTCAAAACAAAAAAGTCTAATAATAAGTTTTCGGTATCTTTCCCTTTATAAGTTCCTTTTGGGCGACTGTAAATTAATGTTGGTGCGTTCATGTCTAAACCATATGTATCTTGTGGGTTTTCACCAACTTCTAATTTCTTAACAACTACAGAATTTTCATTCTTCACAGATTCATGATAAGAACGACTTAAAAAAGCAACTAAATGATGTACACCTTCTGGAATTTCTTTTTTGAAAGTAGGTGTATAATGTGCAGAGTATGGCTGATTGTTAAGTATAAAATGAATATGCTGTCCTTTGCCAGAATTTGCTAATAATGTAGCATTTGGTCCTTCAGTTTGCTTTCCAAGTTCATAGTTATTCATCGTAAAATTAAAATCTATTTCTCCTACATTGGTAATTTTAGTGTCAGCTGGCGCATCCATAGCTAAAACAGCATCAGCATACGTTGGAGAACCTTCTAACTTTTCAAGAGTTATTTTTATTTTTTCAGGCTCAGTCGTTTTTTTCTCTTCTGTTTTTTCTGCATCTTTTGTTGTTGTTTCTTTCTTTTCACCTTTACAGGAGATTATTACAACAACTAATAAAAGCATAGTTATAGATAATTGTAATGTTTTCATTTCTTGGAGTTTTATGGTTATTAATTTTTAATTGATAGTTTTATTTAAATTGTCAAAGTTCCACAGCGATTCTTTACCTTTATTTGTAATGGTTAGGTTTCCTAGTTGTATGACGCTATTATCCAGTGCATTTAATCTACACTGTATCTCTGTAATTCTACTATATTCAATAGTTTCTGAAGGACGAATACGTATAAGTACGTCGCCACTAGCAATTGTCAGAACTTTGTTTTCTACGTTTAATAAGTTGCATCCTAAATACCGCATTTCTTGTGCTATTCTATTATAATCATCAATAGTACAATCCATAGAAATCCTTTTTATATCTTTAAAAAGACATTCTTTTTTGTAGGATTTCTGTAAAAAAGCTTCTCGAGTATAACCTTGATGTTTTAACTGATGGAGACTGTCTAAAAAAGTAGGGTTGTAAAAGGCGTACCAAGTATTGAGATTTGTATTTTTACTAGGAGAATAAAAAGCTTTAAACCAAGTGATTTCATGTTGATCTAAAGGTACATCTACAGTTTCAGAAATGCTCAAATATGTAGTTTCATTTTTTTTTAATTTGGGTTTCACTCCTAAATGAAAATGTTCTCCTTTATTGTAAAGAGAAAAGCCAATACCGCTTTTTCCAACGGGTTCTTGATATTGATTATTAGGACCTAAAATTTCTATATAATGTTTGTGACCTCTTGCATAGCAAGATGCTGTCTTTTCGTCAATAGTTTCAAAATTAGGAAAGCCTTTGTCGATAGCAACATAGGTATCTTTAAAGAATGTATTTTGGGTTAATTTTGCATACGAAACACTATCCAACACAATGTATAAGTGATCAAAAAGTATTTGGGAAACATCAGCACCAAAAAAAGTATCTACTTTATCATAGTCTACAGTGATCGTTTTTGTTTTTTTTGATTTTTCACTGCATGAAAAGAAAAAAAATAGCCCTAGAATGAAACTGATTTTTTGTGCTGACAAATGATTTTTTATGTGTGCAATAGTTTTCAATTCAATTGTTTACAGTGATTTTAAAGAGTGGTTTTAGTAACAATATCTATAAATTCTTGTCGTTTTTTATCGTTTTCAAAAGAGCCTCCATATTCAAGAGTCGTCGTAAAGCTATTTTTATCTTTAATTCCTCTTGATGACACACACAAATGCTTTGCAACTACCATTACAATAACATCTTTGGTCTCTAGGACGCGTTTTAAATATTTAAGAATTTGCAATGATAATCGCTCTTGGACTTGAGGTCTGTGAGCATAATAATCAACCAAACGATTGATCTTAGAAAGTCCAATCACTCGTTTTTTGGGAACATACGCTACATGTACATTACCAACAATTGGTAAAAAATTGTGTTCACAAGCAGAATCAATAGTTATATTTTGCTCTACAAGCATTTTACCATATTCATATTTATTTTCAAAAGTGGAGAGCTTTGGCTTATTAGCAGGATTTAGGCCATAAAATAATTCTTTTACATACATTTTTGCAACACGATAGGGAGTTCCTGATAAACTATCATCCGTAAGATCGAGCCCTAACTCTTGCATGATTAATCCAAAATATTCCTCAATATTTTTAATCTTTTCATCGTCAGTTTTATCAAATGCATCTGGTCGTAAAGGTGTTTCTACACTTGAAGGAATATGATTGTCACCTAATAATTCTATTTGTTCCTTGTCCATCAAATTCTGTTTTAAATTACAAAATTAACGATAATTTATTAACGCAACATAGTTGCGTTAAATTTATTACAAGATTCTAAAAAATACTAGGATTAGTATGTATTTTGAGACGCATCTATATTTTTCTTTAAAAATCAATATAATTCGCAAAGTATAGTTATTGATGCTAACAATATTTTTATTGTTAGCATATAATCTAGCCATAAAGAAAGTTTATATAGAATAATAATAGAAAGTAAATTGACATCTTTTTTAAAACGAAAACTTTCTTCTAATATGATCTAAACTTAAATTATGAATACTTCCAATATGTGTATGTTTTTTTGAAATTTCTGCTGTATATGTCCCTTTTTCTACTTGCTTGCCTATTTTTTGATATGCTTCTCTAAAGGAAACTCCATCCATTACTAAATTATTGATGCTATCAACAGTAGAAAGATATTTGTATTTTTCTTCGTTGAAATCAATCTTTTTTACTTGAATTTGTTGAATGGAATGATTGAAAATTTCCAACACACTTTTTACATCTGTAAATGCCGAGATCATAGGTGCTTTTAACAATTGAAAATCTCTGTGATAACCGCTTGGTAAATTATTGGTAAGTAGTACCATTTCTGCATACAATGCTTGCACCTTATTGCATTTTCCTCGTACGAGTTCAAAAACATCAGGATTCTTTTTGTGTGGCATGATACTACTTCCTGTCGTCAAGGCATCTGGAAACGAAATGAAATCAAAATTCTGGCTCATATACAAGCAAATATCCATTGAAAATCGAGCTAAAGTGTTACTCAAACTTCCGAGTGCCATAGAAACGGTTCGTTCGCTTTTTCCTCTGCTCATCTGTGCAGCAACGACATTGTGTTTTAAAGTTTTAAAGCCTAATTCTTTAGTTGTAAACGCTCTATCAATTGGAAATGAACTTCCGTATCCTGCCGCAGAACCTAGTGGATTTTGATCAACAGTTTTTAAAGCAGCTTGTAATACATACACATCATCAATTAACAATTCTGCATACGCAGAAAACCACAGGCCAAACGAAGAAGGCATAGCAACTTGCAAATGTGTATAACCTGGCAACAATGATTCTTTATGTGTTTCTGCCAATTGCAAAAGTGTCTCAAATAATACCTGTGTCTGCTCCAGAATGAAGTTGATATTGTCCTTATAAAATAATTGCAAAGCCACCAACACCTGATCATTCCTAGAACGCGCTGTATGAATCTTTTTTCCAACATCACCATACGCTTTTGTAAGTTCGTATTCAATTTTAGAATGTACATCTTCAAATTGTGCTTCTATAACGAACGTGTGATTGTGTATTTGATCTAATAAGGTTTCCAATCCTTCCGTAAGTTGCTTTAATTCTTCAACAGTAATGATATTTATTTTATGTAACATTTTAGCATGAGCCAAGGAAGCCAATACATCATATTTTGCAATATGCATGTCAATTTCTCTATCATTCCCAACCGTAAATGTTTCTATCTTCTTATCGATGCTAATTCCTTTATCCCAAAGTTTCATCTGTTTTCTCTTTTGTTATTCCTTTATGTCACATCGAGCGCAGTCGAGATGCATACAGGAATATATTTTTATAATATTTTCTCTAATAATTCAATGTAAATTTCAATGCCTTCTTCTATTTCTTTTAAATAGATAAATTCGTCGGCTGTGTGCGAACGTGTACTGTCGCCAGGACCTAATTTTAACGAAGGACAGGACAAAACTGCTTGATCGGATAGCGTAGGAGAACCATACGTTTTTCTACCCAAGGTAATACCAGCTTGAACCAATGCGTGTTCCTTTGGAATAGAGGAGGAGTTTAATCGTAGACTTCTCGGAATGATTTCAGAACAAGGCGCTTCTTTTTGTAAAATTTCAACAACCTCTTTGTTGGTGTATGCATCATTGACACGTACGTCGATGACCAAATTTACATTGGCAGGAACAGCATTGTGTTGTTTTCCTGCATTGATCTGTGTAACGGTCATTTTTACATCACCCAAAACCGAAGACGATTTCTTAAAGGTGAATTCCTGAAACCATTGTAAAACCTCAATGGTGTTATAAATAGCATTGTCTGTATTTGGATGTGCAGCATGACTTGGCGTTCCAGTAACGGTAGCATCAAACACTAACAACCCTTTTTCAGCGATGGCTAATTGCATCAATGTAGGTTCGCCGACAATGGCAACATCAATTTTTGGAATAATGGATAACATACTATTCAAACCATTTTCGCAGCTGCTTTCTTCTTCTGCGGAAGCAACTATCAGGAGATTGTAGTGTAAGTTTGGTTGTTTATAAAAGTACGTGAATGTTGCGATCAATGAAACCAAGCAACCGCCAGCATCATTACTTCCCAAACCATACAATTTTCCATCTTCTTCAATGGCTTCAAACGGATTTTTGGTATAACCATTATTTGGTTTTACGGTGTCGTGATGCGAATTTAATAGCAATGTTGGTTTGCATTCATCAAAATGTAAATTTGTTGCCCAAATATTATTTTTTGTTCTTTTAAAAGGAATCTCATGTTCTTGAAACCAATTTTCTATATGTATTGCTGTATCTCCTTCTTCTGAAGAAAATGATGGTGTTTCAATGAGCTTTTTAAGCAATATAATTGCTCTATATGTTAATTCTGTGTGATTCATTTTTGAATTGTTGTGTGTTTTAGTTTTTTATGTAAAAGAATTGCAGATTTCCCAATGTGAACTTTCGCTACTTTATGATGAATTGCATGAAAACAATTGGTGAGTTTTGGCAACATTCCATCCGAAATGACCTTTTTTTCTAGTAATGATGGATAGTTTTCGGAATCAATAGTTTCTATTACAGACTCGTCATCATGAACATCTTTCAGTACGCCATTTTTTTCAAAACAATAATATAATTCAGTATTGTATTCATTCGCGAAAGCTATAGCCAATTCAGAAGCAACAGTATCTGCGTTCGTATTTAACAATTGCCCATTTTCGTCATGTGTAATGGCACAAAATATAGGCGTGATATTTTGATCGAGTAGTAGTTGTAGGGTATCGATATTTACTTTTTGGATATCGCCCACAAAACCATAATCAATAGTGGTTATTGGGCGTTTTTTAGCTATAATACTATTGCCATCAGCACCTGAAAACCCAATAGCATTTGTGTTTTTTGTTTGTAGTTTGGCAACAATTGTCTTGTTGATTTTTCCAGCATAAACCATTGTAATGATGTCTAAAGTATCTGCATTTGTAATTCGTCTACCATTGTTCATTTGGACTTCAACATGCATTTGTTGTGCGAGTTCTGTAGCTGATTTTCCGCCACCATGCACTAAGATTTTTGGCGAAGCTAACTTTGCAAAGTCATCTAAAAATAGATCTAAAGCAGCTTCATTATTAATGATATGCCCGCCGATTTTCACAATTTTTACTGTTTTCATGTCTGCAAGTTTTCTAAAATTTTCTTCAATACAATTTGTGCCGAAAACACTCTGTTATGTGCTTGCTGAATTACTACAGAATTCTCACTATCCAATACGGCATCTTCTACGATAACATTTCTTCGTACGGGTAAACAATGCATGAACTTTCCTGTGTTTAACTTTTTCTTGGTGAGCATCCAATCTTCCTCAACAGGTGAAACTTTACCATAATCTGTATAACTGCTCCAATTTTTTACATATACAAAATCAGCATTTTGTAAAGCTTCTTCTTGATTGTAATTAATCGGAACATTTTTAGTGATGTCTTCGCTTAATTCATATCCTCTCGGATGTGTAATACTAAAATTGATATCTAACTCTTGCATCATGGTTACAAACGAATTTGCCACAGCTTGTGGTAAGGCTTTTGGATGAGGTGCCCATGACAATACGACTTTAGGTTTCGATTTTATTTTCAATTCTTCAATTGTAATGGCATCTGCTAAAGCTTGTAACGGATGCATAGTAGCACTTTCCATATTGACAATTGGGACAGACGCATAGTTGATAAAACTGTTTAGTATCCATTCGGAAATATCTTTTTCTTTGTCTTGTAAACTTGGAAAAGCTCTAATAGCAATGATATCTGCGTATTGTGAAATGACTTGCGCCGCTTCTTTGACATGTTCAGAAGCATTCAAATTCATGATGACACCTTCTTCAAATTCTAAATTCCAAGCGTCATTTACGTTTAAAATCATGACATTCATTCCTAAGTTTTTAGCTGCTTTTTCTGTGCTTAAACGGGTTCGTAAACTTGCATTGAAAAAGAGCATAACCAATGTTTTGTTATTTCCTAAATGAGTATGAGCAAATGGATTTTCTTTTAACGCAATTGCTTCTTGAATCGCATTCGAGATATTTTCTATGTCGTAAATTGTTGTGTATTGTTTCATGCTATTAATTTTTGTAATGCTTCAAAAAACATATTGATGTGTTGTTTCGTAATGGTTAATGGTGGAAGTATTCGCAATACATTCGGATTGGCGGCACTTCCCGTAAAAATGTGATGCTTATGAATTAAGGTTTTCCGGATTTCGGAAACAGGGAAATCAAATTCCAAGCCTAGCATTAATCCTCTTCCTTTTGTGTTTTTAATTTTTGATATTTTGGAAGCTTCCGCTAGAAAGTACTCAGAAATTGCTGTAGCATTTTGCATTAAACCTTGTGTTTCTATCACCTCTAAAACAGCTAATGAAGCACTGCAAGCTAAATGATTTCCGCCAAATGTTGTGCCCAATAAGCCATGAGAAGCTTTAATTTTTGGGTGAATCAAAATACCACCAATTGGAAAACCATTACCCATACCTTTTGCCATTGAAATTATATCTGGCGTAATAAGATGTTTTTGAAACGAAAAGAAATCACCTGTTCTACCAAAACCAGCTTGAACTTCATCCGCAATCAACAGTGTGTTATATTGTTTGCATAGAATGTCGAGTCCTTGGTAAAATGCGGTGGTACTTTCATCCAAGCCGCCAACACCTTGAATACATTCAATAATGACGGCACAAGTTTTATCTTGCTTCAATACATTTTCGACAGTTTCTAAATCTCCCAAATCGACAAAATCTACTTTTTGTTGTGCATTTATAGGAGCTACAATTCTTGTGTTATCTGTAGCTGCAACTGCTGCTGAAGTTCTTCCATGAAACGCTTTTTTAAAAGCCAAGACGTTTGTTTTTTGTGTGTGAAAAGATGCAAGTTTTAGCGCATTTTCATTGGCTTCAGCACCAGAATTACACAAAAACAGTTCATAGCCTTCACAGTTTGACAAACTTGTTAATTTGTAAGCTAACTTTTCTTGAAGTGGATTTTGAATCGAATTACTATAAAACCCAATTTTCCGTAACTGATTTGAAATAGCTGTTACGTATGTTGGATGTGAATGTCCAATAGAAATCACAGCATGTCCACCGTACAAATCAAGATATTTTGTATTGTTTTGATCGTATACATATACATCTTTTGCAGTAACGGGTGTGATATTGAATAATGGATATACGTTGAATAAACTCATGATATTTTGTTGTTAAAAAAAGGTAGCTTTTAGTTGTAATCCTTCAGCTTCTTCAAAACCAAACATCAGATTCATATTTTGAATTGCCTGACCAGAAGCACCTTTTAATAGATTGTCAATACTACTTGTGATTAATAATTTGTTTTCGTGTTTGTGTAGGTGTAAGAGGCATTTATTGGTATTCACTACTTGTTTTAAATGCACTTGATGGTCACTCACAAAAGTAAATGCGGTATCTTTGTAGAAACTATTGTACAGTATTTCGGCTTCTTCTAAACTACCTTCAAATGTTGTATATAATGTTGCAAAAATACCTCTACTAAAGTTTCCTCTATTTGGCATAAAGTGAATTTCAGCATCAAAACCGTTTTGTAATTGTTGCATGGTTTGATGAATTTCACCTAAATGCTGATGTGTAAAAGGTTTGTAATAGGAAAAGTTATTATCTCTCCACGTAAAATGTGTTGTTTTTGATAACGAAGTTCCTGCACCAGTAGCGCCAGTTACTGCATTAATATGGACATCATTATGTAACAATCCATGCTGTGCTAATGGAAGCAATGCCAATTGTAAAGCTGTCGCAAAGCAACCCGGATTGGCTATGTTTTGTGCTTTTTGTATCGCTTCTTTTTGCAATTCTGGCAATCCGTAGACAAAAGATAAATTGTCAAATTCTTGATCATTTTTCAATCTAAAATCATTACTCAGATCAATAATTTTAGTTTTTGCTGAGAATTTGTTTTCTGTTAAAAATGCTTTCGAATTTCCATGCCCTAAACACAAAAACACCAAATCAACTTTTGCATTGATTGTATCTGTAAACGACATGTTTGTAGTACCAATCAAATCTTGATGTACAAAGCTGATCTTATTTCCTGCATTGGAAGTGCTGTATACAAAATTGATATTGACTTTGCTATGATGCACTAATAACCTAATAAGTTCTCCTGCAGTATAACCAGCGCCTCCTATAATTCCGACCTCTATCATGCTTCTGAGTTTATGTGTTGATATATTTTGTTTTGATTGCCCAAGATTTTGATGAAACCTTTGGCTTCGTTAGCTGTCCAACCAGAGTTTATTTCTCCGTAACTTCCAAACTTGGCATTCATTAAGTCATGCCTCGATTGAATTCCGTCTAGAGTGAAATGATATGGTTTTAACGTAATGAAAACATCTCCAGAGACCTTTGTTTGACTACTTTTTAGGTAGCTTTCAATATCACGCATTACAGGATCTAGGTATTGCCCTTCATGCAAATGCATTCCATAAAAGTTAGAGAGATATTCTTTGTGTTGCAGTTGCCATTTGGTCAATGTATGTTTCTCCAATAAATGATGTGCTTTAATACAAATAATCGCTGCAGCCGCTTCAAATCCAACCCTCCCTTTAATACCAACGATTGTATCACCCACATGAATATCTCTTCCAATTGCAAAAGCAGAAGCGAGTTTATTTAAGATTTCAATATTGATTTCTGGAGCATTTTGTTTTCCATTTACGGCAACCAATTCTCCTTGTAAAAAACTAAGTTGCACGTTTTCTTCTGTTTGTTTTTGCAGTTGTGATGGATATGCTTCTTCTGGTAATGATTTATTAGAAGTCAAGGTTTCGTCACCGCCAACACTGGTTCCCCAAAGCCCTTTGTTAATGGAATATTTTGCTTTCTCCCAAGACAAATCCACACCATTTGCTTGTAAATATTGAATTTCTTCTTCACGAGTCAATTTTTGATCTCTAATTGGCGTAATGATTTCAATATCTGGAGCTAAAGTTTGAAAAATCATATCAAAACGTACTTGATCGTTTCCTGCACCGGTACTTCCATGAGCAATATATTTAGCATCAATACTTTTTGCGTATTCAATAATTTCGATGGCTTGTACGATACGTTCAGCACTTACGGAAAGCGGATACGTATTGTTTTTTAAGACATTTCCGAACACTAAATATTTCACTACCTTTTCATAGAAGGTTTTAACAGCATCAATATTTTTATAAGTTGAAACGCCCATTTTGTAAGCATTTTCTTCTATTGTGTTAATTTCGTTTTGAGTAAAACCACCTGTGTTTACACTTACTGCATGGACTTCAAAATTTTTCTCTTTGGTGAGATGTATGGCGCAATATGACGTATCTAAACCGCCACTATAGGCAAGGACTAATTTCTTTGTAGTCTTCATTTTTTATCTTTTTTTAGAAATAAGGTTTGTTTGATACTTTTCAATCTTTTAAAAACCTTCTCTTTTACTTTCGTTTTTTGTTTTGCTTCGTTAGAATTTGGATCGTACAACATGCCTGTACACAAGCACATTTTTTGATTTGTACGTTTTAATACATCAAAGTTTTTGCAGGTTTGGCAACCATTCCAAAAGGATTGATCTTCGGTAAGTTCTGAAAATGTAACTGGCTTATAACCCAATTCACTATTGAGTTTCATCACGGCTAATCCTGTGGTGATACTAAATACTTTTGCATTGGGAAATTTGGTTCTAGAGTGTTCAAAAATTTTCTTCTTGATTTGTTTGGCAATGCCTTTTCCTCTGTAGTCAGGATGTACAATCAGTCCAGAGTTTGCGACAAATTTTCCGTGACTCCAAGCTTCGATATAGCAAAAGCCTACAAATTTTTCGCCATCTAATGCAATGACAGCATTTCCTTTCTCCATCTTTGAGATCACGTATGCTGGCTTTCGCTTTGCAATTCCTGTTCCTCTTACTTGAGCAGCTTGTAAAATAGTTTCACAAATAGTTTCAGCGTAAACGCGATGTGAATTGTTTGCAATGACAATTTCCATGGTGTTTTAGTAAAAAATGATTAAAATGTTGATTTGATGTATCTGGAAAAAAGAACCGGACTCGCCTAAGTTCCCAAAATAGAAGTGCACCCTTACGGGCGGCGAATAAAATAGCGGCGTACGGGAAGATTGTTATTTGTTAAAATAACGCAACTTTGATAAAATGCTATGGATATAAAATGATTCAAGAAATGATAAATAAAACAATGTAAATACTAAAGTGTTACTAGCTAGTAGAATTAGCAGCGGCGGCGTCGGAAGCGAACCTCGGGTAATATTGTGTATGTTTTATTTTGTGCAATCATTACTGCAAACCTACAAATTATAGTTTTACACTACACGTGCAGGTATCTTTTTTTAGTAAGTTTTGTGAATATGTTAATAAATAACCCTTAAAAATAGGATTATGAAAATTATTTAGGTTTTTGAGTAGAGATACATCATTAAAAATCTGTCTAGTAGAAAAAGATAAACTCTTATTGACTCATCCTGGAAAGAGAGTCTTTTTTAAAAGTAAAGTAAGATTTAAGTTTTTTTAGTTAAAAAACCTTCATATATAGTGCGTTACTAATTTGAATTTACCTTCTTAATACTCTTTATTTAAATTTAATCTAAATAAACTTTGTTATTAAAGTTTTGTGAAATATTTTTGTTGAAAATTATAATATTTATTTAATCTAAATTAAAATGAAAATTGTATTCGCAACATTAATGCTATTTTTTATCTCAGCAGGTGCTCTGGCTCAGAATGAGTCTATTCAAGGTCGAATTATTGATAATAATAATACTCCGTTAGCCGGTGTAAATGTGTATTTGAAAGAAAGTCAAAAAGGGACACAAACAGACTTTGATGGAAAATTCGAAATTGAAAATGTAGTAGGAGCGAAGGTTTTAGTAATCTCTTATGTTGGTTACAAAACCAAAGAAATATCTGTAACTGCACCAGTAAATCTTTCAGATATTATTTTGTATGAAGGAAATGAGCTTTTACAAGCTGTTACTTTAGATTCACGAAAGAATAAGTTTTCGAGAAAAAAGACGGCTTATGTATCTAAACTTCCTTTAAAAGATATAGAAAATACACAAGTGTATACGACTATAACATCAGATTTGTTAGAATCTCAAGTCGTAACAGACTTGGATGAAGCTATGGCAAACGCTACTGGTGTTTATAAATTATGGGAAGCTACTGGTAGATCTCCAGGGAATGGAACTGCGTTTTTCTCAACACGTGGTTTTAGCGTACAACCAAGATTAATTGATGGTGTAGCAGGAGTTACATTTAGTGCCATTGATCCTTCGTACATTGAGCGTATCGAAGTTATAAAAGGACCATCAGCTACCTTATTTGGAAGTACAGAAACTTCTTTAGGTGGTTTGATTAACATTGTAACTAAAAAGCCATACCAAGGAACAGGAGGAACCGCTTCTTATACAGCTGGATCTTTTGGTTTACATAGAATTTCAGCAGATTATAACACAGAATTAGGATCGGGTAATAATACTTTCTTTAGAGTGAACGCATCATACTTGACAGAAGATAGTTTCCAAGATGCAGGTTTTAGAGATACATATTTTATAGCACCATCGCTTTCATACAGAGTGAATAATAGGCTTAATATTTCCGCAGGAATAGAGTTTACACAAACAAGGCAAACCAATCCATCGATGTTATTCTTACGTAGAGGATTACCCTTAGTTTCTACGAATGTTGATGAGCTAAATGTTGATCCAAATAAATCGTTTACTTCTGATGACGTGTATTTAGATAACTTAACATTTAATGCAAGAGCTATTGCAGACTATAAAATCTCAGATAATTGGACATCACAAACAATCTTCTCTAGTAGTTATGCAGAAACAGACGGATATTACCAATACCAATTTGATGGTGGTTCTATCGGAATTTTACAATTACAACAGATTTACCAAATTCCAGAATTGCAACCAATTTTACCAGCTATTCAGCCTGTAATTGATCCATTAATCAATCCAATGCTAGCTGAATCACAAGCGTTATTACAAAGAGACTCTTTTACACGTGTATACAGCCAAAGAGATGCAAATGAGACACGTATCAATTTACAACAAAACTTTACGGGAGATTTTAAAATTGGAGATGTACGTAACAGAGTAGTTTTGGGTGTAGATTATATTCATAATAAGAGAAAGAATAGAAATAAAAACGGTAATCCAGTATTAACTTCAACCTCTAATTTTCCACAATTATTAGGGTTTTTTAACAGCATTCCTGGTTTAGAGCCAGTAGGAGCTTTTATTGAAAACAGTTTCTCTGCTTTCCCATATTTTGATGCTTTTTTATCAGCTGATGGACAAGTAATACCAACTACATTTACTCCTAATGCAACATATTCGCCAAGTAGAGCAGAATTAGATGCAGTTTTTAATCAACTAGAACCGTTTAGAGGTACTTTAAAATCACAAACTATTGCAGCATATGCTTCTAATGTAATCAACGTAACTCCAGAGTTAACAGTGAATGTTGGATTGCGTTTAGATCATTTTATACAAGATGGAAGTGAGGTTGTAGCTGAAGATGATTATACGAAAACTACATTCTCGCCAACAGCTGGAATCTTATACCAACCATTTAAGAATAAATTATCTGTATTTGCTAATTATCAAACAGGTTTTGTAAACGTAAATCCAATTGTAAATCCTGACGGAACTATTGATGTTTTTGAACCACAAAAAGCACGGCAATTTGAAGGTGGAGTAAAAACAAACCTTTTACAAGGAAAATTGAATTTTGGCGTGAGTTACTATCATATCACAGTAGATGATTTTACAACTTCTGATCCAACAGTGCCATTATTTCCAAGAACTATTGATATTGCTCAAGTCGTAAGTCAAGGACTAGAGTTTGAGTTAAATGCTAATCCTTTTGAAGGATTAAATGTAAGAGCTTCATATTCATTTAATGATATGGAATATACTGATGTTTTCAGTACAAAAGCATTATATCAAACAACAGGACAATCTGGAAGAGACTTGACTGAGTTTGAAGGAAGAAGACCAGAATCAGCAGGTCCAGAATCATTATATAACTTCTGGGCAGATTATAAATTTCCAGAGGAAAGTTTTGCTAAAAACTTTGGAGTTGGAGTTGGTTTTAATGGAGCATCAGAAAACTTAACAGTAAATAATGCTATCACGGGAACATTTACACTACCAAGTTATACCATTTATAATGCAAGCTTGTATTATGATGCCGATAAATTTAGAATAGGACTGAAAGTTAACAACTTTACAGACGAAGTATATTACACAGGATGGACAACTGTAAACGCACAACCATCAAGAGCTTTCTTAGGAACAATTTCCTATAAGTTCTAAGTATTTATTTGAATTAGTCACACATTATCAACCAACCAAGTAGCTCTAAACATTTTGTGTTTGGAGTTACTTGGTTTATAAAAATAACGATGATTACTAGTATTATTTTTTTAATGACACTTGGCTGCTTTTTTTGGCTTAATACTTCTAAAAAAGCAATGTTAAACACAAATACTGTGCTGGAACAATGGTTTCAATCTCATCTGAAATTATCAAAGATTATAGGAAGTGTTTTATATGTGATAGCATTATTCTTATGTACACGTTATCTTGGCAATACATCAGGACTTCTTTTTTGGCTAATTTCTCTGATGACACTCTTGAGTTTGGTAATCATGATCAATCCTATAAAACTTATTAATTACAAGTATTTATTTGTTGCTTTTATCATTTCACTAACAGTAGAATTAATTACAATTTATGCCAGCTAATCCTAAGTATTTAAATAAATCACCTTGGCATCAATTTGCTAAAATTACTGCAGGTGTTATAGGAGGTTATATTATTACAGCTTTGATACACCTATGTTTACCATTGTTTTTACCATACCCTAAAGAAGTTTTAATCACTTCTATTTTTACAGTTTTTATGGTTTGGTGTTTATTTCTCATTATTCCATTTTTATTTACAAATGGCTGGAAGGCTTGGACTTTATATCTCATCATCATTGTCATACTACACATAATATATCATTATGGTAACCAACACAATCCATTTTTATAATGACTAAGCGAAATTACAATGTTTTCTTTAATACGCACACAGTAAGTGGTATCGTCATAAGTGTTGCGCTGTACATCATTTTTTTTGCGGGAGCTTTTGCTTTGTTTAAAGATGAAATAAAAGTATGGGAAGATGCGACACCGATAAGTCACATAGAAAAACAACATATTGATTTTGATGGCATTTTACAGAAACTCAATGAAGACTACGATTTAAGAAGTAGAGATGTTCAACTGAGATTTGGTGTTGAAAGTGATGAAATCTCAGTCTTTATGAGTGCTCAAAAAGACACATTGGCTGAAACTGTAGATGATCATAGTACATTTTTATATCTCGATACTAAAACATTAGAAACAAAATCCTATGAAGAACAATACAGTTTAGGAGAGTTTTTATATAGATTGCACTTTTTTCAACAAATACCTATTATAGGAATCTATTTAGCAGGTTTTGTTGCGTTATTTTTCTTATTCGCCATTGTTACGGGTATTATAGTGCATTGGAAAAAAATCATTCCAAATTTTTATCATTTTAATCCTAAATCAACGCTTAAACGTGTTTGGACAGATTCACATACTGCACTTGGAGTAATAGGGTTACCATATCAATTTATGTTTGCAGTCACAGGCGCTTATTTTGGGTTGTCTATTTTGGTATTACTTCCTGCAAATTTCTTATACGGCGGTGATCAAGATAAATTGATAGCGGATATGCGCCCAGATGTAAAAAGCTACGAATGGATAGCACCTTCAAACGAAAAAATGCCATGCTTAAATACGTATGTAATAGAGAACACAAAAAAATGGGATAACTATACCGTAACTCGTGCTTTTATCAAAAATTATGGTGGAACTAATATGAAGTATGTTCTTTTAGGAGAATTGCATGCTAAGGAGCGTTTTATTGGTCTTGGGCGAATAATTTATAATCCTTACACAAGTGAAATTGAAGACATCAAAAAACCTGGTGAGTTTAACTATTTAGAAGATTCACAGCGATTGATGGGACGCTTGCATTTTGCTAATTATGGAGGCGTTTCTATGAAAATTAGCTATTTTATTTTGGCTTTTATCACCTGTTTTGTCATCCTAACAGGAGTACTTATTTGGATAGAAGCACGAAATAAAAAGAGTATGACATTTCGCCAAAGACTCCATACAGCAAAAGTTGGACATATATACTTAGCTATCTGTTTAACAATGTTTCCAGTAACAGCTTTGTCATTTTTGTTTGTAAAATTCACAAACGGATATTTTGTAGACAAGCAGACAGCTATATATACTTTTTTCTTTATCGTTTGGTTGGCTTTTATTCTATTCTTCCGATACAAGCGCAATAATTATGTCACTAATAGAACCAATCTATTATTAGGTTCAATTTTTGGTTTTTTGATTCCTATTACAAATGGAATATTGCATAATAACTGGATTTGGAATACTTATAAAAATCATCAGATAGAAATTTTTACGATTGATATTCTTTGGATATTCTTGTCCATTATTGGCTTGTTGGTGTACATTAAAATAAAACCAAATATTCAAGAAAAAAGTGCTTTCACAAAATATCCTATCGATTATAGAAATCGAAAAAAACTACTGGCTGAAGAAGCTAAAAAATTGAACAAAAATTTATTAGAAACAGAAAACATTGAAGATAAAAATCACATACCTATGAGAACAAAAATTGTCATCCTTTGGATACTTCTTGGAATTGGCTGGATTATCCATCACATGTATGGATTGTTTAACATTTACTACAATGAAACCCTAGTAATGGAAGGAGCTACAGGAGAAGCTCCATTTTTTCATCATATATATAGAATTCTCTTTGAAGGCTTATGTCTATTTTTTGGATTATTAACGATTGAAGTTTCTAAAAAATGGTTTAAAATAACATCACTCATTTGGGCAAGTATTGCAGGTTTATACAATGTATATCATTTTGTAACAGCTCTTATTTTTGAAGGCGGAAATATCTCAGAAATATTTATGCTATTGCTCATGGTGATCACTAGTATTTTCCTAATTAAAAATTTAAATAATTGGAGAAAATAATTTTTTCATATCAGAATTAAAATGGGAAAAGCCATATCAAAATTGATATGGCTTTTCCTTTCTAAAAAATACACTTAATTAACACTGAGAAATCTTTATTTTAATTGATTATATAGGATGTCTGATCTACTTCACTCAATCTAAAATACCCTAAAACTTCTTCATCAGGATTGTTTGGATTGATACAATTTCCTTTTAATTGTACAGGTGTTGTTGCAAAAAGTCCAGCGTCATCATTTTGGAGAATTATTATGCTTATGTAATTATAAAAACGTTCTGAAATTCCATACAATTTTATGTCTACAGTTTCGCCTGTAACTAAATTTTCATTGTCATATTCAATAAAATTTTCGTTTCCATCGGTAAACTCATCACTAAGTTCCGCAAGGGTTCGTAAAGGCAAATTGGAAGGAATGAATTCGCCTAAATAATAATTATTAATATCTTCAGGATCATAAAAAAAATCTTGATCTGTATTTCTCTTTCATCCAAATCACCTTCTATATCTTGTTCTATCGAATTAATATTAGAAACAGGTATTAACCTTTCTGTTGCTATTTAGGTTTGCCCATTGTATTGAATTTCTAAAGAATATTCTTGATTTAATTGCGGGACAAAATTAGTCGTAACATAATTACCATTATTCTGATCTTGAAAAATGAATTCCATTCCGTCATCTTCTTAGGTTACAATTACGGAAGCTCCTGTAACAGAAACATCAAGATTGCTATCAAAATACGCAGTAGACTCACTTAGCTTAATGGTTTGTGTTTGTCCCGAAGTACCTTTCTCCCAATTTATGAGAGCCTCTATCAACAATCTGCTACCAGCATTCGGAACATCAACATCCACCGTGTCTGTACACGAAATTAAAAAACTAAGTTTTACAAGAATTACACTTGTGCTGTTATATATTTTTGTCTTTTTCATGAGTTAAAATTTAAAGTTGTAGGTTACTGAAGGAATAATGCCAAAAATAGCAGTACGTGTAGCTTTGTTTATACCTGTATCTGTATTTTGTCCATAAGATATGGAAGCAGTATTTCTTCTATTGAAAAGATTGTAAATGCTAAAAACCCATTCACCTTTCCAGTTACGATTGTTATTTTTTCTGGGTGTTAAAGTTGCCGAAATATCCAATCTGTGATAGGCAGGTAATTGATCTGCATTTCAAGTAGAGTAGATGGCGATGGACAATTCATTGAATTGAAACTGTCCGTTTGGATACGTAACAGGATGTCCAGTTTGAAACATCATATTAGCGCCAAATCGCCATTTTTCATTCAGTTTGTAACTTCCCGTAAATGAAATATCGTGTGTTTTGGCTCAAGGAGTATTGTGCCATTTTCCATTGTTAAGTCCTATACCGCCAATTGCAACGCTAGGCGAACGTTGTTCTGATTTAGAAAGTGTATACGAAAGCTAACCTGTAAAATCGCCTGTGTTTTTGCGAAGTAAGAATTCTAGTCCGTACGCTCTAGATTCTCCGATCAAAATCTCTGTTTCAATCGTATTTTGTGCCACAAGTTCAGCACCATTAATATAATCAACTCGATTGTCTATGGTTTTATAATACGCTTCTGCTTCAATAGAAAACATATTATTCTTGAAGTTTCTAAAATACCCAACCACATATTGATCGGCTATTTGTGGTTTTAAAAACTTCCCACTTGGTGCCCAAACATCTAAAGGTGTAGCAGATGTTGTATTGGAAATTAAATGTAGATATTGTGCCATGCGATTGTAACTTGCCTTTACAGAAGATTTCTCGTTCAGTTGATAAGACAATGCTAATCGTGGTTCAAAATTATCAAAAGATGCAATACTTTTACCTTTGCCATATGTCGTTTTTCCAATGGGATTTGCACGCTCATAAATATCTAAATCTACATTGTAAATTACAGGCAAATTATTGGCATAATCGTTCAGTATCTACTATACTAAGCGATTAAAATAGCTATAGCGAATACCATATTGAGCCGTTAGTTTTTCAGAAATTTTATATTCTAAACCTGCATAAATTCCAACTTCAAAAGCAAATTTATCATCTAATTTCCTTGAATTAATTACTGAAGTAGTATCAAGTAGATTTAATTGTTCTGGATTGAAATTGTAACGAATTCCACTCACACCAAAAGCAAATTTTAGTTTATCATTTAAATAATAACCTACATCATAACGAATGTTGTAATTGTAAATGTCTGATTTATAGTCAACACCTTTCGTGTTAATTTCAAGGTTGTAGTTATAACAACTATAAATTAGTTAGAGATTCGCAAATAGTTTAATGTTAAAAATATGGTTCCAGCGCAAGTTTCCTGAAAGATTTACGTAAGAATTTGTAAAGAAATTAGAAAGCTTCTTCGATAATATAGTTTTTCCTTTCTGGAGTTAAAGAAGAGCAATTATTTGAAACCATACTAGAAAATAGAAACCGCACAAACAGAAGATGTTTGTGCGGCTTTTGTATGTGATAAAGTTATTTAATGTTGAATTAGTTTTTTGCTTTTAGGAAAGGTCCTGCAATTGCCATAATAGCACCAATTAAACAAACCCACAATCCGATACCTGCAGAACCCAATCCGATATTAGAGGCGTCAATTATATATTTAAGATCAAGACCTAAGGTTATAATAGCTACAATTACGGCTATTATATTACTCCATTTTTGTCTTAAATAAGAACTTAGTGCTACAATAATACCAAATGCAATAAAAGCATAAGCAGTTGAATTCATAGCAAGTGCATCCCAAAAGCTTATCGAAATAGGTCCTATAGTAACTGAAGGTAAAAAAACAGAAATAAGGATTAAAATTCCTCCAATAACTCCAATAAATTTTTTCATAATAGTTTGATTTGAATTAGTTAGTTTTGATTAATTGATTGTGATTTTGTAGAGATGCTGGGTTACATCTTTTAAGGCTATTATTAATTGAGGAGATATTTTTTATTTGTAAGTTTTTTGATCTTTACGAATAATGTTTACAATTTATGTTTTTTATTTAAGAATTTGTGATTTTTTTTGATCAAAAGTCAATATTTTTTCCTTGTGTATAGTAGGTTTAAAATAATGATAGGTATAAAAAAAATCCACTCATACGAATGGATTTTTATATTTAATGAAGTAATATATATTAACTAGCAACTTTTTTATCTTTTATAAAAGCCCCTACAATTCCCATAATTCCTCCAATTGCAGCAATCCATAATCCAATACCTGTAGAAGCTCCTTGACCACTAGCATCTGAAATCCAAATAAAGTCAATAACAAGTGCCAAAATCGCAAAGATGACAGCAACTATTTTACTCCATTTTCTTCCAAGATATGAGCATGCGGCAACAATAGCTCCAAAAGCCATAAATACAAGTACAGCTCCTTTTGAAGGCGCGCCTTGCCATAAACTAACAGAAATAGGTCCTACAGTAATGGAAGGTAAGAAAACAGAAATTAGGATTAATACTCCTCCAATAACTCCGATAAATTTTTTCATAATTGATTTTACTTTATGTTATTGTAGAGATATACCAACAGCAAGAAAAACGTAACCTCTTTTTTTGCTTTTTTTTTGAGAAAAGTTAATTTTTATTGGAGTGACGCCAATATGTTAGAAAGGGTTGTAATGGATTCTTGTTTTATTTGTTTCTTTTGAAGGTTTTCAGGAAGTTGAATGCATTGTACAGGCAATTGATTTGCTTGTTTTTTATGTAAAGAGAGTCGCATATGTACTTTTTACGCAAACTTTTTAAAATAATACGCAACTTTTTTAAAATTAACCATCTGCATACAAAACCTGATTATGAAATTACCACTTACCACACTACTTTTACTTACTTTTTCATTCACACTCGCACAAGGCGAAGCCAATATTTGGTACTTTGGGAGAAATGCAGGTTTGGATTTTTGAAAATTGCACCATTTCACAAGGAATTTCTCCAAATGGTGATGGACTCAATGATACTTTTGATATTTCTTGGATGAGTGCAACAAGCGTGAAAATTTTTAATAGAAACAGAATTGAAGTATATCAAGCTCGTAATTATAAAAACGAATGGGGCGGACAAGATAAAAACGGAAATATTGTACAGACAGGAACCTATTTTTATATGATTACGGATGAAGATCAAGAAATGCGCAATGGTGGATATATGTAAAAGGGTAAATTATATATTGTAAAATGTATGTTTATCTAATGTCTTTTTATCTGCAAAAAAATAAATGGTTTCCTCGCCATTTTTGAGTTTTTTGTACACATCAAAACCTACATGTTTGTAAAAACGAATCAAACGAATATCAGATGTTTCAAAGAGAATAGGCAACTTACGTTCTTTTGAAAGTCTAAAAAGCATTTTGTTAATTTCGTTCAAACCTTCCAAACTCCCATAACCTTCTTCTTGTGCAATGAACCAGACATAGATATAATTGACAACTTTTAATTTGTGCTTTTTGATCTCTTTTTCATTATGTAATACCTTTTTAATATTTGCTAACGGAATGCCTTTTACTACCTTAAGATATCTCCAAAAATCACCAAAGCTTTTTTTTAGTTTTTGATGTTCGTAAAACAACACAATCGTTTTTTTATTTTCAGCAACATACACACCGTTGTTACGCAATGCTACTTTAAAACAATAATTAATTGCATTAAAAACGTTTTTTGAAAAGCTTTTTTTACCCTTGTTAAATAGTAATGCCATTCTTGGGTTTTTCAAGAACCGATTTCTGATGAGTTGTATGTTTTGCAATTGTTCTTCTTTAGATAGTTGTTGCTTGCTCTCCATTGTTTTTTAAAAGATTAAAATGTGATTGATACGCCTGAAAAACACTATTTTCCTGATGATATGGTACGTTGTATTTTTTTGCTAATTGTTGAATGATAGGTGTAATATTTGGATAGTGAATGTGCGAAACTTTTGGAAACAAATGATGCGCCACATGATGATTAAAACCGCCAAGTAACCAGGTTGTCAACTGACAATTGGTAGCAAAATCGGTCGTTGTAATTAGTTGATGATGCGACCACGAATACGGCATTTTACCATCGTTGTTTGGAGTTACAAAAACAGCATGTTCGGAAACATGCGATGGTACCAATGCTAATGTTAAAAAATAACTTGCTGCAATATGTAAAATAAAATGTCCAAATAACACTTGGGTAATAGTGAATGATGTAAAAAGAATTGGTAATACTATAAAAACAGAGATATACACCATTTTAAAAACAGTCAGTTTGACATATTCCTTTTTCGGAATCTTTTTCAAGAATGAATTCTTAGCAAAAAAATCTGTAAAATCACGAATATAAATCCAGTTGATCGTATAAAAAGCATACAAAAAAGGAACATAGATATATTGAAATTTATGATACGATTTGTGTGTGGCTTTTGGTAAAATCTTGACGATTTTTGTTTGTGTCAAATCAGGATCTTTTCCGTGGGTATTTGGAAATGTATGATGTCCAAATTGATGTCGTTTTTGCCAAGTGTATGAATTTGCTCCAATCAAATCAAGCTGAATTTTAAAATACGAATTCACCCAACTCTTGGAATGTGCTATGCCATGAATAGCATCATGCGCCACATTGATCGCCAAAATGATTCCTAAAACTCCAAGAATACCAAAAAGTAAAAACACAAGGTAACTTTGGTGAACAAAAAACACAAGGAAGTATGCAATCAAAAATAATGTTTTTATAAGTATATATTTTGCTACAAGACCTGTGTTTCCATATTTAGAAAACGCATTTGTTTCAAAATAACATTGTACTTCTTGACAAAGTTCTTTGTGAAAGAAATCTGACTCTTTTGGAAATGTTACTTTTGCTTTCATACCATCAGTTTTTGAAAAACCATATCATACGCTTCTAAGGTATATTGTACATCTTCTTTGGTATGCAAACATGTTGGTGTCAATCTGAAAATAACTACGCCTTTTGGAACAACAGGATAAATAATCACAGAACAATACACACCAAAATTGTGAACGAGTTCTCTTTGAAGATGAAAAACCTCCTCCATTTTTATGTTAAAATAAACAGGCGTAATATGACTGTCCACATGTTTTACTAATAAATTGCGTTCTTGTAAACCATGTTGAAGTTGATTTGTAACAGCGAATAATTTTTCTCTACGATTGTCCGCTTTTTGTATAATTTTTAAACGTTCATTCAAACCATATACAATTGGCATTGGCAATGATTTTGAAAACATTTGTGAACGAAGATTGTATTTAAAGTAATTGATTACTTCTTTCTTGCCCGCAATGATAGCGCCAAACGAAGCCATTGATTTTGTAAAGGTTGTAAAGTATAAATCTACTTTATCTTCTAAGTTGTGTTCACATACAGTGCCACTTCCATTTGGACCCAATACTCCAAAACCATGTGCGTCATCCACCAAAAGTCTAAAATCGTATTCTTTTTTTAGATCGCAAATTTCTTTCAATTTTCCTTGTGCGCCCGACATGCTAAAAATGCCTTCAGTGATGACTAGAATGCCACCGTTCGTTTTTTGTATAAGTTCTTGTGCAATCTGTATTTGTTCAGTTAGACTATGAATGTCGTTATGTTTGTAGATTAACTTTTTTCCGCGATGCAATCGAATGCCATCGATAGTACAGGCATGACATTGCTCATCGGAAATCACGATATCATTTGGAGACAATAAAGCATCAACAAGAGAAACCATTCCTTGATATCCAAAATTGAGTAGCAAGGCTTTTTCCATTTTGACGAACTCAGCCATGTTATGCTCAAATTCATCATGTAAAACCGTATCGCCTGTCATCATTCTGGAACCCATTGGATAGGTAATTCCCCATTTTTTTTGAGCAAAAGTATCGATCTCGTCAATTTCTTTTGAGCCTGCGAGCCCTAAATAATTATTATAACTCCAACAAATAAGTTCTTTATTTTTAAAGAAAATATGGTTGGAAATTTTTCCTTCAAATTTCGGAAAAGCAAAGTCACCTTCTATGATGTCTTGCAATGCTCCAATTGGTCCGTTGTGATTTTGTATTCTTTCAAAAATATCCATGGTAATGTCTTTTTTAATGTAATGACATAAATGTACATGGATAGTATTTAGCGGATGTCTAGAATCCTCATTCAGTCAGAAAATAGGACAAATCAATACAATAATAAAAACCTGTAACATGGATTTTGTTACAGGTTTTTATATAGCATATAATAAATGATCTTTTTACATTTGAATACCATTTTGTTCTGCGATCGGATCAGGGATTTCATTAACATCATCTTCAATCATTTGTCTAATGTCAATTTCAATGCCACGTGCCATTGTCGTTACAGGAACATCATTGGCAATTCCTTCAAATGGATTTTCTGAAACTTCACCAATGCGTTCCATCGTATGAAAAATCCAAGAAATGATCACACTAAACGGAATGGTGAACCAAACAAAATTTGGCCCAATGAATTCAATGATATAATGAAAATTACCTTCAGGATGCAATTCCCAAGTTTCTGTCAATGCTACAATTTCATTTCCAATTTCATCAAACTCATGCATCATTCCGAAAGGTAACAACAAGACAAAAATCCAAATAAAGAATCTATTTAAAGTAGCAAATTGTCTAGGATAAGGAAAGTTTTTTATGCGTTCCGCTTTCCCTTGTAGTGTAAAAAACTCTACCATCATTTGCTCCATTTCTAAAAAAGAAAACTCCCAAATATGACCGCTCTCTTTTAATGAACGAAGTTGCTTAGATTGTAAGTTGATACACGCTGCTTGCTTGTTTTTTTTGCTTAAAATATATTGTTTTTCTTCTTCAGTGACGTAACCATCCAACTCTTCTGATAAAGTATATATACGTTCATTGATTTGAATACCATCCATGTATTCCTTATCAGATTTGTTGCTTCGAGAAAGTTCCCAAGGTTTTGGTGCACGTAAGGCATAACGCAATGAAGTCATCCACGCTACATGACGCATGATCAACTGTTTTTTGATTTTGAACAATTCTTCTTTGGAATACTTTTCTTTTGCATGTTCATTTTTAATAAAATCATTCACCATAATCGCAAAAGAGCGAGAAGCATTTACAATTCCGCCCCAAATTTTTCGAGCTTCCCATAGGCGACCGTACAAGGCATTATTTTTAAACGAAATGATAAATGAGCATGATGTAAGGTGTAAGAGTTTAAAGTGTATTCGGATGTCTCTTTACAAGATATGTAATTAAATCGATTTTAAAACGTTGATGAGTTCGTCTGGATTTGGTCTATTAGTGTAATCCGCTTTAGCTTCTGCATAACGTACAATTCCTTTTTGATCAATCAAATAACGAGCAGGCATTGGTAATGTCCAACTGTCTTCTCCGTTATAAGTAGGCAAATTGATTTTAAATTGATCGTTGTATAAAGATTTTAACGGATCAGCCATTGTCCAACGTAAACCAAATGCAGCAGCAATTTCATTTCCTTTATCCGATAACAAATCAAAAGGCAAGCGTTGGCGTTCTACAATTTCTGCATTATACTTAGCAATTTGCGGAGAAATGCTTAGCAAGGTCGCATTACTTTCTTCCAATACACTCAGATGTCGTTTTAAATTGCTCAAATCTAAATTGCAATATGGACACCAAACCCCACGATAAAACGTAAGGATCATTGGTCCTTTTTTGAGCACATCTTGACTGTTTATCAGATTTTCATTTTGATCTGGTAAACGAAAGTCAGGTGCTTTTTTGCCTACTTTTAGAATTGTATTTTCAATTCCTGTTTCTTGCAAGACCTTTGTAGCATGGTGCATGATCTGAATTGCTTCTTGTGGCAATCCGCTCTCAATTTTCTGTTTGAGATTGACTAATCGTTTTTCAAAAGTCATGACTTAAGCATTTAGAATATGATCCGAGATATGCGCATCAAATCGTGTAAAATCATCTTCAATCGTTGGATTTTTCATCACGTCATACGCTGCGAATGTTGGTAAGGCTTCCATGCCAAAAAACTTAAAATTTAAGTGTGTAGGTAAGAATAAATCATCTACACTTTTGCCTGCAAAAAACCATTGATCCTCATTATTGAAAGCGTCTTTTGGCGCATTGAAAGTTAATGATAGCATGTATTTTTTTCCTTGTAAGGTTCCGCCAGTTCCATATTGTTTGGTAGCATCTTGTCTTGATCGTCCATCGCCAGCACACAATCTGCCATCCATTCCAAAACTATATACATAATCTTGATACTTCTTAAAACTCCAAGGTGTCGCCATCCAGTTCACGGGCATTTGAAGTATGATTACATCGGCCCATAGATGCTTTGCAACTTCTTCTTCGATGTTGAAATCGTCTTTCATTGTTGTTGTTTTGATGTCGAATTCTTCTTTAGGAAGTATATTTTCAATTCGTTCTACAAAACTTTTATTCAATGCTCCTTTTGAGAATTCGTATTCCTCGTGACCATTAATAATGAATATGTTTTTCATGTTTTTTTATGATTTGATAATTTTTTAAAAGTTTCACAAAGATACTTTTAATAGTTTATTTTCGAGACTATTGAGGGTTTTTTGCATAAATTTGTGGTTACAAAAACGTAACCATGGCACGAAAAGTTATTGATAATCCGAATCATTGCAGTTTGGTACATGCAATGAATATTATAGGAGGAAAGTGGAAACCTATTATTATTTACATATTGGCAAATGGAAATTTACGCTTTGGAAAACTTCTCATTTTTATTCCAACGATTTCAAAAAAAGTATTGACAGAACAATTGCGAGAATTGGAAGAAGATGGTATCATTAATCGGGAACGTTTTGCCGAAACTCCGCCACGTGTAGAATATTCTTTGACTGAAGTCGGGGAAGCATTGTTACCCATTTTACGCCAACTTAGCGAATGGACTGCAGCTAGTTTTGAAGACGTTGAATTTGAAGCGTGTAAGATTGTAGACGTATAATTAAGTCTGAAACACCATCATTTTTTATCAATTCAAAACTTATATTAAAACGATTTGGAAAAAGAAACAGTAGAGCTATGTTAACATAGCTCTACTTAGAATTAATTCTCACTTAAAAAACTAAATCAAATATAATAATTAAACATGTTGTGTGGATATAGTATTTTATAATGACAGTTTTAATCTAGCAAACAAAAATCTACCAGAATATCCAAATTGGGAGGTTCTTCTAGAAAAAACAAATTGATCTCCTGATGAGCCGCCTTCTCTATTTTCGTCAGGATACACATCAAGCAAATTATTTGCTCCTATGGTTATTGCAAAATTGTCATTAAAATTTTTAGTGACTGAGAGGTCAGTAACAATTTTTCCGCTATAAATGGCATCAGGACTTACCTCAGTACCAGCTACTCTAGGGTCACCGTTAAAATCATCAGGATCTGTTACTTCACCAAAATATACGTTTCGCAATAAAAAATCCCATGAATTCATTGATAATAAATGTGATAAATTAAGTTTTGTTCTAGGCTGGGCTAAAGTCAAAAAGGCTTCTTCTTGACCATCAAAAAATGAACCACTCAACCCTGCATTTTCAATAAGTTGTGGAACAAAGACTCTATCTACTGTAGTTTCCGTGAAAGTCGCTGCTAAATTGTTTTTTAAAGTTGTGTTTTCTCCAAAGTTTTTTTTGTGAATTAAGACAATATCGAGACCTTTAGATTTCGTATCTATTGCGTTTACAAAAAATCGAGCGCTTGTTGCTCCTGCAGCTTCAAATATTGCTGTTAACTCAGGATTTCCACCATTTCCGAAGCTTCCACTATATACAATTCTATCATCTATATTAATTAAGTATCCATCAATTGTTGCAGTGAAATCTCCAAATTTGGCAGTGAATCCCATGCTTAAGCTACTAGATGTTTCTTCTTTTAATTTATCGATTCCAATTAAAGACGCAGCTCTACTATCGTTTGTGAATGTACCTTGCTCAAAAGGAACATTGTCTACAAAAACCGTACTAGTTCTGCTAAAAAATTGTTGGTGTAAAGATGGAGCTCTGAATCCAGTACTGTTGGCAGCTCTGATTGAAAATTTATCTGATAACTTATACCTCGTAGCCAATTTATAATTAAATGTACTTCCAAAATCTGAATAATCTTCATATCGTCCCGCAAGACTTACTAGCCATTTTTCAGATACATCTGCTTCAATATCTGCATAAAAAGAAAGGTTGTTTCTATATTTGGAGATTGCATTTCCAGGATCAAAGCCTCTATAAACTTGAGCGCCTCCTCCTAATGCTGCTCCTGTAAAGTTATTGGTAACTAAAAGATCGTCAGGCGTTGCGCTATTAACTGGATTTCCGTTTATATCATAGCTAGTGTAAGATGCTTCCTCTCCAGCTATAATACCATATCTTTCTACTTTAAATTCTGCACCTAAAGCAATATTAAGTCCATTAAAAATACTTTCGTTAAATTTACTAACATCAAGGTTTGTTGTGTTTTGCATAAAATCAAAACCACCAGCATCAAAGCTTCGAGGTGTAGAAACACCCAAAGTTCCATTACTAGAATTGCCTACAGTGATCCCAAAGGTGTTTCTTCCGTATGTATTTGAAAAATCGATATTCCAACCACTATCACTTTTACTTTTTATACCTACTGAAGCTGATTTGTCTAAAATATCAGAACCTATATTCGGTAAAAAACCATTTGGAAATGCAGGTGTGTTAGCTCTACCATCTCCTTGCGCTGGACGTCTATAAAAGCCAGAAGCTAACCCTTTTCTATAGCTAATACCTCCAAAAGCATAAATTTCAGTTTCTTCAGATAATGGAATAGATAGATTGGAAAAGAATTTTCCTTCTCTTAATTTTGACGTTCCAACTTTAAATCTAAAATCTTTTCTTGTTAAGCCTCTTGCTGCCAATTCTTGCTCATCTGCATCAAAGTTCAATAAATCTCTTAATGTATCTATATCTGCTTGTTGAGTCACATCTAAAGCAGCTATTTGTGCGGCTACTGTTGGATCAAGGTAATTAATACCAGCTGCAGCATTTTGATAATCTGCGAGTGTCATATTTGCAACGACACCTCCATTTGCAGCAAAAACTCTTTCGGCGCCATGAAAACCTCTAAAAATATCGCCAGCATAATCTTTATTTCTCAGCGCAGGTTCTCGGGTAGATAAGGTTCCTGAAAAACTTAGATAACCACCATTTTCTCCAATAGGTATTCCATAATAGGCGTCTAATTGAAATTTTTCTCCATCTGATCCGCCTTCAAATTGATTGCTATTTTTACTGAAATTAGCTCCAGCTGTCAGATTCAAATCTAATTCACCTGTACTTTTTTTAAGAACTATATTTATAACTCCAGCTATTGCGTCTGATCCATATTGAGCTGCGGCCCCATCTCTTAGTACTTCTATACGTTGTATGGCTGCTGTAGGAATAGAATTCATATCTGTACCTACGCTTCCAGCCCCAACAGTACCATTTACATTTATTAATGAGGTAGTGTGCCTTCTTTTTCCATTGATAAGCACTAACACTTGATCAGGACCTAAACCTCTTAATGATGCAGGATCGATATGGTCTGTGCCATCAGATACAGTTTGAGATTGAGAAGTAAATGAAGGGGCAACATAGTTGAGTATTTCGTTTATTGATAGTTGAGCGCCTATGGATGTAATTCCTGCCATATCAATAACATCGACTGCTACAGGAGTATCTACTGCTGTACGACTTGGGTTTCTTGAACCAACAATAAGAACATTGTCTAATTGTGCTGCATCTTCTTTTAGAATAACTTCTGCAAATGTTTTACCTTCAAAATCTATTTCTTGGGGAGCATATCCTAAAAGGGAAATTACAACGATGGTGTTGTCGTCAGGTATATTTAATGTAAAATTACCATCAAAATCAGTGAGCGTACCAATAGTAGTTCCTTTTACAACAACATTTACCGTGGGCAAAGGATTCCCTTGTTCATCTTTTACAATTCCTTTTATTTCTTTATTTAATTTAATTTTCGATTCTACTTGTACTTTTCGTTGCGTTAAAACGATTTGATTATCATTAATTTTATAATCAAAATTAGAAATTGCAGCGAGTTTTTTTAGTACTAAATTTAGTGTTTCATTCTGAACAGAAAGACTCACTTTTTTAGAATCATCTATTTCATTGGTATTATAAAAGAACTTAAATCCAGACTGTGATTTTATTTCTTTTAATACTGTTTTTAGTTTTACATCATTGTATTTGAAGGTTATGTCATTTTGCGATGACATAGAATTCGCAAAAATTTGACACATAAAAACAAAAGTTAAAATAAAGCTTAATTTCATTTTTAAGTTTTTAAATTTCCTATATGATTCCGATTCCTTTGAGAAATAACAAGAGTTCAAAGATTTTTTCATAATTTTGGATGTGTTTTGGTCGTTAATATTTAGGTTAATGATCAATATAAAATAAGGGGAACGCTGCAACGTTTCCCTTTTTTTTATTTTGTAATAATTATTTTATTTCCATGGATTGTGTAATTAAAAGTTGTACTTAGGGATATGGTTTCTAATATGGTTTCTATGGTTTCATTTTCAAATTCACCCGTATAAATTTCATTGTTTAATTTATGTACTTTATTCGTGATACTTATATCGTATTTACGTTCTAATTTTTTTAAGATTTCATGAAACTTTAAATTGTTTATGATCAGTTTATTATTAATCCAACTTGTGTAAATTTCGGTATTGACTTCTACCTTAGATAAATGGCGGTCAACTTTACTGTATTTGGCTTGAAAATTAGGGCGTAATTGCATTTTTGTTTCTTGTGATGTATTTGAAAATACGTTTACACTACCTTCCACTAACGTTGTAGAAACAGCCGCTTCATTAGCATAAGAAGACACATTGAATTGTGTTCCTAAAACCTCTACATTAATATCTTTAGTGTGTACGATAAAAGACTTATCCTTATTTTTTGTTACATCAAAATATGCTTCACCATCTAAGTAAACAGTTCTATTGTTTGTTTGCTGAGTGAAGTTTTGAGGGAATTTAAAACGAGTTCCAGCATTTAGCCACACAGTTGTTCCATCAGACAATTCCAATTTGAATATTTTACCATTTGGAATATAAATTTCGTTATAAACAAGTTCTTTAGTTTTCAAATCATTTTTAAAACGTAGACCTTTATCACTATTATTTGCAATTATGTTTCCACTAGCATCTTTAAGGTCTTCATCTGAATTGGAAGTAATTACCCTTTTAGAACCATCAGCAAGTTTTATAGTAATATAAGTACCAGAATTATTATCTGTAGAAACATCGGTATTGGTTTTTACAATGGTTTCCAAATTAGCAGTGCTAGAGTTATCAAATAAAAAGTAACCTAGACTTATCAAAATAATTAAAACCGCAGCGTATTTATAAAATGTAGATAGTTTAAATACTTTACTGTCTTTGGTAGTTATTGAACTTTTGAATTTTTTGAAAGCTGCATCTGTATCAAATGCATTATGGATATTCTTTTGATATTCTTTATAAGTATCTGAAAATATTTTTAAGTTTTCGTCATTACTTAAAACCCACTCTTCCAACTTTCTTTTTTCGGTAGAAGAAATATTATTTTCTGCAAGTTTTTTAATTAAAGCTTTATAATTTGTCATTTACTATTTTTTATAAACGCTTGATAGAGTGGTTTTGTTTATAAGATGTATTTTTAACAAAAAACCCCTACTTATATTTATATTTTTTATTAATTTGTTAAAGTTTTCTCATAAAAATGACAGATTTTGAGCTACTTAATGAATTGAAAGAAGGCAAGGAAAATGCTTTTAAAATTTTATTTTCTGAATATTATCAATGGTTGTGCAATTATGTTTTTAAACTAAGTGGCGATTATCAATTATCGGAAGATTTAGTTCAAGATGTAATTTCTAAACTATGGGAAAATCGTAAAAGGATAGAAGTTACTACATCGATTAAAAATTATCTTTTTAAAGCTTGTCATAATCAGTTTTTGCAACATGTTAGAAAAGAAAAAACAAAATCAGATTTTTTAGATTCGTTAAGATGGAATGTGCTATATGAAACGTATAGTACTGAAAACGATGAAGCTTATCAAACAAAATTAAATCACCTGAATACACTTATTAATCAATTGCCTCCAAGGTGTAAAGAAGTTTTTATCAAAGCTAAATTTGAAAGAAAAAAATATAAAGAGATAGCGGACGATTTAAATATTTCTATAAAAACAGTGGAAGCTCAAATGTCTAAAGCGCTGAGCTTCTTAAAAGAAAAAAATAATTTGCGCAACTCTAACTCTGGTATTTAATATAGTACACTTTTTATTGCGACTCTTCAAAATTTAAAGATTATTCTTCTGTATTTGCTTGCGATTCATTATACACACGTAAAGCTCTATTTGAATTGTTTCGCCTATGCCCAAAGGAAGTTTGTACTTGCGAATTAGATCTAGGTAGTTTTGATCCTCCAGATAAAATTGATCCTGGAATTTCAAAATTATAAATAACCTCATCACTTGCATCATTTACTGAAACATCATTGGCAGTAATTACATTATAGACAGAAGTATATGAGCCCATTAATTCCGTAACCAAATAATCAACCTGTGCTTCCATATTGAATATTATATTTTCTCCATCTTCACGGCCTCTAAAACGATGTTCAAATAAACCTTCTCGTCTATTTGCACTGGTCCATTGTGCCAAACCAATTCCAGGTTTTCTAGGTCCAGTTTGTCCACTAAAACTTCTATTCATAATTTGGGTTGGTGTAAAATCTCTAGTGGATCCAGAAAAATTCTTCGCTCGCATTGGCGTTGCTATATTACTACCTTCAATTCTATTTGGTAAAACACCTGATTCACTATATAAGTTTCCAACCAAACCAGCGGCTCCATTTACAGGAAAGTTATAGTTGTCAATCAGAAGTCGCATCACATATACCATACGATCATTTACCGTTGTAGCTTCCCAAGTTGTGAGTCGCTCTGGTTGTACAGCACTAACTAAGCCTAACATATGTTGTGAACGCTGCAGTTTGGATTGTTGATCCGCACTCAGACTAGCAGGAGCAGTAGCTAATAATGAAGTTATTCTAGCCAAAATTCTGGCTCCAGCTTCTTGACCTTGTAAAAGTGAAATATCTCTATTAACTGAGTGTTGCATGAAATCTAATGCTAAATCAAAAGCACCGTTACCAACAGCATTGAAAATTTCTAAAATAAGTTGCTCGTTTGCTACTGCATTTCGAGTTGCTTTTACCATTAATCCAATTCCTCTAGAAAGGGCACTCGTATTTGTAGCTAAAAAGTCTTGTGCTTGTTGTTGTAAATCTGCAGGTGTCGTATTCGTAATAAGTTGAGGCAATTCATCTAGTAAATGATTCCAAGAAGTATCAAATATTCCTGCCAGGTTTCTAATAATTAGCGGATGCAAAATACCTTCATTTGTTGTTGTGTCAACTCGTATTGGTAACGGAAAACGCATGCCAATTTTCCAGTTAGTCATTGCAGGCGGAACTGCTGCTGGCGGTATGGCTAATCTGTATCGATTGAATACTAACAATCCTTTCGCCAATTCATCAGCGGTTAATGGAGTTGTAATATTTGGCGTTGTTGAACCTTCTGGAGTAACTGGTGTTGCTGTATTCCAAAGTGGTAATAATACAGTTCCAATCTGACTTATTTTTGTTGTGGGACCAATGATTAAAAATATATCTTGATTTTGACTAGGTGGACCTACTTTCGTGGATAGCATGGAACTTGTCATTACGATTTGTCCTCCTAAGGTTGGCACTGCATCAATAGTTGCTTGTGTTTGTGTTGTATTCGGAGTACTGGTTGCAGCACTTGGATCTGGATCTCTTTGTACTGTTTGGGTATTATTTTTTTGCTGTACTACATGTGTCAGTTCGTGAGCTAATAATCGTTTTCCACTTGTAGAATTTGGACTATATCGATTGCTGTTAAAATAGATATTATTACCATTTGTAAATGCTTTTGCGCCAATGTTTTTACTCATTTGTATAGCATTGCTATCGGTGTGAATTCGCACATTGTTGAAGTTTCTTCCAAAACCAAATTCCATTTCTTTTTTTACAGATTTTGTCATTGGAAGACCACCACCTTTGGATATGTTTAATGAGGTTGCGAAAGCAGCAGAAGTCGAAGTTGTATTTCTGTTGTTTGTTGATTTTAATTGAACTCGACTTATGGTTGAAGTGTTTCCTGATGTTACTTTTTGTTGAATTTTAGTGCTTGGGGAATTACTTTTCTTTACAATTTTATCTGCCATTGCATCTGCTTCTTTTTCATACTTGTCATTGGGTTGTCCAACACTTAATTTAGCTTGAATAAAAAGAGATTCTTGAGACGTACCTGATCTAGTATTTGCCTTTTTTGGCCTAATGAATGATTGTTGATGTTGTTTCTTTGGCTGAGTTTTTTTAGTAACTGATGAAGCTTTCATTAGAAAATCATTTTAGCAGGTTACACTATCTTATAAAGATACGCTCAAAATCAATCAATATAGTAAGGTTTGCACCTTTTGTGTTTGGGGATAAACCCCTTTTTTACCATGCAATTTTTCGAATAAAAAAAGCCCAACATATATTTATTGAGCTTTTACTTTTAAATAGAAAATTATTTTTTTGATTTTTTCTCTGGTATGAAAAACGGTCTTCTTTCGTGTTGCTTTTGATGTTCTGGAAACATGGCGGCAAAATACTCTGTCCATCCACCCATTCGAACTCTGACTAGTTCAAAGCGTTCTGGCTCTTGGGCTGCCATCTGATAAGTGTCAGGATCTGCTACGGTAATAGTGATGAGGTTTGAACCAACTTTTCCTTTTGAATATTCTGTGATGAATTTCACCATATCCTTTAGAGGGAAATCTTCTTTTACATTCAAATCTACTGGAGAAGCATTTGAAATTTTGTGATAAATCTCTTTACTATCCCAACTATTCATGGCTTTATAAATTTCTCTATACGTACCTGGAATTGGTTGTGTCGAATCTTCGTGCTGTGGGATGGCATCCAAATCTTGCGGAACAGGTGTTGGACTAAAGTCTGATGGATATGGCTGACCATTTCTACGACCATCAGCAGAGGCTCCACTACCGGCTCCATCACCAACATAGCCTTCAAATGTTCCGACACCTGGACATAGGTGTAATTTCCATTTTCTGTTTGGAGTTGAATAGTTTTTCTCTAATTTTCTAAGGTTTCTTTTAATGGACTTGGCGGGTTGTTTAAGGTATCCATTGCCATATCACACATTTTTCTGGATAGCCAAGTTCCTATTTCATCTACTTCGAGATGTCCGTTACCAAACTTAGGCAAGTTCAATGCTATTTGACGCCATTGTTTATATTGCTTAGCAGTGACATCAATTCGTGTTTGTCCTTCTAAAGTACTTTGTGAAGGTTCTTGCATATCATATCCCCAATCGTTTTGTAAACAATCAAGCATTTCTGGTAGCGTACAAACTGCACTTTCTATATCTTACACCATTTTTTTAATCGCATATAGTGAATCTATTGTTGTAGCCAAACCGACAAACATTGGTGCAATGGTATGGTATTTTGCGCCTCCATTCGTTAAATCTCTTCCAGATTCAACACAACCTTCAATCATGGTAGAAAGCATCGGACTTGGACATATTTTCCATAGGTTTCCATAATTTTCTAATGTGCCATTAAAGAATTGGACCGTAAACTACTCAAGATGTTGTAAGAAAATAGATTTGAATTCTTTAAATGTTCTAATATCTTTTGCATGCGGAGATCGCCAAGAAGTTTTCCAACCATTCAAATAAATTGGTCCAGCCATGCTATATTTTGCACCTTGATTCATGGTACATTCAAAAGCATCAAAAGGTGTAATATTACTGAAACAGAATTCAGTTTGCCCTGCAATCATAGTCTCATAACAACCATCACAAGCAAAATCTCTAGCATCTTCAATTGGGAATCCTGTAAATTTATTTAAACCTTTAATCATTCTATCTTCTTGGAATAAAATTGGATGTGCTCCGCCACTTAATAAGGCTTTCCCAGCTTCGGTTAAGAGTTCTTTATCCATGCCTTTATAAATTCTTAAAGACAAGCAAGGTGCATTTAGCGGAAGTCTTCTGGAGGCTTTTAATGCCATTAGTGTAATTGGATTTGCGCCAGGTTCTCCTTTTTTGCCTTTGGTTGGTAAATATCCACCAACAGTTACTTGTTGTACCCATTGGTTGATTCCGCCACCTTGAGGGAAATTCCCACCGATATAGGAAACTGCCGTTGTTCCATAGCTTACATGATCGGTTGCGTAATGGCGATTGTGCAATGCTTTTTCACCTAACTTTATCCAGAATGCTTCAATAATTTCTTGTGCTGCTTCTTCAGAAATAGTATCGTTTTCATAGAAGTCAATTAATAATTGATCTAATCGTCCTACAGCCACAGGGTTTCCTGTTAAATGGAAACAAGCATGCATGGTAAAAACGAGCTGTACTGCTTCAATAAAGCTATCCGGTTTTTTAGTCATTAATTTTTTAGCTCTAGCAGCAATTTCTTTTAGGTTTTTACGCTCTTCAGGATTGTGCTTTTTGTCTTTAGCCATTTGTGTAGCCATGTTTGCATAATTGCTCAGCCATCCTTGAACACCTTCTAGTGCCAAACGAGAAGAAGTATAGAATGTGAGTTGCTCTCCTGTTGCGTTTTTCTCATGTGTTGTTACTTCTTTGATCATTCCTCCTAAACCGATAGCCAACATTTTTTTATGGTTTGGCACCACATGTCCCATTGCGGAAGATTCATCCAGCATTAGCGAAAAGGCATATTGTTTTTCATCATCACGTAAATTTGGCATGATTTCTTTCCCGCGTCCTAGCGAAAGTTCAGGCATGATTCCGAATAAAATATCCATCGGATCTATTCGAAATTGATCTGCTTGCCAAGCATACATTTTTGGAGTCTGTGGATAATGCGGATTTGTATTGACCAAGCTTAAACTTTTTTTAATTGCCATTCCTTTTCTAATAGGAATCGGAGCTTGCATTACCCATTTTTCATCAGGCTTAAGGAAGTTTTTTAAATGCGGTACTTCTGGAATATTACGAACTTGATACCAATGACTTCTCCATAAACTAAAAATATTTCCTATGAGGTGTAATATACGTTGTGACGGTGGATCAGGATAACGATCTGTTCCCATTACCGTTAAATAGTCATTTGAATTATAAAACATCCAACCGTTTTTACTTCTTATTTTCCAATGCGGATCTACATGGAAATCACTTTTTTCTAAACCGTGTTGTGAACCTAGTTCCATAACATTTGGCAGATAAAAATAACCGCCTGAAATACCTTGTACATTATTTAATAGATGATCTGGGGCAGAACCATGCCCATCACCAGCCATACTACGCATGATTTTCTCCATGGAGGCAGTTTCGTTAGCGTAGGCTACAAAATAAATTCCTTGTTCTCTGCCAGCTCCTGTAACTGAATGACCAAAAGGAAGTGCCTGTCTAACTAATTTTAAATTTTCACGTTGATTGTTGTAAACTCTCGCACGTTGAATATGACTTCGTTTGTTATCATCAGGAATAATAACACCTTCCGAATTACGACTAATAACATCTGATTTTTGATCTGTATTTAAGCGTGAGAAGAAATCCCATTTCACATTGAAGCGTTGCGTAAATGCCCAACTACTTCCAGCATACGGAGTATCTTCATCTCGTATAATTGATCCTACTACTTGAGCAGGATCGAAAGGACTTGTAATACCATCATAAAAATGATGATCTAATACTTTTCTGTCCTTGCGCATTTTTCCATGCGTTTCAGAAAGGTTTTTAATAAATGGTTCTAAGAATTCGAGTGTTATTATTTTGAGCCGTTCACAATTTTTGAAATCCTCATATTTTAAATACAAAAATAAATCGCCTTGTGTATCTCTGAAGTAATCGGATTCTTTTAGAATGGTATTTCATTTTGGTCCTCCGGGAGGTGTTTTTCCAGTCCATTTTCTCCAAATTCTAGCTGAAAATCCAGCAACAATTCTAGATACTACTTCCATTTCTTCTGCGATTCTTGTTAATTCGCGAATGGCAAATAAAACTTCTTCTCTGGCATTTTTACCAGCTCTATTAAACTCAATAGTTAAGAATATTCCATTGGATGGCATACACATTAAACCTGGTTGTGCAAGATGATATATTTGTGAGATTCGATCATCTAAAACGGGTGTTTTTTTTGGGTTTTTCATTTGGTTGGTTATAAGTTACTTTTGAATAAATTATATTTTTTTGCTTTACAGTAGATAAGAAAAATCTAACTGCTAATTTCTTTATTAGTCAATAAAGCTTAAAAGACACACATTGTTTATCTAAGATCATTTACAATATCTATAAACGCCTTTCTAGTATTAATCAATTTGGAAGTTTTTATTTAAAAAGCCCAGCACAAATATTGCTGAGCTTTTCAAATGAATTTTCTATCGAATGGATTTCTTATTAGCCTTGATGAATGTAAGCATTGGCTTCTTCATCAGAATGGAACTCAGGAGTTGTGTTTTGTGTTCCAGTATCTCTGTTGATTTTATCAGTAATTGCATCTGCTTGTGCTCTTACAATTTGCGATGCGTGATTAGGGATTTTTACAGAAGCATCTGCCACTGGTGGTTCAATTCCTTCAAGCGGATTATCTTTTCGTGGTTTTTCTCTTGTAAGAACATCTAGGACGTCTGAAGCTGCTTTGTCTCGTTCAGTTAAGTGTGGCAAGTCAAATAAATTTTCTATCGTTTTTAATAGTGACGTATGATCTAGCGGTACATCGCCTTTAGTTCTGTAAACCGTTCCAGCTTCAATCCAAGGAGAAATTAATACGCATGGAACACGTACACCAAAGCGATCAAATTTGAATCCGTTTTTGTTCTGTGTTGATGGACTTGGCGGCGTTGCTCCATAAGGTGGCGTGATATGATCATAGCAACCTCCATGTTCATCATAATTAATCACTAAAAGTGTGTCTTCCCAATATTTTGATTCTCGTACAGTATTGTATATGTCTAACATATATTTTTCACCAGCAGCGACATCATAGTTTGGATGTTGGCTATTTCCATAGCTTCCCCAAGAAGGTTCTAAAAATACATAATCAGGAAGTTTTGCTCCATTCTCTCCTTTTAAAACCAATTTAAAATCGTCATAACTTCCACAAAAACAATTTGGAGGCGTAGGATTATCAGCAACATCTTGACAAAAGCTATACGTGTAAGGTTTTTGTAGTTTATCAGCAAAAATTCCCCAACTGTGCTTGTGATCAGAAAGGTTTTTAAAGATACTTTTCGCACTATATGACTTTATTTCATCATACAAATGACCTTCTGAAGTAGCCATGTGCATAAATGCTCTATTTGGGAGTGTTTCTGAAGGAACCGAACAGTAATAGTGATCGCACACCGCAAAGCCTTTTGCCAAACCTGATAAAATAGGTAAAGTATCTGGCGTATACATACCCATAATGTCATTAGGTTCCGTTCCAGGAAATTTACTTACGATTTCAATACCAGATGTTGGTGGTTCGTGATGTTGATACCAGTTTTTGTAGCTATCATTTTTATAATCTTTGGAATGATCATAGTTTTTGTCATATACTTTTTTGGGAGCAGTACTTTTAGAATCTGTTGTGCTACTTGTAGTTTTCTTTGAAGGATGATATGGTGGATCACCAAAGTATTTATTGCCTATTTTATTTTCAAAATCACGTACAAAACCTTGATTTGGAGCAATTCCAGGCTGATAAGGAGGATTTAAGCTACCGAATAACTGAAAATTGGTATTCATATAACCTTCTCCTGGATCCATTTTTGGCATATAGTACGCGTACTTATCATTTTTATCAATAGCAAAAACTTTATGCGCATTTCCTTCATTGTCAGGATTGGTCTCGTTTCCTGTCAATCCTGAATAGTAATGTCCAAGTGGAGAAACATTAATTTTCTTCTTGTCTGTATTTTTATTTTTATAACTATCGTTGTATAAAAAACCTAACATGTGATCAAAGGAGCGATTTTCAAACATCACCACAATCACATGTTTAATTTTCTTTTTTTGGGAATCTTTTTCCTGTTTGGAGGTTTGCATAGTTTGTAGTTTTGAAGGGTTTAGTACCTTAATTTATGAGATAATGCTGTGGAATCCAAACAGAAACATGAAAACAAGTAATTTCCTGTAGGAATGTTATTTAAATTTTTAAAGATTCAAGAATGTAATACAAGAAAAAACCTTTGAATCATTTATTCACTCATGAATAGCTGCCATTTACAACATTTTTTTTTCCATTGATGTATTTTTTATTGAATTACTATGATTTTATTTTTCAAAACCTGCCAGGATAGTTACAATAAATGTTTTTTAATAAAAGAAAAGTCTCAAAAAGTAGCAAGTTTAAAAAACTTTTTGGAGTCATATTATTATAATGTGATTGGAGTTGCTGCAAGTTACCAAGAAGTTTTATTACTATATAATAGATTACCCATATATATTATCATTATAGATATGTATATTGATGGAAAACCAGATGGAATAGCTTTTATTGAAAATCAGGATTTTTATGGACGTGCAAAGTTGACAAAACCTTTTGCTGTGTAATACAAACCTTTTAATGAAATAGAAATACTCTATGCGTTAGAAAATATTTTAGAAAAAATCCAATTACAATCATTAACAGTTGTAAATGAGGATCAGGATTTCATAATCAATAAGAAAAATTTATTCATCAAAAAGAGAAATGTGTTACATAGAGTACTACAAAAAAACATACTGTATGTAGAAGTAGAAAATTGATACTGTAATATTATTACAGAGAAAGAAAAATTTGTCGTACTTATTTCATTGGGCAAAATCAAAGAGTTTTAGATATGACTACATTTATGCAAAATACATTGTAATATATTATCATTAACCTTGCAAAAGAGCAAATTATACCCAAAGACAATTTAGTCATTCTTAGTGGAAATCATAGTGTAACTTTAGGTGTGAAATATAAAAAGATACTTAAGGAATTGACTATTTTAAGATAATACATTCATCAATAATTCAATATTGCTTATTAGAATCCTTAGTGGAGACTTTACAACAAATTAGTGTGTATTCACAACATGAAAACGACACATTAACTTCATATTTTTTAATTACCGTTTATTTCATTTATAGTTTTATATATGAAAATTACCAGGAGTAAAGGTGTGAAAATATACTTTCTGAGTTAAGAATTTAAACTAAAAAATGAACAACAAGCAAACATAATTGAAATATTACCCGGAATTGATAAGCTTTGGAAGATAACTAAAGGAAATCCTAAGATAAAAATTGCAGTATTAGATGGTACAGTTGATCTACAACATCCAGCCTTACGTGAAGCTAATATTAAATTACTAGATACATACATGCACAAAAAAGTGAATTCTACTCATGGCACATTTGTAAGTAGTTTGATTTTTGCAAATCACGATAGCGGAATTTTGGGAATTGCTCCAAATTGCTCATGATTGGTAAAAAGTATTTATCAAGAAGATGAAAACGCAAATTTACTAAGTAGTTCACAATCCGATATCGAACAAGGAATTCGCAGTGCGTTAGCACAAAATGCAGATATAATTAACATAAGTGGAGGAGAAAGGCTACACAGTAAAAATCTAATTATTGCCTCTTTAGCGAGTGTTTTGGAAGAATGCGAAAAGAAAGGAGTATTGGTGATTGCTGCTACAGGAAATGAAGGAGAAGATGGTATACATGTGCCTGCAAATTATCCAACGGTTTTAGCTGTAGGTTCTATAAAACAAGATGGGAAAGCTTCTAACTTTAGCAATTGGAGTACACTCACTGCGGAACAAGGATTGGTTGCACCTGGCGAAGATATTGTAGGATCAACAACTGGTACTAACAACCAGAAAGCTATTGCAAATGGAACGAGCTTTTCAACAGCTTTGGTAAGTGGAATTGCTGGACTTTTGGCAAGCATACAAATACAGTTAGAAAGAAAAAAGACCTCTTAGCAATTCGATAAATCTTATTGGAAAGTGTGACGCCTTGTACGATTAATGAAAATATTAATTGTGATCCAATTATGGTAGGACGCTTACATATAGCCTATGCTGTTGATAAAATATTGAAAGCACCTTGGGTCAGTCCTGCTGTACGCCCAAAAAATAATACATCAATCAATCCTTATAATTTTTTAACTCTAAATAATACAAACATGGAAAACGAAACAGAAGTAACGTCTTTAGGGACAATGAATGAACAACCGCCTGATGCAGTAATGCTACAAGAAATATCAGCTCCAATGGAAGAAGTAACACCAGCAGCGGCACCTTTGGCTGTATCAACAGTAACTCCTTCTGAAGTTAGAGAATCATCTTGTGAATGGTCCTCTAATGTAACTCCTTCTAATGCAGAGACAACTTTTAACCCTGCAATTAATCCTGGAGGTTACCCTACTTTTAGAAATACTCAATTAATCGATGCTATTGGACAACCATCGTATGATTTTGGTACACGAAATAACTTAGACACATTTACTGCCTTAATGAAAACATGGTATGAAAATCTTCCAAAGGTTACAAATTCAAATGGAAGCGAAGAACCTGGCGCATTGGCTAAAGAGTTAACAGATTCTACACATGATCATAAGTCTATGGCAGCATTTTTATTGTATACGGATGCTTTAGGAAATCGAGAGAACATCTTAATGACAAGCCAGTTAATTTGGTTGTTAAACGTCAATGCTACTCCTATGTATGCCATAAGTCCTCAATTAGTAACTTTTAGTGATCCAATTTATTTAACAATGGCTACTTTTTTGCGCGACAATGTAGGAATTGACTGTAACATTTATGTGAACTATACAAGAAAGTTTAGTGCTGGAACTGTGAAGCCAGGAACTGCGTTGCCAAAAGGTCTTTTTGTAGACAATAAAGGTAAAGATGATGTAATGTGAATGGTATTACCAGTTTATATTTCAGGTAAATCAAAATTAATTAATCAAAACTATGTAGAATCAGTCACACCTGTTGCTTATGGGTTAAAGGATTGGACCTTGAAAGCATTATTGAAATCAATGGGAATTAAAGAACCTAAACTAAAAGAACAGCTGATTTCTATTTTAAATCGATTGTATGTAACCACATTAAACAGAGGGAAATCGCCAGACTATAAGCTTTCGTCAAGTAGCAAAAACGTAGATCAATATAAGTCTATTGGAGGACAATCAACTTCTGCAATTCAAACCTTAACGTTAACAGCAAGATCACAATCTGCTACACTTGCGTTGGTAATTGTTGGAGCAAACAAACCAGTTCCTGTATTTTTAAATACGAAGAAAGACGACTTACCTCCAATTTGACAGACATTAGATAATGCTGTTTTTGAAGCAGGAAACACATACCAAGAATCAAAAAACTTTTTTGGGCAAACTATCTACATCGTAAACTTATCTTTAACAGAAGATGCTACTTTTGATACAAGACTTCAATAGTAAAATCAAGGTAAAATACCATCCAATAAAAATTGGATGGTATTGTTTTTAAGTATATGTGTTTTAGGCTCTTTTAAAATCTTATTAGAACAACAACAACTATCAAATAAATCAGGTTACAAAGTTGGCATATCAAGACTATGGGAAGATGTACCTAAACGTGTCTGTTCCTGTTATATGGTCATTTAAAGCAAGTAACAATTACAAACAAGAACTATCTATATTTTCTTCTACTTGGGATACTTTGCTAGTAGCACAATCCGGAACTTCAATTCTCTACTCGTTTTGGAGAGATACATCTTTTGGATTTCAACAGGTGATAAATTTAAATGAAGAAAGAAATAAACCTTTAGAAATAGGTTTATTTTCTCCACAAAAAAAGGCAGATACAACTATAGTTACATCAGGAACAGTTCATTTACAACAATACCAATCGTTTGATTATTTTGTGAAAGAGTACGCCACGGTTCGTTTGACGAGTAAGAGTGACCAAAGTGAACTTTTATATTGCATGTTTGGTTTACACTCTGTAGTTGCAGTAGCGCTAAATACTTCCAAAGAAGTCATTCCGCCTTCATACGAAGGCATCAAAAACATTGAGATTGTAAACAGTAATCAATATGAAATTAGAAATAAATGGGGAGCAATTAAAATATTTGTTGTGTACCTTCACATTGTAGATGGAAGCAGTGTAAAAGTTGCCTTTTCCAGGATAATGTAGTGTAGGCAACACTACTTAAGGACTTTGCTCAAAATTTTAACCCACAAACTCCATGAAGTAGTTTTTTTAGTATTTATACATTGATTTTCTACTTTGTCAAAGGCATCTTCTAACAAAGCATCATGTAACCATCGAATCGCAAAAATCCACAAAAAAGTTCCAAATCCTTGTGTCTTCATAGAAATTGTATGTTTTATTACACTTGTATTTTCGTCTATCTCGGTAATCTGAAAAGTATGCGTTCCTACAAAGCCTTTTGGTTTTAAAAACTCAAACATTGCATAACCGTCAGCATCATATTCAAGCACTTTATAGCGCACAGGACCGTGTCCACCTTCAGCACCTATGATAAGTCCGTTTTTAAAACGCATGGAAGGCCATTTTTCTTTTGGCCAAATACGATCTTCTTTTTTAGAAAGTGTTGCAAACAAAGGAAGAAGTGTTGCTTTGGAAACTTCAATTTTTCGAATATGAATATTGAGTACGTTCATTTATGCGGGAGTTTTTTGAAGTTGAAATAATTTCTCTAACTGTATTCTATTCAATTTTTGAGGAAAAATTTGAAGCAAACCATTTCTTAAAAACGTTGCTACAGGATGTTTCCAATGTGATATTTTACCAATATGCCAACTCTGTTTCACTACTTTGTGAGCAGTAGCTTTACGTTGTTTTTGGTACTTACGAAAAGCTTCTTCTGTAGTATCACACTCTTTCAAACAATTTGCAATGACTAAGGCGTCTTCGATTGCCTGACAAGCACCTTGTCCCATATTTGGAGTTGTAGCATGTGCCGCATCACCAATCAAACAAGCAAATTCATCATGCCAACTAGAAATGGGTTGTAAATCTTCAATGACTGTCTCGTGAATATTTTGCGATGGAGTAGTAGTTATAATTTCTTGTACAATAGAAGCATAACTTGAAAAATACGATGACAAATCTTCTGTAGAAAACTCATCTTTGTGCTGTGTAAATGATTTTACAGCATACCAATACATTTGATTTTCATGAAGCTGAACAAATGCAAAACGATCGCCATTTCCCCAAGCTTCATTCAACTCATTTTGATATGTTTTGGGCAATGTAAAATTCGCAACACCACGCCAACAAACCTGTTTCATAGAACGGAGTTTGCTATTAGGGAAAAGCACGTTTCGAACGTTGGAATAAATACCATCTGCAGCTAATATGATGGAAGACTTTATTTGTTGACCATTTTGAAATTGCAATGTATATCCATCAATTTCTTTAGTTAAGCTATCTAAAGTATGATGTAAATGAATCTCAGTCGTTTTTAAATTTTGGAGTAGTATTTCTTGGAGTTTTCCTCTATGAATAGAAATGCTTTGCAAATTATATGTATGCTTAAAATATTGTAAATCTATCTTCGAGAATGCGTTCAAGTTTTTATCCGTAATATTCATGGAGTATAACGGATTGGCATTTAAAATCAATTGAACATCAATACCTAAATTTTGATACACTTTCATAGCATTGCTAGCTAACATAATGCCAGCTCCCATAGGTTTTATAGTTTTGGCTTGTTCATATATAACTACTTGAAATCCTTTTTGTTCTAAGGCGAGTGCAGTTGTTAAACCTCCAATTCCTGCACCTATAATTGTAATTGTTTTCATAATGCAACATGTAAATAGTACAAGTGTACTAATACAAAAATAGTACATTTGTACTAATTGGAATTATTTTTAATGAAAAAAACCAAAGAAAAAATTTTAGAAACTGCGTTACAACTCTTCAATGCACAGGGAATTTCCAAAGTATCGCTGCGTACCATCGCAAATGATATGAACATTAGTTTAGGAAATTTAACCTATCATTTTAAAAAACGTGACGATATTGTAGTGTCTTTATATCTTGAATTGGTAGCCAAGATGGATGCAATGACACTTCAAAATGTTAGTAAGGACAATCTATTAGAAAGCTTTTTCAAAATCTCTGATCTCATTGCGGAAAATTTTTATGAATATCGTTTTATCATGCTCGATTTTGTGCACATCACTCGAAATTATTCGCAAATACAAACACATTACAGAGAACTCATCAAAATAAGAGAACAGCAATTTAAACTATTAATGTCTGAATTGATAAGACTCGATTTAATACGAGAAGAAATCATAGAAGATGAATATGTTTACTTATTTAAAGAGCTCAAAATTTTAAACGACTTTTGGCTTCCATCACTTTCTTTAGAAAACGATGTTATTACACAAGAAGAAATTTCAAAACATGCTCTATTGCTCAAAACAAAAATATTTCCGTACTTAACAAAAAAAGGGAGAACTGCATTTCAACAAATGAATATAAGCACAAAAAAACATGAGTGAAAGAGAACTAATTCCAGCACATATACTTGATAGAAAAGGACCAAGAAGTTTAAAAGATTTGAATCCTGAAGTAGTTGAATACCTAAACAAAGGTTTGGTAGAAACAAAGAACTTAATGGAATGGTTGGCGACAGATCAATTGGGATTATTAAAAATTACATTGGGATCTCTTGATAAATTAGCTTGGTATGACGATTTTGAAGTAGCGGTTAATGCACAAAAAAGCCAACAGCCAATAGCAACACAAAAGTCATTGGGAAAACTTTAGGTTTATAAACTTCTAATGAAGAAATATATGACAACCTAAAAAGAGGTACTTCAGATTTAGTACGTTGTTGGGCATGTTGGGCACAAAGTACACATCAAGATTCAGTTCCTGACTTATTGGAAGCGATGAAACCGTATGCAGCTGATTCACATTTTGGTCTGCGCGAAGTTGTCATTTTTGCCACAAAAGAACGTATGATTACTGATTTAGACACTTCCCTAGAATTGTTAACGAGATGGACTACCAGTAGTGATGAAAATGTACGTCGATTTGCTGTAGAATCTATGCGATCAATTGGTGCTTGGACAAAAAAACACCAACCTTTCAAGAAAATCCATCAAAAGCATTACCAATACTAAGTTCACTAAAATCAGATACTTCAAAATGTGTGCGTGATGCCGTTGGAAATTGGTTGAATGATGCTAGCAAGTCACAACAAAATTGGGTTTCGTCACTTTGTGCACAATGGCAAAAAGGAATCCGATTCCAAAGAAACGGCATATATCATCAAAAGAGGCATGCGAACTATTTTGAAAAAGTAGAAGCTTTACTTTTCAATATGGCACATATAATAAGAAAAGTTTAAAACTATTTCAAAATACTCAAAACATACTCAACGCTTTTTAATAATTTATAGACATAATGAGTTAAAAAAGCAGGATTTTATTCAGTTATTGTCGGAAGACTTTTTCCTCCAACCACGACTGTCCTAAGATGATTATAATTTACATTAACAAAATGCCCAGGAGTCATCGAATGGTTTATCCTTAATAGGTTTATTGCCTCCTTGAATTGCCTCTAAATTAAAAACAGACTTCTTGTTTAGAATTAAAGATTTAAGCTTTCTTTTTTTCATGATTAAATGATTTTGAAATTAATAATTTATCAAATAAAGAATATTAAATAGTGAAAATAAAAAAAGACAACCCTTGATTATCGAATTGAGGGTATAAAGAAGGTATAAAACAACAGTACTATGAAAAATAAGGAAAAAAAGAAAAGCGACACGAGGTTTTTTTGTAAGTCGCTGTATATCAGTAATTATTAAAATTGGGAGTATTGAAAAACTATACTTTTCAATACTCCAAAACAATACTCCAGTTAAATCTATTTTAGAATAAAAATTATCAGCCACATTCATAAGTTTCGGCAAAATCTCCTAGTGTTTTTGTTCCAAGGTTTGTTGTTTGACAGGTAGTGTAATTAGGATCCTCGGTAAATTTAGGCGGGCATGTGAAAGTGTCTGGCAAACAATTATAAATTACAGTTTCTTGATATCTACCTGGCTCGTTATTTCCACCTAAAATCATGCTCAAATTATTAATTTTAGCGATTTTTATTTTTTTAAACTTTAAATTTTTCATAATGCGAATTATTTGTTTAGTTATCGAAAACAAGATGGGAAATCTTTTTAAATCCTGCTAATTTTTTAATTGATGTTTTATAAAATATCAAATTTGCATGTTACTGATTTTTAACACTTTTAATATAATGTGACGGGAGTATTTTGGTTTGTGCCTTAAAAGCTTTAGAGAACGTTTCTTGACGTTTAAAACCAAATTCTTCAGCAATGGCTTTGATAGTATACGCTCTTAATTTTGGGTCATTCTTTAAGCGAATCAGTGCTGCGTTTATTCGCAATTCGGTAAGGTAAGATTTAAACGATTTTTCTTTATAGGTATTAATCACATTTGATAAATAAGACGTATTGGTTTTTAACTTTTTGGCAACAAAGGCTAAAGTGCAATCTTGTCGTAAATAATATTCTTTTTCCTCAAACGTTTTTAAGCCTTCTAAAATTTCCAATACACTTTCATCTGTAATTATAGATGCAGTAGTCTTTAACGATTGTGGTTCTGTTTTAACTTGCTCTAAGGTATCTATAGTTTGTAAAAGTTCTTGAAAACGTTTTTTAGCCTGCTGTTGTTTTTTCCTATATAAAAAGAAAAATAACAGCAACGATAAAACCAAAATCGCAGAGGTGCTATACCAAAATGTAGCAAGACTTTTTTGTTCTTGTCCATAATCATCCAAAGATGCTATTTTTTTTCTTAAAGGAACAACATCATGTTCTTCATGGATCTTATTATTGATGTCTACATTAATTTTATCATTTTTTTCATCTAATTTGATAGATAATTCTTGATACTCTATACTTTTTTCATTATTGCCTAATGAAGAATAACAAATTGCAAGACCCTGATAAACTTCTTCCATCTCTGGAAAAATAAAATCTTCTTCAGATGTGATTTTTTCTATTTTTTTATAATACTTTATTACACTATCACATTCTTTCAATTCTCGATAATTTTTGCCCAGATATAAATATGATGTTGTTAATGATAGTCGATCACCAGATTCTAAAATGGTGTGAATTAAAGAATTTATATGATTAATACTGGCATTATATTTTCCCTGCAAAAAACTGATAATGAACTTATTAGAAGAGTTGTAAATATATAAATCTTGAAATTTATTAATGGAGTTTTTTTGTAATGCTTGATTAACATATAATTCAGCATTTTTATAATCTTGCATTCTTTGATATGTATCTGTAAGAAGGCTAAGACTTTTAATTTCTAAACGTTCTAAATCACTACTTTTTTGCTGACGAATTAATTCTAAATTTTCAATAAATATTTGTATTGCTTCTTTTAGATCTTTAGTTTGTTTTTTTAGATAGCCCATCTTATGATTTATACTTATAATATCATTAATATTGCCCATACTATTCGCAATATTTTTCGCTGATAAATATTTATCAAAAGCATTTTCATAATCTCCCTTTAGCGAAAAAATATCTCCTTTTAGAGCGATGTTTTTTAAGATTAAAGAGTCACTATTTATTTTTTTTGCTATAGAAAGCGAGTTTTCTACATATTTAAAAGCATTATCATTATCATTTAATGATTGAGCTATAAAAGCTTTTCTATATAAGGCTTCCCCAATTTTTTTATCATCTTTAGTAACTTGAACTTTTGCGTAAAGTTTATCTGCATATATTTTAGCTTTTTTAGGGTTGTTATATCTATACTTCAAATACAACGAATCTAAATCTTCATATGATTTATGCGCTAAAGAATCTGACTGTGCATACAGTATTGAAAAATTACAAAAGAGTATAAAAAATAAAATTCTTTTAAGAATATAAGGAGATAATTGTCTATTAGGCATAAAATAATATTATTGAAATTATCTAAAAATATAATGAGAAGTTCCATTCCATTGAAGAAGAAAATCATCTAAAAATATTAATTAGCATTTAAACAGTTTTGTAAACATACAAAAATGAGGAAACATACATGTAATGTTTTATAAAAACACAATTGATCTTTTATAAAACACCAATTACATTCCTTTGTTTACCAACACTAACACACTTTCTTTGAGTCAATAATTCATTTAAAAAATAGTAGCATTTGGAAAAGGGATGCCGAAAACTTTCCGGAAGATTAGATAAATAGAGTAGGTAAATATTAAAATCAAAATATATGAAAACTTCATTGTTTAAAAAAGAAATCACAAAGAAAGAAGCTGGTAAAATAACAGGTGGTGTTGATACTCCAACTAGTGGTGAAATGGCCACCATTGGAATGAGAAAAACACTTCGTTATGTAGTTCCTTGGGGTGGCGTAAGAGACGACCACTCTGCTTCTGACACTGAACCTTTTACTGATAACATATAGTTCTCTATAAAGTAACTAATAAGGAGGGTATATTTTTTACGCTCCTTATCATTTTTCTGTTTTTGATAGATTCAATAGTATATATAGCAAAGATTTGTAAATCGTGGGTAATTGAACATTTATTTCATCTCAAACTACCTAATCTAGTATATGTTTAGAATACTTTCAATTATTAAAATTTAAAAGCATAGAAAACCAAAATACTAACAATTTGGAAAAGGGATGCCGAAAACTTTCCAAAGAGATTACATCAACAGAGTAGGTAAACTTAAACGTAAAATTCATGAAAACTTCATTATTCACAAAAAAAGAAATCACAAAGAAAGAAGCTGGTAACATAATAGGAGGTGTCAGAAGTTCTAGAACTGGAGGAACCCATATTTCAACACTTGATTATGTAAATGGGGTATTAATTAATGATTATCTATCAGACGATGATACTTCTGGCAGTGTAATGTAATTTTCTACAAGCAACTAATAAGGAGGTGCATTTTTTTACTCTCCTTATGTTTTTCTGTTATGATTAATTCAATGATGCTAGCAAATGAAATTGCATATCATTAAAAAAAACAGTAATTATCCCTCGAATCAAATAATATTCGATGCTATATCAAAAATAATTATGGTTAGAGGTTTTAGAAACTTCATTTAAATTCTTAAAATATGATATTAATAATTAGTAAGTCTGAAATGGAAGACACAACCAATCAAGTTATGGATTGGCTTGATACATTTAACGGAGATTATTATAGACTCAATGGTGAAGATTTCATGAATAAGGCAGATATTATCAATGGGCAGATACAGTTTGAAAGTTTCAACTCCGAAGCTATAACCGTTATTTGGAATCGTAGATGGTCTTCCCGAGGACTAATTAATTTTGAAAATGAAGAATATTATGATGCTCTGGGAGCCAAAAATTCAAGCACACTATTAAGATCACTTAGACAAGAAAATGGAATTTTGAGGTCATTCTTACATTCAAAACTAAATAGTAAAGTTTGGACTACTCGTCCAGAAAAAACATCGGCAAACAAAATAAAGAATTTAGAAATCGCAAAGTCGTGTAATTTATCGGTTCCAGAATACATTATAACCTCTAACAAGTATAAACTAAGTCAATTTGCAAAAAAGCATGAAAGAATTATATGTAAACCTATTTCTGAAACACCTTTTTTTTCGAGTTCAATTGAAAATGATATTGTGGAGACGCTAATTCTGTACACAAAAAGTTTTACTGCTAATCAAATAGAAGAGGAAATTGAAGACACTTTCTTCAAATCACTGTTTCAACAACAAATTATTAAAGAATTTGAAATTCGAGTTTTTTATTTAAACGACACCTGTTATTCCATGGCTATCTTTTCACAAAATGACAAGCAAACTCAAGTAGATTTTAGAAATTATAATGATGCAAAACCAAATAGAACAGTGCCATTTATCCTTCCAAAGGAAGTTGAAGAAAATGTAAAAAAATTCTGTAGAAAAGCTGAGTATAACATAGGTTCTTTGGATCTCATAAAATCAACCGATGGCAAGTATTACTTCTTAGAGATAAACCCTGTTGGTCAATTTGGGATGGTATCGTATCCATGCAATTATAATTTAGAAAAAAAACTTGCAAAATACTTAATAGATGAAAACAAAAAAGTTAAATAAAAAAGGAGCGCTAAAGGAATCAATTGAACACCTAGAAAATCAGTTGCCGCTGTTTTTTAAAAATCCAGAAATTAAAGAACAATCAGCAAAAATAGATGTTTCAAATTTTCTCGGTTTAGATGAATTTCCAGTTTACAATTCAAAACGTTCTGCTTGTCGACCATGCTATAAACCAATTTCAAAAATACATTTCATCAATGAATAAATCCAATTACATACGTCTTTTTGCTAATTGCATTCCTGTGAAAGGAGCAAAAAATGTAATCGTTTGCGATATACAACGTAGTACATATTTTGAAATAGATATGGTGCTTCATGATATTCTTGTAGCACATTCCAACAAAACAATTGAAGAAATAATCGAGTTCTATGGCAAAGAATATGAAGATGAAATTCTCAATCAATTAGATCAACTTCAAAAAGAAGAACTTGTGCATCTTACGACTGAGAATCATTTGTTTCCTAAATTAGATCTTACTTGGGAGACTCCTTCTGTGATTACAAATATGATTATTGAATATGGCGATTATTTTCAAGAAAAAGAAACAGAAATAGTAAATGACCTTATTAAATTAGGCGTACAATATCTCGAATTGAGATTCTATGTAGATGTAAGTAATGAAACATTACAAAACATACTTCAATCAATACAAAAAACTAAAATTGTTGGAATTTATTTAGTACTTCAAAACTTTCCATATGAAGACATTGATAAGTTTTTAATAGAAAACCAAAGAGTAATGAGCATCTTACTGTCAAATGCGACAGACGCAGAAGATGAACGTTATAAAGATTATAATAAGATATCAGTAGTTAAACATAAAATAGTAAATAATAAAAACTGTGGAATTATTTGTCAAAATTCATTTCAAGTAAATCTGGATTTGTTTACGGAAAGTCAACAATTTAACTCCTGTTTAAATAAAAAGCTGTCCATAATCGAAAATGGAGACATAAAAAATTGCCCTTCGATACCTGAAGCTTTAGGGAATATTAAAGAAACTACCCTAACCGAAATATTTGATTCTAAAGAAGAAGATGTAAACAAATATTGGAATATTACAAAAGATCAGATTGAAGTATGTAAAGACTGTGAATTTCGTTATATCTGTACCGACTGTAGAGCTTTTAGAGAAAGTGATAATATTTACTCCAAGCCTCTCAAATGCAACTATAACCCTTACAATGGTAAATGGGAAGACAACTTAAGAGGAAGTAAGTAGTGAACTTAAGTTCGCTTGCTTATAACTTGGGTTCGCTTATTTGTAAATATTTGATTATCTATTTTTAGAATTTATTGGTTTTTGTTTAAATTTTTTTTGAGTATTGTTTTGTAAAAAAATCTAAAATTATAATCAATAGTCTTTCAGTGTTTTAAGCTAAAGTAAATTAAATTTGAATAGACGAACTAAATGAAAGCGAACCTAAGTTCGCTAAAAAAATTATTCAGGACCACCACTTCCGTCTTGGATGGAAAGTTTTTTATCGCCTCCGTATATAACTTGAGGATTTTCAATTTTGAATTTTTCTAATTTCTCTAACATAATAATCGATTTAAAAATTAATAATGAATCAACATACAGAAAAAATAGAATAGCGGAAGAAAGCCCAGAAATTAATGTTTGAACAGTAGTTGTAAAGAGTAAGGAACAAAAAAGTTAACTAAAGTTCGCTTAATAGATCAAATTCCTGTTAAACCTTCTTCAACAATAAATCCTCCGATAACGAAAGCGTCTTTTCATATTTAAAAAGAAATTGACTTTGATTCAAGTAAAGTAAATATACAGTAGTATGTGGGACGAATAAAGCTACTGGTAGAAAAAGTAGTTGTAAATTAAAATCAATATGTATATTAGTAAGCGTAATTCAAAATAAGGACTTCAAATCTTGATTTACTTATAAAACCAACCAACCATGAGCGACAAACTAAAACGAGCGAAAGCTTACTGGAAAGAAAATCTGAGATACTTACTCATCTTATTATCCATCTGGTTTGTGGTCTCGTATGGCTGCGGAATTTTATTCAGTGAAGAACTCAATCAATTCAGGCTTGGCGGATTCAAACTAGGCTTTTGGTTTGCGCAACAAGGATCTATCTACGTATTTGTGATTCTCATCTTTGTATATGTGCGATTGATGAACAAATTAGACAAAAAATACGGTTTCGACGAGTAACCCTAACTAAACTTAAAAACAAACATTATGAGTGTACAAACGTGGACTTGGATCTTAGTAGGAGTTACTTTTGCATTATATTTTGGAATCGCTATTTGGGCGCGCGCAGGTTCAACAAAAGAATTTTATGTAGCTGGCGGAGGCGTTTCTCCTTTAGCAAACGGTATGGCAACTGCAGCCGATTGGATGAGTGCAGCATCGTTTATAAGTATGGCAGGACTGATCTCTTTTGCAGGATATGACGGTTCTGTATTTTTGATGGGATGGACTGGCGGATATGTATTATTAGCACTGCTCTTAGCACCGTATTTGCGGAAATTTGGAAAATTTACTGTCCCCGATTTTATTGGAGATCGCTATTATTCAAACACTGCCAGAACCGTAGCAGTTATCTGTGCCTTAATTGTATCTTTTACCTATGTAGCAGGACAAATGCGCGGTGTGGGAATTGTATTTTCACAATTCTTACAAGTAGATATAAATCTCGGAGTCATCATTGGAATGTCAGTAGTTTTAGTCTTTGCTTTTTTAGGTGGAATGAAAGGAATTACCTATACACAAGTGGCGCAATATTGTGTGCTAATCTTTGCCTTTATGGTACCAGCATTCTTTATCTCCATGCAAATGACAGGAAATATTATTCCGCAAATTGGAATGGGAGGAGAAATAGAAAGCGGAACGTATTTGCTTGATAAGCTCGATACATTACACACGGAACTCGGTTTTAATGAATATACCAGCGGAACCAAATCTACTTGGGACGTATTTGCCATTACTTTGGCGTTAATGGTAGGTACAGCAGGATTACCACATGTAATTGTACGTTTCTTTACCGTGCCAAAAGTAAAAGATGCACGTAAATCTGCTGGATTAGCATTATTATTTATTGCAATTTTATATACAACAGCACCAGCAATTGCAGTATTTTCCCGAACCAACTTAATTGAAACTGTAAGCAATAAAGAATATGAGCAAATTCCAGTATGGTTCAAAAACTGGGAAAATACAGGATTGATTGCGTGGTCAGATAAAAATGGCGATGGAAAAATTCAATATGTAGCAGGAGATGCATTGGTAGGAAAACCTAAATACATACATGCACGTGGTGCACATGGAGAACGTTTGGTGTCTAATGCAAATTCAGAAGCCAATGAATTATATGTGGATAAAGATATCATGGTTTTAGCAAATCCAGAAATTGCAAACTTGCCAAATTGGGTTATTGCACTAGTAGCTGCTGGTGGATTAGCAGCAGCATTATCTACTGCCGCAGGATTATTACTGGTAATCTCTACATCGATTTCTCATGATTTAATCAAAAAGCAATTAAAGCCGAATATTTCAGAAAAAGGAGAATTATTAGCGGCACGTATCTCAATTATAGTAGCAATCATCATTGCAGGATTGTTTGGAATATATCCACCAGGATTTGTCGCCGCCGTCGTCGCCTTGGCATTTGGTTTGGCGGCAGCATCATTTTTTCCAGCGATTATCTTAGGAATTTTTGACAAACGGATGAATAAGCAAGGCGCTGTAGCAGGAATGATTGTTGGAATTACGTTAATGCTGATCTATATGATTGTCTATAAAACGGGATTATGGATGGTCTTTGATCCATTACCAAAAAGCGAATGGTGGTTTGGAACATCGCCAGAAGGTTTTGGAACCATTGCAATGCTCGTAAATGTTGTCGTTTCCATTGTCGTTTCTAGACTTACAGCTGCGCCACCAAAAGAAGTACAAGACTTGGTAGAAAATATTAGAATTCCTTCTGGAGCAGGAGAAGCTTCCAGTCATTAATCAGATATCATAAAAGAAAGAAGAATGTTATAGAATTCATTTTAGGATTGAAAGTGGAAAAAATCTTCGTAATTTAATCCGCAATTTTAAAAACAAGAATAACTCGTCATAAAATTTATAAAATAGAACATACAATTAAAACAACAAACCTTCAAAATTACACAAACCAACCATGAGTAATTATCATATAAAACACTTAGAAGAATACTATCAAGTATATCGAAAATCAGTTCAAAATCCAGAAGTTTTTTGGGAAGAAATTGCCGAAGAACATTTTATGTGGCGTAAAAAGTGGGACAATGTACTAAGTTGGGACTTTACAAAGCCAGAAGTGAAATGGTTTGAAGGCGCAAAGTTAAATATTACAGAAAACTGTATTGATCGTCATTTACATATTCGTGGCGATAAAACAGCGATTATTTTTGAACCGAACAATCCAGAAGAAGAAGCACAACATATTTCCTATCATGAATTGCATGAAAAGGTATGTCGTTTTGCCAATGTATTAAAAGAACAAGGAATTCAAAAAGGCGATCGTGTGTGTATTTATTTACCTATGATTCCAGAATTAGCAATTTCAGTACTTGCCTGTGCTCGTATTGGAGCAATTCACTCTGTGGTATTCGCAGGATTTTCTTCTACAGCATTAGCTACTAGAATCAATGATGCTACGTGTAAAATGGTCATTACAAGTGATGGTTCCTATCGTGGAGCAAAAACTATCGATTTGAAAGGAATTGTAGATGAAGCTTTGACGGATTGCCCTTGTGTAGAGAGTGTATTGGTAGCTAAAAGAATTAACACAGACATTCATATGGAACAAGGGCGCGATCATTGGTTGCAACCTTTACTTGATGAAGCTTATATAGATTGTGTGCCTGAAATCATGAACGCAGAAGATCCATTATTTATACTCTACACTTCAGGTTCTACAGGAAAACCTAAAGGAATGGTTCACACCACAGGAGGTTATATGGTGTACACTGCATATACCTTTAAAAATGTATTCCAATATAAAGAAGAAGATGTGTATTGGTGTACAGCGGATATCGGTTGGATTACAGGGCATAGCTATATTGTATATGGACCTTTATGTAATGGAGCAACGACTGTCATGTTTGAAGGTGTGCCAAGTTATCCTGATTTTGGACGTTTTTGGGAAATTGTAGAAAAACACAAAGTCAATCAATTTTATACAGCGCCAACGGCTATCCGCGCCTTGGCAAAAGAAGGTGTAGAACATCTAGAAAAACATGATTTATCTTCAATAAAAGTATTAGGAACTGTTGGAGAGCCAATCAATGAAGAAGCTTGGCATTGGTATGACGATAATGTTGGAAAGCGAAAAGCGCCAATTGTAGATACATGGTGGCAAACTGAAACAGGAGGAATGATGATTACACCAATTCCGTATGCAACACCAACAAAACCAACCTATGCAACCTTACCATTTATAGGAATTCAACCTGCGTTGATGGACGAAAACGGTAAAGAAATCAAAGGAAATCAAGTAGATGGACGACTGTGTATTAAGTTTCCATGGCCGAGTATGGCACGAACCATTTGGGGAAATCATCAACGATACAAAGACACGTATTTCTCTGCTTATGAAAACAAATATTTTACAGGCGATGGCGCTTTGCGCGATGAAGTAGGTTACTACAGAATTACGGGTAGAGTAGATGATGTCATTATTGTTTCGGGACATAACCTAGGAACAGCTCCAATAGAAGATGCTATCAACGAACATCCAGCAGTGGCAGAATCTGCAATTGTAGGGTTTCCGCATGACGTTAAAGGAAATGCTTTATACGGCTATGTAACCTTAAAAGAAACAGGAGAAGGAAGAAATCATGATAATTTGCGTAAAGAAATCAACCAAATCATCACAGAACAAATTGGACCAATTGCTAAACTAGATAAAATACAATTTACGAGCGGTTTGCCGAAAACACGTTCAGGGAAAATCATGCGTCGTATTTTACGAAAAATTGCTGGAAAAGATACCAGTAATTTAGGTGATACAAGTACCTTATTGAATCCTGAAGTTGTACAAGACATTATGGACAACGCTTTATAAAATAACGATCTTAATAATTGAAAAATCCCGCTACCTGGCGGGATTTTTTGATACAAAAAATGTTTTTTGTATTGTTATATAGCTAAAGCACCTGCTTCTGCAACAATATGATCATTTTCAACAGAACTACCGCTTACACCAATAGCTCCAATAATTTCACCTGCTGCATTTTTAATAGGTACGCCGCCAGGAAATGTAATCAATCCATTATTAGAATGTTCAATATTGTAAAGTGAACCACCTGGTTGTGATAACTCTCCAATAACGCCTGTATTCATATCAAAATAACGTGCGGTTTTTGCTTTTTTGATAGAGATGTCTAACGATCCTAACCAAGCGCCATCCATACGTCCAAAAGCAACTAAATTTGCTCCTGCATCCACTACAGCAATATTCATCTTTGTATCTATTTCGATAGATTTTTCTTTTGCTACTGCGATAATTTTTTCTGCTTGTTTTAATGTAATATTCATAAACCTTTATTTTTTTAATTCATATTTAGACTGCAAAATAACAGACGAAAGTCCATTTTCAGATTACCAAAAAAGGTCAATGATTTATGAAAAAAGGTCAAAATTTATAATAGAGAGTTATTGAGAGATTTTGCTTGGACTAATTCCGAATTTGTTTTTAAACGCAATACTGAAATTAGAAAGGTTATTATATCCAAAATCGAAGTAAATATCAGAGGGTTTACTATCTCCTTGTATCAACATTTCTTTTGCTTTTTGAAGACGTTTGTCTTGCAACCATTTCCCTGGAGACACCTTGTATTCTTTGATAAAATGACGCTTGAAAGTTGATAAACTCATATTGCATAAAAAAGCAATTTCTTCTAGTTTGAGATTGGAATGTATTTTACGTTCAACGATATCTTTAAAAGAGGAACTTTCTTCAACAATTAAAGATTGTAAGTAAAGTGTAAACGTATTTCCATATTTATTGATAAGATAGAGTAGAAGCTCTTCAAACTTTACAGAAAGTAAGTTTTCCTTAAAAATTGCTGGCGCTTCGTGAATCGTGGCTAACGAATTTAGATACGAAGTAATATACGCGTCATTGCGAATTACAAAATACGGAACTTCATCTTTTAAAACCGCTGTGGTTTCTGTATGTTTTTCTAAAAATTCTTTGAGTATCTTTTCAGAAAAAAACAAAAGCTTACAATAATACACGGCTTCAGTATCTAACAACTCAGTCCATAACCAATTTCCTTTTTTCAGTAGTAAAGATTGTTCTTTGTTAACGGCAATAGCATTTCCTGCAAAATGAACTTGTTTCTTTCCCACTTGTAAAAAGCTAAACATATTCATACCTAAATTGACTTTACTTTTTACGACATCACTCGTCATTTTAAAATCATAGACAAACACATCAGGTTTCTGTTTGGTGTCTGTAAGATAAATTTCGGGTATATTTTCTGTTGGCATGACGATTTGGCTTGTGATGAACACTAGTGCTTACGAAGTTCTTATTTATTTTTTAGGAAGACTAATTTTTTACAGAAATAGTTCTAGATGTTACGTTCAAATTTTACTTTTCGAACGCCGTGATCAGTGTCCCATTGTTTCACTTCTTTGAAACCAAATTTCTTGTATAAGGTTGTTGCAGGATCATTAGCTACACCAGTTTCAACCATAAACACATTGGAATCAAAAGTATCGAAAACAAATTCTAGTAATTGAGAAGCAATTCCTTGTCGGAAGAATTTAGGAGCAACTACCAAACTTTTAATGTAGGTACGTTCTGTATTATGATCAATTTCAACAACTCCTGCAAGTTCATTGTTTGTAAGGTATCCAAAAAATTGAGTTTTACTATTGATAAAATCTTCTAGCTGTCTTTTTAGCGGAGGAAAATCAATAGCTTTTAATAATTTGGCTTCTACAGCATACGAAACTTGAAAAACAGAACGAATTTCTGCTGCGGTTTCATTGTTAGTCTGTTGCAGTTTTTTGATCATTTGTTGTTTAAATATTTTTCGATTTTAGGATTAAATTTACCGCTTATTGATTTTTTGATTAATAAAAATTTCAAAATTTGAATGATGATTTTTTTCAAATTTTTAGGTTTGACAAATAAATCTTCCCAGTACAACTTTTTTGGATAAATTACTTTGTCAGTAATACCATTCTCATGTTCTTCCCATGAGAATTTTTCCCATTCAATTTCTCTTAAACTTTTTAAATCTAACTTTTTCTCAAATTTTTTGATTGGTTCTTTGCCAAATTCATAACAACTAAATTGTCGAAATTTTCCTTTTGTATCTATTATTGTAATCATCAATATTTCGTCATCCATTGCTAATCTTGGAGATAGCGCTATCAATCTTATTTCATCGAATTTAAGCTTAAAACTTTTAGTTATACATGGATAAGTAATCTCTCCAATTGACCATTTATTGAATTCGATTTCTTCTCCATTTATTTTTAAACCTTTCTCCATTAATTGATATTTTTTTCTTGCTTATTGTGAACCTTCATATATGAATTGAAGTATCCTAATGATTATGATTTTACATCAAGATAACTACTTTTTATTTTAAAGTATTCCTAGGACTTTTTGGGGTTTTTATAAAGATAATTTATCGTTTCTTTTTCTCCATTTTAATTCATCATAAAATATTTTTTTAGATATAACTTTTAAGTCAAAATAAGATATTTTTTTCACATGAATCTATCAACTCACTCCAAAAACCACACTAGCCTGCAACTTCGCATTTACCAAAACCTTACGCAAAATACGTTGCACATCTATATTGTCTTTTTGTTTGATTAAGTGATGTTCAAGTTCATCGGTATGACTGATTTGTAAATCATTATCAATAAAACCATACCCAAGATACAAACCGTTTTTGACAATGATAAAGGCTTCTTCATGTATGTTTCTTCCTTTTTGTTTGATTACGATGTTTTGTGAAGACTCTTTGCAGTAATCAACGGCTTGTTGTACACGATGGTTGTAGTTCTCTACAGTTTCTTCATTTTTACAAATTCCTTGGCAGGATTGAATCATAAAGTGTGAACATTCTTGAACGTTTTCTTGTAAATGACAGTATTTTGGACACAATTCAAACTGCATACACAAACGTTCCATATAGGTTCTAGCATCGCGAATATTATAGAAAATAAGCAGAGGATCTTGAATTACTTTGGCATCGTTAATGGCTAAATGTCGAACACCACGACGATCTGCATATTCAAAAATAGCAAAGCGTTTTGGTATGCGTTTGGAAGCCACATTGTATCGCGGATAATGTTGCTTGATGGCAGCATCTTCCATGAGTAAAGCAACGAGTTCACTTCCAGATAATTCGTAATCAATATCGGCAGTTTCACGACATAAATCGAGTTCTTTTTTAGATTTGTTATAGAAGTGACTCAACACCCGTTTTTGAATGTTTTTTGCCTTTCCTACATAAATAATCTTCCCTTTTTTATTCTTGAAATAATAAATACCAGGCGATGTTGGCAAATCGTCAAAAATCTTACTGGGCAAATGTGGCGGTAAAGTAGCTTCTTTGGATTCTTTTGTTAAGAATTGTTTAAAGGTTGCTTCGGCATCTTCTTTCGTTAATAGCAATTGAAATAAAACAACTGTTGCAGCGGCATCGCCACGTGCTCTATGACGATCGGAAATATGAATGCTAAGCGATTTACACAGTTTCCCCAAACTATATGATCGCAATCCTGGAATTAATGCGCGCGATAAACGAACCGTACAGAGTTTCTTCCGACGAAAGTCAATATCTATAGCTTTAAATTCATTGCGAATAACGTTGTAGTCAAAATTGACATTATGTGCCACAAAAATGCTGTCTTTGGTAATGTTTAATACATCTTGGGCAATTTCGGCAAATGTTGGAGCGTCAGCAACCATCGCGTTGTCAATTCCTGTCAACGCTGTAATATGTGTCGGAATGAGTGCATTCGGATTTACCAAAGAAGTAAACTCATCCACAATGGTTTCTCCATCAAATTTAAAGATGGAAATCTCCGTAATTTTATTACTACGTCCCGTTGTTTCAACGTCAATGATCGTATAAATTTGGTGTTGAGACATAATTTCTACATTCGTTGAATAGCTTCCAGTTCTACTTGTAATTCGCGAAACATTGCCATAATACTACTAAGTTTCAGCTCTTTTTCATCATATTCTTGCGTATTAATGCAACAAGTAAATTCCCAAAGCTCCAATACATCTTCGTTCTGTACCGTGAAAGGTTCGTATGCTTTGTTATCACTGGTCAATAATAAACCTTGCCCTGTAAAATGTCTAGAAACGCGTTTGTACACCAAACCATCATTTTTTGTCAAAACAATATAGGTGCGTCCATCTTTGACATCATTGATATCGTCTACAAACTTTGCTACGATATACGAACCATCTTTTACTGGCAACATAGAATCACCTTTAATCGGAAAAGCACGATGCGTTCCTGTCGGTAAAAAAGGCAACTTTATTTTCTGTAATTGTTCAATATATTCAGGGTCGGCATAACCTGCTAAATAACCAGCAGAGGCTTGTGTTGGAATAATTTCGATTAATTCTTCATCATTTTCATCTACCGTGATCGGAAATAGTAAACGCTGATTTCCCACTTGCATAAACGAACTGTCTTTGGCTTGTGTTAGATCGTTTTTGACTAAAATGTCTATTGGTAGTTTAAAAAAATCAGACAAGTCAATTAAACGATCAATTGGCGGTTCAGATCTTCCTTCTTCATACGAACCAACCATAGAGCGTGACCAGCCTAAAGCTTCAGCAAAACGTTCTTGGGAAAGTCCTTTGAGCGTTCGCATATGCTTGATGTTTTTTTGAATATTTCGCATAACGTTTGGGTTTAAAATCTACGTTACTACAAATATAGGTAATCAATGCTACAAATAAAAGCACATTATTGAAACTACAGATTTATGATTTGAAGATCACTCCTTTTTAGACTTTTTTTAATGCGTCATTACAAGTGTAACGCGGTCATCTTTTTATCATATATTATGCTATAGTATGTAAGTATGAGTTTGGCAAGTTTCTTTGAAACTCTCGCAAAGACATTTTTTATTGTAGTTTTTATAGGAATATCAAAAGATCATTCTTCCTGCAATAACTCAAGAAAACTTAGTAAATACAGGGTGCGTTCACGAAATTGTTGCTTTTCATGTGTTGCAACTGCCACCATTGTCACTGTGCCACCTTCGTATAGTTTGTGATAAAACGCTTTGTAATATGCTAAGTCTTCTTTTTGAAACTTGACCCAGTGGGTTTGTGAGTCGAATAGTAAATTTACTGCCGTGTTTTTTGAGTTTGCTTTTAATTGTAGCAACACTTCGTTCATTAGTTTTTCCCAAGCAGCTAAGGCTTCTTTTTCGCACTCTACACTACCTTTTGTTGTTGGTGTGGTGTTTTCAACACATTTTCGATTTTCTTGATCGATGATTGCAGCGGTTTGTTGACCAAAGCAGAAATTGGTCAGTAGCATTGCAAAAAAGAGAACGATTTTTTTCATATCTATAAGATAGTGATTTTTAATAAAACAATTGGTTGATTATAGCATGTGTCAATTTGAAAATTAACAAGGCAATCATTAATTTAGTATATTTTCCAATTGATATGTTAACAGATCAATCAACGACGTTTCTTCTTATTTCTACGATTGTAATTTTTATCGCCTCTTGTTTTTGGTTTTTTGTATTTTTTTGCGATTTCTCTTCGATACGAACCACCTTGGTTAGTTTTCTTGTTTTTATCTTTCTTTTCGTGAAAGCCTGCAGCTAAACCTTCTGTTTTGGAAGGATTGTTATGTTCGCGAATGCGCGTTTGTTCTTCTGGTGCTAATTCCGATGAAATGACAACTTCTTCAGGAAATTCAAGTTTTGGAATTTCATACTGCATTAAACTTTCGATAGCTTCTTTGAATTCTTTTTCTTTTTCCGTGTAGAATAAAATAGCGTTTCCTTTGGCTTGTGCTCTACCAGCTCTACCAATGCGATGCATATAGTTTTCTGGATAGTTTGGCGTATTAAAATTGAATACGTGTGTAATCATATCCAAATCCAAACCACGCGCCATGACATCGGTTGCCACTAAAATTCTGTTTTCTCCAGCATTAAAGTTTTCAATAGAACGAATTCTGTAATTCTGAGTTTTATTAGAGTGAATTACTGCGACGTCTTCTCCAAAATCGCGTTGTAATGATTCAAACAATCTGTCTGCCAAACGTTTGTTGGTAATAAAGATTAAAACTTTACTGTAGGTTTCTGCATCTTTTAATAAGTGTGTTAGCAGATTGACTTTCGTATAAAAGTTTTGAACGGCATAACAAGTTTGCGAAATATTGTCTAGTGGCGTTCCGCTTACCGCAATAGAAATGGTATGTGGCGAAACAAAGAAATCATCAATCAAAACTTTTACATCATCCGTCATGGTTGCCGAAAACATAATGTTTTGACGTTGTTCGGGAAGTAATTCAAAGATATTGGTAATTTGATAACGAAATCCTAAATCCAACATTACATCTACCTCATCAATGACTAACTTTTTGATCGCCTTTAGTTGTAATGCTCTGCTCAATACCAAATCGTACAAACGACCAGGTGTAGCTACAATGATATCAGCGCCTTGTTTTAAGTTTTGCGCCTGTGTATTCATATTTACACCACCATACACGCCCACAATTCGCACATTGATATATTTGGCAAATAACTCAATTTGTTCTACCACCTGAATCACCAATTCGCGTGTTGGTACCAAGACTAAAGTTCGTGGATTGACTTGCTTTGAGAATTTCAAATCGCGCAACAGCGGCAACATGTAGGCAAATGTTTTTCCTGTTCCTGTTTGTGCAATTCCCACTACATCTTTTCCAGAACGAATCACAGAAAATGATTGCTCTTGAATGGGCGTTGGCGTTGTAAAGCCTAAATCTTCAATTGCATAATGCAACTGTTTCGATAAGTCAAAATCCTGAAACGTAGACATAACCGTGTAAATTTTGCGCAAATGTAGTGTATTTCATTTCGTTAACACTAATAATATCAATGTTATGTGCCTTACACTGTATAAAAGTTCCGTTTTACGCTTATTCATTTATTGCTGTCTTTGCAGTTTTTTCTTTGTGTGGGCGCTGATTTTTTTGCTATCTTTTCAAAATTAAGTAATGAAATTACAAATAGAAATACACATTAACATTAATTTAAACACATGGGACTTAAACAAGCATTAAAAAAATTGAATGATGCCATTGAAGATGTATCATCATTACACGTACAAACCTTTACGGGCGATTTGACATTGAGTATTAATAACGATCAAGGATATAAAGATATACGAACTGAAATTGAGAAAGAAAAGAATAAAAAAGATGGTTCTATTATTTTAGTTGCTGAAACTTTAGCACAGTTTGATGGCGACTCGTATAACTTCGTAAAGAAAGATTTAGATGATATTCCTGAGATTACTTTAGAAGTACATAAAAATGCTGTAAAAGCAGGAATTGAAACACGTATTGGCTTATTAGGATTATTTAAAAGCACATTTAACTAATGGCTAAATGAGCGGATTTCCAGCATATACATTGCCCAAAGTTTCTGGTTCAGAAGTGCATCAGTTAGGGCAATTTGAAGACATTCTTGAAGGTGTGAAAAAGCAAGGTTTTGTCAATTCTGTTCCAGAAAACAAAACAGAAGCATTTGATGTGCAAAATCAAAAAATACGCTTGCAAACCATAGCTTCAAGATTGTATCTTTTGGGATATCTAAGAAGAAGAATAAAACCGCGACGTATTCATAAAAAAATTGATGATATACAAGAAGCGGTTTTAAAATTTCAACGTGATGCTGGCTTAACTCAAGATAGTTGGGTAGGCGATGAAACTTGGTATGCGCTAGATGAATTGGTGAGTTTTGAATCTGAACTCAGTACCACAAAATGGTTTGAAAATGGACAAGTAAAACCGTCTGTTAAAAGCGCAGTGCATCGCGCTATTCAATTACGACTTTGGTGTTTGGGTTTGTACTCAAGAAAACCACGTCCAAAATCAGATCCTTTATCTAGAAAAGCACTACAGAAATTCAATCGTATTCTACATATATTTTTGATACGAAAGAAACGTTTTGTGGCAGACTTTAACTATGAAACACTTCAATTACTTTTTGATCAAGAAGCGTTAACCTATGCCATAGCCAAACGCTCAAAACCTACTAGCGGATCTTTCTTTTTACGATTATCAACCGATAAAACGCAGAGAGAAATTGATAGAGCTTTGTCCAAAACATTTATGGTGAATTGTGTCAAGATTGAATTGTGGCTTTTAGGGTATGAAGTGTCCATTGATGGGCGCGATAATTTTAAATATAATGAAGGCGGCGAATTATGGGAAGCAATTTCGTTGTATTACAGACAGTTTGAAGGGAAAAGTATTACGGTTGCGGATAAGCTAGCACTAAAAATTACACAACAACTTTTTTTAGGAATCGGGAAAGCACTTCGAGATGATGAAAATGATACTGCTTTTAATGCGGATGATGCAAGTGAAGAAATTGCCAAAGAAATAATTGTTCCTGAAAATGTTCAAAAGACGACAAGCAATATCAGGCAAGCATGGGAGTTTGTCAAAGAGAAAGGCATGCGCTTATGGGACGGATTGAAACGTGTATGGCGCTGGATTAAAAAGATTGGAAGAAAAGTAGTTTCGTTCATTAAAAACAATCTGTTTAAAGGTTTTTATCGCTTTGTGTCTAAAGCATTTAAAATTGTTGGTAAAGGTATTGTGGAAGTTGTAAAATCAATTGATGTATATCTTCGAGGCGGGATGGTAAGTAATGGAATGTTTTTTAAATTTTCGAAAGATATGGACACTTCCATTTATGTATCTAAATCGATTAGCCCTGAAGATGCAGCTGCTGGCGCATTGAAATTACAAAAACAATCAAAGGCATTTAGTATTGGTTGTAAAATGATTGGATTTGCATTTTATATTTTTAAAAACCTTTCCCTCGGTTTATTGGGTTGGGCAAAAATTCTCTATTCCTTATTGAAAAGTTATAAAGATTTACGTGTTTTATATCAAGATTTAAAATTTATTACGCAGTAAGTTCCACATACGAAGACGTTCCGCCAGACTGATCTCCGTTCAACCAGTTCCAGTCAAAGTTTAAAAGTAATTTCCCATCATCAGACAATGAAATTACACCTTTAGAAGCTCCAGCTTTTAACTCACCATTTTTAGTAATGGATTGAAATAAAAGTTCAATACGATTTTCGGCAACCTGTTTTCCTACTACAAAACCTTCTCGAATTTCTCCACCTTTGTACGTTCCAGTAATCGTTGTCCCTTCTTGGAAATACTGAAAAATGGTTTTGTTTGAGGAAAGTCCGTGTTTGTTTTCAGTTGTGATGAATTTTTTATTGTGTAGTGTCAAAAGTCACGCTGTTAGTTTTGTTCAAAAATATACATAAAAACTTAAAATAATAGCTGTATATGAAAATGTAGTCATTAGGGTACCTGGCATGAATTTTACAAATCCTCCTAAATCTAAAAATATAAAATAGCTTAAATCAGCCAACCCGCCCACAAGTGCTGCTAAGAATATGTTACTTTTATTGCCTTTCAAAATGTCAAAGGCACTTATATAGGAGACAATTCCTATTCAAAATAAATTAAAACCATGTTGTTCAATAGTGACATTAGTTGTATCAATATAATTCATTCATAAAGTATTTGAATCTATATTGAAAGTAATTATTTTACAGAAGTTTAGCAACCGCAGCCACCAAAAATGTTTATGTTCGTATCTACGGAACCATCTTTGGAAGCCAAATGCATGGTTCCAGTGTATTGTGGTCCGCCACCATCATCTTGTCCGTCTTTTGTTAACGAAAACTTTAAATCGTATTGATTGTTGTAATAATGTCTGAAATGATCACCTCTTTTATAATCTGGATTTTCTGGTTTTTTACTTTTTAGTGTTACGTATTTCCCGTTGATTTTAATGATAGCTTTTGCTTTAGGCGCATCTTCATAAGTTCCCATAATAAGTAAAGTATCATAATCTTTTGGATGTGTTCGGAAGGAACAGCTACAACCATCTTTAAATTCGTCAGGTAAACTATTGATACTTGTAATGACTTGCATAGGTCTTGCAAAAGCTGTTTTTTTATCTAAGGCACTTTCTTCTAAAGTTGGAGCGCTTTCTTCTGTAGTTGCTGCAGTTTCTTGCAAAGTACTTTCTTTCCATTCACCATTTACCATTTCTGGTTTAGCGTTCAGTTGCATAAAGTGTTTCTTGATGTTTTGAGAACGTGTGTATTCTTTCTTTTTCACATAATCTTTTACAGTTTCGGTAAGCTCCATTTTTGGACTTGAGTCACCCATTTCAACTGTATAACTAAATTTGCGTTCTTTTTGAAGATTTCTTTTGGCGTCCATCAGTTTAAACGTACAATAATATCCGTATTCGCCAACTTCAGTTCGTTCAATTTCTATAATTTGATTGTCTTTTAGATAGCTGTAATTTACAGTTTCAGCATCGCCTCCTTCACTTTTGGTAATGCCTAAATCGGTCCAAGAAGAAATATCAAACTTACCAAAATGTGCAAAGTCAAATTTTTTCTTGGTAATAATTCCATTTCCTTTTTGACCGTCTTTTTTCTGTACTGCGCCACCATAAACCCAGCCTTCTTTGTTGTCTTTAGTGGTTACTTTCATCCAGTAATCGTCATACGCAACACCGCGAAGAACAATAATTTCTTTGGTGTCTGATTTGGTTCCTGTAAATTCTAAAGGATCAGCTGAAGTATAGGTTCCTACTACTTTTCCTTTCGTGTTTGCTGCGTCACGCACATTGATATTTTCAACCCAAGCATAATACGTATTGTCGACTTTAGGTGTTTCTTCAGCTTTTTCGACTTCTTTGACTGTAGTTTCGGGAGTTGTTTTTGCTTTTTCTTTAGAGTCACTTCCACAAGAAAATAACAATAATACGATACAAAACATATACAGTTTTGAGGTAAAAGAATACATTTTCATTTGATTGCTAGTTGGTTAAAATTGTGTCTCAATTTAAGAAATAATAGAAGACTTTAAAAAAGTTCTTTATGTAAAAAGGTTTACTTCAAAAAAGAAAACATTCGCTACATAAAAACTTCCATTCACTCATTTTTTTTTTAAACTATACAATCAATCAATTTTGATAAGGTAAAGCTTAGTCATAAAATTCTATTCTAAAAGTAAGTTTAGTAATCTATAGTTTTACTTTTAGAAGCAATTAATAACACTGATATTGCTATAGGTACTTCAGCAAAACCTATTCCGATTGATAGCTTTATTTCTATAAATTATGCAGATTTTTTTGAGTTTTTTAGTGGTGAAACTATCGATTTTCAATTGGTTTCAGATACTGATTCAGAAGCTTTAGAATTGATATTGGTAAGTCGCCATTTTTATGGCGATTTCATCAAATTCATCTTAGTGATACGCTCACAATTTGGGATCGACTTTTTCCACATATTCTGAGTTAGAAAAATCAGAAATTATATATGGTATTGATACATTTATGGGTGAAGAAAAATCTTCAAAGTTTATCAATCTACTCAAAAGACCTTTTGACAACTTTGTGCATCATACAGTGCCAACTGCAACCGAAAATACAGTTTAAGCGGTAATAAGATAGTAACTTGTAATAATCAAAAAAAGCACTGGTAAGAAATTTGCTGACTAGCGTTTCAACTATTGCGATGTACAATTATTTTTTATATGTAATAGTTTTTCCAATCATGTTAATCGTTTTAATGCCTTCCTCAGTAGGGTTGCCGTAAGTATCTATAGAATCTTGGAAAGCTAGCAATCGAACCTTTCCATCTTTCATAGGAATTTCATAAAAATCTTGTCTAAGTCGCTCGCCCATTAAATTCACATTAATTCGTTTTCCAAATAATTCTCTTCCGCCAAGTTTAATAGATTTTTTTTCTACTTTGCAATTTTGCCTTCCGTAACGGTTTGTAATTTCAGAAACAAACGAATCTAAACTACCAGATTGAGCAATTTCAAAATACATGATTACTACATTGTTCCCATCAAACATCCAGTTTTTATATCCGATGTCTTCATCATATTCAAAACCAAAATTTGACGGATAATCAAAAGCAATAGCTCCATTATTAAAACTACGAGAATCCGCAATTTTTACAGAAACCGATGTGCCATTTTGTCTAACAGTTTCTCCTTCTGAGACTGTATGTTTTTTGCCATTGATAGTTACAATCAAACCAGCCTTTGGTTCTTTAGAAGCGTCTCTTTGTGCTTGGGCAAAAAATAAGTTTCCAGCCAAAAATAAGGAAACTAAAGTAAATAAAGATTTCATATGGTTTTAATTAAGTTAGATGTAAACCTACGATTTTCTTTTCCAATTTCAAAC
>NZ_JAKVBC010000059.1 GCF_022447245.1 Kordia sp. | reverse complement strand
TACTTCTCGTAAACCGCCAACTTTCCAAGTTTTTTAGACCATTTTACTGCATTCCCTGTTTTACATGCATTCGTTGAAAACCATCAAAAAAGAGGTTGCAAAAAAGGTTACAGTTTTAAATTTTGAGGTTGCATATTATCACCCATTAATTATTTAACAATTTATAGAGGGCGCACAGGATTTTTGTTGCAAGATATGGCAACACTGGTAGGAATGCATGTTGGGAATCTATGAAAAATTGAATCAGGACAGGTTACACCATGTCTTGAAGTAGTCTTAGCATCCTATCTGGTCTTTAAGATACCCATAGAGAGATTGTGTAAAAATCATATTAAGGAATCTCTATATGAACTCTTACTTAGAAGTGACGCCCTTAAGGAAGAGTTATTAGATACCAAGGCTTCAAAGAATGTATATAAACGACTAGAATTGCTTGATATTATTACGGATCGACTAAATAATGTACAAGAAATCTATGCCGAGAAGTAATATTATGGTGGTCATTTATCCCAATCAAAATGGTATGGGCTATGTGGTGTGTGAGCTTCCGAGGGATATTATTAACTATGGTATCGGAAAATTTAGGAAACTCTCCCCTACAAATTATGTAACTCGTCTTAAAAAATTTATCAGACAGTATCGCCCAGCGGTTGTTATTCTAAAAGACTATGACGATTCCAATACGACCAGTAGGCGTGTTAAGGAGGTGATCGATACTTTAGAAGCGCATGCAAAAAAGCACGATGTTAAGGTATATCGCTACAGGCGTAGTGATATTGCAGGAGTATTTTCCCTCTTTGGAGATGCATCTAAACATGGAATTTCAAAGACACTGGCGAGTTGGTATCCAGACTTACAACGGTTTTTAGCACCACCGCGGAATTTTAAAATTTCTGAGCATTACCACATGGGCATCTTTGATGGTTTTGCACTTATGTATACTCATGCACATCTAACAGGACTGGTTAAGAACGATTATGAGAACTAATATTATCGATGACTTACTGTCTTTGTATATAAATAGATATAGTAAGATTCAAAGGCTTTTGAAAGATAAAAGAATGAGACAGGTCTGTGATGCATACTTTTTAGATGGACTAAATTACAGAGAGATTTCACAGCAATATGGTATGACACGACAAGAGCTCAACAGATGTATGATACGTGCCTGTGGGATTATTATTCGTAGTCGTCATCGAATAGATCGTCATGTTTGATTTGCAAACAACACTGAGACTTACCGTATATCAATGCAACTTAAGTCCGCGTAATAGTTATCATATTTCAGAGGAATTTTTTAAGATGCATAAGGTAGAAATTAAAGAGCTTGTAGGCGATAGGCGTTTTGATATTCTTAGCCTTCGCTGGGAGGATCAGCTTACTTACAAGGAGATTGCAGAGATTTACGGCATTAGTAGTGCGCGAATCAACCAGATTGTAGCTAAATGTTGTTATCTACTAAAAAAGATTAATTACCAAATAAAAAAGGAATAATAGAATATACTAAAACTTAAGATTGTTCATATGAATATGTAAACAATTTAAATATAAAAAAACACTTTCTTCTAAAGGTAAGGAAGTGTTTTTCTCTGTCAGATACTACTACAAAATATTCTCTAGTTTTTGAAATAAAAAAGGAGATTTTTCCGGATCATATTATTTTGAGAATACTTAGCAAACAATTATCTTTGACGCAGTTATTCTTTAAATATCAATAACAATTATTTAATAAGTTAATCCCCTAGTCACATAATTTTAAAACTTATATTTCCCAAAAAATATCTTTATATTCTTTTATGTAATTAATTATGATTACAGGGATTACTTATTTATATAAAAAATGAAGTACGCATCATTTTTTATAGCTATTTAATATCTATTTATAAAAAAATAAGCATACAAACATGGAAAAATAATCAATGATAATATCCAAAAAAAATGGCAATTAGACTAGATTACTAAATGTACAGACAAGTACACTCATTAGGGATTGCTCATACCATAAAGAATATTGATTTTTACAAAAAACCAGATACAGATAAAAAATTCCTGCAACTACAGAATCCTCATAAAAAATAGAGTAAAAATTATGATTTATTTCATGATTTTTGCTGGATAAGATTTAGGTTTAAAAAAACCATTAACATTTTATTAGTAGGAAAAACCATAAAAAATGATCTAAAATTCAACGCTTATTTGAAAAATTCGACGCTTATAAAATAATGTTGCACAAAAATGAAAAAGTATTTTCCTTTAATCCCCAAAGACTAAAACCAACTGCCTTTTCCCCAATCGATTTTAAAAAGAATAATAAACTAAAACGTATTGCAAATGATACTACTACAAAAAGAATCAAGGCAGAAGATTAGAGATACTGAAAACTATCTTCTAGTAGGTACAAAAAACCATGGTGAGTATATAGAAAAATCACACATCTTGTATATAGAGGCTTGTGAGTGTTACTCGTGGATACATCTGAGAGATGGTTCAAAAGTATTGAGTTGTAAACCTATTGGCTACTATGAAGAGTTATTTTCAGATAGAAACTTTTCAAGAATTCACCGTTCATATCTTATTAACCCTTATCATTTAAAACTTTACGAGCCACGCTATCGTTTGGTGCATTTAAGAGGTGAGATTGTATTGCCTATCAGTCACCGAAAAAATCGAGTGATTTCTAAAATGGTTAAAAATCAAGAATCCTATACGCCATTTAAAGTGGCAGTGTAATAGTATACATATTCAAAATAAATCTAATCAATAAAATAAATGAATAAAATCACTTTACCCCTATCTATTGTTGCTATTGTAATAGCATTATTTTCAATATTTAGACCAAAATCTTCGAATGAATTGGTTTACGTTGATGTGAATAAATTAGTAGAAGGTTACAAAAGAACAGAAATCGTTCGTAACGAATTACAAGAAAAAACAGTTGTTTTAAAGAGTAATATTGATAGTTTAAATTCTGGTTTTCAGAAAGAATTAAAACGCTATGAAAAAGATCGCGTTTCAATGTCTAAAAAAGAGCAAGAACTACAACAAGAACTATTGTCAAATAAGCAACAACAAATTAACAACTACAGGCAAACAGTGCAAAAGCAATTTCAACAAGAAGATCAAAAAGCAACACAAACTGTGATTAATGATATTAATGATTATGTAAGGGAATATGGAAAAACGCATGGATATCGAATCATATTTGGTGCAGGCGGTAACGGAAATATTATGTATGCCGCAGATGGGACTGATCTCACGGAGAAAGTATTAGAAGGTTTAAATTCAGAATTTAAGGGAAAATAAGATATGAATTTAAGAATCAAATTTTTAATAATACTTATTTCCTTTTTAGTGTTGAGTTGCTCACAAACTAGCTTTGATACAGAACAAGAGCTTTTAAATTACATACAAGATAAAAATAATGAGTACATCCAAAAAAAGACTGTTAACGGAATTAATTTTTCACTCATGTATAAGCCAACTGATTTACTCGTAAGTAAAGATTTGAAAGGAAACAATAAAGATGAAGATATAGAAGGATTGCGAACTAGATACAATAAGTATATCTATTTTAATCTTTCGATGTCACACAACAATCAAGAATTACTAAACACACTTCCGAAAGATCGTCATGAGTTTGGTCAAATGGTACAACAATTAGCTTTTGGAATGCGAGATGATTTATATCTATATAACAAGCAAAAGGATACATTAGTAATGACAGATTTTGTATATCCACGCATGTATGGAATGAGTAATGCAACAACGATTATGTTGGTATACCCTAGAGATGAAGAAAAGTTAACATCAGAATTTTTATATCTAACATTGAGAGACCTAGGAATAGGGACGGGAGAAGTAAAATTTAAAATTCCTACACATATCATACAAGAAGAACCAATATTAACATTTAAAAACTAATACGATTTTCATGAAAAAGCTATTATTAATTACCGCAATTATTTTTTGCCTTCAACTAAAAGCACAAGAGCTATCTTATGGGGTTTCTGCTGGAACAAACGTCTATTCTATGCTTACCGATAGAGATGTTTCATTTAATTCGAATGGCTCTTATTCTATTCCAGAATATGCAGGTTTTTATCTTGGAGCTTATGGAAATTACAAGTTAAATGATCATTTTGGGATTGTTACGGATGTAGCTTTTGAAAAGAGAACTATTGATATAAATCCAAGAACAAGATTGAGTTACATCAGTTTGAGTCCGAAATTGAAATTTGATGTCAACGGATCTTACAATCAAGGTTTTTATCTTAAATCAGGATTTCGCTATTCTTTATTAACTGGAGCAGAAACTACAGAAGGAGTTGATGTAAAAGAAGGTTATAAGAGCGGGCTGTTTAGTTTAAATGCCGGTCTTGGAACAAATTTCTCTAAGTTTTTAGGCTTGGAACTAATCTTTGACTATTCACTTAGTAACGCCTTTGATACAGATATAAAATCAAAATTATTTGGAGTGTATGCGTTACTAACTATAGACATAGATAAATTTATAAACAAATAGTATATGAAATATAGAATTTATACTGTATTTGCAATGCTATTTATGGTTATTAATAGTTATGGTCAATACGATTGGACACCAGCTAAAATTCATCTTGAAAGCGGAGAAACGCTCACTGGCGAGGTAAGATTATCAAAACAAGGTATTCCATCTATTATTCCTGCTAAAGACAGAGCATTTTATAGAAAAACAGAAGATGCCAAAATTCAGAAGCTTTATCCATCAAAGATAGATCGTATTGTTTTTACCATCACTTTTGAAGTAGAAGAAGATGGAGAAAAAATATCAAAAACTAGAAAGGCTATTTACATTTCTACGTATTTAAAAAAGCGAAAAAAGCGCAAACGTTTTGTGGAACTTATAATGGATGGTAAAGTGAAATTTATAGGAAGAACTGTTCGAATAAGTGGCAGTTCAGGAGTAACACCTATTTTTTCTCATCAAGGTATTGCACATATGCATTACAACTATTTTGGCTCTTTTGTACACAATGAGTTATATGTGTGGAGAAACGATGAACTTCCTAAGGATTTAATGCAAGGAAGCGGATTTAGCTCATTCAAAACAAGAGCATCAAAATATTTTAAGGACTGTGAGTCACTTGTCAAAAAAATCAAAGATAAAACTTATAAGAGTGAAAATTTACTAGAAATAGTGAAGTATTATAATGAAAACTGTAACTAAAATTGCATAACAAATGAAAAAAGAACACAAAAACATCGATTTTTCGAAACGATTAATCGCCCTTACATTGTTGTTTGTTTTTTTACCAAGTATTATTCCTGTGAATTATATGATGGCAAATAACAATGGACCTAATGCCCCCGAGGCATCAGGATTTGAGCCAGTTGGAGCAACTGACATGGTGAATTTGGCTACTGGAGATACCTCTTATGTACTTCCCCTTTTAAACGTAGGAGAATTTCCAATTACCCTTTCCTATCACTCAGGGGTTCCATTGGATATGGAATCTTCATGGACAGGATTGGGTTGGAATATTAACACAGGAGCTATTGCCCGTGGTGTAACTGCTTCACCAGATGATTGGAATAATGGAAAGGCTTTAGATTTTATATACTTTCAAGATTCTGAAGATATCTACAGCGTAAACGTAGGATATGGACTCTCAAAAACAGCTGAAGTTGGTGTTGGACTCTCATGGGGTTCTAACAAGAGTTTAAGTGGTTCTGTGTTTGCTTCACTTGGAGCTGCTAATGCAAGCTTTTCTACAGATCTCAGCTATTCTTTTGGAGTTGGAGGAGGTTTTGGTAGTTCCAAGGCAAACAACAATGGAGTTGGAGGAGGTCTTTCCGTATCAGGAACTATCAATGGAGGCGCCCCCTCTGTAGGACTAAATGTGGGAGGAAGGACAGGTAATATGACAGCGGGATTAGGTGTTAGTCTGTCAAATTCAGGTGCTGCTTTTTCAATTTCTGGTGGTTTTAGCAATCGTAGAGCGTATAATCAAGGGACTGCTGGTGGAGGTGGTGTTTCCATTGGAAATTATTCTGCTGGAGATTATGATATTGGAAGCTCTGGTTTTTTTATACCTATTCAAGCAGGTGTATTTAGTTTTAGTTTCGGTTATCAAAAAGTAAAATATTCCTTAAGTAAGGGATATGATAAAAGTGGTTATGGTTTATTATATTCCAGAGATGCTGCTTTTACTGATAATTCAATAAATTCCGAAATTCCTAGTGCGCAGAGATTTGGAGATTATCAAAATAGATTTGTATATGGTGATATGTACGACCAAGCACTTCCACAATTGGAAGAAGAATTTTCAGCAGATTATAGAACTGATAGAGGAAAATTAAATTTTTCTTTTGCAGGCTATGATTCTTATGAGGTAAATGCTACCGGAATTTCTGGAGGTATGCAGCCACAAATTTTTGAAAATGCAGCATTATTTGGTATGGGATATAAAGGAAAGTATCCGAATCAAGGGCAAAGTGCTCAGGATGATAAAATGCGTGTCTATTATCATAACAGTGTTTCTGGTACTGGCGATTACCTTCCTCAAAAACAGTTAGGGAATAATTTTGATTTTTATTTTAAAGGTCACTTTACTCAAAATACAGTAATTGATCCACTTAATTATACCAATGATTTTTCATTTAATAATGCAACGAATAAAACACTACAGAATTACTTGCCTACAGGAAGAATTGTTGATAATCAGCGTAAACGATCGGGTAACTATGTAGAGGTTTTTACCAATGAACAAATACGTACAGGACAAGCTTATGGACTTATGGCTCCTGAGAGTTTGCCAAACTCAGAGCGAAATATGGCTCAGTATGATGATAAAGGCATAGGAGGTTATAAAATTACAGCTCCAGATGGAAAAACGTATCACTTTTCGTTACCTGTTTATAATTATGAACGTGTTGAAAGAACAAACTTAAAAGATGGTTCAGGAGATCATGTAAATGAAAAACGACAACTTACACCGTATGCCGCACATTGGTTATTAACGGCAATTACAGGGCCTGATTATATTAAAAATGATAACAATCGAGAGTACCCTGATCATGGTGATTATGGTTATTGGGTGCGCTTAGATCATGGAAAATGGTCAGAAGGATATGTTTGGAGAACTCCTTATGATGGAGTTAATTTTCATACAAACATAGACAAAGAGATTGGAGATAAAGACTTTGGAAACTTCCAATACGGAAGAAAAGATTTGTACTATTTAGATAAGGTAGTTTCTCAAACGCATACAGCATATTTTGTAAAAGATATTCGTTATGATGCTACGGCTGCTTATGGAGATAATGATGATAACCCTTTGAATGACCCATCCAATGACAGATTTGTATATTCTTATACAAAAGTAACTAAGGTAGATGATGATACAGGAAATGGAGCTTCTCCATGGGTTTATGAGCCAGGTATTGAATACAAACGTGAATATCAACTCTATTTAGATAAAATAATTGTTGTTCCTACAAAGTTTGATAATGTCTCTAAGTCTACAGGAACTACATCTCTAAACACGAAAAATTTACCAGGATATACAAAAGATGATTCTTATAAGCCGTCTTATTATGCAGGTGGAACAACGCAACTGGGAGTGCCTATTGGAGCAGGAGGTTTTTTTAATGAGTATAATTCATATCCAAATTATCTCATTCATAATGAAAGTGGTGTGTATGATGTTACAGATTTTGAAAACTTTGATTATTCTAAAGCAACCAAAACGATTCAGTTAAATTATAATTATGAATTGGCAAAAAACTCTCCTAGTTCTTATTTTTGTACTGGAGATAAAGGAAATCCAGATAAAGGAAGACTCACCTTAAAAGAAGTAGCATTTCTGGGAAGAGATTTATACAACTATATGCCTTCTTATAAGTTTGACTATAAAGGAACAAATTTTAGCTACCCTGTTGGTCATCAGGAAAATGTAAATCAAAAAGTTAAAAAGGCTAAAGATGATTGGGGCTTTATAGATGAACAGTATTACTTAGATGAATATTTAAAAACAACTCATAATACAGTACCAGGGGATACAAATTATGAATCTTTATACAATCAATACTATCTACAATATGCTAATAACTATGGACCAGATAATTGGAGTTTGCAAAGTATAACTATGCCAACTGGAGCTGTACTTGATTTTACTTATGAAGAAGATGATTATCATACAGAAGGTTTTTCAAGAAAGTTCTGGTCTGCTCATAGTGATGAATTGGAATTTAAGTTCAATGCAACTGATATTAGTGGTAATGGAACACAATATTCTATTAATCTAGATGTTCGAAAAATTGCAGGGCTCAATTATGAAATTGATTTTGATAAGTATTTTACTGTTGGAGAGAAAACGCAATTAAACTTATCAGGATGCTTAAACAGAAGAAGTTCTAGAAATGTAAAAATTAATATTAATAAACCTGTGGAGGTAATGGCGGCTTCACAAACGAATCTTCAGCTACAATTTGTAGCCAATGCAGGAGTAGAATATGTTAACTCTGATGATCATATCGGTTGGTGGACAACACCAGACTGGTTTAGTCTTAATAATAGCTACAACGGAGATGTGAAAAACTCAGGATTGTACGCCAATGAAGATTGCCCACAATCACATCCGTCCTACACATGGACTATGAATCTTAATTATAAGCTAATTGCTAATACAGTTCCAAGAGCTGAGACTGGTGGAGGAATTAGAGTGAAGTCAATTGCAATGACTGATGAGAATAATAATACGTATACAACCAAGTATTATTATAATGTACCGAGTACTAATAAACAAAAAGATATTGGAAATTATAAATCATCTGGAATAACTTCATTTTCACCAACAAATGGATTGAAATTTATCCCTTATCAATCAGAATTACCAGGAGCTGGTGTAATGTATGAGTATGTCACTATGGAATCTGAATCTTCTCAAGGTACTTCTCTTGGAGAAACTAGGTATAGGTTCCATACACTTAAACCAGTGTATGATATCTTCAACCCAAGTCTTACGATGTATGACGATCAAAATGTAGAAATATTCAGTGCAGAAGTTGAAAACGCTAATGGACATCCTGATGGATTACTACATGCAGACCAAAATGTATATGCAAAGAAAATCCACTTAAAAGTGAATACTTCATTAGTTGGAAAATTCAGAAGTATAGAGCAGTTTAATATCCACGGTCAACGCGTAAGTAAAACGGAGAATAATTATCGTAGTGGTGCAGATTTAGCATATTACACTAATAGAGGAAGTACTACTGAATCTTTCCAGAGTATGAAATCTATTTTCAGAGCCAATACAAATGATGTATCTCCTGTTCTGGAGAAAAGACTATTGTCTTTATCATCCAGAACAGATTATAGTTCGGTTTTAGAAAGCGTTACTAATTACTCTCAGCTTGGAAAAACTACAGAAAAATACGAATTTGCGGATGACCATACAGGAGCATTTAGAAGAAAAATAACAGAGCTAGCTGATGGTAGCTTTATAAAAGAAGAAAAAGTGCCTGCTTACACGAAATACCCTGCGATGGGTTCAAAAGTAGACGATCCAAACAATAAACACATGTTGACACAAGGTGCATTAGAAATTGTTGATTGGTCAGCAACTGGTAACTGGTCTACGGATTACAGTACGCTTGCGGCAAGTATAACCACGTGGAATGATACTTGGACTTACCGAGATGGACTTGGTAATGAAAGTCAACAAAGTGATGTATGGCGGAAACATAAAAGTTATGTTTGGAAAGAAGATGTTGATCCTACAGATGGAACTTTTCTAACGACTTTAGATCGAGAAAATGATTACTTTAACTGGAATACCAATGCTCCTGTCAGTACTAATTGGCAAAAAACTTCGGAAATTACTCGATATACGCATTGGTCTTCTCCAATTGAAACAAAGGATATCAATGGTAATTTTGCATCATCTAAATTAGCTAACAAGGATAAATATGTCGTAGCAAGTGGAAATGCACGTTATTCTGAGATGTATTATTCTGGAGCAGAACATAGCTACAATGCAACTATGTTTGATGGAGAAGTTGGAGGTGTTCAGTATGTAACTTCAGAGCAGGCGCATACTGGGAATAATGCTATTAATATTTCTTCTACTTCTGATAAAGGATTTGAAGTTACAGGTCAAATAGGATCAGATCATTATGATCTTTCTAAAACATTTAGACCTGGAAAATACAAGGTTTCTTTTTGGGCATATAGTATCAAAAAAGACCCAATTGAAAATATTAGATTAATTCAAAATGGTACAGCTATTAGCAGAAATGATAGTGAAGATGTAGTTGCAGGAGATTGGACACTACTAAATTACTACGTGGATTTACTTCCCAATACTTCTTTTGAAATGTATATTAGAGCAGCCACGGATTTATCAAATATTCCAGCGGGAAGTTTAATGATATATGATGATTTTAGAATGCATCCTATTTATGCCTCCATGAACAGTTATGTATATGATGATGATACTGATGAACTTCTATATATTTTAAACGGAAATAACCTTGGAACAAAGTATGTTTATGATAAAGCAGGACGATTATGTGCTACTTATAGTGAAGTAGCCAATACTTCTGATTTTACTGGAGGTTTTAAAATCACAAGTCAAAATAAATACCATTACCAAGGAATGTATGATAGTGATTGCGGCTGTTGTGATGCTATGGCTACTACAAGTTCTAGAGAAAGTTTAAGTGCGTCTTTAGAGGAAGTTGAAAACGGTGCATATACAAGAGTATTTGAAGTTACGCCACAAAATGGTTCGGGAAGTTATAATTATCAGTGGCGATGGCTTACAGATACAAGTAACAATTCGTATTCTGACTTTATAAATGGGACATCCAAACAGGCCATTCCTTTTGCAGCTGCTTATTGTAATGACAAGAATAACTCTTATGACAAACTATGGGAGTTTGAAGTTAAGGTAACCGATATTACTACTGGTACATCTGTGATCAAGAAAGATAAGGTAGAAATCTCAGGGTGTACCTTTGAGGTAAGTGATCAAAAATGGGCTGATATTGAGATTTCTGAGAACTATGATGCTTGTAATACAGACTCAAGATTTACTTTCCGTCCTTTTGTAATCAAGCCAGAACATAAAAATTACCAGTATCAATATAAAGTATATGATGTGATTAACAATCAATGGTCAAATTTCACCACAGTATCTAATGCACAAGGTATATTTTGCACGCCTTATTTCTATGTGGAATCAGGCTCTTGTAAAGATCAATATATAAGATATCATGCTTTTCAATATAAAGTCATTGATACTGAGACAGGAAATTTTTACGAATCACCCATTATAAACACTTATTTAGAGTGTACCTCAAGTACAATTGATCAAAGCTTAATACTGTCATCAAATAGTGATCATGAGCAATATGCTACAACTGGAACTGTAATAGAGCGAAATGCTCAAGGGAAAATAAATAAAGTGTATAATATCAATGAGATAACAAAAAAATAAATAGCAACAAAGATGTATACAAAATATAAAGTTTTAAGTTTTATAATGATGCTTTGGTCGCTATTACTTAGCGCACAAGAGCAACCACCGACACCTACCAATGAGCAAAATACCAATTGGGTGAGTTCCATCTCGTATAAACTAGATGGACAAACCGCAGGCAAAGGAGTGTCGTTCTTTAACCATTTAGGAAAAGCAACGGAAACAAAAAGGTGGGATATTCTAACATCTAAAGTTTGGACAACTCAAACACTTTATGACTATCATGGAAGATCAGCTGTACAAACTCTCAATGCTCCAACAGGCTATGGGTTTGAGAGAACTACTGGTTTTATTAAAAATAATTTTGGGGCAGATTATAGTAGATTGGATTTCGATATGGCAAGTTTGAGTGAAAATCCAAGGAGTGTTTCTGAAAATTCACCACTAGGGAGTTATTACAGCACACAAAATACCACCAATCTGTATCAAGATATTACGAATTATCCTTTTTCAAGGACAGTATATAGTAAAATGAATCCAGGAGCAGTGAAAAAGGTAGTTGGAGGAAATAAAATTAATAATGAGTGGAAACAAGGCTATAGTTTTGTTATGCCAGCAGGGCAAGAACTTGCAAGTGCTTGGGCATTTGCCGATCCATCATACAATAATAAGACAATTATAAAATCAGTAAATAGAGATATTCATGGTATAGAAACTGTAGTTTTTACTGATACTGATGGAAATACACTAGCTGCTGCTAGAAGTGGAAATGAAGAAGGAACGGTTTTAAATCCTATCAATACTACTGTTGAAATTAAGGAATTAGGATTTGTAGATATTCATATACCAGTAGGATGTACTGGAATCGCTGTTCAAAACCTTGGGGGAAGAACACTAAACATCTATGATTTAGTGACAGAAAGCCTAGTAACAACTACAAGTTCAAGTGCTAGTTTATCAGCAGGGTTTTACAGAATAGCAATCGCTGATTTAGATTCTTATGTATATGATGAGTATAATCCAATTCGCATTACACATACGGTAAATTACCATGACTACACGTTAAACTACTACGACAAAGCAGGCAGAGTATTAAAATCTACACAGCCCAATGGAGCTTCACTTGCAAGTACTTACTCATACAATTCGTTAGGACAAGCACAAAATACAACGAGTCCAGATGAGGGTATTGCAAGTTTTAAGTATCGTAAAGATGGGCAAATACGATTTTCTCAAAATAGCAAGCAGGCTGAGAACAATTATTTTTCATATACGAATTATGATCAGTTGGGGCGTCCTGTAGAAAGTGGTGTATATAAAGGTCAAGATATTCCTTTTAATGTGGATACTTCCGTTAATGGAAATACAACAGGAATAACCGTCACTCCAATTAATTTGCAAAATGTAACAATTAGCTCTTTTGGTGGCAGTACAACATATACTAAAGATGCTGGTTATGCATACTGGCAAGCAGGTTTTAACTCACAAGAACAGCTTTTAGGTGATGGTAAAATTACTTTTAAAATCAATAGTGCTTCGGGAAATTATGTAATTGTTGGACTCTCAGACCCTAGTGATAATATTACTACACCTTCATTTACCAATATGAAATATGGTATTTACGCAGGGAATGGAAGTTTTTATATCTTAGAGAATGGAGATTTTATAAGAAATCCTGATAACACTTATGTGCGATATGCAATGGGACTCAACACCTCTGATGTGTTAAGTGTAGAGCGAGTTGGAAACACAGTCTACTATAAAAGGAATGATGAAGTGTTAAGAATCGCAGAACACTATTATTCAGGAACATTAGTGGTAGATGCCAGCATCCGATTGGACAATAATGGTTTTAATGATTTAAAGCTGTATGATTATTACAGTGCTGAGAGTTTAGTTGATGCCATGGACGGACTCAATGATGTGTATTGTGAAGAACAGCATTTCACATTGTATGATGTTCCTGATGCAGATTTAGTACAACGCCTTAGTGAATGTGGTATTTCACAACGAGGTTATACACAAACCTATCTTGCAGGAAACGTATCAAAAACCTATACAAAAAATCCAGAAACGGCTACTACATGGTATAGTTATGATCAGTACGGAAGGGTTAAATGGATTATACAAGATATAGAAGGACTTGATTGTCCAAAAACGATTCAATATGAATATGATAACATTACAGGTCAGGTTGTAAAAGTAGATTACCAAAGTCATCAAGATAGCGAACGTTTTATTCATAAATATACCTATAATGATGCAGGACAACTTACCATTGTTCACACAGGTACTCCTAATGATGGTGCGTTTACCCAAACTGGAGGTTCTATTACCTATAAAGAACAAGCACGTTATATTTACAATGAAACGGGACAAGTAGTGCGGGTAGAACTGGCGGAAAACTTACAAGGAATTGACTATGTGTATAATCTAGCAGGGCAGCTCAAAGCAATCAATAGTGCTAATTTATCTCCAAGCAGTGATCCTGGAAACGATGGAAATAATGGGTTTGTTGCTGATGTCTTCGGGATGCAAATCGACTATTATAATGGCGATTATCTTAGAACGGGCACACCAACTCCTGTAGCAGCTACTGGAATCAATGCTACAGATCAGTTCAATGGAAATATAAAAGCAGCTCAGTGGAATACACAAGGAAATTCTGTGGGAGGGTATGCGTATAACTACAACAAAAATCAGTGGCTAACGGGAGCTGATTTTCAAGGCAGCAACACGGATTATGATGTTAGTAATCTTACCTATGATGCCAACGGAAATATTCAAACGCTCAAACGAAATGGATATACCGATGGAACAGGCACCAATAGTATGGATAATTTTACGTATCATTATAAAGCAGGAACCAATCAATTAGTTGCAGTAGAGGATCAAGGAGACAATACGGATGTAAATCGTTATGATGATTTAAAAAATCAATACATAGGCAGTTCAGAGGCTGATGCAAACTATGTATATAATAGTATTGGACAATTGGTGGTAAATAAACAAGATAAGATCAGTTATGAGTATAACGCTGCTGGACTAGTCACAAAAATCAATAGCTTTAGCAATCAAAACACGCAGCAGTTTTACACTATATTTAATAAAGATTATGAAAATGCACTTCAAGTAAATGCTAATGATTGGATAGTAACTGACGGAAGTGTCCGTGTCTCTTTTGCTAATAACTCTGATCAAATAGATCAAGGTAATGTGATCATTTTACAAACAAATGATATTATTCCAACCTATTGTACAGATTTTGATGGTGATAACAATTTGTATCATAACAGGTTACAATTCAATTTCAATACAAATCCAGCAGTAGCTCCAAACCCTTATATGGCAAGTACCTCATTTAGAACTATGATAAACACCTATCATAGTTTAGACTTCGATTTATTTGTATTGCAGGAACAGGTTGGGAAAATGATTAATGGATCACATATTAAGACGCCAATTGCTGCAACTGCAATAGTTAGATTAAAACAAGAAGACGGTACATTAATTCAAGAGATTACAATCTCACCCAACAACATTATGTATTGTAATAGACATCTAGAGCAAGTGCATTTTGAGTTTGTGGCAACAGGAGAAAAGATCTATTTAGAAATAGATGTAGATAATAATGGTACACAAACCTCTTCCATTGTTGGTATTGGACAATCAAGACCTTTATATCAAAGTTTTGAAATAGACAATTTACACTTACAAGCGGCGATGAAACCAGCCTTGGCATTTTATTATAATGACTTAGGGTACCGTGTTAGAAAAGAATCGTATGATAACTTCGGAAATGTATTTAAAACTATCTATGTGCGTGACGTAGTAGGAAACCCAATTGCAATTTACAGACAGTATAATGGTCAAGGAGGTGCTTTAGCGCTTAAGGAACAACCAGTATATGGTGCAAGCAGATTGGGTGTGTTTTATAGAGATAATAGTTTAGAAGATAAAGGAACGTATGCTTATCAACTTACAGATCATTTAGGAAATGTACGAGCAGTGATTATGAAAGATGGAAACAATGCCCTATCTTTAACCAATAAAACTGACTATTATCCATTTGGGATGCCAATGCCTGATAGAAATATCACTGATGGCAATTATAGATATGCATATCAAGGACAGGAGAAAGATCCAGAAACAGGAAAAGAGGCGTTTCAGTTGCGTTTATGGGATAGTAGGATAGGTAGATGGCTAACGGTTGATCCTAAAAATGAATTCCACAGCCCTTATTTAGGGATGGGAAATAATCCTATATCTTTAATTGATCCTGATGGAGGCTCTACAATTGGAGGAGGTTGCCCTGATCCTCCTTGCAGTGACAATTCTTATCTTCCAGAAGGTTATGACACAACAATTGTAAATGATGTTAATCCTGTTGAAATTGATGTTGGAGTGTTTCTGCCAGCTGTTCATATAACAGCAGAGCGAAAAAGTTCATCAAGTTGGTTCACAAAAGCAGTTGGGCATACTATTGTTTTTGTAATTACTGCTTGGGGCACATTAGCCAATAATAACACTACTTTTGGGACATATGAACTTACTGATGCGGCAGATTTTGGGGAATATGAGTTATCAGCAAGGTTTGGTAAATTAGCAGGAAATGCTCTTGGTATATGGCAGGCTGGTTTTGAGTATATTGGAGCTGGAGGTAGTTTTGCCTTGTCTGGAGGCGGAAGTGCACCTGTTTCAGCTCCAGTGACTGTACATGCAACTGCAGTTGGTACGGCTAGTATTTATGGTACGGCTTCAGAAATTAGTGGTTTAGTAAACTATTTTAGTAGAAACAATAATCATAGTTCAGGAGGTGATAAAGGTAATTATAAAAGACTTTCCTCTAATAAAAAGGCAAATGAATATTCTAGAGAAAGAGGATATAAAGATGCTCATGAATTAAAAGATTATCATGGTGCAGATTCAAAATGGGATATCTTTGTTGATAGTAAAACAGGAAAAGGCCAGCTAAGATTAAAACAAAATGAGTCTGTTATAATGGAAATTTTCGATAAACCTTAGATTATGAAATCAAAAATCATTTTAAGATTATCTATTGAATCTAAAGATTTAGAATCAGCACAAACAATTGATAGAATCAAAAAAAAACTACCAGAACTAGCTAGAACAATGGATATTGGTTCAAATGGTTATAGAGATTTTGGAAACTCCATAGGGATACAGCCCTTTCCTAGAAAGACTAGTATTTTATTTGAATATTCTTATGATGATATTAGTTTGGAAAAATGTAATAAAGATTTTTTAGATAATTGGAAGAACTTGGAATATATTTTTGATTATGTAAAAAAATATGGATATGAATCATATTTGAATTATGAAATTACAATAGTTAATTCAAGTTACCCTGTTATAGAACTATCCAGACAGTTTATTTCTTTTATCAAAGATTTAGATATAGAAATAAGTTTTACTTTCTATAATGAAGACTGTAATGATATAAATTAGGGTATGGCTTTTAAATGTTCAAGCACATTCCTATTATACAAACTATCGTAGCATTTATAGCAATATGATTTTAAACTTTATGAACATTTTTAATGATGCAAACATATATTTATTAGACACTAAGAATAACATAAAATATGAAAAATATAATTTGTAATATTAAACATAATAATGAATATCTAGGTTTTTGCGATTACATTTTTTTAGATGAATATAGTATAGAAGAGATTTACATTAAAGATAAAGAATATCAAAATGTGTTTTTGATATATCTTTATAATCTTAAAATAACAAATACTGAAAAATTTAATAATTTAAAAAACATTGATATTGAAATTTGTTTTGTTGATATGGATAATATTAATAAAAAAAGATTTTGTTTAAGAACTTTGATTATATCCACTCCTATATATAATGGACAAAAACATACTTCTTTATATGTAAATATTGATTTCGATTTTGAATATGAATATTATTATTATAATTATGATCAAAATGTTATTGATGCAGTTTATTATAGTAATAAAAATGAAAATTATTTAAAGTTTCTTAAAATGCAGTATGCTTATTTAGAAGCTTGCAGATTGACAAAAAGAATTAAACAATCATTTAATAACAAAAAAATTATTATCGACGGAAGCGTTATTTTCACTATACCCCATTTTTTTGTTTTATATGCAGAACAAATTTCAGAAGAAGGATTTTTTATAGCTGGAGATTTAGATGATTTAGAAGAAAATTTAGAAAAATTATTTGAAAATGTAGAAAATAACAATACAATAATCATTAAAAACAAAGCAAAGTTAGAAAGAACATTTTCTGTAAAATTAGATAATTATTTAGTTATGTTAACAGATATTTTTCTTAAAAAAGGATTTAAAATTATAATGGAATAAATGGGCTCTCCATCTCATTAATAGAAAAAGCTTATCTAGATAAAAAAATACGGAATGAATGGGAAAATATTGATAGTTAAGGCTTTGAAGATCTAAGTTGTTTGCCATCAGTTAGTTCGAAATTTCGTTATTATCCCCTGAAGGTAATATAGGTGATACTATAGTTGATGGAAGTGGTGTTAGTTGGACTTATGGTAAAAATGGTTGGGATACCAATGGTTATGATGATTATAGTGCTAATTTAGGCGCATTCAAAAAATACTCTACTGGAGAAGGAAAACTTGCTTATGTAGTAGTAGAAGGAGGTTCAACACATAGCTTTCTTTATAATCCACTTACTGGGGACTATTGGGAAGCCTCTCATCCATTTGATGAAAATGGAAATGTTATACATGGTTTTACAAGTTGGACTAACACTTGGAGTGAAGGATATGGAGATTTAGCGTATCCAAGTGGAACTAAAAGTATTATTAGAAAAAGAAATGTAAAAGATGGTGATTTTTGGAGTTTTGATTCAAGTGGTAGTCGAAGGGGAGATATAAGAATATATTATATAGATGTTCCCAATAAAGGTGAAGCTATTAGGTATGCTGATAATGCTGTAGGACCATATCCTTATAATGCATTGTTTCAAAATTGTAAACATTTTGCAATAGATGCATTGGAAGCTGGTCATACTGACATTCCTTGGTCTGGACCAATACCTAGCGATTTTGCTAAACCAGGTTCTTCTTGGACAGTTTATTTTACGAATGGAGAACCAGATAAAAGAATCGCTAATCCTTTGCCTAATCCTTTACCTGATAAATATAAAAAATAGATAATTTTGAAAATTATATATAAATTAATATTGATCCTAATACTAGTCTCTTGTTCTAAACAGATTGATAACAAGTGTGTTGAATTTCAGGATGAAATTATAAAAGATAAGTTTATTGACGTTACTAAAAGAACGACTATAAAAGAAATATTTTTTCATGGAAATAAGATACAATTACCTAATTCTAGTATGTATAGTTATTCATTGCTTAATAATCATATCATAAGTGATACTTTATATCTAAAAAGAAGAGAAAAAAATAATCAGTATTATGATATTTTAAAGCTAGAAAATATTAATGAATTTAAAATTTTATCATCAATACAATTACAGCAATATTCTTATGAAAGAATTAATGATTTTTACATTTCATCTGGAAGAGATAAAATTGCAATAATATATTTTAGAGCAAATAATAAAAGTATTTTAAGGATTTTTAATGGAAATGGGACAAAACTATTATATGAACATGCATTTAATTATAATATTTATATGTATCAAACTCCATGGTCATTAAATGATGGAAGGCTGGTTTTTTATAATAAAAATAGCGAAATTTTTATTTTAAATTTGAATAATAAATCAATCATGGAAGTTCCGTGTAAAGGCATTAATGTAATGTGGCTGGGGGGATTAAATACAATATCATATCTAAATGAAGATTCAATTCAATCATATAATCTAAGTAATGAAATGATAAATTATGTGTATTTACTAAATGATAGCTCATCATCATATTCAGAAATTTTAGATTATTATTGGTTTGCTTCTCAGAAAAAATTCTATATCAAAGAGCGGAGTACTAATAAATTATTTGATAAAATTTGGAGTAATACTGATTATATAATACAATATAATTGTAAGGCTCCCTCTATTGAGAAGCCATATAATTAAGATCATAGACATATTATCTAACGGTTTGAAAATAAATCATGTAGATGAAATGTAAATAAGATAAGTGATTCTAGGTCAGTGGGTTCGAAAATTCGAACCTACTGTTTTAGGATTCACATTAATTTTCGAAGGTATACAATTGACAAAAAATTTATCTTTGAAATTAAGATGTGATATAAATCACGAATAAAAAACACCTCTTGCAGAAAGGGTGAAAAAATTATGTTCTTTGACGTATTGAGAGATAAAAAAGTGAAATAAGTATCTATTTATCTAATATAATTACACAGCGATCTTACAACAATAGTTTTTGTTGTATTCTAATCGTTCTTTATTGGATTTATTTAGAACAAGTTTAGCTTCGGCAAGTTTGGGATTCATATGTACTTCATTTGGCGTATAAATTTTATGCTTGTTACAGGGCTTTTCATTATTGTAATTCTCAACAAAGAAATCGAGTTCTTGTCTGATGGTTGTAGAAAGTATTTTTTTGATTCTAAAATAATATGATTTCATAATCTTGTACGGTCCTTCAACGATGGAATTAGAAAACGTTACGTCTTTCAGTGCAATCTTCTTATTAATAGTAAGCTGACACTCTTGAATAAACTGATGAATAGTTTTGTTGTTGTTCTCGGTTCCACCATCAACGATAAGGTCAAGGCTACGATCTTTTAGATCAACACCAAATTCTTTTTTGATAGCTTGCTTTACCGTATCAGTTCTGATTTTAGCAGACTTTTGTGTAGAGATATCATATGAAATGATCTTCCGAGAGAAGTTGTCAACCACGGTATAAATATAGTAAGTAACATCATCAAAGGTTTTGTAATGCGAAATATCCATATGCCACGTTTCATTAGGACGAGAAGCATCATATGAACCGCGTTTACGTTTAATCTTGTTTGGTTTTCTAGCTTTTGAAAACCCAAGTTTGCGAACGTACTTATACCACGTAGACTCCGCCATAGAGATGGCACCGTCACGAACGGCTTTACCCCATACTGATCGAATACACCAAATCTTGTATTTGGGGTTGTTCATGTATCGTTTCAAGACATTAATTTCCATAGGAGAAATTTGATTCGGTCTTCGTTTAAAGCATTGACCGATGATAGAGTTGTTACAGTAAGATGCACGTTCATTAAGCCAGACCATATATCGATGTTTAGAAATACCCAGAAAACGAAGCAAGACATGCTTACTGATAGGAAAATCATCGCTAAAATTCTCGAATGTATTAAGAAATACGTCTCGATTGTTTTTGATAAGAGTGACCATACTATCTTTTCCAATCAAATTGATAATAGTGATATAGAGTCGCGCAAATTGCACAAACGCTTTTCGACTTAAAACCAATCGCTCATCAAGAAACAGTTTTGTATCATCAAGTGAACTCTGAATCTTATCAGCGAACTCACCACCAATATATTTTTGTGGGTCTTCCCTTTTCCAATAGAAGGATGTACTTCGGGCAATATTTTTGGTAAATGAATATGGAAGGACTTGTTCATGGATGCCAAGAGCATAGGATGTTTTGACATCAGAATGATACTTTTTGTAAATCTGCATCATCAAAAGAAACAAAAAAAGAATAAAAACTAAAATCTCTCAATATGAAAATCGAATCGATCTAGATTCGAAAATTCGAACCAAATTACAGAAAAATACTACTGGTTCGATGTCTAAGAAGGGTCTAAAAAACAGTTAACTCGCTAAAATTCAAACTAATGCGGTTCGATAATCGACTAAGAGGGGGAGCAAAGCTTTCAAAAGCCATCCATTAGGGTGGCTTTTTTTATACGTGTACTTCTCGTAAACCGCCAACTTTCCAAGTTTTTTAGACCATTTTACTGCATTCCCTGTTTTACATGCATTCGTTGA
>NZ_JAKVBC010000058.1 GCF_022447245.1 Kordia sp. | reverse complement strand
ACAGCCCGAAAGAACTTAAAGATCGTTTAGCAGAATTTGTTGAATATTATAACCATTACAGATACCATGAATCTATTGATAATGTAACACCTGCTGATGTGTTTTTTGAAAGAGATCAACAACTATTAGAACAAAGAGCAAAAATCAAAACAAAAACAATGAAACTTAGAAGAAAAAATCACTTAAAATCTTTATTCAATTAATCTCTTTTTTTTTCTTAAATAAGTCCACTTTCGTTTAAAGACTTACAGATGAGGTATGGACTAAGTATAGATAGTGTATTAAATGAGAATTGTAAGGGCTTATATATCCAAAAGATATCCAACGCATCACTGGAAGAAGTAAACGTTATGGACGTAAGCTCTTAAATGAAATTAAGGTTTATTTTGATAAGAAACCGCATCAGTTTATAACTGTAAAAGAGTTTTACATTACACTGGTATTTAAGAAGATATAGTAAACAAATATATTTGAAACTAAATTATTCGGTTACTCATTCGGTTACCCAAGAGAAAAGAAGATGTTTAATTATTTGATATACAGCGTAGAAAGAGGAACTGGATAGTTCCTCTTTCTACGCTGTATATCATCTCCTATCCATTCTATCGAGCGTAAAGCATAGTAGTGATACAAATACCGTCCCTGTAAATACACAGACGTAGTTTGTTTTCATTCGGACTTCTTATTACGGTCAATTTCCTAGTTTTAGCGTATGAACATTAAAACAGATCATTATGAAAAAACAGAGGCCAAAAACATTAGAGTTAAGCAAAAAAGTAATTTCTACATTTGATCCTAGAACGATCAAAGCTGGATATTCACACTCTAACGTGAACCTTACACATGAAAATTGTTGTTATCCTTTATAGGAAAACAGAAAAGCGAGCTTTATTGAGCTCGCTTTTTTTTATTCATCGTACAATCTGTATCACAACTACATTACTCACTACAAAAACACACCTTCTTGGTTTAATTTTAGATAAGTAAAATCACTCAAATTCCACTCCAAGTTAATCTCTTAAAAAAACCTCCTTAGGTTTTACTCTAAACCACAGGAGGTTTTCACCAAAAGCAGCGGAGGTTTTTGGTAAAACCTCCGCTGCTTTTTCATGAAGTTCATTTGCAAATTCAAAAAGACCATTATTCACTCATTTTCAATTACTTAAATAAATATTCTTAAGAAGTTTTATAAGCTTACCTTAGTACAGGATAATATTTTCGACATATTCTTGAATTCCTTACCAAATAATAGTTGACTTTAACTCCTTTAATCTTACCAATTGATCAATATCTGTGCTTTTACGACTAACTGTTACCACCTGATTTTACAGACACATTAACATATTTTACGGCAAAACCGTAGCCAAATTAAACTGCTTCTTTTTAATTTGAAGAGCTGAAAAAATTACACATCATGAAAAAAAAGAATCTCAAGAGTTTGGACTTAAAAAAGGCTACAATCTCTAACCTCAATACACAAGAAATTTCAGGAGGAACAATCATTATCACATTTACGATAGAACGTCCATGTCCAATACGAATTACTAAAACGACATGTTCTGGTGCAGCTGAATGTAACTCAATGGATATCTGTACCGCTACCCGTTGTAAAACAAATGAATTTGATACTGAAACGCGTCCTATCTGTTAACACATTATCACAAAAATATTTAATCAAAAACCATTATAAAATTACATCATCATGAAAAAAAAGAAGTTAAAAAATTTAAACGTAAAGAAATCAACCATTTCTAATTTAAGCAAAGATGCACTCACAGGAGGAACAATAAGAACACACTATACTGTTTGTGGCACTGGTCCACACACCATTGCTTGCACGTTCCAAGCTCCAAATTGTGGCACTTACAATTCCGTAAATCAATGCCAAACAATTGAAGTAGATAAAAACACAATTCCAATTTGTTAATAAATAGTATTTAAACAATACTAAGAGGCGAACTATAATGGTTCGCTTTTTTTTGTATGCCTATTCTACAATTTTATGCAACGGAATTGACAAAGGTACTCCTTCGTTTTGAAGACGTTTATGCACTGCTTCTCTTAATGTACATTTCGTTTTAAATTCTGCAAAAGGTTCATTAAGCCATATGTAAGCACGTACATGTATATAGCCATCTTTGGCTTCAATGACACGAACTTCTACAGTATCAGCATCGCTTTGGGAAGCATGACGAATAACATTGTCTAAATGTGAAGCTTCTTCTTGTATTATTTTTCGAACCTGATCAATATTTGCATGAATTCCAACATAAAAGTTATTAAAGCTCAATACTTTAGAATCATCAATACTGTGATTTAATACAGATTCTGTACTGATGACAGAGTTCGGAATGATTAAACGCTTATTTTCAAAATTATTGATTACCGTATGACGTAAGGTAATATCTTCCACAATTCCAATACGTTGGTCGTCTAATTTTATATAATCACCTACTCTAAACGGTTTAAAAATTACAATAAACAATCCTGCTATTAAATTAGAAATGGCGCTTTGTGCTGCAAAACCTATGATTGCAGCTATTATTCCTGCTCCAGAAAATATAAACGTTGCTTGTTCTCGCAGTTTCGGTACTGAAAAAATGATGATAAAAACACCTATGATGATAAAGGAGAATTTAATGGAGTTTTTTATGAATTTTAATGTAGTTACTCCAAATCTTTTTTTGCGTTGTTTGCGCTTTAAAAAGATCACAAGTATATACCGAAATATTCTTGAAAGCAACCAAGACAAAAAGAGAACTATCAAAGAATACCATAAGATACCTTCCGCAGTATCTACATTTATATGTGACTTTATAAACTTCAACATAAACTGTAATTTTATACAAAGCTAGGTCAGTTTTATAGATTCTAAAAGAGAAAAAGAGGTAAAAATGCCATAGTTAACTACGTCACAAATATGTAAAACATTAAGAGCTATCTAACAGTAAGTATTAAAATATGTATATATTTTTGTACTTTTACATTTCAATGCGAAAGTTTCTAAAACATACTTGTGCGCTTATCTTAGCCTTTTTAGTGCTATGCTCTACATTTTCATTTACCATTAATGAACATATTTGTGGTGGTGTAAAAATGAGCGTTGCTATTGGTGTAGATGCTGATAATTGCGGCATGGAAATGGAAACCAATATTGCTGTAGAAACTACCATGCAACAAACACCTTGCTGTGATGATGTTACTACACTAATTCAAGGACAAGACGAATTGCCTTCACAACAAGATGTTGACTTTACGACTCACACATTCATCAAAGCTTTTGTATATAGCTATATTTTTGTGCTTCCAACAACAGATCATGAAAAAGCCGTTTACAAACCATATGTTCCGCCTCCATTAATAAAGGACATACAACTTCTTGATGAAACCTTCTTAATTTGATTTTATACGATATTATTTATTGTTCCTAAGCTATAAAGCTCACGGAAACTGCATTGCTATGCACTAATCTAATAAAAAAAGTACGTATAAATCATATCACACATGCTCAACAAAAGCATTCATTTTTTAATACAACACAAACTTGTTGCTGCGCTCCTACTCGCTACCATGATCGGTTTCGGATTGAGTACAGCACCATTCAACTGGAGTTTGGGTGATTTTCCAAAAAACTCCATTGCCGTTGATGCGATTCCTGATATTGGTGAAAATCAACAAATCGTATTTACCAAATGGCAAGGACGATCGCCAAAAGATATTGAAGACCAAATCACCTATCCGTTGACTTCTGCACTAATGGGAATTCCAGGTGTAAAAACAGTTCGAAGCTCGTCTATGTTTGGGTTTTCAAGCATTTACATCATATTCAATGATGATGTAGATTTTTATTGGAGTCGTAGTCGAATCTTAGAAAAACTCAATGCGCTACCAAGTTCACTACTTCCTGAAAATGTACAACCTACTCTTGGTCCAGATGCTACTGGTTTAGGACAGATATTTTGGTATACCTTAGAAGGAAGAGACGAAAACGGGAATGTAACTGGCGGTTGGAATTTGCATGAACTCCGCAGCATTCAAGACTATTATTTAAAGCCTGCTTTGTCAAGTGCTGCCGATGTGTCGGAAGTAGCTTCTATTGGTGGCTATGTACAAGAATACCAAATTGATGTATTACCAGATGTACTCAAAAAGTACAAACTTACACTGTCGCAGGTAGTCAATGCCATTAGAAATACCAATAAAGAAATTGGCGCAAAAACACTGGAAATCAATCGTGCAGAATATGTGGTTCGCGGTTTGGGCTATGTAAAATCCATTGCCGATATAGAAAACACATCTATCAAATCAGAAGGTTTCACGCCTGTATTGGTCAAAGATGTAGCTAAAGTATATCTAGGTCCTGCAGAACGTCGTGGAATTCTCGATAAAGAAGGCGCGGAAGTTGCGGGTGGCGTTGTGGTAGCTCGCTATGGTGCGAATCCGATGCAAGTGATCAACAATGTAAAAGATAAAATCAATACGATTGCAAGTGGTTTACCTTCTAAAGTATTAAAAGATGGTCGCTCTTCACAATTGACCATTGTGCCTTTTTACGATCGTACCGAATTGATTCAGGAAACCTTACACACATTAGAAGAAGCCTTATCATTGGAAATCTTAATTACCTTACTTATTATCGTAATCATGGTGTTCAATTTACGTGCTTCGTTTTTAATTGCGAGTATCTTGCCTGTTGCGGTTTTAGTCGTTTTCATTGCAATGAAACTCGGAAATGTAGATGCCAATATTGTAGCACTTTCCGGAATTGCCATTGCTATCGGAACGATGGTTGACATGGGAATAGTCTTGATTGAAAATATCACGCGACATATAGAAGAAGATACTGAGAATACAGCGATTAATACACTTGTTTACAAAGCCACAGCAGAAGTTTCAGGCGCTATTCTCACGGCAGTGTTGACAACCATTATCAGTTTTATTCCTGTATTTATGTTAGTTGGCGCAGAAGGAAAATTATTCAGTCCACTAGCCTACACCAAAACCATGGCATTAATTGCAGCAATCATCATTACACTGTTTGTCTTACCTGCATTGGCTGCGTGGGTTTTTGGTTGGAAATCGGTTCGAAAGCAATTCAATCTATTGCTGAATTCAGTTTTGATATTAATCAGTATGTATGCGGTTTTTAATGGAATGTATCTCGCAATTGCTTTGCTAATTTTTGCTGTGACAAATATCTTAGAAAATCAAAACATCATTACGGCAAAAACTAAAAAACGAGTTCATATCGTACTAGCTATTTGTACCTTATTGATTCTGTTGTCCGTGTATTGGCGACCCTTAGGTTACACTAATGCATTGGGTATAAACTTTATCTTTGTTGCAATAACTTGTGCTTTGGTGATTGGAACTTTTATCATATTCATCAAGTTTTATGAACGCTTACTTCGTTGGGCATTGGCAAATAAATTACTCTTTCTATCAATTCCTTTATTAATTCTTGTTGCTGGAATTTCCATCTGGAGAACTACAGGAAAAGAATTCATGCCTGCGTTAAATGAAGGTTCTTTTTTACTGATGCCAACCTCACTTCCACATGCGGGAATTGCAGAAAACAAACAAATTTTACAGCAATTGGACATGGCAGTAGCCAATATTCCAGAAATTGAAACGGTTGTGGGGAAAGCTGGCCGTGTAGAAAGTGCTTTGGATCCTGCGCCTTTGTCTATGTATGAAAACATCATTCATTATAAACCTGAATATATTTTAGATGAAAATGGCAAGCCGAAACGTTTTAAAGTTGATGAAAATGGTGAGTTTGTTACTTCGACTCCACTCAGTGACTACATAATGGAAAAGGATTTAATTCCAGATGAGAATGGTGAGTTTTATCGCAATTGGCGACCGCATATTAAATCAACAGATGATATTTGGAGTGAAATTGTGACAAATACCAAATTTCCAAGTATTACATCTGCTCCGAAACTACAACCAATTGAAACACGCTTGATCATGCTACAAACGGGCATGCGTTCGCCAATGGGAATCAAAATTAAAGGACAAAACTTAGAACAAATAGAAGCCTTTGGTTTAGAATTAGAGCAAATTCTTAAAGAAATTCCTGAAGTAAAAAAGGAAACTGTTTTTGCCGAACGTTTGATTGGAAAACCTTATTTGATTTTAGACATCAATCGTGAACAAATTGCACGTTATGGATTATCGATTAAGTCAGTACAAGATATTTTGGAAGTTGCTATTGGAGGAAAAATAGTAACACAAACCATTGAAGGTCGTGAACGTTATAATGTACGTGTACGTTATCCAAGAGAATTGCGCGCCAATGCAAACGATTTAGAAAACATTTACATTCCGTTGCCAAATGGTTCTGAAATCTTACTCAAAGAAGTCGTTTCTATAACGTATGAAAAAGGACCACAAATGATCAAAAGTGAAGATACTTTTTTGGTGAGTTATGTACTATTCAATAAACAATCGGACATTGCAGAAGTTACATTGGTTGAAAAACTACAGCAACTTTTAAAAGAACGCATTACTGATGGAAGTTTAATAGTGCCAAAAGGTGTAAACTACGAATTTTCTGGAACATACGAACAGCAAGTTCGTGCCGAAAAAACATTAATAATCATTGTCCCAATTGTATTACTGATTATCTTTCTAATTCTGTATTTTCAGTTTAAATCTATCGCCACTTCGCTTTTCATTTTTGGAGGAATTGCTGTTGCCTTTGCTGGTGGATTTATTATGATTTGGTTGTATGGGCAATCATGGTTTCTAAATATTGAACTCTTTGGAAGCAACTTGCGCGATTTATTCCAAATAAAAACCATCAACTTAAGTGTGGCAGTTTGGGTAGGATTTATTGCCTTATTCGGAATTGCTACAGACGATGGTGTAATTATGGCAACCTACCTGAAACAAAACTTTGCAAAGAAACTTCCTGAAACTAAAGAAGCAATTCGAAATACAGTCGTAGAGGCTGGAAAGAAACGTATTCGCCCGTGTTTAATGACCACAGCGACTACCTTGCTAGCCTTACTACCTATTTTGACCTCTACAGGACGCGGAAGTGATATCATGATACCGATGGCAATTCCAAGTTTTGGCGGAATGCTCATAGCCTTAATTACCTTATTTGTGGTTCCAGTTTTATACAGCTGGCATCAAGAAATCCAATTAAAAAAAGATACTGATGAAGCATAAAATTCTATATATATGTACGTATTTTTTGTGTGTTCATTTTATGAATGCCCAAACCTTAGAGGCGTATCTGGCGGAAGCCGAAAAAAATAGCTCCGAAATTGTAGCCAATCAATTGCAATACAAAAGCGCCTTGGAAAAAGTGAATGAAGTAGGTAGTTTACCCAATACACAGTTAGGAGTCGGCATATTTGCACAAGCCGTAGAAACCAGAGTTGGACCGCAAATAGCACGCTTTTCAGCAAGTCAAAAAATTCCTTGGTTTGGAACTTTACAAGCCAAAAAAGAAAGTGCAAAGTTGTTTGCTGTAGCCAAAGAAAGTGAAATTGACTTTTTGAAACGTCAGCTCCGATTGAATGTCAAAATAGCGTATTACAATTTATATACGTTGCAACAAAAATTTAAAATTACTCAGCAGCATATTGAGATTTTGGATACCTATGAAAAACTCGCGTTAAACGAACTCGAAAATAATCGTACTGATATGGTAGATGTACTGAATATTAAAATGCAAAAGAACGATTTACAGCAACAGTTTCAAGAAATTTCTGAGAACATTCAAAGTCAAAAAGTACAGTTTAACTTGTTATTAAACAGGCAGATTTATGCAGAAGTTTTACAAACAGATTCCTTAGAAATTCAAAACACTATTTTCTTAGTAGATCATGAAACTGTAGAGAATCACCCAAAATTACAACAATTAGAAGCACAAGCAACAGCTTTGCAACAATCGGAAATTGTAGCGAAAAAAGAAGGGAATCCAACTATTGGTTTTGGGCTAGATTATGTACTTGTTGCTGAGCGTTCAGGTGTTTCCTTGCCAGATAATGGTAAAGATGTTATCATGCCCATGGTAACAGTTTCTATTCCGTTATTCAATAAGAAACACGTAGCAAAGCAAAAACAATTGCAATTGCAGCAAGAAGCCGTTATACAAACTAAGACAACGGTTAAAAATCAGTTGCTAATTGAACTCGAAAAAGCAAAAAATAAATTAAACAATGCTACAGAAAGTATTAAAACACAGGACGAAAATATAGTGCAAGCTGATCAAGCCAAGGAAGTTATTTTAGCAGCCTACCAAACAGCAAAAATGGATTTTGAACAATTATTGGCACTCGATCAATTGAAATTAGGCTTTGAATTGCAAAAGGTGAAAGACATTAACACATCACTTGCAAACATCGCGATCATTGAATTTTTAATTGCAAATTAAAAGCACATGAAACAAACATATTTCATCAACGGAATGACCTGTACAGGTTGTAAAAGCAAAGTAGAACACATCTTAGGAAATTTAGATGAGGTAACTTCTGTAAACGTAAACTTAGAAACCAAAACTGCAGAAATTGAAATGACTACAACGCTTGATGCTGCTAGTATAGAAGCTGTATTGCCTAAAAAATATAAAGTTCAAGAAGCTTCTGTAAATGTCTTTGCATCAACAGAAGCACCACAAAAAAGTGAACTTAAACAACTATTTCCACTGTTTTTAATTTTCTTTTATATCACTACGGCAAGCTTATTATTACAACTTAAGTTTTGGGATATGGAAGCTTTCATGCTAGACTTTATGGGCTTATTTTACATCGTGTTTAGCTTTTTTAAATTTCTGGATTACAAAGGTTTTCCTAGTTCGTTTCAAATGTATGATCCGCTTGCAAAACTGATTCCCGCTTATGCATGGATTTATCCGTTTTTAGAAGTGATTTTGGGATTGATGTTTTTAATTCGAATTGAAATTCCGATCGCACTAATTGCTACAATTGTTATTTTAGGAATTACTACAATTGGTGTCACAAAGTCACTTTTAGACAACAAAACAATTCAATGTGCTTGCTTGGGAACTGCGTTAAAGTTACCCATGACCAAAGCAACATTTATAGAAAATTCCATCATGCTTATCATGGCAGTTTGGATGCTCATTAATATATATGCTTAAGATTATGAAGAAATATTTAATATACATTATCATTCTTATTGCGGGAATTGTAATTGGGAAATTTGCCCTTTCGGGAGAACAAACTCAAGAACATTCGCATACAGAAACTACCGAAAAAGAAACCATGTGGACATGCTCTATGCATCCACAAATTATGCAACCTGAACAAGGTGATTGTCCAATTTGTGGAATGGATTTGATTCCAGCTCAAGAAAACACTACTGAATTGTCTTCAGATCAGTTTCGTATGACCGAAAGCGCAATGGCATTAGCCAACATAGAAACCTCTAAAGTTTCAGAAGAAACTGCTTCCGATGCTGCTTTAAAGCTTACCGGAACAATTGAAGCCAACGAAAAAACGAATGCTATGCAAACCGCTCATTTTGGCGGTCGTATTGAAAAACTATATGTAAACTTTACAGGAGAAGAAGTACGAAAAGGACAAAAAATTGCCTTAATTTACTCTCCAGAGTTGGTGACTACACAACAAGAACTGTTGACAGCGTTGCGTATGAAAGCTTCGCAACCTGAATTATATAAAGCTGTGCGAAACAAATTAAAGCTATGGAAATTGAGTGAAGCGCAAATTCAGCAAATCGAAACCTTAAAAAAGGTTTCTTCAAAGTTTCCAATTTATGCGAGTGTTTCTGGTGTAGTTTCTAAAAAATTGGTAGAAGAAGGCAATCATATTATGGAAGGTAGCGCATTATTTAAAGTTTCCAATCTCAATACCGTTTGGGCTAGCTTTGATGCGTATGAAAATCAAATTGCAAATCTGAAAAAAGGAGATGCTATTACCATTACAACAAACGCCAATCCAAACGAAGAACTTCAAGCTAAAATTACGTTTATTGATCCTGTACTGAATACCAACACACGTACTGTTGCTGTAAAAGTTGAATTAAACAATCGCGAACAAAATTTGAAACCCGGTATGTTTGTCACAGGAATCTTAAATACTAAAACTACCAAAAACACTGCTCTTACCATTCCAAAGTCTGCAGTATTGTGGACTGGAAAACGTTCGTTAGTGTATGTGAAAAAATCAGCAAATGAGCCTGTTTTCGAAGCTCGAGAAGTTGTTTTAGGAACTATGCAAGGAGAATATTATCAGGTTATTTCTGGACTCGATCCAGCAGAAGAAATTGTAACCAATGGTGCATTTACTGTAGATGCTGCAGCACAATTACAAGGGAAAAAATCGATGCTGAATGCTTCAAAAGAAACTTCTTCAAATAGTATGACACCTAAAAAAGTTACAGTAAATGCAGCCTACGAAAAAGCTTTTCTACCAAGTATCAAAGCATATTTAGAACTCAAAGATGCTTTGGTACAAAGTGATGTAAAGCAATCAGTAGCAAAGAGTATTGCTTTTCGAAAAGCTTTGGAACAACTCACTGTTGAGCAACGAAAAGAAACTGACTTATATTGGGCAGTATTACATAAAACCTCAAAAAGTATCAATGAAAATACGCCGATAGAACGCCATAGAAAGAATTTTCAAATCATTTCTAATCATCTGATTGAATTGGTTCAAAATTTTAACCATTTAGAAACACAACTCACCATACAATTTTGTCCAATGGCTGATGATAATAAAGGTGCATATTGGATTAGTAATGAACAACAAATTAGAAATCCGTATTTTGGTGATGCCATGCTAACTTGTGGAAGTGTGAAGCAGGTTTTGGGTGTTGGAAATTAGGTATTAGGTAAAAAATAAAGAATTAAACATTATAAATTTTTAAATTAAACTAAATATGAAAAAAGTAATCTTATCATTCGCAATCGTTGCTTCTTTATTCATCATTGGATGCAAAGGAGAAGCTAAAACTGAAACAGAAACCAAAACTGCTACTTCACAAGGAAAAGAATTGTCGATGGCAAACTTTGGTGTTCGTGGAAATTGTGGCATGTGCAAAACAACCATTGAAAAAGCTGCTAAAAGTGTAGAAGGCGTTGCAGAAGCTACTTGGGATGTAAAGAAAAAGAGTATTTCTGTTTCGTATGATGAACATAAAATACATGAAAAAGACATTCACAAAGCTATTGCTGCGGCAGGTTATGATACCGATCAAACAAATGGTGATAATGTAGCCTATAAAAATTTACCTAAATGCTGTCAGTTTGATAGTGATCAGCCAATGAATCAATAGTAATTTGATTTTGAATAACAAGTTTTTCTATAATTTATACACAAAAAAATGGCACAAAAAAGTAAAATGACCGCTGACTTTGAAAAGCTTGTATATACAAGTGATATACTAAGAAGTTCTTGGGAAGATCAACTTGTTATTTTTAAAAACCTTAAAAATACTAGAACTCCTAATCAGGGTATTTCTAATTTTATTGAATGGATTTTACGACTTCACTATTCAGAAGCGCTTTTTGCGAGTTCATCACTATGGAGATTGATGATCAGTAAACCAACAACTGATGGTAAATTAAACTATCAACAAACGCTGAAAATTGAATTTGATAGTAGAATTGCCCTATACACAATGGAATATTCTGATTGGGATACAATTGATACTAAAGAAGATCATGAGAAAGCAATTCTATGGAAAACAAAATGTACATGGATTGAACTAGTACCTAGATTTAAGGATTTTCTACATTGGAACACTCAATGGTAATTAACTAATGTATTAGTAATTAATTGCACAAAACAAATTGGAAAAAGAACTAATATTTACAGAGTTTATTGAGCATATATGTAAACGACCTGCAATGTACTGTTTAGGAAGTACATTTAACGAGATCTCGGCATACATAAACGGGTATTCTCATGCAAAAAAAGCACCTATTAGTGGAGCAGATTTTAACCAATTTGTTTGTCTAAAAAACTCTTTCCCTACTAATTACGCATGGTACTATGTTATTAAAACATGTAGTAAAAATGATACTGAAGCAATAGCTTTAATGAAAGACACAATTCTTGAATTTTGTGACATAACTTCTCGAATGAGTATAGAACAAGTAATGAATTATGCTATTAAAAATGCTAATACACAGAAGGAAGGTGAACCAGAAAAAATATTCCGAAAATTTGATCGTGCACTATTGAGTGGCAATAAAGCTGTGATTGAATCTTTAGTTCTAGACATTGAAAAAGCGGATGTATTATGGCAGGGCAAATACCCAAATGAGGTTGCTGAACAATTAGAAGAATTAAGCAATAAACAACCCATAAAAAGAATTTATGAATCAGAAAATGGAAAATCAATAAAAATATTGGCTTCTGGCTGGCCATTTCCTATTGAGATGATTCAAAAAAATGGAACGTGGAAAATAAATGCGGGAAAAATAATAAAATTAAGAACTCATACATAATCAAATAAAGCTATTGCTACATTCGGATAAGTCATTAGGCAAGCAGCTACAAACCAGTTCATAAAAGTGAAAGAATTCTTAGCCTACATACACAACATTTATACTATTGAAGCGAATACTTTTAACGAACTACAAAAGTGTTTTACGCCAATGCAACTTGACAAAAATTACTTTTTTGTTCGAGAAGGTGAATATGCGCAAAAAATAGGGTTTTTAAAGTCTGGAATTATGAGAGCATTTTTCCTTAACCAAGAAGGAAAAGAGTATAACAAACAGTTTTTTGTAGGTCCTTCCATCATTGGTGCGTATACTTCTTTGCTCACCAAACAACCCAATAAGATAGCACAACAAGCATTGACCGATTGTGAAGTATTGGTAGCAAATTACAGTGATTTAGAAAAATTGTATGATCAATTCCACGATTTAGAACGATTGGGTAGAAAGATCGCAGAGTTTTATTTTTTAGAGAAAGAGCAGAAAGAGATTCAAATGGCATTATTAGATGCAGATGAACGATATGCCATCATGCAAGAAAAATTTCCAAACATAGAAACTGTTATTCCGCAATATTATATTGCTTCGTATTTAGGAATATCTGCAACGCAATTGAGTAGAATTCGAAGAAAAATAAAAGATCGTTAATTTATTTACATAGGTAAATGTAAGAGTGTTTGAATTTTTTGATTTTTGTATCAAAATTATAACACATGATAGCAACAACGCTCCTACTTTTATCCATCAGCATATTGGGCATATTTATAGGTGCTCAACTTACAGAAGCAATCCTCTTTGTTCCGTATTGGAAATCATTACATCCAAATGATTTTTTTGAACTCCATAAAACGTATGGAAAAAAGATTCATGCGTTTTTTGCACCTTTAACGATAGCTGCAACGCTTTTTCCTTTAACAATGGTTACATATTACTTTGTACATAACTCAAAAGAATTGACCATTTTAACCTTTATTGGAGTCACAACCTTAGCTTTCTTTTCAACCTATTTTCTTTACTTTAAAAAAGACAATCAGAAATTTGCTGATAGAAGTATTCCCGATGGTGAACTTTCAAAAGAATTGATCGTTTGGGGTAATTGTCACTGGGCTAGAATCTTCTTGGAATGTACAGCTTTTGTGCTCTCTATCATATTACTTTTAAAATCTATCTAAACTCCTTTTTCTAACTTGCTTTAGCTACCTTTGCATCATGGAAAAATACGTATTATTGATTGCGACATTATATGGCGCATTGGGAATTATTTTTGGAGCTTTTGGAGCACATGCCTTGAAAAAGATATTTTCGGAAGAATTATTAAAAAGCTTTGAAACTGGTGTAAAATATCAAATGTATCACGCGATTGTCTTACTTTTCATCGGGTTTCAGTTACCCTTTACACAAACCATAGAGAAAAGTGCCGCTTGGAGTTTGATTGCTGGAACATTCCTATTTTCTTTTAGCATTTACGGATTGTGTATGAGCAGTGCTAAAGGAAAAAAACTGAAATTTTTAGGTCCTATCACACCGCTTGGAGGATTGTTATTAGTGATTGGTTGGATTCTGTTAGGTGTTTCGTTTCTTTAAGAACCTTGATATTGTCTTCTCAATTCAGGCATAGTTTTATTGCTTGTAATCAATCCATTGATAATATACGCACGTAAATCTTCCAAATTGTCATGTGGAATGTATTTTGCCCATTTGGTTTCAGTGGTAACTGTTTTGAGTTGTCGTAAGACTTTCCGTGTATCGCCAGCAGTTCTTAAAATGTATGCAGAAGTATAAGAAGGTTCGTTTTTATGAAAGTATTCATATTTCTTTGTGAATTCACTCTTTTTGATGAAATACAGCTTCTCTACTTCATTGTCTTTGTAAAAATCAGTCCATTTTGCAAAACCTACTTTTGTACCATTTCTAAAATTAATATCATCCGTTTGCAATCGCCATCTACAGGTTGCTGCGCGTCCCCAATGTGAAGAAATTCGATACACACCTTCGTCCGTATAAAAATATTGACTACCTGATCGACTTGTGTAATCTGGTCTCTTATCTTTTAGCAATTGGGAATCAATCGTTTTGAAAACACAATAGGTGTTTTTAAAAAAGTTTTGTTTATGATAATTTAATTTCATCACTGCGTAGTAATGTGTATTTTTGTCAAAGTTACAAAATACTGCTAAATACATAATTTAGACTTTAAAATAAGTTTGGCACAATAAGTGGTTTATGTTGCGTTAGTAATAAAGAATAAAAACCTAAACAATGAATAGAATTAAAAAGATTGTATGTCTCCTAATCGTAACATGTATGTTTCAAGTAGTTGCTCATGCGCAAAAATCGCCTTTGTCCAATGGTGAAAAATTGGTTTATACGGCATCTTATAAAATGTCTGGTTTTTTAACAGATCTTGCGCAAGTAAGCATGGAAACATCTGAAGTTAAAACATCGTCAAATAAATTATACCATTTTAAATGCCGTGCGAGCACTTTTAGAAAGTATGATTTTTTCTTTAAAATTCGTGATGTGTATGAATCGTATGTAAGTACATCTTCCTTATTGCCAGCATTGTACAAAAGAGATATTCAGGAAGGTAGTTATAAGAAGAAAATGAAATACATCTACAATCAGAAGAAGAAAATAATTAAAAGTGAGCAAATCAAACGAAGACGTGATGGAACGGATTGGGTTGTGAATGAAAACTTTAATTTTAGCAATGGTGCCATGGATGTAATTTCGACATTGTATAATGTGCGCAATCTTCCTATTCAAAATGCAGCTGTTGGTGATTCAAAAGTATTTAACATCATTTTTGACAAAGAGGAAATTCCAATTACGGTTAAATATGCCGGGAAATCTACCATTGATGCTGGGAATTTAGGCAAAAAAGAATGTCACAAACTGCAAATCATTACCAACGGTGATTTCTTAAAATCTGCTACCTTATGGATGACAGCAGATACAAATAAAGTTCCTGTAAAAGCAGAATTTACTATCCCAATTGGAAGCGGTATGTTACAATTAACAAATGCATCTGGTCTTGCAAACTAATTTACATTAAAACCAAAATAAATTACCATGAGAACATTTAGTATCATTTTAGGTAGTATTGCCGCAGTATTAGCCTTTTTCGGTTCATTCTTCATAGATAGTATCGCCTTTATACCTGTAATTATAGGGCTTATTTTAGGAATCGTTGCTTTATATACATCGAAAAAAAATGCAATGCGCGAAAATGTTCCAAAATTGATCATTGCATTGTCTTTTCTGGCAGCTGCCATCACAACGATGAACTTATTTAGAGAAAATGTAGTGGCTGATGATGTAAAACAAGCTTCAGAACAAAATAAGGAACAAGAAAAAGAAGATTTAAAAGATCTTGAAGGAATCGATGGATTAGAATAATCTCAATAAAATTATACAAAACCTATTTGATTTATAAAGAATAGGCTTTTTTTATGCTTCAAAATGAGGGTTCTTCATTATTTTAAGAAATCTATAACAAAATAAAAAACGGATTTCTATACCTTTGAATCGCTAATCAACTATATGGAATAAGCCTTAACAATCTAATCCTATCAATCCCGTTTTTGGCAAACTCCATCGAAAATATTAATTAAAAGATACTTAAATGAAAAAATTACTATCTCTAACTCTTTTGGCTATTGTTGGATGTGGCACTAACCACAAAATGGCAGACACAAAAGCACCAAAAAATTTAGATCCCGTTCCTTACGGAAACACTATCACAGAAGCTGAGTTAAAAACACATTTGTACACTTATGCGTCTGATGAATTTGAAGGTAGAGATACTGGTGAACCAGGCCAAAAGAAAGCTGTTGCTTATTTAAGAGATGAATATAAAAGTTTAAACATTCCAGCCGCACAAAAAGATGGTAACTATTTTCAAAATGTTCCTTTACAAAAAGGAAGTAATTTAGATGCTAGTTTAACATTAAAAGAGCAAGAATTTAAGTTTGAAGATGACTTTTTATCCTTCAGTGCGCAAGAAAATGGTACTATTTCTTTTTCTGATATCATCTATTTAGGATATGGAATAGACGATGAAAAATATTCTGATTATACGAATCAGGATGTAGAAGGAAAAATTCTTCTTTTCAAAATGGGAGAACCTGTGAATGCTGATGGTACATTCGTCATTTCTGGAACTGAGGAAAGTTCAAAATGGGGAGGTGCAAGACAAGGGACTTCTGCTAAAATTAAAGCTGCTAAAGAGCATAAAGCTAAAGGTGTATTCTTTTATGTGGGAGACATGTTTCCACGCTATAAAATGCAGTTAAGCTTCATGAAAAAAAATAGTAGAGTTGGTTTAAAAAGCAAAGAAACTCCATTCTTCTATTATCTGATAAACGAAAAGTTAGCAACTTCCATGCATCCAAATATTGCAACAGATTCAAAACCATCAATAATTACAGTAAATGCTTCTTTAACAAACAAAGATCAGGTTAATGATGTAAACTCTGAAAATGTTGTTGCTTTCATAAAAGGGGTTGAAAAACCAGAAGAATACGTTATTATCTCTGCACATTTAGACCATATCGGTTTCCAAAATGGAGAAGTTTGTAATGGCGCTGACGATGATGGTTCTGGAACAGTTGCTATTTTAGAAATTGCTGAAGCATTCAAACAAGCTGAAAAAGATGGAAATGGTCCAAAACGCTCTGTTGTATTTTTACATGTTACGGGAGAAGAAAAAGGATTACTTGGTTCACGTTATTATACAGATGTTAATCCAATTTTTCCATTAGAAAATACAGTATCTAACCTTAATATTGACATGATTGGTCGTATTGATCCAAAACGTACAGTAGGTGATCGTAATTATGTGTATTTAATTGGGTCTGATAAGTTGAGTACAGAATTGCATAATATTTCTGAAGAAGTAAATAAAAAGTATGCAAACGTAGAGCTAGATTATACATACAACGGTGAAAACGATCCTAATCGTTATTACTACCGTTCTGATCATTATAATTTTGCAAAAAATGATATTCCAGTAATTTTCTATTTTAATGGAACACATGACGATTACCACAGACCATCAGACACGCCAGATAAAATCAACTATGATTTATTGACAAACCGCGCGCGTTTGATTTTCTATACAGCTTGGGAATTGGCAAACAGAGAAGAACGAATTACAGTAGATAAGCCTACAAAAACAAAATAAGATTGTAAACAAATCATAGAAAAAGCTTCCTATTTGGAAGCTTTTTTTACTATAAGTAATTAGTAAAAGTTCTGCAAAATTTTTACCAATTTATAATTAGTGTCATAAACATATTTTAATGTAAAATTCGTTTCTATTTGTATAAACATAAATTGAATTGAGGAAGATGTTTTCAAAAACTCTTTTAAGAGTAAACCTGGAAAATCTTTAAAGGGAACTTCAACCTCTTTTTAAATATTAAACTCTAACAATTGAATCGTCTTTTAACAATAATTATCTATGTTGAAATTGAGTTCTTGGAAAGCATCTGTGTTATTGTATATAAAAATTTCGTTGGCAACCTTATCACAGATATGAAACTTTTCAGCATAGGTTTCTGAAAAACAATATCTATCAATAAAGTAGCTTCCTTACTTAATTTATTAGTGTCTTTACAAGCTATAAATGAGATACAAACAAAAACGATAACCTTTTTCATGAGTCAAAAAAATGATCACGTAAAATTGCGTGTTTTATAAATATACGTAATTGCGCTTGCACAATACCTAACGTTAACATTTACTTTTACTAAAGAAATTATAAAACCCTTACCTATTATGAGTTTAGATGTTAAAATTACAAACAGTAGCGGTATTGCATCCAGTGATGTATATTGGATTTGCTTTGGATTAAACAGCAATCCTGCAACAAGTTCACCAGATTGGTGTTACGTTGATGTAGATAGCAAAGGAACTGCTTCTTTGAAAAAGTTTTCCAAAGGACAAGATTGTTCAAAACTTTTTAAAACAGTTGATGAATTGAGTTCATTTAATAACTTGCCAAAAATGTGGTCTGGACAATTTTTATTCTCTTTTAAACAATTACCAAACGTATTTAATATTGTAACTGGTGGGCAAAATGGCTTAGGTGTTCAAACGCCACCATTTACTCCTGGAACTGCTGATGCTGACACATTGTTTGTTGTGGTAGAATTTACAAATATTGGAACTGAGCTGTATGCGGATTGTACTATTGTAGACTACTTCTCTGCTCCTGTTTCTATAGAAGTCATTGGAGATACTACAAAAACCAATGGTATTATGAAATCAACAAGTATACGTGATTCTATCTTTAAAGAAATTACAAAATTAGGAAAGCCATGGAGTGATCTCGTAATGCAAGATGGATCTGGAAATAATATTCGTGTATTAGGACCGCAACACGGTGTGCAAACAACGAAACCAAACTTGCTTTCTCCAAACATTTATGACGCGTATGTTGATGCTTGTTGGAAAAACTTTACAACTAATACACTTACGGTAAACTGTCCAACATTTGGCACATATACAGGAACTGTAAATTCGAGTGATGCTTTTGTATTTTCACAATCAGGAAAAGCGGATGTAACAATTCAAAAGCCTGCAAAAGGTGATGCCTATGATATTTTTGGTTGCGTAGGAACATTGAACGCACCAAACAATACTCCACTAGGAGAAATTGCGGCCATTTTAGGAGCATCTTTAAACAGAACTACCTTAAGTACAAGTGCCAATGACACACAACCAAATTGTGATATTTCTGGATTCTATAAAGTACAAAATGGTGTTACCAACGAATACGCAAAAGTAGTACACGACAACTACAAATCAGGAATTTATGCTTTCCCTTTTGATGATGTATGCAGCACTGACAATCCATTAATTCAAATTACTGGAGCAACAAACTTTAATATTACATTATCTGACTGGAGTTAAAACCATTCAATACTATACCATACCATATTATTTACAATTTGAAAAGCGGACTTAAAAGTTCGCTTTTCCTATTTCTATTTGTCTAAAATTATGAGCATGAAAATTGAGTTGGACATACAATCATTGTTGGTTCTGCTGTATTTGTTGGTGATGGCCGAGGTGGTAAGCACTCCACTTCTTCTCTGTAGCAACCTACATTGATGGAAATTCGTCATCTCCTTGTTTTAATGTGATATAACCTCCTTACAATTTTAGGAAGTTACTGATTGACTTCTTGTTAAGTGATAATAATCTCACGTTCTTTTTCATTTTGATATTTTTTAAGTTAATAATGTGAAAATTAGAAATTATAAAATTTAAAAAAATTACTGTTATTATGACATCATACGATGTCGGTTGATACTTAAATTTTGGAGATAAAAAAACACCTTGAAAAAGGTGTTTGTGGTAAGTAATTATATGTTTTACGGCTTGGATAAACCATCATTTTAATTGTGTTTATTTTACAATACTAGCAAAGTGAAAAAAGAAAGACATCCTTAAAAGCGCTAAGAATGCCTTGTTTTTTTGTAATTATAGGCTTGTGCAACGGTTACCCTTGTTGTGCCAAGTTTTTATTTTTTAATTCAATGACTACAATAAGAATAACTAAAATGGTGGCTAGACAATAATAGGCAATCAAAGTCGTGTCAAAATTTAGCTTGCTCATTAATTCGGTACTGGATTCTATATTTTGTTTACTTATTTCATATAAAACTTCATTCTTTTCTTTATCTAAGGTATCTGTTCTGTCAATTGCCAATCCAAGAGAAAGAATTACTAATGATGTAAAGATCACGGTCAATCTTTTTAATCTGGTTTTAGATTTTATAAACCATATTAACAGTCCAATAAGCAATATTGGCCCTCCTATTAATAGTGCGTAATTCGGTCCTATATATTCCATATGTATATTTTAATTTGGCACAACGTTTGGTGTAAGGATAGTTGCGTGATTAATTTACTAATTTAGCAAAAAAAAAGAATCAGAGGTAAATCCGCATGATTTTCCGATTAGGCAAGAACCAAGCAATTACTTTTACACTTTGTTGTAACACGTTTTTTTTATTTAATTCTCTAAAAACCGTAAATCCAAATAGTTATTATTCGGATTTTCTGGGTCAACATAAAGTTCCGTTTCTTGTTTAATCGCAAAGTGGATTTTTAATTTCGTAGTATCCATATCAATGTTCAATTTGTATTTAATTGAGTCATTTTTGTATGGAACATCTATCAATATCACGTTATGATTAACATCTATATATTCATTCCAAGTATTGTATCCGTTTCCAACTTCTATTTCTTGTTTGTAGCTATTGCTCTGTATTTCTAAAATATCTAAATTGACAATAACTTTATCTCCACTTTTAATTAGGTCAGAAATTCTTTTACTTTCCTCATTTTCCGCTCTATCTATCAGAATTTTAGTTTTTAGCAAATAAATCAGAAAAGGTAAAATCAGAATTATTCCGACTGCTATAAAATAAAAATTAGTTTCTCCTGTTGAATTATATCTTCCTCTTCCTCCAATTCCTACATAAATAATTATAGATCCTAAAAATGTAAGTCCAGTAAAAATCCAACTCCCAAAATCAGATAGTCTTTTTTTAAAGTTCATCAGTTTCTCAATGTGTTTCAACGTACGAATAACAGGAATTCCTGTTATTTCCACTATAACTGGAGTTCCTGTTATTTCTAAATTATGTAAAAATTTACTTACTAATAGCGATTTTACATGTATAAATATAGTATTATTTTACTTACCAAAATATGTCAAAGAACGTTTTTCCGTTTTTAAGGTATCGGAGAACCTACTGTTTTGGATGATTACAGCCGTTATATCATTCATTAGGAACTTTGTTCTACTATGAAAACTACTGATGTGAAGAGATCAGTAGAAGCTGCACTAGAAAAAACAGATATAACTCCTAATAACAGACCAAGATTGTTATCTGATAACGGTTCATGTTAAATCAGTAACGAGCTAGGTGTGTATTTAGATGAAAAATGTAGTCAAACTAGAAAATTATTACAGCCCGAAAGAACTTAAAGATCGTTTAGCAGAATTTGTTGAATA
>NZ_JAKVBC010000057.1 GCF_022447245.1 Kordia sp. | reverse complement strand
ACCAATACGATGATAGTAATAGTCAATCCCTCGATTTGGTTTTAACTCATTTATTTCTAAAAGTTTTTCTATTACTTTGCTATCATCTCTTGTAGTATTGTAATACCACATGGAATGACTCAGACACACTAGCGCACAGGATCTTTTAATACTCAGACCTTGTTCAGTTATAATCGTTTGAGCCAATTCTTTTCGTTCACAAGGCGCTAGAGCTTTTTTTCAATAATATCCTTTAAAATACGGTGATCTAAGCTTAAATCCGCATACATCTGCTTTAAACGACGATTTTCCTCTTGTAATGACTTTAATTCTTTGAGTTGGCGGGCATCCATTCCTTCATATTTACGCTTCCAGTTGTAAAAAGTGGCTGTAGTAATTCCTTTTTCTCTACAGATGTCGGTTACTTTTAATTCCTGATTCGTACTGTTGAAGCATAGCTATTATTTGAGCTTCACTAAATCTGCTTTTCTTCATAATTCAAAAATAGTTGATTTTTAAACTGTCCGAAAAAGGGTAAGTCTTTAAAAATGGGGAAGCATACAAATAAAAACCTTGATTTGTTTTTTACTTTTATAGAAAAGAGATATTTCCCTGAAAGAGTTTACTCAAATGGAAGATTGGAGCCATATAATATTAAAGATAAAAAATGTATTAAAGAAATAAAGAGATATTTTGAAAGAGAAGAGAGAATTTTACCAAAAATTAAACAATATAATGTAAAGGAGTACATTAAGCTACTTTCGGAAGTAATAGAAAAATTAGAAAGTCTAGAAAAATCAAACTAAACAAACTAAATTATTAAAAATAGTTTACAACTTCCCCTTAAACCTCTCCAACGTATCGATTACCTTTTATTAAAATGGCCAGCCATGTTTTATCGTATAACTTGTGGTTGGGTAAAAAACAATTCCGATTTCTTTTTTTGGATTCCATTGTTGATTTATAAAATCTGCAGGACTTTTAAAAATATCTGTCCAACTACGATTGGGAAAAACATACAATATCCAATGATCTGTATCCCAAGTTCCATACATTTCTTCATTGGGTAAGTAGCATAATATGTATTCAGGATCATAGTATTTACAGCTATTGCTAAGGTTGATAGCAGGAATTTCATAATACGTTTTTCCTCTAAGATTTCCTTCAATCCATACTTTACCAAGCTTCAGTTTTTCAAAATCAATCATTTCTACAAAACCAGGTTCCACAGAAGTATGATCATAATTCAGTTCCAATTTTGATCTTAAGAATGTAATTAAGTCTTCAGGTAAGTTCATAACATTATTCAAATATAAATAAAGATAGTAAGATGTATAAACATAGTAATCGTGTTACATAACGTAAATCTTTATGCTGTTTAATAACCTTATGAAGTTGCTCAAAAAGTTATAGCAACAACAACTTGTCGACCATATTATTATAGTAAAACCTTAGAGCTCTTAGTGCGTAGAAGTACGTAGGTATAGCTATTTGTATCCTTTCTGTAATAATACGTAGTTCCTTGCTATAAAAAACAATGTATTCATAACATCTTTGTTTCAACAACGACGGAATCCGAAAAGTCAATTGAAATAGAGTAGGAACATCAACACTAAAAACTTAAAATTATGAGTACTACATCAAAAATAAAAAGACCATTAAGAGGACACAATCGTAGTCATGTACAAAATGCGCCCGAACACAAAATTATGTTACCAGCTCCAGCAGTTTCGTTACCAAAAGACATGTATTTACATACGCCAGTGTATAATGCAATTACAGCACCAAATGGATGCTCTACAGAATGGTGGTGGCACATAGGAACATTAAAAACAGCTTCGGGGCGTGTATTTGGTTTTGAAATCAATGCCGCTGCATTTTATCCAGGTGGTTTTACAGAAGTAATGTTGACTGATGTAAAAAATGGCGTTCATTATCATGAAACTAAAACAGGATTAGCATCAGAAGATTGGGCAGAAAGTGATCCTTCAAAACCTTGGAAAGTAAAGATGGAAGATGTATCAATGAGTGCGCCGCTAGCAGCAGACCCAACAAAAAATATGAAGGTAACCGCATCATTAAACGACGCAACTACTAATGCAACAGTATCATTTGATTTAACAATGTCTCAAGAAGGAAAACCATTTATTGTTTGGGGAACAGGAGAGCACCCAAGTCCTCCAAACCCTATAAAATATAATAACAATTTCTACTTTTCATTAACACGCATTCAAACCAGTGGGACTATTACAATTACACCAAAAAATGGAACTGCTGAAGTACACACTGTAACAGGAGTTACTTGGATGGATCATGAATGGGGAAAATTTGGGAATCATGGTGCAGGCGTAAAGTGGATTTTACAAGACATGCAATTAGACAATGGAGTTACCATCTCTAATTACTCAATGACTACACCGACGCTAAACAAGGTTACTAAAGGAGTAGCAACGATTCAACTAGATGCAGAAGGTGATTCGTACTTTATCCCTACCAAATTAAAACCTACTGAATCTGTTACTATAGGTAGGAAGACGTACTTTACAGAAGTATCAGTTGAAATTCCAGAGCTACAAGGATCATTTGTAGTGAAAAGTTTATTTCCAGATCAAACATTTGAGGGAGGTGTATACGAAGGTGCAGGAACTGTCACAGGAACTATGACCTTAAATAACGGTCCTAAAAATGTTTCAGGTACTGCATGGCTCGAACAAACAAATTAATACCTTTTGTAATAATTGTCTAAAGTCTTCCAGCTTTAGGCAATTATTTTATCAATACCATTAAAAACAGCTTAGTCTGCCCAATTGATCTTAGTAGTTTTGTCAAGATAAATAACACCATCAAAGGCTTTTGCTAGTTCTTTGGTTTCGGTATTGCTGTTTCGTACTTGTGCGCCTGCGCCACTCATGGTCGTAATACGACTGTTAAGAAACTCGCTTAACTTTTTGTCTTCTCGGGCTTTTCTAAAGTTTACAAACGCATTTGGTTTTCCAAAGCTTTGAAGGCATTGTGTAAACGTATCTTCCAAAACGGCTTTATGTCCAAAAGTGCCCATTTTTCCTTCTTGCGAAAAGGCTAAAAACTCGCCTGTACCAAAGTCCGTCGCAATATTATAATAGTAGTTTCCGTATCTTTTTCGGAGTTGATATCCTGTAACATCTACAATACCGTTATCAATCCAATCGCCTACATGCGCATTGTGTGCCCAATACATTGCTTTGGCATCTGTACCGTGAAAGTTTAAAATCCATTCAATGTTTTGCTCCATATAAATATCTCTAAAGTCACGTTTGCGTTGCTCCACATGCTGAATAATAGCCGTTACAAACTGTCCCAATACCGCAACATGTTGATATGCCATACTAAACTCTTTTTCAGAACTTTCGGCTACAAAAGCTTCATAATTATCTATAAAATGCTGTTTGAGTCGAGCATACGAAAGGTAATACGCAGTTTTTTCACTTTCTTCTATTTGCTGCCATAAATGCTTTTCAAATCCTTCCAATGGAAAATCGGAGTTTACTTTTTGTAAATAGGCTTTGATTCTATTGACATCAGAAATTACATATTGCATCTCGCAACCATATATATAAATAGGATCGTCATTGTTTTTATTATAGGATTTTAACCAATTCATTAATTGATAAAACTCCTTGGTTCTATAACGCCAAGTAGAATTATGTTTGTTTAAAATGGTTTTTAAATCGTCTCGTTTTCCGTGGATATAATCATTTAAATACTGTCCTTCTCCAAAACCTGTTTCAATAATCAACACTTTAAAGTCGTGTTTTTCGGATAAATACTTCATTAACTCTTCTGCTAGGACTGTAAATTCAGCCGTTCCGTGGGTATCTTCTCCATAACCAACAATTTTAACATCGGTTAAAGCTGTATCGAGAAAAGAAAAAGAACTTGCTTTTAGACTGTCAAATCCAGTAGTATATGGTTTTAAATCAGCATTACATTGCGCAGTAGTAGCAGTGGTAACCAAAGCAAATAGCAAAAATGTAAAAAGGTATTTCATCGGTTTATTTTAATATGTTTAGGTAAGGTTTTAAAGATAGTATTTTTTGGTGTATCACTAGTTTTGAAAGCATAACGAAAAATGCGATAAAAAATTTTAGTCGTATAAGATGTACACCTACATAAAAGCAAGAATTTTTTATTGAATTGAAACAAATACAGCTATTTTTATACGCATATAACAAAACCGATTTTATGAAAAATATACCAGCAATTACTTAAAGCCTCTTGTGTGCGCTTTTATTTTCTTCTTGTACGACCAAAAATACACTTAAACTAGTTACAAAACCTGAATATGCTGAACTAGGAAGGTATGCTCGTTTTTCTCTGTATATGGTAGGAGAGTATATGGAAATGGCAACAGAAGTGGACAGTGTTTTAAGTTATAAAGTTCCATCATGGAAATAACTTAGCTTTGAAGAACATAAAGCGTTTGTAGAACATGTAAGGCAATCAATGATACATTAAATGGACAATACGAAGGCTATTGTTTATAAATCTGTAACTTATAATTTAAAAGGAATTGAAGAAGTAAATGATCCTGTTTCAATGACCATAACACTTGGCAAGCTAATCCATGCATATGAAGATGATGAAGATGTGCTTACTGGCTATATTAAATTTAATGACGAGCCTTAAATAGATTTGTATTCTTGGACGCTTAACTTGCCTATTACTGTTGAAATACATGAAGGAGAAAAAAGTTTAGGAAAACTAGATTATGAAACGGGGTATATTTTAGAGACCAATAACCATGTATTCGATTTTGCGGAATCTGTTTGGGATGTAAGGAAACGAAATAATGAAAGCAATAAGTAATTGAAACAATGAATAAAACAAAAGAAGACATTTGGATTGGTACCGAACTCAAAGGAACGATTATTAATGGTACACCAGAAATAAATGATAACACAGATGTGATTGTCACTTTTACAGATGGAACACGCTATGTAGCTACTTTTTTTACTTATGCAAACATTGAATATTTGCGACAAAAGAATAAACGAACAGGCGAATGCTTAGATGGGAGATATTTTTGGGCTTCGGATATGATTATTGTTGATAGAATTAATAGAAAAGAAATCACAGAAATTATAGAACACCTTACAAAGAGTTATGAGTTTGAATGTGTTTTTGACAAAATACTAGCCGAAGAAGAAGCGTAATATGAAGAATACATAAAAACTATATGAAAGAACTCCTAGCACTGAATAAAACATTTTTACGCAAATCCTTTCTCTGGATTAGCGGTATTGGAAGCGCCTTGTTTTCTGTGTTTTTGTTTTTCTTTTTTGCTGAGGTTGCTACCAAATGGATATTTATTATATATGGAATAACATTGATTGGAATTCCGTTATTTATCATTTCTGCATGGTCGTCCGATTGGTTTCGTAAGCGACGCTATAAACGTAAAATTCTTTCCAAGAAACCATACGCTGAGTTAGCAACTATCGGATTTACGAATGAAATCCTAAAAGCCAATCATAATAGTTTGGTTGACTATGTTAGAGTTGCGGAAATAAACGGTTTTCATATTATGTTTGATGTCAATCTAAGTGCTCCCAAAATAGCTAGTTTTACAATTTACGGTACCATACAAGACCTCGATAGAAAACAATATGTACAAAAAGCGATGGACTATACATATAAAAGTATTGACTTTTCTCCAGGATCATTTACACGAATGATTCATACCAAAAAAGAACAAGTACAGTCCATACAACAATTGGAAAAAATACTCACAGAGTTTACACATATTGTAAAGCAAGAACGATTTGAACCCGTTTCATTGATTGACTAGTTGATTTACAATTATTTACCTATCTTAGAGATTATTGACAATTATGAGAAAGATTATTAGTTATATCATTTTAGGATTTGCCATAGTAATGTTCATCTATGCCTTTATTAATACTGGCTCATTTAAAACTTCACTTACTATTGCAGGAATCGCTTTGGCATGGTTTCTTATTGAGAATATATTTGAGTTGCTATCACTCTTTGGAGCAAAAAAAGATAAAAAACTCAATAATGAATCCTATAAAAAAGATAAAGAAGCGTTGCAAAAAGTTACGGACAATAATCCTACACTGAGATAGCTTTTGTTACTTCAAAACTGTTTCATAAATAGTACTCAACATTGCATTACGCAATTCGTGATTTCTATGATTCAGTAATATTACTATGCCCCAATTTTTAGCGCTGTTATAACACAACATCGAAGATTGTCCCATAGAAACTCCCGATTTTAAATACAAAGTATTGTTATCATCCTTAACAATCATAAGTCCTAAGCCCATTGCTCTATTGGCGTCTTTATAAAAAAGCAGTTCGGTTTGCAAAGCGGCTTTTCCAATCATTGTATCTTTATCAAGTACGGATTTTATATAGGTAATCAAATCAGCTGTGCTCGATTTTACCAATCCAGCAGGCGCTACAACATTCCAAGTAAAAAACTCTTGTTTGCCACCTTCTGCATTGTAACCAACAGTTGTATTTGGTAGTTCAAAATCTGTAGTCAACGTATTGGTGAGTTGTAACAGTGTCGTAAGTTTATCTTCAAGGATTTCCTGATAACTTTTACCATATACGTTTTCTAGTATTTTTCCTAGCAAGGCATATCCAATAGTGGAATATCGATACGTTCCGTAATCAATTAAGCTTTCACAATTATTAACCAATGTAGCCAAAGTTTTAGAGGTAACCATACTTGTAGGTTGTTGTGGATTTTGTGCAATCAAAGCTGCAAAATCAATATCTGGAATACCTGATTGATGGGAAGCCAAATCGGAAATTGTTATTTTCTGCTGAATGTTTTTGTGTAAACGATATTCCTTCGGTAAATACGCATCTATATAATCGGAAAGTTGCAGTTTGTTTTCTAATACAGCTTGCGCAATTAAGTTCATAGTAAATATTTTTGTAATTGAAGCAATTTCAAAAACAGAATTCTTATTTACCTTGATACTACTTTCTTTGCTGAGGTTCCCATACGCCGTATAATATTCTTGATTGTCTTTTATAAAACCAATACTCATACTAATGTCAGGATGTTTTTGATGAAAACTTTTGGCAATGGAATCAATTTGTTTGGTAGCATGTTGCCCAAAAGAAAAGTAGGTTGTACATAGTAAAATAGAAAGAAGACTGCTGATACGTTTCATAATGCTAAATGTATTTGTGATTTTGTTTGCTACAAATGTGCAATAGAAAAGTATGCTGTGCGACCGATTACGTAAAGTCGAACGGATTTTATAAAACAAAAGCGTTCGACTTCTACATTGAAAACGTACGACTTTTTACAAATATCTGATTAAGAGTGTGTTTTGCGGTATGCAGTTGGTGTTACACCTGTGTGTTTTTTAAAGGAAGTATTAAAAGAAGACTTAGAATTAAATCCAACTTCATATAAAATTTCAAGGACTGTTCGTTTTTTATCTGTGGAATCGGTTAACAATTCTTGGGCTTTTTTGATGCGATATGAATTTACAAAATCAAAAAAATGCTGTCCAAGTCTGTTGTTAATCAAAACGGATAATTCGCGTACAGGAATATCAATGGCATCTGAAACTTCTTGAATCGTTAAAGAAGCATTTAAAAAAGGTTGTTCTTTCTCCATATACATTTGTAGCTTTTGCAATTCTATATTAGGAGAAGTATTGTCTATAGAAGGAGACTGCTGCTTTTTAGATGTAAAGAAATGATTTTCTATAGGAGCCAAACTGGAATCAATACCTTTAAACAAAGTAGGGTTTTTGAGTGCTTTCAATAAATACCAGCAAATAATAACCAAATTCATCACATATAAGCCAATTGTAATTTGATCGGAAATGTCATCATAAGAAGAAAGCTTATACATATTTTTAACCACAGCTACTATATAAAACACTGTAATGACAACTAAAAGGCGGAATAACCACTGATATAACTTTAAACCGTCGCCAGTATAATTTTGAAGATATATTTTTTTCGTTTTTTGTAGAATAAGAAAAATTGACGACAGGTAAAACACAATTTGGACATTCAAAAATAAGTGGCTTACGTATATTTCATACATCGATTTGGAATCATCTAGAAAGGCAATTTTTTCAGGAATGGATACTCCATAAAAACGTTGTATAAAAAGCAGATTTATAACGATAAAAGGAAGTGCATGTATCAAATGTTTCCACTGCAACTTAAAATTTTGATACAAAGCAGACTGCACATACAAATACAATGTTGGTAATTGTAGAAAAATGATTAAACTCCGGAACATTTCTAAATTATACGGTTGTCCGTTCCCAGAATTATTTAGATAACCACTTGCATCAATTGCAGACAGTATTAAAAAAAGTGCAAAAAGGCGATTGCTTAATTTATTTGTTGAAGAAACCGTGATAAGGAATACAGCTAAAAATAAAGAGATGAATATTGAAATGGTAACAATAGTCAATAAGTAATTAAAATTTTCCATCTGGTTTGCCTCGGTTTTGTAGTTTTTAAAACTATAATAATCTTAGTGAATATCAAAATTGTCTATAGGATAAAGCGTAACTTTGGTACACTGAAGAAAAGTAACAAGTAGATGGGAAATTACATAGTTATATTCATAGCTCGGTTGCAAATACGATACTTCTTTGGAAAGTATAAAAATACATTGCCTACAAAGTCTACTGTGGATAATCCTAAAATGAAATATTATCCATTTGAAGGAGACCAAGGTATAGTAGGTTGGGAAGATGAAGGTTTTGTAGAAACGCCTTTTAGACTAGGAAGAATGTTAAGTTTTGTTTTGGCATATCGTACCTATCTTATAGAAACTCCACCAGAAGAATTCAATATAAAAAAAATAGGAAGGTTTCATAGTAAAGCGTTTAGGCTAGGAAAAAAATATTTTCCTAATTGGATCGGCTTTCAAGAAGCAAGATGTACGTATAATCCAGTGCATGCAGACAGAATAAAACGTTACAGAAAAGTTACTGAATGGAAAATAGAAAAATTGCTGAGCGATGATGGTGCATAAGTAAATCTTTGAACTAATAATACGTTAGTCGAAAAAAACTTACATTTTAACTTATATATCTGTACTTTCATACAAGTCATTCATTCTAGGGATATCTATTTGCTAAATTAGTTATGGTTTGAAAATAAACTGAAAACTAGCTAATTACATAATAGAAAGGCAAATGATGACTAGAAAGCCCCTTTTCATATTAGGATTTATTGCAGTAGTGTTGTTGTCAATTCAAAAAGCGAATTCTCAGACAACTATCTTTGAAGAAAGTGTAAATGATACTATTCCTTCCAATACTTGGTCTGTCGGAGGCGGTATTAGCAACTTCATTATGCATGGAGATTTGCGTTCTATAGGAACTGGAACACAAGGAAACTTCTGGAACTTTGGAGGATATGTATATGTAGATAAAATGTTTAATCCTATTTTAGGTTTAGAACTAAAACTGAATTACAATAAACTGTCTGGAGCTGCACAATCTTTTTCAGAAATCTATGAAGTGTTGTACACCAATCAAGGCACTATTAACAATAATTTATTTTTTGAAGGACGTGCATATGGAGCAGAACTGAATTTGATTTTGAGTCTTTCCAATATCTACAAAAGGAGTTCTGAAAAATGGTATTTGGCTTCGTATATAGGAGGAGGTTATCATCAATATAACTCAGTATTGTATGAACGAAACCCAGATGGATTAAGAACGGAACAAGTCGATTTTGGATCGAATCCTCTACGAGACAATCAAGATGAGGCAAGTTCTATTTATTTAACCTTGCAAATGGGAATCAAGTATAAACTCAGTAAGAAAATAGATATTGAGTTTAGACCATCGTTTTACTTAAATTATGAAGATCATTTGGATGCCGTAATTTCCGATAAACAAAGTTTGGAAACCTTTTTCGTGAACCATATTGGAATTGTTTATAAACTAGGAAAAGCAGAGAAACATACAATTTGGGATAAGGAAAAAGAAAAGGAAAGTTTACCTCAAAATACAGGTGTATTTGATTTAACAGATACAGATGGAGATGGAGTTATTGATGAATTGGATGTAGAACCCATGACACCAAAAGGAGTAAAAGTATATGGAGATGGAAGCGCGGTAGATTCAGACAGCGATCAAGTTCCAGATTATAAAGATAAATGTCCATTTAAAAAAGGATTGCCAGCTTTAGAAGGTTGTCCTGAAAGTGTAGATACTGATGGAGATGGAGTATATGATGATGAAGATGAATGTGTAAAAATAGCAGGGTCTAAAGCTAATAAAGGTTGCCCAGAAATATCAAATACAGTTCTTGAAGAACTCAACTATATTGCAAAACGAATCTTTTTTGAAACTAATGGAGCTGTGCTAAGTGCGAGATCGTATGATGATTTAGGAAAAATGGCAATTATCATGAAAAAATTTCCAAATGTAAGATTCTATGTGGATGGACATACAGATAGTAAAGGAAATGATGCATATAATCTGTCTCTATCGAAAAAAAGAGCCTTAGCTGTCAAAGAGTTTTTAGAAAACTTAGGTGTCAATGGAAACCAATTAGAAGCCAGAGGTTTTGGAGAAACCCAACCAATTGCCTCCAATGCTACAGAAGGAGGAAGGCAATTGAACCGAAGAGTTCGTATAAATTTGATTGAACAAAAAAACTAGTATTCTTATAACTCAATATAATAATGTGAGTTCATTGTTGCAGGAAACAATTGCTACATTACCAAATTAACGTACTTTTGCAACAGATTACACTAGCAAATGGGACAGAATTTTAAAATGGTTGCCAAAACCTTGCACGGTTTTGAAGATTTATTGGAAGACGAACTAAAACGTTTAGGCGCACAAGATATCCGTAAGGGAACACGTAATGTAAGTTTTAGAGGAGACAAAGGTTTTATGTACAAAGCAAATTTATGCTTGCGTACGGCAATTAAAATTTTAAAACCAATCAAGTATTTTAAAGTTAGAAATGAAAAGGATTTGTACGACCAAGTGTATAATATGCATTGGGATAAATACTTGACTTCTAGTGATACATTTATGATTGATGCTACGGTAGCTTCGCAGCAGTTTACACATTCACAATTTATTGCTTTAAAAACGAAAGATGCTATTGCGGATAAGTTTCGAAATACGGAAGGAAGACGTCCTAATGTAGATTTGAAGTTTCCGACCTTGCGTATTCATGTGCATATTCAAAATAACGATTGTACCATTTCTTTAGACAGTTCTGGTGGTTCTTTACACAAACGCGGTTATAAAACGGCAACCAATATTGCACCTATTAATGAAGTACTAGCGGCTGGATTGGTGATGATGTCAGGTTGGGACGGACAATGTGATTTGTTAGACCCAATGTGTGGAAGTGGAACAGTAGCTATTGAAGCAGCAATGATTGCTTGTAACATTCCGCCAAACATCAATCGAAAAGAATTTGGTTTTGAAAAATGGCAAGATTGGGATGTAGATTTGTTTGAGAAGATAGAAGAATCGTGTTTGAATAAAATTCGTGAATTTCATTATAATATTTACGGATACGACAAAGCGCCTTCGGCAGTTCAAAAAGCAAAAGACAATGTAAAGAATGCGAACTTGAGTGATTACATCAAGATTCGCCGTGCAAACTTCTTTGAAACAAAAAAGGAAGGAGACGGTAAATTGCATATTTTGTTCAATCCGCCATACGGAGAGCGTTTACATATTGATATGGAACAATTTTACGCCGAAATAGGAGATACCTTAAAACAAGGCTATCCAAATACCAATGCTTGGTTTATTACCTCAAACATAGAAGCATTAAAATTCGTAGGCTTGCGTCCATCGCGAAAAATAAAAGTATTCAATGGAAAATTGGAATCACGTTTGGTAAAGTATGAAATGTACGCAGGAAGTAAAAAAGCCAAACATCAACATAAAAATTCTTAAAATACGCACACAACATGACACCAAAAACGAAAGCACTTATATTTAACTTTATCACTTTTGTATCACTATTTTTAATACTTCGCTATTTGGTATTAGGATATATCATTAAAACTGATGGATTATGGTTAGCGTTGATTGCAGCAGTGATTTCAAGTATTTTAGCACCTAAATTTTTTGTCATAAAAGATCAAGGCAAAGAAAAGCTGATTATGAAAACTATTTTTAGCAAGGGAATTAGAGAGTTGTGAAGTCAATTTTTCAAAAGATTTTTTAAGTACTCAATCACTTCTACATATTTTTTATCATTGAGCTTCTCAATAAATCCAGGATTCTCTTTTCTGTATACTTTCAACATACGACTTCCTGTATTTTTAGAATGTGTTACATTGGCAATACGATCGCATAGTTTTATAAAGGTTGCGTAAGGTGTGTTACGAATACCAGCATAGTACTTTTCTCCTGCACGTTCTTGTCGTGTACGTCCTTTATCGTTAGTTAAAGCATACGCGAGTTCAGCAACCTCTTCACTCAACGCTTTTTTGACATCATTATAGGTTTCGCGAGCATCTTCAATAACATCATGAACCCAACAACCTGCCAATACATTTTGCTGCGCTTCATGTGGAATTAAGTGAATAAATTGTTCTGCGGTATTTACAACCATTTGTAAATGAAACTCATACGAATATTGATCGTACATGTGATTAGCTGCTCTGTGTTTTTCAGAAGCGTAGATGCGTGCTTTCTCGTTGATGGTCATATAATATGCTATAATTTATTTTGTTCTTTACGTACTCTAATTGGAAATTTAGGTTGTTTTAGTTGAGTAGGTGGATTTTCTTTAAGTTGTTTTAAAGCAATCTCAATAGCCTTTTCTAATTGAGGATCTTTTCCAGCAATTACATCTTTTGGTAATTGATCTACTTCTACATCAGGAGCTACACCCACATTTTCAATTCCAAAACCATTTTCGTCCCAAAAAGCAAAGTGTGGAGCTGTTACATAGCCACGATCTATGAATCTAGGAAAACCAGAAATACCGACTAATCCGCCCCAAGTTCTTTTTCCTACAATAGTTCCTAAATTCATTTTACGAAAAGCCCAAGGGAAATAATCACCACCGGAACCAGCACCTTCATTGATAAGTAATACTTTTGGTCCATCTATGGAAGCGCTTGGAGTAGACATAGTTGCTCCATGTCTAAAGCTCCAATTTGACATTTTTTTTCTATTTAAAATATCTAAATAATAATCAGCTAAGTGTCCACCGCCATTAAATCGTTCATCTACAATAATTCCCTTTTTATTGGTTTGAGGATAAAAATAACGTTTAAAATATTCGTGTCCTTTGTCACTCGTATTAGGAACAAAGACATAGCCTACTTGTCCGTTTGTTGCTTTATCTACTTTTTTGATATTTTCTTCAACCCAGCTAAGGCTTCTAAGGTCAATTTCGTCATAAATTGGAACAACTTTGTATACGCGAGCATCAGAGCCATCTGCTTTTGTTGAAACCGTAAGTGTTACAATCTTATCTACAGTATTTTCAAAAAATGCGTATATGTTTTGCTTACCCGTAACATTTTTCCCATTTACTTTTATAATATAGTCACCTTCATTTACATTAATACCAGGTTCATTTAAAGGAGCTCGTAAGCTTGGCGTCCAATTTGAACCTTTATATATTTTAGTTATTTGATAACGATTGTTTTTAATTTCATAATCAGCTCCTAACAATCCTCCATTAATGTAAGGAGCTTTATTTAGCCAATCTCTTGTATAACCAAAACGATGATGACCAACACTTAATTCACTAAACATCCATTGCATGACTCTATACAAATCATTTTGTGTGGTAACATCTGCTAGAAAAGGTTCGTATTTCTTTTTCATTTTATTCCAATCAAGACCATGCATATTTGGATCATAAAAATAGTCACGATTTACACGCCAAGCTTCGTTAAAAATATTTCGCCATTCTTTCGGAGGGTCAATTTTTATTTTGATAGATGATAAGTTAACAGTAGAGTTTTTTGGTTTGTCACCTACATTGACGACACCATAGTTACCTTGCTTGTAGTATAACATTTTCTTTCCATTAGCAGAAATGTGAAACCATGAAGCTCTCATGATTTCTTTTTCTTTTTGATTGGAAAGACTATATTTTTTTAGAGGTTGAGGTGAATAATAACTTGAATGCGGTTCACCATCTATATATAATAATTCCCCTTCTTTTACAGATGCTAAGTCATAATATTGTCCAGATCCAATAGGGAGTGCCACGACTCTGTTTTGAATTCCTTCAAAGTCTATAGTGAAGTCAGTATTTTTCTTTTCGTCAGAATTTGTGGTTCCTTTAACCTTTTCAACAATAGCTTCTTCATCATTTTTTTTAGCTAAAGGTGAAATCGTATTTTTTTGTAAAGTAACTACGTAGATTAAACTTGTCATTTCAGAATCTCTATTAGACAAATCAAACCAATTTACGACAGGTCCTGCATTGGTGGAAGCTGTCATATAAATATATTTTCCACTATGGTCAAAAATAGCCTCGCTTACATGAGATGAACCATCAGAAATTGAATATGATTTATTTTGATCTACAGAGTATATATATGCTTTTTCAAAGAGTGTTTCTGATTTTATAACATATGTAATCCATTTAGAATTGTACGACCAATCACGAAATAAATAACCTGTAGATCCACCAGTATTTAAAACGTCAGAGGCAATTTTAATACTTTTTTCTGAAGCAATATCTAATATGTATAAACTTTTGGTATGATCACTGTAAGATATTTTTTTTCCATCAGGCGACCAATGTAAATCTCCGTAAAAACCAACGTCGCCGAGTTTTATTTTTTGGGTATTGCTATCTTGAAGATTTTGTATATGCAATTCATATTCTCCAGTAGCATCAGAAAGATAGGCAATATGTTTTCCATCAGGAGACCACTTGGGAGACTTTTCATGCACGCCAGTAGTTTCTGTAATATTTTTCACATCTCCTTTTTTAACTGGAATGGTTACAATTTCACCTCTAAAGTCAGCCACTAATCTTTTTCCTGTAGGCGAAATAGAAACATTTCTAACATATTTTCTACCAGATACAAAACGCGGACGCATTTCTAATAAATCTGTTGCAATACCTATTGTTAATTTTGTTTTTTTCTTTTGAGTAGGATCATAAATATGTAAATATCCTTCTTGCTCATAAATAAGATCCTTTTTGCTTGCAGAAATATATAATACAGGGAACTTTTTATAATCTGTATGTTGTGTGATTTGTTTTGAGTTCGTATCATATGAATAGATATTGAATTCTCCATTTCTGTCTGATCTGAAATAAACAGTATCGCCAATCCATTGTGGATTTGTATCATTACTGCCTGAAGTAGGTTTTGGAATTTCTACAACTTCATGATTCTTTGTATTGTATATCCAGATTCGCGCTTGTCTTCCTCCACGGTAATTTTTCCATTGTTTATGAGCGTTTGGAAAAGGAGTGTAAGCTATGTATTCATTATCTGGAGAATATGCTGCATAATGCGCAGTTGGAATGGGTAATTTTTTGATAGGACCGCCGTTAATATTTACCAAATATAATTGTCGATGATGATAGACATGACTGTGTCTTCTAGAAGAGAAAAGTACATGTTTTCCGGAGGCATCAAATCCGCGAACACGATCGTAATAAGGATTCCAAGTTAATCGTTTTGGAACACCTCCATTTGTATTGACAATAAATACATCAGTGTTTCCATCATATTGGGCACTAAATGCTATTTTAGAGCCGTCTGGAGAAAACCTAGGGCGTGATTCAATTCCTTCATCAATAGTTAGACGTATTGGATTAGAACCATCTCTGTTAGCAACCCATAAATCTTCAGCATAAATAAAAGCAATTCTATCTTTACTAATTGCAGGATCTGTCATTAAACGTGTGTCAATTACGTTTTGGGCATTGCAAAAAGAAACGAAAGCACATAGAGTTATGATGAAGATGCTGATTCTGAGTCGGTTGTTTGGTTTCATTGATGTAAAGTAATTATTGGTAAATTGAATATACTAAAAAAATATTGCTAAACTACGTTTTCTAAAACCTAAAAAGTGTACGCTCATACAAAAAAAGCCATCAATTAATTGATGGCTTCCTGTAGTATATATCTTGAAAAATTTTATTCTTCCGTTTCTTCTTCAACCTTTTTCTTTTTGGCTTTTTTATAAATAGGTATGGAATAACTAATCGTGTAGTTAAATCCAGCACCAACATTGCTATCCGTTGTTACTTTATTGAATCCCGGGATGAATAGATTTTGAAAGTTTTCAGGTTCTTTGGTGTTTAGCAATCGATTCAATCGTAAGCTAAATCCCATGTAAATGTTATCTAATACTTCTACTTTGACACCAGCAACAACTTCTACCCAATGTCCATTCAAACTTGAAAATTCGGTGCCTGGAGTTTGTGTTAACAGACTTTCATCTTCTACATGTTGATTGGTTTGATAGGTTGTATAACTATTCAAAGTTTGCTTGTGTGTACTGTAACCATAACGCATTCCTACAATAATAGCATTCTCCATTCCAAACCAGTTTTCATAGGCATTAAAATCGAATCCTAATTTGATAAAACTACCTTCTGTGGTAAAGTTTAGCTGTGTTTCATCAACAGTTTTCTTTTCGTTTCCTAGCTCGGCTGCGATATAAAACTTTTCAGTCAATCTAAAATCAGCCGCAATTTCAAAACCTTGATAATCGTCTTCTAAAGCCATACGAATTGGCTTGCTTAAATCAACTCCAATACGTAGCGGAAAAGTGGTTAATTTTGGAAGTGTGTCATTGGCTACTTCCGTTGTAGCATTTTGTGCAAAACTTACACTACAAACTAAAACTGCGAGTATACTAGTGATATATTTTAACATGCGTAACGGTTTCATTTTGAACAATATTTTCTGAAATTACAACACCTGAGGTAACATTAATCCAATTGTTGCCATCGTCAGTAACGACTGCACCATCGGTTTCGTTTAAGGTGTAATTTGTAATGTATCCACAGGCGCGAGAAAGGAAAATTTCCTGAGTTTCGTAATTGAACGTTAAGATGTCTTCATTTCCTAACTGATTTCCATCATCATCTAAAGCATATTCCGAGATAAATCGGTATTCAGTGCTATTTTCAACAGTACGTAGCGGAATAGAAATAGTACTCACATTTTGTGGTGTAGCTTGAATGGCATCTACAATTACAGTAACACCATTTACAACTTCAGTATTAGGATTGACAGCTTCTACCCATAAATCGGTTGTATTTTTTACAATATCATTTCCTGTTGCATTGAACTCATCTAAATCAAAGAATTCAATGACCAACAAAGGCGTTGCTATTGTGCCTTCAACACATATATCATCTTTTTCGCATGAAAATGAGAAAAATGCTACTGTAACTAGCATTCCCAAAATTCCTGCACAGGATAACTTCTTCATCTATTTTTATTTCTTCGTTAAATTCATTTCCAGAAGCACTATATTTTTAATACCATGCGTTTGTGGTATTAACAGCTTGAAGTGTTTTTCCATGTAAAAACACTTTAAGTCTAAATTTATAGTGATTTTGAAAGCTTTTTTAGTTATGTTTTTTTAAATAATTTCCGCAATTACAAGAGATAAGTTTATATTTGATGGTATAAAGAGCATTGAAATTATTAATGGTTTTTCTCCTATAATTTATCTTACCAAATATAAAAAAGATAAGTTAATACAAACAGGATATTTTTGTAAAAAAAAGTGAATGGGATGTTAAAAATCCCCTTTCTTTAAAATCGCAACTTCAATACCTTGAATCAATAAATTTTCTAAAGAAAAAATACATTAGTATCTCTAAGGATTGATTCTAAACATAAAATAATAACATCATTAGCAGCTGAAAAAAATATCAAAAATGATTAAGGTGATATAATTCATGAAAATCTAATCTATACATTGAAGAAAAAGTTCTAACAACTTGAATGATCAATATGATATTAAAATTTAGAGCTGTACCTATTATACTTGCTATGTTGGAGATATATCAGTTAAATAAAGTATGTTGAAAATATGCATCTTTGATATTGAAAAAAATCATAGATAATAAAGTATTAATCACCAAATAATAATAATTATGGATAAAAAAATTACCCTATTTTTAACAATAAGCACGTTAAATGCGCAAATCACTTTTGAGTAGGAAACAGCAATTGATAACGGAAATAATGTATCAGAAACTATTAGTGGTATTACGGCTACGCTTTCTGGATTACCATATATTGTAAATTGTGGAGGATGCTACGGCTCTTCAGCTAATCTAGTTGTTTCACAATCAACAACAACTGGAACATCTGTTACTTTTACTCTAAGTGATCCTTCACAAGTTATTTCAATTTTGGCTATTGAAGGGAATGGAATTACAATTGATTACACTTTCACTCCTGTAGGAGGAAGCAATTCTCCTGATGTTGCAACGTTAATTTCAGGAAGCGCATTAGTTAACTTAAACTGGAGTGATGTAACATCATTTACAGTAACCTCTTCGTCTGGCTCTTTATTCGGATTTGATAATTTGGTAGTCAATAACACATTTGCAACTCCTGATTTTTCAATGGAAGCCATAAACATTTCTCCAAATCCTGTTGAAAATATTTTATTCATTGAAAATGCTACAGATATCAAGTCAATAAATGTTTTCAATAAAATTGGTCAATTAGTTTTTGAAAGAAAAAATGAAAAATTAGATTTCAACAACTTGCCTAATGGGTTATATTTTCTAAAATTGGAAACTGAAACAGGAATCACCACAAAAAAAATATAAAAAAATAACGTTTTACAGTAAAGTTAACGATTTCAGAAGCTATTATTTCAAAAATAAATAAGGCACTCTTGGCGTTTTTAAGAGTGTCTTTCTTTTTAATTTTATAATCTAACTCTAATATGAACACTTCTAAAGTAAAGATGTATTTCTTTGGTATTGATTTTCAGAATTTCCATAAATAATCCAAGTCTTACAGCACAGTTTTATAAGTTACTTTGCCGTTTCTTTTTATATACTTTTATGCATGTTGTTTACTCTGGCAATGACAGGTCGGTATTTATCTAAATAACACCTTCCTTAAAATTTTTTCTCTTTGACTGTTTTACCCTAATATGATCCTGTCAATAGACAGTCTTTGCTTTGTTTGGATGAACCTATATATATTTTCTTCTTGGTTTGAGTATGATACTCTGTAATTACTTTTTAAAAGGATAATCTTTCAATGCAGAAATAGGTAGCAATCATTTTATGTTTAACATAGATATTTCTGATGTACCATATAACGAAATACAACTCTTGTGCCTCTGAAATTCTAAAAAGACATAGTTTTTACCTTTGCTTTAATCTTTGTCAGCTGCCTAGTTTTCCAATTGTAAAACTGTTTTTGGCAGATACCTTTGTAATTGAATCCTAATATTTTGAAGGTTTTAACTGTTTCTCTTGCCTTGTATTAAGCAGGATATACAATTATTCAATATATTATTGTTATGCAACATGCATTACGCGCATATCTAACTGCTTAGTTTTTGTTAGATGTACTTTGTTGAAGATTTATTTTCAAAAAGGTTTAAATACTCATTTTGCTTCTTTTTTTTTATTCCAGTTTTTTTGCTTGAATTTAAGTCGTAATTTGTGTAAATTATAATAATATACATAACAATGGAATAAATTCGAAAAATCAACTTATTCTAATCGTTATTACAAATACTGAGTAAAATGATTAAAACGTCAATAATTGCATTGCTTCTCTCCATTATAGTTTTCGGTTGCAAGCAAGAAATAAACAAAACTTTATCTATAATCGAAGTTAATGTAACTAATCAACAATCACTGGATAGTTTAATTATTTATGACAAAGAAAACTCATGGGAGATTAAGACAACTCTTAGATTTCAGGAGTCTAATAGTGTCAAAGACACTATGAATATTTTAGAGAGTAAAATTTATCAAATTTATTCATTTTCTAATGGTAAACAGGCAGAACTAGCGGAGTTATTAATTTCACCAAACAGTATCATAAGTTTGTCTATGGACGAAAACCAACTTTTCGAATCTATAACTTATAATGGAACCTTTAAAACCTCTAACAATTTTTTAGCGTTTTCAAAAAATATCAAAATCAATTGTCGCATTTAGTTCGGAATGGTATTGCGCAAAAAGAGCTTGAAATACTCATTAATGAAAAAGGTGACTTAATTAATGAAAAAGGAATTTCACTAAATGTAGTTGACAGTTTAAGTACTTATGTCAAAATGAAGTTTGAAAAATTCTCCAATATTCTCAAGCAGAAGAATGAAAAATACCTTTATAAAAAATCTTTAATAAATGAAATAGGGAACAACTTTTCTTTTACAGATACAAATAATAATAATATTTCATTAAAAGATTTTCATGGTACATATCTCTACATTGATGTATGGGCCACTTGGTGTAAGCCTTGTAAAGTGGAATATGGTTTTTTAAAACAACTTGAGGAACACTTTTCTAATAGTGATGAACTTCAAATTATTTCAATTAGTACTGATCGAGAATTTGATAAATGGCAGCAGTATATTAACAAAAATTCAATTAAAGGAATACAACTTTATTCTGGTGCAAATTCAGATTTTGTAAAATTTTATGACGTTGGTGCGCTACCTAGATTCATATTTTTAGACAAAGAAGGCAAAGTAATAAGTCCAGAAGAGTTAAGACCATCCAATCCTAAATTATTAAAAAAACTGGAATCAACTGTTTATAACAACAGCAACCATTAAAAAAGCTCATATTTAAAAATAAATAAGGCATTCATAGGACTTTTAAGTATGTTTTATTTTTTAACCTTATTATGGACAATAAAGTAAACACTGTTTAGAATAAAGGTATCATACTTAAATAGCGACTTCACATAGAAAATGGTTGTTTCAATGGATTTTGCTGTACTTTTCCATACGAAAAGATTTTATGCATTTAGTTGCTATCATAGTTCTGTATAGCAGATACGTTTTAAACTGATCTGTCTCCAATACCATGAACGCTAGATGGTGTAAAGAAAATCTAAAAGAAACAGTTGCTATTTATGGAAAATCTGAAATTATAAATACCGTTCAAGGAAGTCAGCTTACATCAGAGGTATTTGCTAAGTTCGTTCTCGGTAGTGAAATCAACTTAAGTGTGCACGGAAAATGACGTGCTATTGACAATCTATTTATTGGGCGCTTGTGGAGAACTGTGAAATACGAAAATATCTATCTTAATTCACCAGACTCCACCATAGATTTATTCAGACAACTCAAGAAATATTTTAACTATTACAATAGCTAAAGAAGACATCAAGGAATCGGAAATCAAATACCTGTCAACAAGTATTTGATGAAAAAGAATCAAGTAGCTTGATATGTTATTGTTGACTTAACTTAGCATTCTAGATGGGGAATGAAAATTTTATTTCATGTAAGCTCCCTTTTTTCAAGCAACACAACATTTTCAATATGATGTGTTTGAGGGATCAACACGAAAAAATGTTTTTTTGTGTAAAAATCCTTCAATCCTTTAATAATAAGGCATTCGAAAGCTTTTTTATAGTTTCGTTATTTTAAATAATTTCCGCAATTTCCACAAAATACCTATATTGCCGCATCATTTCCGCAATTTTTCCGCAATTATGAGAGGTAAATTTAGATTAGATGGTAGAAAGAGCAGTGAAACTATTAATGGTTTTCCACTTATTATTTATCTGACCAAATATAAAAAAGATAAGTTAATACGAACAGGATAT
>NZ_JAKVBC010000056.1 GCF_022447245.1 Kordia sp. | reverse complement strand
GCCGTGGCATCATCTCCGCTTTCTGCATCAATATATAGTGTATTTAGAGTTGTTATAGTTAATACATCATCTTTATGAACTAGACTATCAAATACGTCCTCATACTGTGTTTGTGTTGGTTTATCGCCTGTTTCAAAATACGATTTTAATGTTTCTAATGTTTGTTTCATTTTTTTTGAGTTTTATGATCTTGTTCTTTATTGTTTACAAGAACATCTATGGTTTCTTCTAAATCTTCAAGAGATCTGTTTTTTATTAAATTAACCAAAGCTTTAAAAGGATTTATACCATAGATTGCATTGAAATTTTCCATGATGGATTTAATTTCAGCAATGGCTATAAACCCAGCAATAATTCGCATAAAAGGGATTTCTTTTACAATATATTTTTCTAGTAAAAAGGCAGAAATAACCACCAGATTGTAGATGAAAAATTTTGAAATTGTATTTCCTATGCGTTCGCTAGTAATAGGGATATTCTTTTTAATTGCAGCGTATGTTCCTGTAATAAAGTCTACGATAATTAGAAAAGCAACCGTAAGCATGACAGAAACAATGGGCGCAATGAGTGCAAATAACCAAAACAAATACGGTTTAATTTTCTCCATTTTTTGTTAGTTTTCTATAATCTAAAACCCTGTTTTTAGGATATGCTTTAATAGAAACTCTATTGTTTTGATTGCCTCCTAAAATGTAAACATATCGTTTCGTTTGTTTTACAAAAAAACCAACATGTCCTTTCCAACTACCAGGAGAATCGCGCCATAATACAACAACGTCTCCTTGTTCAGGTAATGCGGTGGATTCACCGACATTTAACCAACTTCTAGCATTTAATTTTCCACTATATGAATAATTTTCTGTTTTAGAAACCCAATTAACAAATGCACTACACCAAGCTGTTTCGTCGTGTAATTTGTTGCTATCGAATCCTAATACTTCAAAATATCTAATAATTTGGGGATTATCTGCTTTACCATCAATCTCTGTGACTCCATATTGAGATAATGCTTTTTGAATTAAGCTCATAGTTTTAACTTTTAATAATTAATTTGACAATTATGTCTTCAATATTGTCTAAAAAAATTGCAAACAATCGCCTTTTGCTACTGCAATTGTCAGCGCATGATTAACATATTCATGAAAATGTTGGAATTTGAATTTGAGAATAAAAAACTTAGATTAGATGCAACTTCATTTATTTTTATTTTCTTAACCAGAATAAGGCTTTGCATACATATTAAGATTCTTCTCAACAGTGTTTTTTAAATACGAATCGTACAAAATGATGTACTGTTCATTAGAAAAGCGAGTACAAATATAAAACATATTACAATACAAAACAAACATATTACAATAAACTTATTGTTTTTTCTGTTTTTTGTTTGAATGTTACTTTTAGTAGTGTATTAGCAACAAAAAATCCCTTACATGAAGGGATTTTTTTGAATACGTTTTGTTGGTATGATATGAATAATTAACCCTAAGAACTTACTTTTCATACAACAAGTACCGTATTCACTGCAGGATGCGTTTATATTAGTAGAAAAGGAAAACTCCCCTACCTAAAAAAGGAGTTTTCCAGATATAACATTTTAATGTATGTTGAGTGACTAGCTGAATTATTGCTTTAAAATATTATATATCGTCTTTTCTGAAATGAACAATCTATCAACCAATTCGTTGATAATTACTTTCATTTGTTTTGCAGAATTATCTTCTACATAGTTATGAATGAATTTTTTTCTTTTATCCAATAGCTCTTTACTTCTTTTCATGTTTGTATATTATTAGGTGTTATTTTCTACTTTTTCTTTTTTAAAATCGTATGAGAATTTTGCTCTCAAATACGTAACCGTCAGTCTATATTCTATCGCTTTTTATGTATTTTTGAAGAATAAAATCGATATTTATTCACACAAATGTTTGATTTTCAATAAAAATTCATATCTTAGCAACAAATTACACTACAAATATAAACAAATTACAGATTAACTCAAACATAAAACAGAAATATTTTGTAAAATGTTTAAAATACAGTGTGAGATATGGAAGGAATACATGAAAAAATAAAACAGATTATTGATCATTTTCGTCTTAATAATAATTCTTTTTCTAAACGAATTGGCGTAACAAGTACCACAATTGATAGTATTACCAATGGTAGGCCACAACCAGATGGATCAAGGAAAAGAACAAAACCAGGCTACGATTTACTGACGAGCATTATTAAAGAGTTTGATATCAATCCTGATTATTTATTCGGTATGAATTCACAAATGTTTAAATCTGAAAATAGAGAATTTCAAACATATGCTGGAATTCCACAAGTAGTGGCTGTAAATCAAGAAGGAGAAGAAAATGTTGTGTATGTTCCTATCAAAGCACGTGCAGGATATTTAGATGGGTATGGAGATGCAGGGTATATTGAAACCTTGCCTTCGTTTAGTATGCCGCATTTAACTAACGGAACGTATCGTTGTTTTGAAGTACAAGGAAACTCTATGGTACGTACCTTTTTTGATGGAGACTTGGTTTTTGGAAAATATGTAGAAGATTTGAATGATGTAAAAGACGGTCGCGTGTATGTAATTGTGAGTCGTAATGATGGAATTGTATTGAAACGTGTTATCAATAGAATAGAAGAACGCGGAAAGCTCATTTTAAAGTCAGATAATAAAGATGGAAATTATCCAACATATACAATAAACGCAGAGGAAATTATGGAAGTTTGGTATGTTACTATGTTTGCTTCAAAACAAATGCCAGAACCTGTAGATGTCTACGATAGATTGCACGATTTGGAAAGCAAGATTGTACTGCTAGAAAATGCACTTCGACAGAAAAATTAAAACATATGTAATAATTACCACAAAAAAAGCGAGATCATATAATTACTTACGATCTCGCTTTTATATGATAAGAGTTATACTATTTATTGCTGCGCAACATTATTTTCTCTATTGATATCAGCCATCAATTCAGATGGATCAATTTCTACACTTTTTACAGTTTTATCAGTTTCCAATGTATACGTTGGATATGCCCAAGGCCAATCTGCTTTTGTAGTCGCATTCGTTGGTTTTTCTCCGCGCATCATACGTAATGGAATGTAAAATTCTTCACTAGAGCCATCTGCATAATTTACAGTAATGTCTATTGGCATTGGCATTTGTCCAATACGCTCTAAAATAATAGTTTTTCCGTTGATTTCTTTCACTCCATAGTCAATTGTATTGGTAGTTTGAGCCCAATCCGTTAAATACCAATCTAAATGGATTCCTGATACTTTTTCAGCAGTCCTTTTAATGTCATTTGGTGTTGGATGTTTGAATTTGAAATCGTCAAAGTACTTTTTAAGTGTCTTTTCTACATTTTCTTTCCCGATCACATATTCTAATTGTGATAAGAAAATAGCTCCTTTACTATATGCTGCTACACTATATGCTCGGTTATATTGATAACGATCGGCATGCGTAGTCAGTGGTTGTTCAAATCCTGATTCTACAAGTCTAAAATACGAACTATAAGAACCTTTCTGTGGATTTTCTCGATTGTAATCCATAATATGATTCATACAACGATTAGAAATATAGGTTGTAAATCCTTCATCCATCCATTCATGCTTAGATTCGTTAGTTGCTAATAAAAACTGAAACCATGTATGTGCCAATTCATGTGCAGTTACACCAATTAAGCTACTCAATCTTCTTTTTCCAGTAATCAACGTACACATAGCATATTCCATTCCCCCATCACCACCTTGAATTACAGAGTATTGTTTGTATGGATATTGTCCAATATATTCATTAAAATATACTAACATTTCTGCAGTTTTATACTGTAATTCTTTCCAGTTTTCTTTGATTGCAGGATCGTTTTTGTATAAAAAGTGTAGCGTTACACCATTGGCTCCTTGATGTGTATCATGCACATAATCAGGATCGGCTGCCCAAGTAAAGTCGTGCACATTTGGCGCTTTAAAATGCCACGTAAGCTTATTTCCTGCAGGTCTTTTTACAGTTCCAGTTTCATAACCATACCCAATTTCGTTAGGGTTTTGCAAATACCCTGTTCCTCCTAAAACATAACTTTTGTCAATCGAAATTTTTACATCAAAATCTCCCCAAACACCGTGAAATTCTCTTCCAATGTATGGATGTGTATGCCAACCTTCAAAATCGTATTCGGCCATTTTAGGATACCATTGTGTCATTGACAAGGCAACACCTTCACTATTATTTCTACCAGAACGACGAATTTGTACAGGAACTTGTCCTTTAAAATTCATATCAAACGTGGCAGAGGCACCAGGTAAAATAGGTTTTGTTAAAGTTACCTCTAAAATAGTTCCTTCTGTCGTGTATGATAATTTTTTTCCATTCTGAGTTAAAGAATTGACTTTAATATAGCCAATTTCTGAGTCAGAAAGCTTGCTAATACGATCACCAACTCTTCTATCTGGATCTTTAATGGTTCTTGAGCGCACATCCATTTCACTTCCTGGTTGAAACGCATTAAAATATAAATGATAGTATACTTTATCTAAAACATCTGGAGAATTGTTAGTATAGACTAATTTTTGTGTTCCTGTGTATTGATATGTATTTACATTCATATCAATTTCCATCTCATAGTTTACTTTTTGCTGCCAATAGGTTGGTGAAGAAGTGCTGTAAGATATTTTATTTTTTTCTTGGCTTGTGGTTTCTTGTTGCGATTTACATGCCACAACTGCCAAAGCAGCAAGAATACTTAGTTTACTAAAAATTTTCATGTGTTTTTTGCTTATAATTTTACTTTTCCTCTGCTTACTTTATCAGCTAAAATAAGAGCATTGTATGCATTTACAATTTTACCTGTTTTTGATCCTTTTGAAAACGGCATTGCATCTTTTGATTGATCAACAACTACATCTCTGTTTACAGAAAGACCAGATTGCATGATGATTTTCTTTACTTGTGCCGCCGTTAATTTTGGATATTGAGACATAATTAATGCTGCAACTCCAGAAACTCCAGGTGCTGCCATAGAAGTTCCACTGATAGACTTGTATTCATTTTCTGGGAAAGTAGAGTAAATTTTAGATCCTGGAGCAAAAACATCTACATTATTGTTTCCATAGTTAGAAAACCCAGAAACCATTTGCGAACCATATTTACTTTGTAATGAACCAACTGTTAAGAAAGTATCTGATACTTCATTTCCTGTAGGCGTTTGATCGTTTGGATAAACTGCTTTTGTGTCAAGATTTGCATTTTCATTTCCAGCAGCTTTTACTATAAGCACATTGTTTTTTCCTGCGTAAGCGATGGCATCACGAATCCATTCACTGTTTTGAGAGAAGTATTTTCCAAAACTTGCATTGATAACTCTTGCACCATTGTCAACTGCATAACGAATTCCCAAAGCTACATCTTTATCATATTCATCTCCATTAGGAACCATTCGCACTGCCATAATTTCTACATTATTAGCAACACCATTCATTCCGATTCCATTGTTGCGTTCTGCTGCAATAATTCCGGCAACGTGCGTTCCGTGAGATTCTGATTTAACACTATGTTTCACGTTTCCATTTCCATAATTTGTATCTGTAATATCATATGGATTGTCACCCAAAGCAGTTCTTCCGTTAAAATCTGTATTTAGATAATAGTCTAAATATTCGCTTAATGATGCTATATTATCTTTTATTTCTTCTTCAACAGCATCTAAGGTTTCAAATTGTCCGCCGCTCAGAATACGTTTCGCCATAAAAATATGTTGTGACAACGCTTCATCTGGTGCTTCAATAGCATTTATTTCCTCTAAAGTATAGTCATCCTTTTTGAAGTGTTTTTTGAAAGCTTCATTCGTTTGCTTTACACGTGAAGCTATTTGCTTTATTTGTTCTTTTTGACCACTGTATTTTTTATAGTCTTCTTCCATTTCAGCTTTTGCTGCTGCATAGTCAGGATGACTTTCTCCTTTTTTTACGATACGTGTTTTTTCCATGTTTTCATGGTATGTATCTCCTAAAAAGTTCCAACCATGAATATCATCTACGTATCCATTTTTATCGTCGTCTTTTCCGTTGTTGGCAATTTCTTTTGGATTGGTCCAGATAACACCGTCTAAGTCTTCATGATCAATATCAATTCCGGAGTCTAAAACGGCGACAATCACTTTTTTTCCTTTTCTTCCTTTGACAATTTCTGCATAGGCTTTGTCAACACTCATTCCCGGAATGGTATCTGTTACTAAGTCTTTGTGTCCCCAAGACTTCATTTCTTCTTTTGTGAGTGAGCGCTCTTTTAAAGGCGTTGCATCAATATTAGAAATTGGAGTTGATAAAATGGGAGGAACTGAACTACCACAGCTTGCTAAAACTAGCAAAGACGCAGCAAAAATTGAGGGTTTTAGTATTTTCATTATTCTAGTGTTATATAAATGAGGGTTTAAAATAGTTCGTTACAAGTAAAAACTTCGTTTAATCGCACACCTTTTTCAGTATGTTTTACAGTGATAATTTCATTATGGGCATCGTGCTCTAGGAACAGATAAAAATTGTTATCTGCTGCCATGTTGAGGAATTTTTCTTTTTCATCTAAGGTCAACAACGGTCTGGTATCGTATCCCATAACAAATGGAATTGGTAAATGTCCAGCAGTTGGTAGCAAATCTGCCATAAAACAGATGGTTTTCCCTTTGTAATGAATCATAGGAATCATTTGTTTTTCAGTATGACCATTTGCAAAAAAGACATCGAAGCCGAGTGCTGATTTTTCTAAAATATCCAACTTTGGTTGCGCGATAAAGTTGAGTTGACCGCTTTCTTCCATAGGAATGATATTTTCTTTTAAAAAGGAAGCTTTTTCACGCCTATTGGGAATCGTTGCCCATTGCCAGTGATTTTCATTGCTCCAAAAACGAGCATTTTTAAAAGCTGGTTCGTAACCAGTTCTGTCTTTATTCCATTGAATGCTTCCGCCACAATGATCAAAATGTAGATGCGTCATAAAAACATCTGTAATATCATCTTTGTGAAAACCGTATTTTTTTAGTGATTTTTCAATAGAATCGTCACCCCAAAGATGGTAGTATCCATAAAACTTATCACTTTGCTTGTTTCCCATGCCAGTATCTACCAAAATAAGTCGATCTCCATCTTCAATCAACAAGCAACGTGCAGCAATGTCAATCATATTATTAGCATCTGCCGGATTGGTTCGTTGCCATAAGGATTTTGGCACTACGCCAAACATTGCGCCACCATCTAGTTTAAAGTTTCCTGCTTCAATAGGATACAGCTTCATAAAATTGTTAGGTTTTAGTCTTGCAAATTAACAAAACCGAAACGAAAATGTGTATTTCTTAAGTTTTTATTAAGAAAACATGCCTTATATTTAGAAGATTTATGGTTAAAAGATTTTATCTTCACGAATCCAGTCACTTTTAAAGCGTCTTACTTCGTTTTTTCTATCTACTTCAACTCTTGTAATAGCAAGAAGCTTTAGGTATAAAAATGATACTTTTCTAAATTACGATTGGATAGATTCTACTTTTTTGAAATTGTGCACGAACGTATGTTAAATACAATTGAATTCTTATATATTTAGTCTTTTAGTACAAACGTTGTCTTGCAACAATTGAATACAATAAGCAACAAGATATTTTTTTAGCGAAAAATACTTTTAAGAAAGCAATGTATACACCTATTTCTTTTACCTTTAAAACAAGAAATACCGTATGGAAGTTAATAAGGAGCTAGCTTTAGCATTTAATTTTATAGAAAAAACCAACAGAAATTTATTTCTAACAGGAAAAGCAGGGACAGGAAAGACTACTTTTTTATACAAAATAAAAGCTACATCTTTTAAACGATTGGTTGTTGTAGCGCCTACAGGTGTTGCCGCCATCAATGCAAAAGGAGTAACAATTCATTCATTTTTTCAGCTAGCTTTTGAACCTTTTATTCCCAATAATACTCGAAAACACACAACTATTCAACGTAAATTTAGCAAAACTAAAATTGATATTATAAAGTCATTAGATCTTGTCGTTATAGATGAGATTAGTATGGTACGTGCTGATGTTTTGGATGCTATAAACGCGGTATTATGTCGCTATAAAAATAGCTCGAAACCTTTTGGAGGAGTTCAACTTTTATTAATTGGCGATTTACAACAACTTTCTCCTGTGGTACGTCCGAATGAATGGCAAATATTAAAAGATTATTATAGAACTCCTTATTTTTTTAGCAGCATTGCATATCAAAAAGCAGCTATTTTAGCGATTGAGTTAAAATATATTTACCGACAACAAAATCAAAAATTTATAAAGATTCTCAATGAAATTCGAACGAATACATTGTCTTCAGCTTCTGAGGAAATTTTGAATAAACAATATCAGCCAAATTTTAATCCAACCAAAAAAGATGGCTATATTACACTTACAACTCATAATGATCGCGCAGATGCTATCAATCAAAAAGAATTAGATAGTTTAGAAACGAAAGAAAACGTATATACTGCACAAATTACAGGTGATTTTAATGAAAAAACATACCCAAATAGTGAAAATTTAATTCTTAAAGAAGGAGCACAAGTCATGTTTATAAAAAATGATAGCTCACTTGAAAAGCGCTATTATAATGGGAAAATTGGCACCGTCATTCATTTAGATGAAGATACTGTTACTGTAAAATGTTCGGAAGATGATATTATAGAAACTACGCATGAAACTTGGGAACATATAAAATATACGCTCAATAAGGAAACCAAAGAAATTACGAATACAGTAGAAGGAACATATACACAGATTCCATTGCGATTGGCTTGGGCAATTACCATTCATAAAAGTCAAGGATTAACTTTTGAAAAGGCCATTATTGATGCGGAAGCTTCCTTTGCGCATGGGCAAACGTATGTGGCATTGAGTAGATGTAAAACGTTGGAAGGAATTGTATTAAAAACTCCTTTAAAAACAAAGAATATCATTAGTGATACTACCGTGAATGCATTTACGGAGCAATTGGAAGAAAATGAACCTAATGAAGCAGATTTGAAAGCTTCTAAAAAAGCCTTTCAACTCGATTTAATTAGTGAAATATTTGATTATCATCCGTTTTTATATCCTTTGAAACGATTGATAGACATCTATTACAAAAATAAAAATGCCTTAAACGGAAACATTTTACATCCACTTGAAACGATTAAAGACAAAGGAATCATTCCTTTCCTTAAGATTAATAATACGTTCAAAAATCAACTAGAATCCTTAGCCACAAATATTGAAAATCCTGAAGAAGATACAACCATTCAAGTGCGTTTTAAAAAAGCGAGATCCTATTTTAAAGAGCAAACAAAGCAACATATAACCACTGTTTTAAGTACGTTAACATTTACTACAGACAATCAAGCCATATCAAAAGATTTTGAAAAACAATTGAAAGATTTGGAAGATAAATTGGCCGTAAAAACTAAAATTTTAGAAGCGTTATCCAATCATTTTTCAACAGAAAATTATTTAAAAATACGTGCCAATTCAATCTTAGAAGTTTCGGAAGTTAAAGTAATAAAACGACCAATAGCAACTTCTACAACACACGAAGAATTATTTGAAGATTTACGATTATTTAGATTGAGTGTTTCTAATTCTGAAGACATACCTCCATTTCAAGTATTTACGCAAAATTCATTATTTGAAATTTGCGAAATCTTACCAACAACGCCTAAACAACTCAGAAAAATACATGGAATGGGTAAAGTACGTGTAGCAAAATATGGTGAAGAAATCTTAGAAATCATAAAAGAATATGTGACCAAACATAATTTGACACCAAAAGAAGAAGAAGTGGTGATTGAAGTGGCGAAAAAAAACACTAAAGAGATTTCATTCGATTTTTTTAAAGAAGGCTTGTCCATCAATGAAATTGCCGAAAAACGAGCGTTAACTTCTGCTACAATTTTGGGGCATTTAGGACATTATGTTATTGAAGGCGTGCTAGATATTAACGAAATATTACCCGAAGAAAAAGTAACAAAAGGACTCGAAATGATTAAAAAGAATACGTTTGAAGGTCTCAATGAACTCAAAGGAATTGCAGGTAATGATTTTTCATACAGCGAACTTCGATTGTTGGTGAACTATAGCAATAAAGAATCATAAGGTTTTATTGAGAACCCCATCGCTTAATTTTAAAGATTGCAAACAAATCTTCCGTTTATTTGATTGTTGAGGTGTGTATTTAGTACATTTACAATCATGAATTCCATATAACTTTCGTGCAAAATTTTTTAAACATCATCATTTTACTTGGAACCTTGCAAGGTGCCATTATGGCTGTCTTATTATTCCGATTGAAAATACAAAGACAAGCGAGCAAACTATTAGCATGGTTGATTTTGTTAATTTCTCTAGCGTGTTTGAATATTTATTTGCTGAATGCGGTAGAAGGCACTAGCTCTTTCTTTTGGAATTTTATGGAAGCCGTATTTCCTTGGGTTGTGATCATGCCAATTGGGCCTTTGGTGTATTTTTATGTAAAGTCCATTCTTGAGCCAAATTTTGTGTTGACCAAGAAGCATCGCATTCACTTTTACACAGTTATGTTAGATTTGATACCGAGTTTTGTAATTCTTGGCTATGTTGCTGGTGGTTATTTGGGTTTTATCAATGCCGATAGCACTTTTGATTTGGGATTGTTTATAGAAACGTACGATACCTATGTGGACATTCCTCGATGGTTGTCATTGGCGATATATGTATGGTTTTCGTATCAGTCCATTTCTGATTACACCAAAAAAAATACACATCAAGTTTCGCTGCGTTGGGCACGCCATTTTGTGCTGGGTTTTATGATATTCGCGGTACTATGGTTGCTACACTTAGTATTGTATCTCATTCCATCTTCTTCAAACCTCTTATTAGGTAGTGTGGGATGGTATCCTGTATATATTCCTTTGATTGTGTTGTTATATTGGTTGGGAATTAACGGTTATATTATCAGTTTTAAAACCTATAAAAAGTCCTCAAAAAGTCAAGAAATATCGGATGCTACTGTGCAACAAACAATTTCAAAACTAGAACAGGCAATGAAAGAAGAAAAGCTTTTTTTAAATCCTTCGTTAAAGCTTTCGGATGTTGTACAACAGATTGACATTCCACAAAAAACAATTTCTTTCGTGTTGAATCAGCACATTCATAAAAGCTTCAATGAGTATGTAAATAATTATCGCGTAGAAGCATTTAAATCGAGACTTCTCTCAGAAAATGATGAAAATTTAACCATCACTGGAATCGCTTTTGAATGCGGATTTAATTCGCAAGCGACCTTTCAACGTGTCTTTAAGTCCATCACAAATCAATCGCCAAGTGAATTCCGAAAAGCACACATAAAAAATAGCTAAAAACTACTCTCAAATCTAGATTTGGATAGATTTCAAAGCATAAAAGCCCTTCATTTGCTCAAAAATTGACAGATGAAACACTATTGCTTATTCATATTTCTTTTCTGTATTTTGATCGCATCAAATGCACAGAAAGCCAAAGAATATACGCAACAAATAGATACTTTTTTACAATTAGAATATCCGAAAAAAGAACCTGGTGCCGTTGTACTAATCTCCCAAAAGGGAAAGATCATTTTCGAAAAAGCTTATGGGTTAGCTTCTTTAAAACCCAAGCGAAAAATGAAAACCCAAATGGTTTTTCAGATTGCTTCTATGAGCAAACAATTTGTATCGGCAGCTATTTTGCAATTGGTAGAAGCTGGAAAAATGTCTCTATCGGATACAATTCAAAAATATGTACCTAGTTATCCGTCCAAAGAGCATCCAATAACTATTCATCATTTATTATCGCAAACTTCAGGAATTCCTGAATATTTTGATGTTGATGATAAAGTGTTTTATTTACTCGCACAAGAACACACACCGCAACAATTGATCGATTATTATAAAAATGAACCGCTTATTTTTCGACCAGGCGAAAAATGGAGTTACAGCAACTCCAACTATCCGCTACTTGGCGCAGCATTGGAGAACATTACAGGAATGTCTTTGAAAGAATATCTCAATGAACATATTTTTGATCCGTTGGGAATGAAAGCTACCGGACTTTGGTACCGAGAAGATACGCCTAAGAAACAAATTGTAACGGGATATAATATAAAAAACGGACAGCTGATTCTTGCACCAAAAATGGTCGGTTCGGCATTGTATGCATCTGGTGGCATTGTTTCTACAACCAAGGATTTGTTTTTGTGGAATACAGATTTTACAGCAAAAAAAGTACTCTCGGATTTTATTGTACATCATCTGACAACAGAAAATAAAACCAATGACGGAAAAGGTACGGGCTATGGTTATGGATTTTTTCTAAAAAAAGTAAACGAAAGTGCGACTGTTCAGCATGGTGGTAATTTATTTGGATTTACCAGTTACGGGATGTATTTGCCAAATGAAGCTACTTTTATTTGTGTGTTGTCCAATACCAAATTTGACAGAACAGAAAAAATTTCAAAATATATAGCTAGTGTTTTATTGGACAATCCGATTCAAATTTTTAGCAAAAAAGAAATTTCTAAAGAGCAATTAAAAGAATATTGTGGTGTTTACAAGCTTGATAGTGCGTCGTTGCAACGTGTTTTTGAAATTAGGTTGTATGATAACGAATTGTTGCTGTATGATCCAAAAAAACCAGAGGCATCTGCACTATTGACACCATCTGAAAAAGATATATTTATCCTGAAAGCCGCAAGTGCTACGATACAGTTTGTACGAGACAAAACGTCAAAAATAATAGGTCTTACAATCAAACAGAAAGACGAATATCACTTTAAAAAAATTAAATAAGCGTAAAGATTTTTACTGAACTCATTTAAACTTTAAGTGAGTTCACTGTATAGCTGGGTTTTATTAGATGTATTTTCCCATTTAATTGTTAAATTTACAATTCACTAAAAACACACATACATGCTTGAATTAGCGGGAATTATTATTTTAGGAATATTGGCACAGAGGTTTGCATGGAAATTTAAGATTCCAGCTATTTTGCCTTTAATCCTAATCGGATTGTTGGTTGGACCGATTGCCGCAGAATTTTTATCGGAAGACGGTACTAAGTGGATTGAACCGATTTGGGACGAAGAAAAAGGAAAAGGACTCTTTCCAGGAGAAAGTCTTTTCAACTTTGTCTCGCTTGCCATTAGTATCATTCTGTTTGAAGGTGGATTGACGCTAAAACGTTCCGAAATTAAGAATGTAGGTCCAGTCATTACAAAATTGATCACCTTAGGTTCTGCCGTAACGTTTATTGGTGCGGGAATTGTGGCGCGTTTGGTGTTTGAATTGAGTTGGGATTCGTGTTTCCTGTTTTCAGGATTGATCATTGTAACAGGTCCGACCGTAATTACGCCCATTCTTCGAAATATTCCGTTGAAAAAAGATGTGTCTGCTGTATTGAAATGGGAAGGAATCTTGATTGATCCAATAGGAGCTTTAGTCGCCGTTTTGGTATTTGAGTTTATCATTGTAGAAGGCGACAGCGGATTTACCAAAACAGCCTTAATTGAATTTGGAAAAATTATTCTCTTTGGAACCACTTTCGGATTCACCTTTGCGCATGCCTTAGCATTTGCTGTAAATAAGAAATTAATTCCACATTACTTACTCAACGTGGTTTCGCTATCGGTTGTGTTATTAGTTTTTGTGGAGTCGGAAATCTTTGCACACGAATCAGGATTATTAGCCGTAGTTGTGATGGGAATGGTGTTAGGAAACGGAAAACTCGAAAATCTCAAAGAACTTTTATACTTTAAAGAATCGCTCAGTGTCTTGCTGATTTCCATACTGTTTATTTTGCTGGCCGCGAATATTAATATGGAAGATTTGCTGCTGCTGTATAATTGGAAAACTGCGATTTTATTTGCACTTGTGGTTTTTGTGATTCGACCGTTAGGCGTATTCTTAAGTACTTATAACTCAAAATTAAAAACAAACGAAAAAATATTTATCAGTTGGGTAGGACCGCGCGGAATTGTGGCTGCGGGAATCGCTTCGCTTTTCGGAAGTAAGTTGGCAAAACAAGGTGTAGAAGGCGCCGAATATATAACGCCATTGGTATTTATGATTGTGCTGGGAACCGTGTTACTCAACGCAACAACAGCACGTTTGTTTGCTAAAGTAGTGGGTGTATTCTTGACGAAATCAGAAGGTATTTTGATTGTCGGAGCTTCCAAAGTGTCACGTTTGTTAGGGCATTACCTAAAAACAAATGGAAGACATGTCGTATTGATCGATAGCAATCAAAGCAATATTGAAAAAGCGAAAGAACTTGGTTTGGAAGCCATGAGCACCGATATTTATTCCAACACATTGACCAATAATATAGAACTGAACGATGTAGGTTATTTAATTGCACTTACAGGAAACTCTGGCATCAACAAGTATGCTATAGATAAGTTCGGTGCCGAATTCGGAGAAAACGGTTCGTTCCGATTGGTGACGAGAGAAGAAATGTTAGACGAAAACTACAATCCGTCAGAAGGTATTTTTTCAAGTACAGACGATTACAACTCGTTTACAGAAGCGACACGAAAATTCCCGTCTATTCAAGAAATTGATCTGATTGATGTGACGCACTTTAGAAGCCTTATTGAGCAAACACAAAATGATAAAGACATCATTCCACTATTCATCAAAAAAGAAACAGGAGAACTCGATATCATTTCCTCACAAGATATGGAATTGGAAGAGATCGGTAAAAAGTGGAAACTTGTATACCTTGGGAAACCGTTTGATGTGGAGGCTACGGAAACGAATTAAGCTAAGGGCTATTATATTTTCAAAGCTGTCGAAAGCTTCAAACTCTCGACAACTATTTTATGTTTCTTAATCGTTCAGTTTCAATACTGCCATAAACGCCTGTTGTGGGATTTCTACGTTTCCAACTTGACGCATGCGCTTCTTCCCTTTTTTCTGCTTTTCTAGGAGTTTACGCTTACGTGAGATATCACCACCATAACATTTTGCCGTTACATCTTTACGAAGTGCTTTGATCGTTTCACGCGAAATAATTTTGGCTCCAATTGCTGCCTGAATTGGAATATCAAATTGTTGTCTTGGAATCAATTCTTTCAGCTTTTCACACATCTTTTTACCAATCGTATAGGCGTTATCGAAGTGAATTATGGCAGAACGAGCATCCACAGATTGTGCATTCAATAAAATATCTACACGTACTAATTTTGACTTTCGCATTCCGATCGGAGAATAGTCAAAAGAAGCATATCCTTTAGATACCGTTTTCAATCGATCATAAAAATCAAAAACAATTTCTGCTAACGGCATATCAAACGATAGTTCAACACGTTCCGTTGTTAAATATGTTTGATTGGTAATTAATCCTCGTTTTTCAATACACAATGACATTACATTTCCAACAAAGTCCGATTTTGTAATGATCGTTGCTTTGATATAAGGCTCTTCTACACGATCCAAACTAGAAGGATCTGGTAAATCAGAAGGGTTATTTACTATGATAACATCATCTGGGTTTTTCTTAGTAAAAGCGTGGTATGATACGTTTGGAACCGTTGTAATTACCGTCATATTAAATTCACGCTCCAAGCGCTCTTGAATAATTTCCATGTGCAACATTCCTAAGAATCCACAACGGAAACCAAAGCCTAAAGCAGCTGAACTTTCTGGCGTAAATACCAACGAAGCATCATTCAATTGCAGTTTTTCCATTGAATTACGCAGTTCTTCATAATCTTCGGTATCTACTGGATAAATTCCTGCGAATACCATAGGTTTTACATCCTCAAACCCTTCAATAGCATTCTTTGTTGGGTTTTTTGCATCTGTAATGGTATCACCTACTTTTACTTCACGTGCGTCTTTAATTCCTGTAATTAAATACCCAACATCACCAGTTTTGATTTCTTTTTTTACAACCTGATTCAGTTTCAACGTTCCAACTTCATCAGCTCCATATTCATTCCCTGTGGCGACAAACTTAATCTGCTGCCCTTTTTTAATAGAACCATTGATAACTCTAAAATAGGTTTCTACACCACGGAAAGGATTGTAAACAGAATCAAAAATCAAGGCTTGCAATGGTTCGTCGTAACTTCCTTCTGGTGCAGGAATACGTTCAATCACAGCTGCTAAAATATTATCGACACCAAAACCTGTTTTTCCACTTGCGTGAATAACTTCTTCGGCATCACAACCTAATAAATCAACAATATCGTCGGTTACTTCTTCAGGATTGGCACTTGGTAAATCTACTTTATTCAATACAGGAATAATTTCCAGATCATTTTCTAAAGCTAAATATAAGTTAGAAATAGTTTGTGCTTGAATACTTTGTGCTGCATCTACAATCAACAAAGCGCCTTCACAAGCAGCAATTGAACGTGATACCTCATAGGAAAAATCTACGTGTCCCGGTGTATCAATCAAATTCAAAATATACTCTTGTCCTTCATAAGTATATTCCATTTGAATAGCATGTGATTTAATCGTGATTCCACGTTCACGTTCTAAATCCATACTATCTAATAATTGATCTTGCTTCTCTCTTTCACTTACTGTGTTTGTAAAATCTAACAATCTGTCAGCTAACGTACTCTTCCCATGATCAATATGTGCAATAATGCAAAAATTTCTAATATGCTTCATCTAATTCATCGCTAATATTTTGCAAATATAGTTTTTTACAAAGTAAATACACGTGTTTTGCCTACAGATACCAAGTTTTTTTTAATCAAAGATGTAGCTTTTTTTCTACGTTCGATAAAAATGAGTATATTTGCGCCCAATTAACCAAATTATAGCCATGAACCTAAAAATCACAAGTTTATTTGTGCTTTTTACATTTTTTACCGCTGCGGGACAAGAAAATTATCAAGTCTCGGGCACATTGATTGCTTCCGATACGGAAACTGCAATCTCTCATGCTAATGCGGTATTACTTCAAGATGGGGAAATAGTACATGGTAGTTCTACAGAAGTTTCAGGGTCTTTTTTAATTGAAAATATTACTCCAGGGACTTATACACTAAATGTCAGCTTTTTAGGTTATAAAACATACACTAAAAAACTGGATATTACACGAGATTTTAATTTAGGGACAATAATACTTCAAAAAGATTCTGAGTCTCTCGATGACGTTATGATTACCAACAAAAAACCTGTGTTAAAACGTGAAATAGATCGTTTAGTTTTTAACATTCAAGGAACAGCTTTGACGGAGGAAAACACTTGGGAAGTATTGCGCAGAACACCAGGAGTAATAGTAATTAATAATACTTTATCTATTAAAAATAACACACCAACAGTGTATATAAATGATCGAAAAGTACATCTTTCTGTAAGTGAAGTATATCAGTTATTGGAAGGAACGCCAGCAGAAACTGTAAAATCTGTTGAGGTCATTACCAATCCACCAGCGCGCTATGATGCACAAGGCGGCACTATTTTAAACATAGTGATGGAAAAAAATTTGATTGTAGGTTATCATGGAAGTGTATATGGAAACTTTACGCAAGGAGTTTTTCCGCGTTACAACGCAGGAATCAACCAGTTTTACAAACGTGGGAAGTTTAATATTTTTGGAAATTATAACTATACGCATTCAAAAATAAATAGAGATAATGACGAACGTATTAATTATTTAGATGGAATCAATACAACGTCTGTTTGGAACTCATTAATAAATCGAAATACTTGGTCAAATCAACATAATTTTAGTCTGAATGTTGATTATGAGTTCGATGCGAAAAATACCTTGAGCTTTTCGGGAAACGTATTATATCTTCCTTATTGGAAGCGAAATACACTTACCAATTCAGTTGTTGATGATCAAACATTGGCTAACGAAGACTTTTCGTTACAAGCTATGAATGTATCCAATAAAGACAAGCACAACTTAGGATTAAACCTTGATTATGTACATAAGTTTGAAAGAGAAGGTGAAAAACTTTCGGCAAACGTGCATTATACTGATTATGACAAAGCAGATGATCAACTTGTTGCTACAGATTATACGGTAGTAGCCAACCCCGATTTTTCTACAGCATTCACTACACATGCCAATCAACGTACCAACATATTGAGTGGACAAATTGATTATGAATTGCCTATTAATGAAACGTCAAGTTTTGAAGCAGGAGCGAAGGTGGCGAATATTGATACTAAAAGTGATCTTTTACAATTTGATATTGAGAACGGTATTTCTGTATTAGACATTGATAACTCAGATACGTTTGATTATGATGAATCTATTTATGCTGCGTATGTTAGTTATGCAAAAAGCTGGGATGATTGGAGTTTAAAAGTAGGTTTTAGAGGCGAACAAACGGAAATTAGAGGAAACTCATTCAGTACAAATCAAGTAAATACACAAAATTATTTTGAATTGTTCCCAACGGCATATATTAGTCATAAAGTATCAGAAAATGTAAATATATATGCAGATTTTAGTCGAAGAATTCAGCGACCGAGTTTTGACAATTTAAATCCATTTCGTTATAATTTTACAGACTTTTCTTTTGTAACAGGAAATCCACGATTGCAACCAGCAATTACAAATAAATATAAAATAGGAGCTGAAATCAATGATATTTTCTTCATTGAGGCTTATTATACTTATAGTAAAGCTGCTATTTTTGAATTGACTTTACAAGATAATGATAGCAATGTATTACAGGATGTGGCTTCCAATATCGAAAAAAGTGTAGATTATGGGTTAGATTTTGTCACTTATTTTCCAATAACGGATACTTGGGATGTCTCTTTTGTATCATCTGCATTTAATATGAATGATACATATACATTAGGTGATAACATTCAAACAACCCAAAGCAAATGGTCTTTGTATACATCTTTAGATAATAACTTAACATTTTTAAAAGATAAGAGTTTATCAGCAAACCTTTCCATATTATATATATCTTCCAATATTCAAGGGCTTTCAGAAATTTCAGATAGAAATTTTGTGAATTTATCTCTTCGTAAGGCTTTATGGAACAAAAAGGCAATAGTCTCACTTACTGTAAATGATATTTTAAATGGTCAAGAGTTTACAAAACAAACTCAGTTTGTCAATCAAAACAATAATTACTTTACGAATTACGACACACAAACCATTCGCATAGGTTTCCGTTATAATTTTGGAAACACGAAATTACAAACGAATCAACGTAACAAATCTTCTGCAGAACAAGAACGTTTAAAAGAGTAAATCCTTTTACAGAGGCTTTCAAGACTTGTATTGAGGTACATTACCACTTTACGATTTTTCATGTATCTTTGCAAAATCTTTTAAAAACAATCAATTGTGGTTAAAATAGGAGACATAGAGTTGCCAGACTTTCCTTTACTACTGGCACCAATGGAAGATGTAAGTGATCCGCCTTTCCGTGCATTGTGCAAGGAACAAGGTGCTGATGTTGTATATACTGAATTTATTTCTTCGGAAGGACTGATTCGTGATGCAGCAAAAAGCACCATGAAACTTGATATTTATGAAAAAGAACGTCCTGTAGGAATTCAAATATTTGGTGCTAACTTAGATTCTATGCTAAAATCAGTGGAGATTGTTGAAAAATCGAATCCTGATATCATAGACATTAACTTTGGTTGTCCTGTAAAGAAGGTCGTTAGCAAAGGCGCAGGCGCAGGAATTTTAAAAGATATAGATTTGATGGTTTCTTTGACAGAAGCCATGGTAAAACATACCAAATTGCCTGTAACGGTAAAAACCCGCTTGGGTTGGGATCATGATTCTATTAAAATTGTAGAAGTTGCCGAACGTTTGCAAGATGTTGGTATCAAATCGATTGCGATTCACGGTCGTACACGTGCACAAATGTATAAAGGTGAAGCGGATTGGCGTCCTATTGCGGATGTAAAAAACAATCAACGTATGCATATTCCTGTGTTTGGAAATGGCGATGTAAATTCTCCTGAAAAAGCCATTTTGATGCGTGACGAATACGGTTTAGATGGTGCTATGATTGGTCGTGCAAGTATTGGATATCCTTGGTTTTTTAGAGAAGTTAAGCACTACTTTGAAACAGGAACACATATGGCAAAACCAACCATGGAAGAGCGCATAGATGCAGCACGACGTCACTTAAAAATGTCTGTAGATTGGAAAGGTGAACGCTTAGGTGTTTTTGAAACACGACGCCATTATGCAAACTACTTAGAGGAATTCCACATTTTAAAGAATACAGACAACGTTTGGTAACTACCGACGATTCTGTAGGTGTTTTTCAAGTATTAGATGAGGTATACGAGAAGTTTGGAGATCATCAGTTTGTATAAATTTATGAATTCGCTATAAAGTCTCTTGTAATACGCCTACTAGCCAAAAATGAAGCTAGTATCCCCAAAATGGTTATTGTCAAAAATACAGTAACGCAGTTCATAAACTCTAACTTTACAGGATATGGCAAGTTTGCGGTAATGTAGAATATTTTAAATTGTAATTGTAAATATACAGCAATCACACCTAATGTAATTCCTAATATTCCACCTAAAGTGGTAATGATGATTCCTTGATAAAAGAAAATACGCTTTATCTGTTTTACAGTTGTTCCCATGCTAAACAACGTTTTCATATTGCTGCGCTTATCTAAAATCATCATCACAATAGCACCAACAACATTAAACAAAGCAAGTATCAATACCAATGTAAAAATCAGGTAGATAGCTAGGTTTTCGGTATTTAACATTTTATACAAAGCATCGTTGAGTTCAATACGATTTTTGATGATAACTTCATCATTAAAAACAGCAGAAATTTTCTCTTTTACAACAATTTCATCACTTTCTGGAAGGAGATCAAACTCAATATTTGTGACTTCATTGGTTTCAAATTCAAGGAGTTCTTGTGCCAATTCTAAATTGGTAAACACATACTTATCGTCCAAATCTTCATTGAGACTATATACACCTCTGGTCAACACTTTTACCTTTTCATATGGATTTTTAGAACTACTCGTTATACTTTTTGTACCAGGTTTTGGCACTATAATTTCTAATAAACCACTATAGTCATTAGCAATAACACCTAAAAGTTTTGAGATGCCAATACCAACAACAGCGCTATCATATTCGTCCGGATTAACCCAAGCTCCCACAAACATAATACTATCAACAACATTGACTTTTTTAAAGTATTGATCAACACCTTTAATGTTTGCAATATGATGTTTGTTATTTAAGCTTAATACCACACGTTCTTCCACAACTTGTGAAAACGATACAATTTCAGGAATATCTTGAAGTTGTTTAATTTGTGCTGCACTTACGAGAAAAGACTTTCCAGTTGCCGCTTCAATCTTAATATCAGGATCAAAATCATTACTAAATGACAAACTAAAGCTTTTCAATCCAGCAAATCCCGAAAGGACAATAAACAAAGCCAGTGCACCAATCACAACCACAACACTTGTTATGATGTTAATAATATTAATGGCATTTTGCGAACTTTTAGAAAATAAGTAACGCTTGGCTATGTATAAAGGAAATTTCAACTAGGATTTCTTTCTTTTATCTAATAAATCAGGATCTTGAATTGGGTTTTCTTCGCCTTTTAATGACTTTTCAATGTTTTCAATATATTCAAGAGAATCATCTACATAAAATGTCAAATTAGGAACTTTACGCAATTGATGACGTACACGTTGTGCTAAATCGTGCTTAATTAAAGGCGCATTTGATTGAATTCCTTCTAATAATTCTTTTGATTTATTGTGTGGAAAAATGCTTAAATATACTTTGGCTACAGAAAGATCTACCGTAACATTTACTTTCGTTACTGAAATAATAACGTTTGTCAACCCACCGCTTCTTGCTGCACCTTGCAGAATGTCTACCAAATCTTTTTGTAAAACACCTGCTATTTTTTTCTGTCTGTTACTTTCGATATCACTCATAATCTGCAAAAATATAATAATAACGCCACAAAACGTTGACATTACTAGGGAATTACAATAACTTTAGCGAATAATTGAGAT
>NZ_JAKVBC010000055.1 GCF_022447245.1 Kordia sp. | reverse complement strand
GACATCAAGGAATCGAAAATCAAATACCTGTTAACAGGTATTTGATGAAAAATAAACAAGTAGCTTGATATATGATTATTCACTTAACTTAGCGTAAAATCTGTCCTCTAAATGGGGGAATGATCACTCTATTATTGATTTTATCATGAGCTTCATTTTTTAAATTTTTTTCAACCTCTATTCATAGAATTCTTTTTGATTAAAAAACGTTAACATATAATTAACAAGAAAAAACATATTTTTTTAATCAAAATTCAACGCTTATTTCAAAAATTCAACGCTTATCAAATAATGTTGCATCGTAATATAAAAGTAACTTCTTTTAATACACAAAAACAACTCACAACGGCCAAATTCCCCACCACTTAAAAGAGTATTTACTTGATTATCGAGATGTAAATACTTCGAGGCACGCCTCACTTTTTTAACATGATTTCTATACAAAACACCTTGCGGGTTTAGCCCAAGGTAGTTGACTAAAAATATATTGCATGATGATTCAGAAAAACAGAGAACAAAGGGAAAAAATTATTGAAAACAAAGACTATGTACGCATCGGAAGCAAACACCAAGGAGTGTATATATTGAAAACAGAAATTGTATATTTAGAAGCTTGCAAAGGATATGCTTGGATATACCTAAAAAATGGGTTGCGAAAGCTGAGTAGTAAATCTATTGGAACTTATGAAACACTTTTTTCAGAAGATAATTTCATGCGTATTCACCGTTCGTATTTAATCAATCTTTCATATTTAAAATTATTGGAGCCTAGCTATCGTTTAGCTTATCTCAAAGGAGAAATAGTATTGCCTATAAGCCATCGAAAAAATCGTTTCATTCTAAAAATGATGGATAACAAAGATGCGGATACACCGTTCAAAATGGCAATGTAAATACACAATCATATTTGTACAGTCCAAAAAGGTGTGATAATAATTAATTAACGGTTAGTCTTTTATATGAAGTTGCAAATTGATTGATAATTTTTACAACATACTGTCCTGTGGCCCAATCAGAGACATCAATCGTTATTTGTAGCTCTTTAATCTTCTCTTTATCGTATACTTTTTTTCCAGTGAGATCATAAATTAGAAGTCTTGAATTGCTCAGTAATTCCCATTCAATAGTAACGATGTCGGTACCTGGATTAGGATATAAAGAAGCATCCGTTAACAAAAACGTTTCATCTCCAAGTGTTGAATCTGTGATATTCATGTTTTTAAAGCTTAGCATTCCAATACCATTTTGATTAACAATAAAAGGAGTATCATTAGGATTATGTCCTAAATACGATAGCTTAGGATTTTCTTGAGTAATACTGTCTGATAAATTAAGAATTACAGTATTTCCAGAAATAATTCCATCCGTAATTACAATGTCATCAGCGCCTTCTATCCAAAAATCATTTTTTACACCATTTTGCCAAGTATATAAGTCAGATGCTGGAATTAAATCAAACTTAATTTGATTTCTTAACGAATTTGAAAAGCGTACATTCTCAATATTTGGAGAATAAATACCGCTATCATCGCCTGAATTATAAAAATCGTACGCTACTAAATTGTATAAGCGCGAAGCTAAATTTTCATACCCATTTGTTTCATAATAATGGCAACCATCAAAACCTTTAACGATGGCATTAGAAGAGATAATCTTAGTTTTTGGAAGCGTTCCAAGTTGTCTAAGCGCTTCTGGAGTTTGAAAATACCTTCTGTAGTCAGGATGGTCGGCAATTTTACAACCATATCTAATTTGAAAAACATAATACTGATTCGGAGCATAATCTTCTTCCCAAGATTCATACAAATCATTAAAAATAGCCTTATAATGTACAATCTCTGTAAAAGGATTCGCCTCACCCTGAAACCAGATGATTCCGTTTACATCTCCTCTAGTTAAATTAGCATGATGATAGCTACTTAAAAGCTGTCCATAGTTGGTGCTCATATCAGTAGTGTTTTCATGATTTCTTAGAAAATAAGCAATAGTTCTACCACCTACGCCACCGTTTAATAATAAAACAGGGACATTTTGATTGGCTACTATTGAAGCTGCAAATCGGTATCCAATTCCTCCAAATGTGTAAGGGTTTGGATTGGTACTCCACTCTTGCGTTTCTAACAAATAGGTTCTAATAAAAGTATTCTCAAAAGGAAATGGCGCATTAAAATATCTATGTCTAATGGCATTAGATTGACCAGTAACGATATAAATATCACCTGCGACTACATTAGAAGCTTCTCGTAGTATTATATTGGTGTCCGTTTTTAATTTAAAACTATATTGAAATAAACCAGCAGTAATATTTTCAGAAAATTGAAAACTAGCCGTAGTATTGTCATATGATAAAGGATGTTCTACACTTTCAATAAGTACATCATCCTTGTAAATTTCTAAAATGAAAAGCGAAAAACCACTAGAAATTTCAACATCTCCGGAGATAGTAACCGTTCCAGTATTTGTACTTGTATCTCTTTTGTAGAGTTGAAAATCCTCTGGAAATTCACGAATAGAAACCTGTGAAAAAGTGCAATACGGCAATATAACAAAGAGTAGCAGAATACATTTTGAAAATCTCATGCAATTGTTTTTTTGAAAAAAGTATGAAAGATTTGTCAAACTATCAAATTTCTGCCACAATGATATTATTTTGTTACATGTTTAATAAGATTACAATACACTCTCAATTCTAGTGTATTACAATCTTCTACAATTCAATCTTCATTTGCGACAATTCAACAGAAAGTCATATCATTTTTAGAGAATACGCTTCATCTTTGAATCATCATTCAAATAAACGAACACTAAAAATCAAGAAATTATGACACCATCAGAAGTTTTTAAAATTGTTGGAATGCTCACCATGCCAATGTGGGTTTTGCTCATTCTGCTTCCAAAATGGAAAGTGACACGATTCCTAATCGACTACAAAATTATACCAATCATTCTATCAGTAATCTATGCCATTTATATTATCCAAGCGTTAATTGTAGGTGGCATGATGGATTTTGGAAGTTTAAAATCGGTAATACAATTATTCACAGTAGAAAATGCAGTGCTTGCAGGTTGGGTTCACTATTTGGCATTCGATTTACTCATTGGAATGTGGATTGTCAATCAAAACAGAACTTTGAAAATTCATCCAATCATTCTAGCACCTTGCTTGTTAGGAACATTTCTATTTGGTCCTCTAGGGTTTTTAGTCTTCATGATTATTAGAACAATTACACTTAAAAATTCAAAAGCATGAGACTTGTAAAACACATTTTCAACACGGTAAAAAAGGAAAGTCCAATACTACATGCAATTGTACTCGTACACTTTGTATTTGCACTGGTTTGTATAGTTGGAATTACTATAGACGAACGAACACTTGCAGGAATAAGTGTGTGGATAAAACCCTTAAAATTCTGGATTTCAGGCGGAATTTACATTCTAACACTGGCTTTTTTCATTACTAAATACCCGTATTCCACAAAAAAGAAAAATGTCATTAGAAATATTGTGGCTTGGACATTATTGCTAGAAACAGGTATCATTTTCTATCAAGCGGTACGAGGTGTACGCTCACATTACAATCAAGATTCTATGTTTGACGGAATGCTGTTTGCCGCAATGGGAATTTTAATTGGAATCAATGTATTAATAATGATTTGGCTTGCTGTTGATGCTGCTCGTTTAAAACTAAAAGTAGCCAAATCTATTCAAGTTGCTATCTGTTTTGGTTGGATTGTTGTAATTATTGGAAGTTGGGTTGGTGGACAAATGATTGGACAAATGGCACACAACGTGAGTGTCGCTGATGGAGGTGAAGGGTTACCTATCTTAAATTGGAGTACTGTTGCAGGCGATTTACGTGTTGCACACTTCTTAGGATTGCATGGCATTCAAATAATTCCGTTATTCGCATGGATACTTGCTAAAAAGTGGAATACAACAACACGTAATAAAGTAATAGCAGTATTGTTATTTGGCTTGCTATTTTCAGCATGTATCGCATATGTATTTTATCAAGCAAAACAAGGAATTCCATTGATTAAACTATAAATAATCATGAAACTTTTCAATAAAGAAAAAAGGTTACAATACATTGGTTTCAACGATATTTGGTTCGTTGTGATTGGTGTTTTTATTTTAGGTTTTGTTACTGATTATCTCTTTACCAATTCGTTTGCACGTTATCCTTTTTGGAAAGCTGTAGCATTCTGGAGCATCTCATTCTGTTTTTCTATCGTGAATTGGTGTGTTATGCGTATGTATTTTATTTTTTTGCGAAAGAAGCTACCAAATTTAGAACAAGTAGGTAAGCGGGCCTTAATTTTATTTTTAACAATTATTATCTCAGTGACTACGATTGATGCTTTGGGAGGAAGTATTGTTGCTCATATACTTGATGAAAACTATTATTTTACTGAACGCTTTCATGTCTTATTACCCATTATTATAATTAGTACAATGGTAATGGCGATTTACGAAGCAATTTTCTTTTACACTCAACTTAAACAATCAATTCGAGAAGAAGAACAAGCAAAACAAATCGTAGTGCTAGCGCAATTAGATGCATTGCGAAACCAAGCGCAACCACATTTTTTCTTTAATAGTCTAAATACCTTGCGTGATATTATTGACCAAAACTCTAAAGAAGATGCCAAACAATTTGTAGACAAACTTTCGGATGTATACCGATATATTTTAGATGCTGGCGATGCGAATGTAATTACACTTCGAGACGAACTTAAATTTGCTAAGGCATATATTCACGTTCAAAAAGAACGTTTTGGACCAAACTTAAAGCTTAACTGGGAATTGCCCGAAGCTGCTTTGGATCGAATGATTGTTCCAATGAGCTTACAATTATTACTCGAAAATGCGATAAAACACAACGTTATTTCACGCTCAAAACCTTTGACAGTTACAATCAGTATTGAAGATGATTATTTAGTAGTACATAACAAAATTCAACCAAAATCTACACAATTACCATCTACGAAATTGGGTTTAATAAACATTGAAAAACGACACGCGTTGATTTCAAAAAAACTACCAAAAATTCAAAACGATACAAAGGAATTTATTGCAAAAATGCCATTGCTAGATTCCTCTGATTTAAAAGCTTAATTATGAATGTACTCATTATAGAAGACGAATTTCGTGCAGCAAATCAGTTGCAAAATATGCTACAAAAATGCGGTTTTCAATACAATTTAATAGACACTATTGATACCGTTGAAGATGCTGTACAATGGTTTCAAACCAACGAAATGCCCAATCTGGTTTTTATGGACATTCAATTGGCAGATGGGTTGAGCTTTGAAATATTTCAAAAAGTTGAGGTCGAAGTACCGATTATCTTTACAACGGCATTTGATCAATATGCAATTCAGGCATTCAAGGTAAATAGTGTTGATTATTTATTGAAACCTATTAAGGAAAAAGATTTACAAAAAGCACTGGAAAAATTCAACAAATCCAACCAATCACAGCACATAGAAACATCGGTTTTAAAACAATTATTAACAAGTATACAATCGCAAACCGAAATCAAAAACACCAAAAAACGCACTGGATTATTAGTAAAAGAAGGAACAGGTTTTGTGCAAATCAAAATTACCGATGTATTGTATGCATACTCAGAAGATAGTATCACATTTGGTGTCACTGAAAAGAAGCGTTATGTCATTGATGAAACAATTGATCAACTATTCAGTACGCTTAATCATGATGAATTTTACAGAATCAATCGTGGACAAATTGTAGCCAAACATGCTATTCAAAAAATAAATCCGTATTTTAATCATCGTGTAAAACTAACAGTTTCTAGAGAACGCGATCAAGAATTCATCGTAAGCCGACAAAAAACAAGCGATTTTAAAGCGTGGATGAATCAGTAAATTATAATTTACCATAGAAGATGACAAAACTAAATATTCTTATGATAAGTATTGTAATTATTTCACTTTTTGGTTGTAATTCTGGAGTCATTGCAACTTTTCATATTTCAAATATAGATATGAATCAAGTAGAAGTACCATTGCGGTTAATTGTTAATAAGGATACTATTTTTGATCAAAATGCAAAATATACAGATATAAGACCTGATTTACAGTATACAAAATATGCAAAGCTTACAAAGGGAATGCATGAAATCATTTTTGAAGTTGCAAATACAGGATTAAAAAAAGAAGAAAATATAACGTTTGATAAAAATAAATGGATCTTTTTATCATATACAGTTGATCGTTATAAAAAACCTAATTAGATCCTTCATGTCATGGAAAACCAACCAAGACATCAATAGAAAATTGATAATATTCATCCTAACTAGGATTTACATCAAAATATAATTGGTATTTTCGTCTTCGTTATGCCAAAAAAACTCAAACTTATACTCATCAACATTGTCATTTTATTAATTGGCGTGCTAATTATTGAACTTTGCTTTGGTGGTTGGCTGAGTAACAGCAATCAACTGAGTAATTTGGGAATTATCAAAGATGTCAAATTCGAATTTGACGTAAGCTATTTATACCAAAGAGACAATCCAATAATTACGTATACCAGAGACAAATATGGTTTGCGTGGCGTTTCAACCTATAACGAACCTGAAAAAATAAACATCCTTACTGTTGGCGGAAGTACAACCGATCAACGATATTTAGACGATTCCCAAACATGGCAAGAAGTATTAGAAAAAGAATTACAACAAAACGGAAAACAGCTTTATGTTTCCAACGCAGGCGTTGATGGGCAATCTACGTATGGACATCTAAAAAGTACTGAAATTTGGTTCCCAAAAGTTGAAAAACTAAAACCAGAAATCATCTTATTCTATGTGGGAATTAATGATTTTTTCACGATCAATGGCGATTCTAAATATGATAATATTCAAGAATTGGAAAGTCGCGGATTCAAAAGTCAAATCAAAGACAAATCGGTGCTGTATAATGCATATCGAAAATTAAAAGGCATGCAAAAAGCGACCAAATTTGAAGTTGGACATCGCAAAATAAATTTCGCAAGAATACCTTATACCAAAGAAGAAGTTGTCAATGAAAAATTGCTTGAAATTTATGGGGAAGCCAATCTAAAAGGATTCAAAAGACGTATCCAAAAGCTTGTAGATTATACAAAGCGTATGAATGCCATACCAATTTTCATTACCCAACCAACATTGCATTACAAAATTAGAAATGGCGTTGTTTTTGGGACAGAAAACATACAATATCTGGAAGACAAATACGCGTACAATGGTGTTGGATACTTAAAATTGCTCAACAAACTCAACGATGCTATGAAAGAAGTGGCAGGATCAACATCTGTAATTGATTTAACTAATGACGAAGATTGGAATATTATAGATTTCTACGATTACTATCACATGACACCGACAGGTGCGAAAAAACTAGGTGAAAAAATCTATCAAAAACTTTCAACCTTTGATGTTTTAAAATAAAACGATACCATGTCTTTGCGAGGATTTTTTGTATTGAGCGTAGTTGAAATGAAAAAATATAAATACTTTTACCAAAACGAAATAGGTGAAGTGGATCCAACAAAAAAGTAACGTGGCAATCGGAATTTTATTCCTGATCACTTTTGTTGTGGTGCTTAACTATCCAGTTGCATTTTTTCCAGATTCTCAGGGTTATATTGATATGCACATTATCCGCACGCCAGGCTATCCATTATTTCTACAACTGATACAAACGATTTTTGGAGATTATTATGAAACAGCAACGGTAATTGTTCAAATATTATTTGGTTGTTTTAGTGTATACTATTTCATTGATAAATTACGATCAAATAAGATTCTAAATGAGTTTTTTAGTGTTTGCTTTGCCTTTACTTTACTATTGCCTTTCTTGGCAGGTTTAAAGATAGCCAACAACATCCTTACAGAATCTATTTCGTATTCGTTATACCTAATTATTGTAGCAAAATTCATTTCGTTCTTTATAAATAAACAAGTAAAAGAACTCTATTATTCGTTGCCGATTTTAGCATTTTTACTCATTACGAGATATCAATTTGTATATCTAATTCCAATTGCTTTAGGGCTAATTTATTGGATAAGCTATCAACAAAAATCATTTAAAAAGCATATAGTTATTATCACATTATTCATTACGCTTCCGCTGATAACTTCCTTAATTGATAGAACCTATCACAAAGTAGTGCATGGCCATTTTGTAAGTACACCATGGACAGGAATGAATATGATTACAGCACCTTTTTTTGTGTCTGATGCAGAAGATGAAGCTCTTTTTGAAGATCCAATAGAAAAGGCATTCTTTCATAATACACATGACGATTTGCTAAATGAACTTATGAATATCAACAATGTAGATTTGACTGTGTTTCCTACGCCGACACAATTTTATATTGGAAGATTTGCAGATATTACCATGGGACCAATTTATAGAAATGGCGATGCAGTATTAGATGCATCATTGACGAAACATGAAAAATTTATCGAATTGGATAACATGACGTCAAATATGGTAAAACCATTGATTTGGGATAATTTTTCGAAATGGAAACGAATTTACATTCAGAATGCAATTCATGGTTTTGGCGGTATCAAAAATGTCATGTTATACGTGTTGATTGCCTTAAGTAGTTTATTCTTTCTGTGGAAACGAGATCAAATAGAATATAAAATAGTAGGATTGAGTTCGCTACTGCTTATTGCGAATGTACTCATTGTTGCGATTGGAATGCATGCGGTTATTCGTTTTACTTTTTATAATGATTGGGTCATATTCTTGACTATTTTTGTATTATTGAATTCGCTTAACAAAAAACTGTATGAATCCTGAATTATCCATTGTAATGCCTTGTCTCAATGAAGCAGAGACTTTGGAAATCTGTATCAAAAAAGCACAAGGTTTTTTTGAGAAACATCAAGTAGATGGAGAAGTTGTCATTGCCGATAATGGAAGCACGGATGGTTCGCAAGCTATTGCCGAGCGATTGAACGCAAGAGTAGTTCCTGTAGCAGAAAAAGGCTATGGAAATGCGCTCAAAGGCGGTATCAAAGCTGCAAAAGGAAAATACGTCATCATGGGCGATGCAGATGATAGTTATGACTTTTCAAAGCTAGAATTGTTTCTAGAAAAACTACGAGAAGGATATGACTTAGTGATGGGAAATCGTTTCAAAGGCGGCATCAAAAAAGGAGCGATGCCTTTTTTACACAAATACTTAGGAAATCCAGTATTGTCCTTTATTGGAAGACTCTTTTTCAATATCAAAATTGGTGATTTTCATTGTGGATTGCGTGGATTTTCTAAAGAAGCGTTTTACAAAATGAAACTAAATACTACGGGAATGGAATTTGCTTCTGAAATGATTGTAAAATCAAAACTCAACGGATTAACATTTGCTGAAGTTCCTACCATATTACATCCCGATGGACGTTCGCGTCCGCCACACTTAAACACATGGCGCGATGGTTGGAGACACTTACGTTTCTTGCTTTTATACAGTCCGAGGTGGTTGTTTTTATATCCTGCATTTATTTTGATACTTGTCGGAACCATAGTATCCACTTTGCTGATTGTAAAACCACTTACTTTTGGCGGAATTGTCTTTGATGTACATACACTTTTATACACCGCTGGAGCTGTAATTGTTGGTTTTCAATTCTTGATGTTTTATGGCATGACAAAAATCTTTGCGGTTGAAAACGGATTGCTGCCCAAAAGTGATCGATACAGCAAACTATTCAAAATCTTTACACTTGAAAAAGGATTAATTGTAGGCTTTTTGACTTTTGCCTTAGGAGTTTATCTCAGTATTTCAGGATTTTTAGATTGGAAAGCTACAAGTTTTAGCGATTTAAAACCTGCGGAAACACTTCGTACAATCGTTCCGGCTGTATTCACAATCATGCTAGGATTACAAATCATTCTTTTTAGTTTTTTCTTTAGCATCTTAGGACTGAAACAACATATTAAGTCTGATAAAGAATAGAAACGTATACATTTTGTATACACTTACAGTGTTTTATGCTCTAAATTGTTTCTTGTAAAGAAAAGTTTATAACTTAGAATATGAACTCATATAGCAAGAAATCAAAAGAAATTAAACATCAATCGGTTGCAAGTGTACTTTCTAAGCAACAATACGATCATAATGAAACATTTCAACTAGTAGACAATCGAACAAAATCAATAACACTTTCTTCATCTAAAGTAGTTCAACGAATGCCTCCTAAATATAAAAAGGATCAAAAAAAAGCAGATAAAGCGATGGCGGCAGGCGATAAAAAAACAGCAATTAAAGCAAAAGAAAAAGAACTTAAAGGTAGAGCGGAGTTAGATGCTGAAAAAAGAGATCCCAAACATATAAAGCATACTGCTAAAGAAAGAGGTAAACTCGAAAGGGAGAAAGCTAAATTAGCCCTTGAAGAGAAAGAAAAACGAGATGAAGGAATGAGAATCAAAGTACCTACGAAGCCGATGAAATTAGATGAGAAAGGAAAACCTATGGTTTCTTTTTTAGATAAATTAAAAGGAAAATAATCAAGAGGTTTTTATAATACTCACAAACTGATACTTTCCTTTAAAAATATACTTCATTAACGGAAGATGATTATATAAATAAATAGGACAAATCGATTTGATTTCTTGAAGCTCTTCTGTAGCTAAAACAGCTTGAAATCGTTTCTTTGAAAAATAGCGCTTCGGAATGGAAACTCCATAGCCGTAATTTCCAATAATATCTGCCAACTGTAATAAAGATCTTGAGAAAAAACCATATTCAAAATGATCTTTAATAATAATAAAATTGGCAACACGTTTCGCTTCTTGCAACAAACGATTCATATTTTCTGCATCATGATGCAATACATCACTAAACAAAACTACATCGTATGACTTATCGGCAAATGGAAGCCTTTTTCCATCAAATTCAGTATAGTTTTCCCAATTTTTAGTATTCGGATAAATATCAACACCTGTACACTGAATATTTGTTCCTTTTTGGCCCAAAATATTTGTAATCGTCATATCGCCACAACCAATATCTAACAAGCGAATTGTATCTTTTTGATCAATAGCTAAAGCCTGAATTTCTTCAATAAAAAGCGCACTCAGAATATCAATTCTGTTACTATGTGAAGCTTTTTTATGAAACTTAATCAAAAGCTTATCCAGCACACTTTTTTTATCTTTTGCTAACGGAGAACTCATGTATTATTTTGTGTATGGCGTAAAGATAAGTAATATAATACCACCATATAAAAGTTACGATGTATGCTTCTTATTTTATTGTATTTAAAGCTATATTTACATATAAGAATCTAACTTCATCACAATCAAAATTTAAAAGAGAAGTTCATGAGTTTTTTTTAAAGAATATTTGGAAAGAAAAAATCAAAAGAAGCTGCTGCTGAAGCTTTTTCTCAACATAATTTACATCAAAATATTCCAGAAACACGTCAAAAATCATTAGCCATTTGTTCTGAAGCGGGATTTCAACCAGCAAGTTCACTTCCAACAGGTTGGGATACAAAACCAAGACCTTCTCTAGAAATTGCAGGAAGATTGCATGCTATAAAAGCAATGGTTTTATGGGTAATGGTTCCAGTCGAAAATTTGCTAGATTCTAAAATATTGAACTTCATTGATAGTCATAAACTTGAACAGTTTATGACAGATGACGAATTGGTTATTTTCAGAGCTTCTAGAGATGATGAACAATTACGCAATTCTATTGGTTGGAAATTTGAAAATGCTTGGCCTTTAGCTTGGTATTTTGGATACAAAGAACCCGAAATTGATGGAGCAATGATGTCGGGAGAACAAATGCAAGAACTTTTACAGAATTTTACATGCTCGCTAGATGATAATCTGAAAGAATAGACTTTACAACAAACTACTCAAACAACAGAAAATATAATTCAAAAAGAAGATTTATTTTATTGTTTACATAATGCAGCGCGAAGTGCTCAAATGGGCAGAGATACTGTGCCAGATGAATTTGATCCTATGGCAAACGGAGGTGTAATTCATGAACGTAGGCATTCGTTAACTTGGATGCTCTCTTCTGGTACAGATTGGGATGACACGGATTTGAGTACGTAAAACATTAAAATTCCAATCGTACCATAAAATTAGGTGTTCTTCCCAGCGAAAGTTTGTCTATAGTACGCAATTGAAATTCGGCAGTTTGCGTGTTTAGAACGACACGATAATTTCGGTTTAAAATATTCTTCTGATTATACATATTCAATAAAGAAACCCCAAAAGTTGCTTTTAAATCGTTGTTTCTAAAAGGCTTGATTTCATATTTCGCAGAAAAATCCAAACGATGATATGGTTGCAAACGTTCTGCATTTCGTTCACCATATACTATCGTAATATTTTCTGCTGTGTCACCTTCCAAACCAGTAGCCAAAGTATATGGACGCGAAGTTCGGTAACGCCAACCAAGCGACAATTCCAAATCACCAAATTTTGCCGATTGCACGAAAGATAAATAGTGTCTGATATCGAAATTTCCATCAAACGGATTGGTATTGTTTAAGTTTTCAAACTGAAATTTGTTTTGCGTCAGTGCGTAACTCACCAAACTCGTAAAATTGTAAAAACGTTTTTTGACTAATATATCCAAACCAGTTACAGTACTTTCACCAATAGAAAATCCAGTAGTTTCTATATCAAAACCGCGTGTCAGTGAAGTAAGATTGTTGATTTTCTTATAATAGATTTCTGCATCTACATTCCAAGAATCGTATTGAAAGTTTCCGCCTAAACTTATTTGCTCGCTTCGCAATACTGGAATTTCATCATCTGTAGCAACCCAAACTTGATTTTCTAATCCAAAGCTCTGTGTTTCAAACTCTGTGATCTGACTGATAAACTGATACTGTCGTTCAGCAGAAAAAACCGTGTTAAATTGATCGTTTAATTTTTTGGAAATATGAACACTTGGTTCAAAGAAAAACGTACCGAGTTCAGTCGCATAATTTCCGCGAATACCTGTAAAAATGTTCCAACCATTTTGTTTCCAACGATGTTCACCAAAAATGGCGTGAATCGTATTTTTTGCATTTTCAGAATTCACCAAAAAATCGGGATCAAAAATTACATCCGATTGTCGTCCAATAGTATAATCTAGCTCATTTAATATGAGTTCGTAACCACCAATAAATTGATGCTGCTTGTTCAACGTATATTCCGCTTGCGCGTGCAATCCAATTTCAGAAACACCATTTTTCTTTATCGTTTTGTAATCGAATAAGTTTGACAATAATTCTTCTCCCAAATATTCAAAATCATATTGTGAGGTTGTCAAATTGAATTCTGTTGAAAAACTTTTGTCCCAAGTATGATTCCAAGAAACGCCAATTCCAAGATTATCAATATACAATTCGTCATCTGTACGACGATTAATTTCATCAAACTGAGACACAAAATCGAGTTCGTTTTTTGAAACAATCGAGCTTACTTCAAGCGTACTATATTCGGAGAGTTCTGCAATAACTTTGGCTGTAAAATCAATAAAATAAAATGAATTATTTGTGAGTGAAAGCACATCGCTAAACGTTCCAGAATTGTCTGTGATTTTTGTGTTTTGAAAAATCTGTTCTGAAAATTCGTCAAAAGTTACCGTTTCAAACACATCCGAATACGAACGACGAAACGAAGCAATAACCGCTACTTTTTCTCCGATAGGTTGTTGTACAAAAGCATCTACATAAATCATATTTGCGCCCAATCCGACTCTGGTTTTCTTGGGAATTTTAGAATAGGATTCAATATCAACAACGCCCGAAATATGATTTCCATATCGTGAAGGCGCTGCATTTTTGTAGATGGTGACATTATCAATTAAATACGGATTGAAGGAAGAAATCATTCCAAAAAAGTGATCGTATTGATACATTTTAATGCCATCCCAAAGGATTAAATTTTGATCTGGAGTTCCACCGCGAATATTCAATCCTGTTGAGGTTTCGTCAGGACTTTGAATGCCTGGAATTAACTGCACACTTTGCATAACATCCGATTCTACAAAGCCAGGCAATACTTGAAACTCTTTTGGTTTTGCTTTAATAGCGCCATCAATAGTTTTAGAAAATCCTGTGGTTAAATACTCAGAAAGCACCACTTCATTTAAGTTGATGGTTCGTGATGCTATATTTCTGCTTTTCTTTCTTCGTTTTTTTAGCACATAAGAAGTGGGACTAATTTTCCGAAATGTGAGTGTTGTTTGGTTAGAAATAGCATCAAGTGTTCCCTGAAGTGTATCAGGAATTTCTTTGAGTGTAATTACTTTACCTTTTACAATTTTAGAATTGTATGAAATACTGACTTGAAAGTGTTTTTCAATATCAATTAGGACTTTTTTTAAGGGTGTTTTGTCGTAAGAAGCGTTTTGCTCTTGTGCATGTACGACTTTAAAGCATACAAGTAAAATATACACTAAATATGCTTTTTTCATCTACTTTTTGGAGAGCGTCACAATGTTAGTATTCAGTTCATAATCAATATCCATGGCTTCAAATACTGTTTGTAGTGCTACATCCAAGCTATCATTTACAAAGCGACCTGTAAAGCGTTCTTCTGCAAAAACTTCTTTGTTTTTTATGGTGATTTTATATTGATCTTCTAGCGCATCAAGTACTTCTAACAGTGGCATTTCGGTAAAAGAACTCAAACCAGACATCCAAGTTTCCTCCGAAGTATTGAATGTCCAGTTGGTTACAGTAGCATTGTAGGTTCTCACCGCTTTTCCTTTGGTTAAAATGTGTGCTTCTTTCTTTGCATTTGTCACATTCACTTTTCCAGAAAAGCATTGTACTTCTAAAAAATTTGTATTGATGTCTACGTTAAATTCGGTTCCTAAAACTTCTACAGTTCCTTCGTCTGTGATGACTTTGAAAGGAGAACCTTTGGTCACTTTAAAATAGGCTTCACCATCTAAATGTAGTGTTCGATCATTACTCCAACTATCTTTATCGTAATCTAGCGTTGATTTTGCATTCAATTTAACTTCTGAACCATCAGGAAGATTGATAGCGAGTTGTTGCCCAAAATCTGTTCGATGTGAAATTGTTGAGTTTTTCAGGAAAAAGTACAGTCCAAACAAAATAATTACAGAAGCGGCTGCTGTATACACATAACGGAATTTTAGTTTTCTAACTTTCGGTTGTGCTGCAATTTTCTCTTTGATTTTTGCCAATACAGCCTCTTCATCATACGCAGGATCATTTAATTTTTCCGTTGCGTTGATGATTTTAGAATAGGTTTTATAAGCATCTGTTTGCTCAAAAACATGCTTTTCTTCGGGAGACAATTCTCCACTAAGCCATTTTGCTAAATCAATTTCTTTATGTTCTTCACTATTCATGATCGCGCTCTTATACTATAGACAACTCAATAGTTGTTTGCCCTACCTTATTTTAAATATCTCCAATTTCTTTTCGTAACACTTTTAGTGCATTGTGCATACGTTTCTCTACGGCTTTCTTTGAAATGTTAAGAAATATTGCAATTTCACTATATGTTTTTTTGTCAATTCTGTTCAATAAAAATACTTCACGTTGTTTTTCAGACAAACTAGCGATGGCATTTTCTAATTTTTGTAAAAACTCTTTTTCTTCAAATAAAAACTCAGGACTCTGTACATCTACTTCTGATTTTTTAGTTTGCTCGTGTTGCAATACTATTTTTTGATGTTTTACGACATTTAAAAAAGCATTGTTGGCAACTCTTTTTAGAAAGAATAACGCATTCGAAAAAGGAATCTTGTTACAATTATTCCAGAGTTTAATATAGGCTTCTTGCACCAAATCTTCAGCCAAGTTTGCATCGCCACATTTATAATAAATATAGTTACGCAACGTTCTTGAATGCATTTTAAAAAGTGCATCAAAGTTTTTGCTTTCACAAACCGATTTTTTGGATTTCAAGATGTTGTTAGTTAGTTTGAATTTTTATACGATCCAAAATTATGTAAAAAAAAATTAACCGTTAATATGTTGAAAATCATATATTTAAAAATTTAATTTCTAATTTTATTTTTGCAAAGGTAGGGCGAAGATATATCCAGTTGTCTATAATTCGTAAACCCAAAAACAAACAAATCAAAACTAAATATCTATGAAAAAATTTCTAAAATTCTCATTGATTCTTGCATTGGCTGTTTTTACTTTTTCTTGTAGTAATGACAATACTGATGTAATCCCAGAAGACACACAAGCAAACAATGAAGTCAAAGCGACTATCAAGTCAAACATGACTAACTATGCTCGAAGTGCAGCAACTAGTAATCAGGCAGAAACTATGTTTCAAAGTAATAATGAAAATAGTGACATACTTGAAGAATGCTTCACAATAAATTACCCTTATTCTGTTATGAATAATAACGAAGTGGTAACGGTTAATAGTGATCAAGAAGCACAAGCGTATGCAGAATTAGGGTATATTTTAGTATTTCCTGTAGATGTAACTACAGGTGATGGTGAAGTAATAACTATCAATGATGAGTTAGGCTTTATTGAACTTTTAGAAGAGTGCTTTGGAGACATACCAGGAGATGGTGGTAACCCAGGCGGAGGAAATAACAGTGGTGGAGAACCAGGCGATCCTTTCGAAAATGACTGTTTTGAATTCAACTTTCCTTTAAGTGTTGAAACTATAGATGGAAATACAGTAGTTGTAAATGATGAGTATGAATTATTTACAATAGAAAATGCAATCGGATTTGTATATCCAATTTCAGTAACTACAGAAAATGGAGTGGTAACCATTAATGGTGATGAAGACTTTGACGCTTTATACAACGATTGCTATGATATTGATCCATGTGATGACTGTGTAGACAACTGCTTCGAAATTGTATTCCCATTAACGTTAATTGATGATGCAGGAAATGTTACTACAGTAAATGATGAAGATGAGTTCTTAACATACTTAGATGGACTAGGAAACGAAACATTCTTTACAATCACGTTCCCAATGACAATTGAGTATGAAGATGGAACACAAGCAACTATAAATAACGAAGATGAGTTAATAGCGGCATTTGACGCTTGTAATTAATAAGGTTTAGTTACAACATTATAAAACATACGTTTTAAGCCCAACGTAACGTTTTTTAATTACTCAAGAAAAACCCTTGTTTCGAAAGAAGTAAGGGTTTTGTTGTTTCTTAAAATGAAATTCTTTTTAGAACTTTACAAAAAATTCCTGCTATGAATTCAGAAGAGCTAAAAGAATATTGGTCACAACGCTATAAAGACGAACGTACAGGTTGGGATACTGGTTCGCCATCTACGCCTTTAAAAATGTATATTGATCAACTTGTGGATAAGAATCTAAAAATTTTAATTCCTGGAGCAGGAAATGCGTATGAAGCTGAATATTTAATTTCGAAAGGATTTACCAATGTATTTATTTTAGACATTTCTGAAATTCCTCTACAAGAATTTCAAGAACGAAACCCAAAATTTCCTTCAGAGCAGTTATTATGTGATGATTTTTTTACCCATGAAGGAACGTATGACTTAATTATAGAACAAACTTTCTTTTGTTCGTTCCCTCCATTGCCCGAAACTCGAAAACAATATGCACAACACATGACTTCATTGTTGAAGTCAAATGGAAAACTGGTAGGTTTGTGGTTTGATTTTCCACTCACAGGCGATATGGAAAAACGTCCATTTGGAGGAAGCAAAGAAGAATATTTACGCTATTTTGAACCGCATTTTAAAGTGAAAACATTAGAAAAAGCGTATAACTCCATTGCTCCAAGAGCAGGGAATGAACTTTTTGGGATTTTTGTGAAAAGTTAAATTTTGTTAAAAAAGGAAAGGACTTGTAATTAATTCGACAAATTCACCAATTAACAGAATACCTAACAAAACAAACCTAACACTAGTTTTCATGAAAACTACGCAAACACTATTGTTTATCACGCTGTTTTTTAGTTTGATAGCATGCGATTCCAAAGAAAAATCAACAGCACAACAAACAGCTGCTGTTTCAGAAACTACTCCAAAAGAAACTCCGAAAACTGCAGACAAAGCTTCACAGATTATTCAAGAAACCATCAAAGCACATGGCGGTGAATTGTACGATCAGGCCAATTACCAATTTGTATTTCGTGACAAGGAATACAGTTTTAAGAATGATGGAAAAAACTACACATATACTGTAAAAAGTACCAAAGATGGTACCACCACAGAAGACATTTTAGAAAACGGAGCATTTTCACGCCAAGTAAACAAAAAACCTATTGAACTTACTGAAAAGAAGAAAAATAGTGCAATAGGATCTGTAAATTCCGTGATTTATTTTGCCACTTTACCACATAAATTAAACGATGCAGCTGTCAACAAAAAGTTTGTAGAAGAAACAACGATAAAAGGTCAAAAATACGATGTATTAAAAGTGACATTTAATGAAGAAGGTGGCGGCGAAGATCATGATGACGAGTATCATTATTGGATCAATCAAAACACAAAAAAAATAGACTACTTAGCATATAATTATCAAGTAAATGGTGGCGGTGTTCGTTTTAGAAGCGCCTACAATACGCGCGTTGTTGATGGAATTACATTTCAAGATTACATTAACTACAAAGCGGAATTAGAAACACCATTAAAAGAGTTGCCAGCTTTATACGAAAAGGGAAGTCTAAAAGAACTATCAAGAATAGAAACAGAGAAAGTAATCAATTTAAAAAAGTAATCATGAAAAAAATCGTCATGTTGCTCGCATTTTTTGCAGCAGTAAGTACCGTAAACGCACAAAAATTCTCAAAACCAGGAAAAAGTCCAACAGATATTGCACATTATCCAACAAATGCTCCAAAAAGAGCCTTTGCTAAAACAGCTGAACAAAAGAAATCTTTAGAGCCAAAAATCAGAGTGATTTATGGAAGACCTTATAAAAAAGGAAGAGAAGTTTTTGGAAGCTTATTAAAGTATGGAAAAGCTTGGAGAGTTGGTGCTGACGAATCTACTGAGATTTTATTTTTAACGGATGTTATGGTTGGAAATACAAAAGTAAAAGCAGGCCGTTATTCTGTGATTATCATTCCAACAAAAGACTCTTGGACATTAAAGATTAATTCAGAAAATGACGGTTGGGGAAATTACTCGTACGATGCGTCTAAAGATGTGGCAAGTATTACAGTACCGACACAAAAAAGCGATAAAGAGATAGAGCAATTATCAGTTGTTTTATATGAAAAAAGTACAAATGTTGTACACTTAAAAATAGGATGGGATACTACAGTTGCTGAGTTTCCAATCACATTAAAGTAATTACAGAAGAAGCAATTATTCAATTTTAGTTTAGATTTTTAATTGAATTTAGAAGCACTTATGAAGACTCGTAAGTGCTTTTTTGTTGAAAGATACTTAACATAATTATCGAGATGCTATTGAAACTTAGTTTTTCTTAATGTTCTCGATTGCGTTCCTTTAATTTGAAGATGCAACAATGTCATTTATGATACGTCATTGCGATATCCAACTTGATTGGAGAGTGGCAATCTTTTATTTCAAAGCACGAATACGTTCTACAATACACAGATTACCAAGTCGCAAGCTTCTCGTAAGGACATATCATAAAGTCATATTTTAGTAAAATCACTTGCTTTTGTCATAGAAATCGAACAGATAACTTTATTTTGTTATGTTCAACAAGGGTTTATTTAGCAGCTTTTGCATAGGTATTCAACGTCAATCCAATAACAATTAAAAGAATACCCAATAAACTCCAAAGCGTATACGATTCATTGAACCAACTGAGTCCAATGAGCATGGTAAAAATGACTTCGATATATTTTAATGGTGCAGCTTTATTGGTTTCAGCGAGTTGCAACGCTTTGGTCATATACATTTGTCCGACATATCCAAAAACTCCAAGGCTTAATAACAATGCCCATTCCCAGCCTACAGGTGTTTTCCAATACGGAATGCATAAGATTCCGCCGACTATTAAAGCAATTACCATAAAATAATTGACTACTACAATAGGATGATCGTCCGAACCAATTTTACGAATAATGATAAATACCAAACCGCTAAAAAACGAAGATGCTAGTATCAATAAAAGTCCTGTCGTATTAATTTGCGCATCAAATCCTTTCAAAATCACAACACCACTAAAGGCAATTAGAAAAAATAACCATTGTATCGGTTTGATTTTTTCTTTGAGAATAAACAATGCAAATACTGCTGCAAAAATAGGAGAGATATAGCGTAACGAAACTGCCGATCCTATAGGTAAATATTTTATTGACATAAAAAATAACGACATCGATGTTACCCCAAAAATACCACGAATTGCCAGAAGTGTTCTTTTATTTCCTAACATGGAAATATTAAGTTTTAGCAATAAAGGAATGGTGAAAAATAAGGTTCCAATAGATCTGAAAAATACAATTTGATACGCATCAAAATCGCTCAAATACTTTACAATTACATTCAAAAAAGCAAAGCCAATGGCGCTGATGATCATGAATTGAATGGCTTTTTTGAGCATGAAGTTTGTGATGTTTTTTGAAGCTACAAAAGTAGTTCAAATAAATTGAGCACTCTTTTATATTTCCATAAAAAATGTCAGCTTTTGGGTATCTTTAAAATGATATATTATCGCTTCGGTTTGCCTTTTCCTTTGCGAGATCTTCTTGCCATTGGCGGAGTTGTTTGAAAATGATTCCCATTTACATGATAGATAGACAATCTGGTTCCCGTTCCGCCAAAATTTTCTGGAGGAATCATTCCTGGATAAATAATCGTTATTGGATTTTGGATGTGAAGCACATTTCGTATAATTCCAATGATTTCTGGAGAAGCCACTAACATAGTTCCGAACGCACCTACTTGTTCTCTAATACGCATTAATTCTCCTAAATTAGGTTTGCGACGTCTGGCAGCTCTTGAAATAGCATTGATCAAACAATTATTCATAGTAAGCAACCTATTCGCATCTATTTCTATTCGTGAAGTCATATCTGTCACCAACCCACGTCCTTTAGGCGCTGCGGGACTATATAAAGGTTTGGTTCCAGCAAATAACTTAGCAAAGGACATTGCTTTTTTGTTGGCTTCTACTTTCTTTAAAGCCTGATACAGAAAATAACGCCCGCCTTTACTGCCTTTCATCAAGTCAGATGCAATGGCAGCTAAGGCTTCTGCTATAAAGCGATCCATTTGCATTTTTTTTCCTTTGCGTAGAAAGAATCGTAGCATTTGTAGTTGCCGTAGTCTTATATTTTTGTATTTCTGAGCATCGAGTCGCGAACTTAGTTTTTTCCAGTTGTATTCCTGACTCGTGCCTGCACGTTTGTATTTTTTATTAACGATTTTTCGTTTTTTAGGCGATTTAGAAGTCACAGGATTTAGCGGAGTTGCGTATATGTCTTTTGTGCCAGGATTGTCAAATTCAATTTGATGTCCGCCAAGATCTACACTAAATGGCAGGTGACTGTAATCGTCGCGCTTGTTTACTTGCCTGCCAAAGCGAATACCGTCAAAAATATCAACTACAGGAACCCCAGATTTGTTTTTCTTTTTATCGCCACGTTGTAAATCAATACTACTTTTTTTTCGTTTTCCAATAGTTTTTGACAAATCGAGCATGTCTTCATCTTCAGAATTCCAACCGCCCAAATCATCTGTCTGTGAATAATCGGTACTTGTTGGGCGTAAATCAGCAGGCACATCAATTGAATGTGCATTACTTCTTTTACGCTTGCTTCGTGCTCCAGGTTTATTCCAAGCTTCTACCAAACCCTTACGAAGATGGAATGGATTTTTTTTGTTTTTCACATAGGCCTCTACTTCTTCTTTTGTATTTCCAATGCGCAAATCATGTGCTAAGATAAATTTTGACGCATGCGATTTTAGAAACTGTATTACCGCTTGCAGTTGTATGGCATTGGCACGATATGATCTTTTAGAAGGTCTTACAGAAATAGCTTTCCGCTGCAATGCTTTTGTACTCATAACATCGGCTTCTTTTTCCAATGCGACATTGTCATTTATTTTAGCGCCATTTACTGTTTTTGTAGCTTGCACACGTCCTTGTTTTTGTTGTACGACATGCCAAGCCTCATGTGGCAAATGTTTTTCTTGTCCAGCAGCAACATGAATATTGGTTCCTTGTGCATATGCATGTGCATTGAGTTGCGCAGGTTTGGAAGAGTTGTAATGCACTTTTACATCATCTAATGAATGTCCAGAAAGTTTTTCGATTCCCGATTTTAAATTATCTGGTAGACCAGTGCTATTTTTTTGCTGAATAATTGTTGTCGAACGATTGTCTTCAAGTGCTTTGCCATTGGTTTTGATATGTGCAACAGAAGTTTGTTGTGTTGTATTTTTTGTTTTTTTAGTATGCGATTGTTCCATGATTCTAGTATTGTAATTTATAGTAAGATGTCGTCTGTGGCAACAATTACAGGACCTTTTGCTCCTGAATAGTCTAAAGCAGAGCAATAATTATGATTGTGTATGTATTGCTTTAAACGTTCTAAATACGGATCATAATATCCAATATGGACTTCTTTTCC
>NZ_JAKVBC010000054.1 GCF_022447245.1 Kordia sp. | reverse complement strand
TTTTTAGATTGAGCTATTGCTGATTCTAATATAATCATCGATATAGTTAATGTAAATAATAACTTCATTTATTTATAATTTTCCTAAATCTAACATTCATTCTAATGAGCTAAAAGTATGAATTAGCAACACAGCAATATCAATGAGTGAAGTATCTCTAATTTTTTAAACTACTTCCATAATTCTAAATAATTCAGATTTTATTACTTTAGCAAAAAAGCTCCTTATATGATTCGTAAACTACTATTACTTTCCCTTGCTGTTTTTGTGGTGTCATGTGGTTCTTCCAGCAAAATTTCTTCTTCAAGAACAAAATCTAAATCGACAAGAGTTGTAAATAAAACTACCAAAACAAGAACATCCACTAAAACGAAAAGTACTTTTACAAAAGCGTCTGCCATAGTTAAAACGGCGATGGCATATAAAGGAACGCGTTATAAGTTTGGAGGTACTACCCGTAAAGGAATGGATTGTTCTGGCTTAACGTATGTGGCTTTTGGAGAACACGCAGTGAAGTTGCCAAGAGTTTCGTATCAACAAGCTACGAAAGGAAAACGTATTAAATTGAACTCCGTAAAAAAAGGAGATTTATTGTTTTTCCAGACGAATAAGAATAGAAAACGCATCAATCATGTAGGTTTGGTGATTTCTCATAAAAGAGGTATTATTAAGTTTATTCACGCCACAAGTTCTAAAGGTGTATTGATTTCCTCTTTGGATGAACGTTATTGGAAGAATGCATTTACGGAAGCGAGAAGAGTTCTCTAGATTGTTAGAAACTACAATTTTCATGTACTTCTTTAAATAATGTATCATCATTTTACAACTTTACCATACTAAAAATAGGCTTCGTTAAGTTATATATTCAATATACCAATTGGATGCAAAACTAATGATGAAAAGATATTGTTTATTATTGTTGCTACTTTTTAGTTGCAATTTTTACACAAAGAAGGAAATCCTCTTATCAGAAATTAATTTAGAGACAATTTTTGAAAACTTCGAATGACCAGAGGTGTTTGAGTGGCATCCTCAGATAGAAGAAGCACTTCAATTGTTTATTGATATTTTAAAACGTGATTTCAATAAAAAATATACAGAGATTGTGTTGTGTAATTTTAGCCATTCAGGAGAAACGGTTTCTCATAATTCCTTCGCCATCTTTCATAATCCAGCGGGCGATATGACCGTTTTATCTTTTGGAATGGACTGGAATATCATTCGAAAAAAAATAACCATCCCTTCTGTTTCTACTGAAAAAATTATATCTAAATTATCTAATGATGGAAATTTAACCAAAATGACCGTTTTGAGTATCACCAAAGAAGACTCGCAATGCTATTTTTTAAGAAATTTCAATTACGATGATTACAAAAGTCTACAAGATTTAAGTTTTTTTAGTTCACTATAATTTTCGTAGTAATTTGCCTAGTGTTTGAGCTTAATTTTAAGAAATATATTCCGCTTGTCAGGTTAGAAATATCTAACTCCAAATGCTTACCTTCTAGCGTTTCACTCATTGTTTGTTTTCCACGGATATTTAGCAATTCCACAGTTATAGTATCACTTTGTTTCAATTCTACATATAAAACATGCGATACTGGATTTGGATATATTTTTAGTTGCGTTTCTAATTGTTCATTTACGGATAGTAGTTCAACGAATTCCGTTTCAAAGGTATTGGTAATTACCAAAGCATTGAATTCAAAATCAATCCTTATTTGAGTCACTTAATGTAAGGCATTTGCCCATTAAAAGTCCATTGATTAGATAGAGGATATTGTGTAAGAATATTAAAATAACAGTTTCGTCTTTACATATGGCTATATCAATAGCCTATCTACACTAGGAAAACATAAAGTAGTAAATACAACAAATGTTTTAATAGCTTAGCCTGTATTTTTTCTTAAAATAGGTTGATTCTACTGATGAAATTAGGTTTTTTATGTACAGTTTTTCACATTCATATTCATTCATCGTTTTTTGGCTTATGACTTTAGATTTCATCTTTGATTTACATTTTAACAACGCTCACAAAAAAATTATGACGCTTACAAACTTATTTGAGACTTGAACGCCTTTTTTGCCTACTTTGAATTCGTTCTTAAAAGATTTATTAGCAATGAAGTGGCTCAATTTTACCATTACAAAACTGACATTCTCCATAATTTTGGGGATTCTGATCGCATATTATAATGAGATTTCTTGGGTCACAAGTTGTCTTATTTTTTGCGGATTGTTTTTGACTTCTTTTGTTTTCTTTTGGATTGCTCGGAAGCAGTTTATACAAACTGTTTATTTTGGCATTGTGGCTTTATTGACGACAATTAGCCTAGGAATGGTGATTGAAAATTTTCACGAAGAAAAAAATCATGCTTCACATTATAGCCATATAGATACTATTGAAAGTACAGAGTTTCGCATTCATGAAGTTTTAAAATCTAATTCTTATTATCATAAATATATCGGCGAGGTTTTACGTGCGAATGATGCTGCTGCTTCTGGAAAAATCTTAGTGCATATTCGCAAAGATAGTTTAACGAAAACGTTCCCTGTAGACACTGTTTTGTATACAAAACAATCTTTATCAACAGTTACATCTGCTTTGAATCCGACATCTTTTGATTATAAAGCATATTTGAATGATCGGTATGTGTATATGCAGTTGTATTTGAAAACAGGAGAGTTTATACATGGTACAAACCCTCCAAAAACAGTATATGGTTATGCTGCGAGACTTCGAAATACGATTCATAATCGTTTGGTAGCAGCGAATTTTCAAACTGATGAACTCGCGGTGATTGAAGCACTTTTGCTAGGTCAACGACAACACATTTCTAAAGAATTACATAACAATTACGCGAATGCGGGCGCAATTCATATCCTCGCTATTTCAGGATTACATGTTGGAATTTTAATGTTAATTATACAATTTGTATTGCGTCCGTTGCAGCGTTTTAGATATGGAAAATCGTTGAAAGTAGTATTGATGCTAGCAATTTTGTGGAGTTTTGCTTTTGTCTCGGGTTTGTCTGCTTCGGTAGTGCGTGCGGTTACTATGTTTACGGCAATTGTTGTAGCTACGTATTTTCGAAGACAGGCCAATACTTTACAAGTACTAACCGTTTCGATGTTTTTCTTATTGCTTTGTAAACCGCATTTTTTGTTTGATGTAGGCTTTCAATTGAGTTATGCTGCCGTATTTTCAATTGTTTGCTTACAACCTTTGTGGAAGAAACTTTGGAATCCGACATCATTTTTAGGAAGCTCATTTTGGGGATTGCTCACCGTAAGTTTATCTGCTCAGTTAGGCGTTTTGCCATTGAGTTTGTATTACTTTCATCAGTTTCCAGGATTATTTTTTGTAGCAAATTTGACCATTATTCCTGTGTTAGGAATTATTTTAACGTTGGGTATGTTAGTAATAGTACTTGCCTATTTTCAGTTACTACCTGAATTTTTAAGCATATGCTTTAATGATATTATTCTGCTAATGAATGGATTTGTTTCTTGGATTGCCTCACATGAACAATTTGTATTGACAAATATTCCTATGCGCTTTTTACAAATGATTGGTTGTTATATAGTTTTAATTGCTTTTGCTCAATATATTCATCTCCCAAAAAGAAAGAACTTGCAATTCGCTTTACTTAGCATATTACTTTGTCAAGGATGTTGGTTTTTAGATCGTTTTCAAGAGTTTCCGACCAAAAACACATTCGCTATTTTTCATCAAAATAAAGCAACAATTCTAGCCAAACAACAAGGTACTAACGTACAATTATTTCACAACTTGAATGATTCTGCGGCAGCGAAAAATTACAACATCCAATTCCAAAAACAGAAAGATTTTATAGACCGTGTTACACAAGATTCTTTGCAAAATGTTTATGCTATAAATGATTCATATTTATTACGAATTGACAGTTTAGGTATATATCAAATTCCGAATTTGAAACCCAAATACATTTTATTAAGCAATTCACCCAAAATAAATTTTGACAGACTTATACAAACATTACAACCAGAGAATATTATTGCAGATGGGAGCAATTACAAAAGTTATATAAAACGTTGGAAAAAGGCTTCCGAAAAACAAAAAATCCCTTTTCACTATACTGGTAAAAAAGGATTCTTTTCTATTTCTTTTTTTTGATAAAACTAATATTGAAGTGATTTAAACTTTTTCTTACGACTGTAAATTGATCTTATTTCGCCCTGATTTTGACTTTTTTTCGGAACGTAGCTAAGGCTATGTTACTTAAAAAAGGCTTCATCAGACCAAAAAACCTCCAATTTTCGTTACAAAACAAAAAGTTTAAATCACTTCATTAGCTTTTAAACTCGCTTACAAATTCTTTTTGGTATTTTTCCCAATCTTCTTTTGTGGTAACTTCTTTATATTTATCTGTTTTGAAAAGTTTCAAATAGATTTCAATTTGTTTTGGTAATAAGTATCCAGAAACTGGTGTAATCAGATTAAATTCTTCATCAAAAAATACCATTGTTGGATATGCTCGTACACTTAGGTATCTCGCAAATTGATGCTGTGCGTTTCTACGTTTCTTTTTTGCTGGATCGTAATCAGGATTTGTATAGGTATTCCCTTGAAAAGTTACATTTGAATCTCCTTCAGCATTAAACTTAATTGCATAATAATTTTTATTGATATAGTTGGCTACATCAGGATTTTGAAAGGTATTTTTATCTAACATTTTACATGGTCCACACCATACGGTATATACGTCCATAATTACTTTTCGCGGTTCCTTTTTCATCAATTCTTGTGCTTCTTCAATGGAAACCCAATTGATTTTTTGCGCATTTACAGTACTAATACTCACTAGAAGTACACTGAAAACTAATATAATTCTTTTCATTTCGTTGTTTTATATGATGTATGTTACAAACTCTATGCCTAGTTTACATAATAGCATTATCGATACTCAATGATGCATACCATAATTGTTTCTGCAAGTTACAATTTGCGGTTGAGATATTAAAAAAAAGCGTTCCCAAAAGAGAACGCTTTTTTTTAATTTTTATGATTTTTTAGCGTTATTTAACGCCGTGCATTAATTTTTTCACAAATGGTGTCGTTACCCAGGCTAATAGGCTTAAAATAACGGCAACTCCCGTAAGATACCAGAAAAATGTACTTACACCTTGTGTTTTTGCAATTCCTTGCGACATTTCTCCAAAAATACCTGCCATCTTCATTCCAATTGCCACCGCAATATACCACAAACCAAACATCATGGCAATCATCCTTCCAGGGACTAACTTACTTACATACGATAGTGCTACTGGCGACACACAGAGTTCTCCCATCGTATGGAAAAGATAGACAAATACCAGGATAAACATACTTGTACTTGCTGATTCCTGTCCTGGCGCAATTCCTGCTGAACCAATAGCTACCACTAACATTCCTAAGCCTAGCAATGCCATTCCAATCGCATATTTTCCATTGGCCGTTGGATTGTATTTGCTTTCCCACCATCTTGAGAATAATGGTGCTAATGCAATGATAAAGAGTGAGTTTAGAATGTTGAACCAGGTAGCACCAATTTCAACAGCACTTTCTTTGGCTTGCACCATCGCTGTGGCTTTCTTTTTATCCTGATTGTCGTATTTTAAACTGTGCGTAATCAATAATTGTTTCGCATCACCAACTTTGAGTTCTTTCATTTCTCCTGAAAGCTTCACTTCTTTTGTAATGGTTTTTCCTGATGCATTCGTAAAAGCAAACATTCCAAACGTATTTTTGATGCCTGCTCCTATCTTATCTCGCTCAAAAAGCTCTGTGATTTTTGCCGTAAAGATTTCTCCCTGCTCTTTGTCTTTTTCATTGAATAGATAGTTATTCTTAATTGTATTTTTTGCATTTTCTTCTGCATCTGCATCGTAGATTGAAACTGTTTCGTTATCCAAAATAGGCATTTGCTCTCCTTCTTTGAACTCTACATAGGTCACTATTTTATCTGTTTTGGTATTGCCATTATTGTCCACATATGCTACTACGTATGAAGCTGATTTGTAGTCATTGTACACTTTCATTACAGCCAATCCCCAAATAATAACAAAACTAAATCCAAGAATGATGTTTGCCAGTGCATATTTTTTGAATGTCTTTTGGAACAATCGAACTAATACATAGGTAATGATTGCCAAAGGAATAATGGTAATCAATGCATCTACAATTTTGAAAATATCTCCAGAAACACCTTCTAACACACGCTGCGTATAATCTCTTGCATATAAGTTCAACGAACCTGGTGCTTGTTCAAATAGTGCCCAGAAAAACATCGTGATAAACGCAAAGAATACAATCGCTAACATTCGATCTCTAACTACTGGGATGTATTTTGGAATTCGTATGGCAAGTAATGCTATGAATAAAATCAATGCCAAAATAATTATGAAGTTATTTCCGTCTAATCCAAAAAGTTCAAAGTTGTAAATATTGTACTCACCTTCCGTAATTTTTGAAATCGGTTCGTTTAAAATCCACGTTAACCCAAGAACAACACACAATACAATGATTACTTGTTGTACTACTGTAAATGGATTTTTTGGTCCTCCATTTGCTTCTGAGTATGCATTTGCACTTTCTATATTTTCCTTTTTTGGCTTTAAACCAATGTCACCAAAGATGTTTCGTGAAAACCAGAATTGTAAGAGTCCGAATAGCATGAAGATTCCTGCAACTCCAAAGCCGTAACTCCAGCCAATTTTTTCACCTAAGTATCCACAGATCATGATTCCGAAGAAAGCTCCTGCATTTACACCCATGTAGAAAATGGTGTACGCTCCATCTTTTTTCTCTGGACGATCTTTGTACATTTCGGAAATAATTGAAGTCATATTTGGCTTAAAGAAACCACTTCCAAATACTAATAATGTCAATCCCAGATAAATGAAAAATGGTGTTTCTAGCGCCATTGCTCCGTGTCCGAGTGTCATTAGTAAAGCTCCAATAACAACTGCCCAGCGGAATCCTATGACTTTATCTGCAAAATATCCTCCAACCATAGTGGATAGATATACTAACGATGCATAAGTTCCAAAAATGGCTAAGGCATGCTCTTTAGGCCATCCCCAACCTGCATCTAATATGGAAGCTGTAAAGAAAAACACGAGCAATACGCGCATTCCATAATAGGAGAAACGCTCCCACATTTCCGTGAAAAATAATACAAACAATCCCGCAGGATGTCCCATTACTTTGGTGTCAAAAAAGTTTTCTGTAGATGATGTACTCATGGTGTAATTTTTTAATTGAACAAGATTGTATTAGTCCTGACCGTCAGCCAGCTCGAAACCTTATGCTTCTTCATTGAACGTTCCTTCGTTGTCTTCGGCTCCGTGTGTCAACTTCTTCAATTTCTTCAAGAAGATGATTAATAACAATCCAAATGCTACCGTAAAGATTACCAGGAATGAGAAAATTTTATATTCCTGTTCGTTTTGTGCTTCTTCCACTACAAAGGAAACGCCGTAGTCTTTTCCATCACCTTTATTTTCGACAATTTGCGCTTTGTCCTTATCTTTTTCAAAAGCTAACTTCGCATGGTATGGATTTTCTTTGGTTGCTCCATTTTCCTTTAAATATGCTTTTAAGCTTGCTAGTTCTTCTTCTTTACCGCTCTTTGCTGTTGCAATTTCTTCTTCTTTCTTTCCTTCTGTTTCTACTTTCGTGAGATCGAATAAACTGCTAATATCACTTCCTTTTTCGTGTTCAGTAAATACTACATTATCTCCATCCAAGTAGACTTTTGATTTGATAGAGAAGTTTTTATCTTCATCAATTGGATAGGCATTTACTGTGACAATTTTCTTTTCTCCATTAACTAGTTCTTTTACTTCGATATCATCTTTTTTCGTGTAATTGTAGATTTCTTCTACTGATGCTGTCATGCTTCCACTATATGATTCAAGCTGTGCCGCTTCTCCGATGCTTCCCGCTAATTTATTTCCAAAACCTGTAGCTGCAAAGTAAATTCCCATCATGATCGATGCATATTTTACAGGCGCTAATTTGGTAATGAATGATAATGACACTGGCGATGTACATAACTCTCCAATCGTATGGAATAAGTATGCTAAGAAGATCCAGTACATAGCTGCTTTTCCAAATGCTTCAGCACTTGCTTCTTGAGATGCAAACATCATAAACACATATCCTAATCCCATGATAATGGTTCCAATTGCCATTTTGAAAAGCGATGAAGATTCTCTACCTTTTCGCTTCCACCACATCCAGAAACCGCCAATAACAGTTCCGAAGATGATTATGTATCCTGCATTTAATGATTGGAATACTGCGGCTGGAATTTCTTCTAACCATGATAAGCCAATCACTCTATCTACTTTGGCATCTGTATATAAATTCATGAGTCCTCCAGCTTGCTCAAAAGCTCCCCAGAAAACCACGACAATTAAGAAAGAGATCAATAATACAATTACTCTATCTTTCTCAACTTTGGTTAACGGCTTTTTCATCACTTCGGCATCTACTCCAGAACCTTCCGAACCAATAAAGTTTCCAACATGTTTTAAATGTTTTTGGCCGTAAATAAATACTGCCTGCCCAATTAACATTCCGATTCCTGCCAATCCAAAACCGTAATGCCATCCGTATTTGTAAGCGACCAACCCTACGATAATACTCGATAAGAATGCTCCAATATTAATTCCTATGTAGAAAATAGTAAATCCACTATCACGGCGAATGTCTCCTTCTTTGTACAATCCACCAACCATGGTAGAAATATTTGGTTTTAATCCTCCAACACCTAATATGATTAACAGCAAGCCTGTAAAGAATGCCCATTCAGTTGGAATAGCTAGTACTAAGTGTCCTGCACAAAGTAAAAATCCTCCGAGCATAACAGTTTTCTTTTGCCCAAGAAATTTATCAGCGATGTATCCTCCAGGAATCGATGCTACGTATACTAACATCGTGTACCAACCATAGAGCCAAATTGCATCTCCATTGCTCCAGCCCAATCCAGGATCTACAGCAGTAGCAGAAGTTGCTACGTATAATACTAATAAAGCTCTCATTCCATAGTATGAAAAACGTTCCCATAATTCTGTAAAAAATAAAACGTATAGTCCAATTGGGTGACCAAAGATTTCCTTTTCCTTGGCGTGTGTTACAGTGTTTGTCATTATAATTAAGTTTGGATTAGTGTAATTCTAAATTGGTTCGATGTTATTTTAATAAGGTGTCTTCAACGAATTTTGTCATTTTCGTATATAGGTGTAAGCGTGTATAACCGCCATATATTCCATGGTTTTTGTCTGGATAAATCATCCAATCAAATTGCTTGTTTGCATTGATTAATGCGTCAATCATACGCATGGTATTCTGTACATGCACATTGTCATCGCCAGTTCCGTGGATTAATAAATAGTCACCTTTTAGCTTTTCCACATGGTTTATTGGTGAGTTATCATCGTATCCGCTCGCATTTTCTTGCGGTGTTTGCATGTAACGCTCTGTATAGATACTATCGTAAAAACGCCAGCTCGTTACTGGAGCTACTGCAATTGCCATACTAAATACATCATTTCCTTTTAAAATACAGTTACTCGACATAAATCCTCCGTAACTCCATCCCCAAATTCCGATACGATCTTTATCTACATACGAACGTTTTCCTAGTTCAATTGCTGCATCTATCTGATCTTCAACTTCATATTTCCCAAGCTCTTTGTAGGTAACTTTTTTGAAATCGGCTCCTTTAAATCCTGTTCCGCGTCCATCAACACATACAATAACCATTCCTTTTTGTGCTAACATTTGATACCAATAGTCATTTGAACTATTCCACTTGTTTGCAACTTGCTGCGAACCAGGCCCTGAATACTGATACATGAGTACAGGGTACTTTTTAGAAGCATCAAAATTTGCTGGCTTTATCATCCAAGCATTTAATTCATGTCCTTTTGCTGTTGTTAAGGTAAAGAATTCCTTCTCAGACATTTTATAATTAGCTAGCTTGTTTTTAACGCTTTCGTTGTTTTTGATTTCTTTTTCTAGCTTGCCATTTTTTGCTAAGTGTAGTGAATATTCTGGTGGTGTAGTTGCGCTAGAAAATGTATTGATATAGTATGTGAAGTTTGTGCTGAATTTGGCTGCGTTTGTTCCATTTTTCGTAGAAAGTCTTTTCTTTTTCTTTCCATTTATTTTGATGGAATACACATCTCTATTGATAGAACCATTTTCTACAGATTGATAAAACACACGATCTGATTTTTCATCATATCCATAATATTTTGTCACTTCCCATGGTCCTTTGGTTACTTGATTGATGAATGACCCGTCTTTTGTGTAGTGATAAATATGATTGAATCCATCTTTTTCGCTCGTCCAAATAAAGCTATTGTCTTTTAAAAACGTTAAGTTGTCTGTAATATCAACATATGCTTTGTCCTTTTCTTTTAACACAATTTTAGCCTGATTGTTAGCTGCATTGTACATAATCAAATCCAATTCATTTTGATGTCTGTTGATGACTTGTACACTCAATACTGTAGGATCGTTTGTCCATTTGATTCTTGGAATATAAAAATCAGTGTAGTTTCCTAAGTTGATCTTTGATGTTTTCTTAGTATTTAAATTGTATAAGTGTAATGAAACGTCAGCATTTTTTTCTCCTGCTTTTGGATATTTAAACACATGTTGTTGCGGATATAGCTTGCTTCCGTACACATCCATAGAAAACTCTGGAACATCAGTTTCGTCAAAACGAATGAAGGCAATATGATCACTTGCAGCATTCCATTGAAAAGCACGTACAAAGCTAAATTCTTCTTCATATACCCAATCCGTAACTCCATTGATGATTTTATTTTTCACACCATCTGTGGTAATTTGTGTTGAAGCACCAGACATTAAATCTTTTACATAAATGTTGTTTTCATATACATACGCAACTTTTTTCCCATCAGGAGAAAAAGTAGGTTCTTGTATTTTGTGGTCTGATATTTTTGTAGTCTTTTTTGATGCGATGTCATATATGTAGTAAATCCCTAATCGCGATCTTCTAAATACAGGCTCTACTTTTGTGGCTAAAATAAGTTTACTTTCATCGTCACTAAAACTATAGGAAGAAAATGAAGATACTTCTGAAAGGTCACTTGCTTTTACAATTGTCTCTACTTTTTGAAGTGTTTTGTAGTCATATTTGTCAACGGAACCTAATCGTCTGTTTAAAACGGTGTACTGCTTTCCATTATTCATAGAATGTAAAACATCCATTCCGCGAGTTCCGAATGCACCTGTCCATATTTCTTGTAACGTAATTTCTTTTTGCTGTGCTATGGTAAGATTAGCAAATCCAAGAAGGAGAAAAAGAAAAACATATTTTATTTTCATTCGTGCTATTTTTTTTGAAATAAGCTCACTAAAAAGCTTATTATTTTGAGTAATTTTCAATTATAAAGCCGACAATATACAAATATCAAGCAAGTACCACAAAAATCAAACCTTAAATTATATCGTGTAAAAAAGGATTTTTTTATCGCTATTTTTACATGAAGTTTATATGAATTTTGCTTCCTTTTGAACTTTAAAGCATATTTTGAACTAAAAATGGTGATTTCTGTATATTTTTTAATGCTTTTTGATCTGATTTGTTACTATTTCATTATGTATCTTTGCATTTATTAAACCCTATTTTATGATTGCTCCTGTTGCTGGATTCTCAAAACTTTCCAAAAACGAAAAGATAGCATGGCTTGCAAATACTTATTTTCACGATAGTGAAGCAGTAATTGCCATGTTAAAAAACTACTGGAATTCAGATGAAAAACTACAAAAACTTCACGATGAGTTTATTGAAAATACGATTACGAATTTTTATCTCCCATTAGGAATTGCTCCGAATTTCCTGATTAATGATACAATGCATGCTATTCCGATGACCATTGAGGAAAGTTCAGTAGTAGCTGCTGCTAGCAAAGCTGCTAAATTTTGGTTAGATCGTGGTGGATTTAAAGCAACTGTATTGAGCACTGAAAAAGTAGGGCAAGTACATTTTATGTATTATGGAGCTATTGAAAAACTAGAAGCGTATTTTAATAGCATAAAACCTGAATTATTTATTGCTACCAAACATATTACACAAAATATGGAGAAACGTGGTGGTGGAATTTCAGCTATTGAATTGCGTGATAAAACTGATGAACTTAACGGATATTTTCAATTACACTGCACCTTTGAAACGGTAGATTCTATGGGTGCAAATTTCATCAACTCGTGTTTGGAACAGTTTGCGAAGACTTTTGAAGCTGGAGCTGCTACTTTTGAAGCATTTTCTGAGGAAGAAAGAGAGATTCAAATAGTCATGAGTATTTTGTCAAACTATGTCCCTAATTGCATCGTTAAGGCAGAAGTTAGTTGTCCAATTGAAGAATTAGTAGAAAGTGAGTCGGTTGATGCGAATGAGTTTGCAGAAAAGTTTCTACGCGCTATTCAAATTGCAAAAATAGAACCGTATCGCGCCGTGACCCACAACAAAGGTATCATGAATGGTATTGATGCTGTTGTATTAGCCACAGGAAACGATTTTAGAGCTATTGAAGCAGGAATTCATGCGTATGCAGCCAAAGATGGTCGTTATACAAGTTTGACAGATGCAGAAGTTGTGGATGGTATTTTTAAATTTTGGATTGAAATTCCATTGTCTTTAGGAACTGTTGGCGGGTTAACTTCGTTACATCCTTTAGTCAAATTAGCACTAGAAATGTTAGGAAAACCTAATGCTAAAGAGTTAATGCAAATTGTAGCTGTTGCCGGATTGGCTCAAAACTTTGCAGCCGTACGTTCTTTGGTTACAACAGGAATTCAAAAAGGACACATGAAAATGCATTTGATCAATATTTTGAATCAACTGGAAGCTACGGAAGCTGAAAAAGCACATTTTGTCAATTATTTTAAAGATAAAACTGTTACGCACAGTGCTGTTGTAACTGCATTTACTGCGTATAAATCACAGCATGCCTAATGGAGTTTTATAGTAATGGAAAATTATTAATCTCTGGTGAATATGTTGTGCTCGATGGCGCAAAAGCTTTAGCGATTCCTACAAAATATGGGCAAAATTTAACTGTTTCCACTATAGAATTACCGAGCCCAAAAGAAACACCCAAATTGGTTTGGAAAAGTTATGACTCTAACGATTTAATATGGTATCAACATGCTTTTGATTTAGCATCTTTTAACGCATTTAACTCCTATGGAGACTCTACAAGTCAGACACTTTATAATTTATTGTCGGAAGCCAAGCGTTTAAACCCTAGTTTTTTATCGGGAGAAACTAGTTTTGAAGTACAAACAACCTTGGGTTTTCCACAAAACTGGGGATTGGGTTCTTCATCTACTTTGATCCATAATATTGCACTTTGGGCAAATGTGAATCCATATACGTTGCTTTGGAATGCTTTTAAAGGTAGTGGGTATGATATTGCTTGTGCAAAACACAATTCTCCAATTATCTATGAAGCACAGCAACAGCAGCCCAAAGTAAGTGAGATAAATTTTTCACCTTCTTTTAGCGATCAGCTTTACTTTGTTCATTTGAACAAAAAACAAAACAGCAGAAATGCTATCACCAACTATAATGAGCGAAAAGGCGCTATTACGAATGAAATAAAAGTAATCAATGCCATTACCCTAGAAATGGTAAAAACAACTTCTTTTATTGATTTTGAATTGCTTTTAAAAGAACACGAACAATTGATTGCTGAAATTATTCAGGAAACTCCTGTACAACAACGTCTATTCTCTGATTATTTTGGACAAACCAAGAGTTTAGGAGCTTGGGGCGGCGATTTTATATTGGCTACAGGAAACCAAGATACAACAGCTTATTTTGAAGCAAAAGGATACACCACAGTAATCCCTTTTGATGAGATGGTACTTTCTAAAAAATAAAGTAAGTGACTCAAAATCAACGCAAAAAAAAACCTGTGAAGAAAATTTCACAGGTTTTTTTAGTTTGTATCTAAACTGAAGTCTAGTAGAAATATCCTCTATTATCTTCAATTTCAGCAGAACTTTTTAAAGCATCAAATACTGAACTTGTTGCTTTAGCAGCTCTTTGATTTCTTAATGTATTTGTTTCTGTAAGGTATGTATCTTTTGCTGGCGCAGCTTCTTTCTTCACAACTTGAATGATGTATACTCCAGATTTCCCTGCAATTAATTTTGAAGTCTCTCCTTCGTTTAATGCAAAAGCAGCTCCTACTACTTTTGGCTCTTCTCCTGCTCCCGGAATAATTGGAGACATCATTGATAATGACGTTGCTTGCTGCTCACTTCTTCCCGCAGCAGATGCTAATTCTGTTAAGGTTTTTGAAGATGCATAATCAGCTTTTATCTTTTCAGCTTTTTTCTGACTTCTAAGTATTGGCAATACTCTTGAAGAAGCTTCAGGAATTGAAGAAAGTCCTGCTGGGTTTTTAGCAGTTAATTGCACTACTAAAAATCCACCTCCAACATTAGCTCTATAAATGTCACCTACATTGGTATCATCTTTAAATGCCCAACGAACTACTTCACGCTGGTCTGTGCTAATACCAGAAATTGTTGGATTTAATACTTTGATTTTATTTACTGGCTTCACTTCGTAATTTTTCTCTTTAGCGATATCTACAAAGTTACTTTTTGCCTTGTTTACATCAGATTCAAAAGTTGAAGCGACTGTAAATAAGTTTGTCAACGTTTCTTCTGTAACTTCTACTTCTTTATTGATCGTTGCAAATTTTACAACTTTTTGATCATTTTTCTGATCTTCAATTTCGATAATATGGAATCCGAAAGGAGATTCTACCACATCAATATCTCCTACTTCTTTTTCAAATACAAAATCTCTGTAAGATGGCGTAAGGTTTCTACCAGATATAGTATTGAACCAATCTAAATCTCCACCTTTTTCAGCAGAAACTTTGTCAGATGATAAGTCTTTCGCTAAATCAGCAAATTTAGACTTGTTTCTTTTTACAACAGCAAAAACGCTATCCGCAAGTTTTTTTGCGTCTTCTTTTGTTCTTGTAACTTCTGGTAATGCTCTTTGAGAACCTTTGTAATTGATTAAGATATGTCTGGTTTTTGTAGAATCTGGCAATTGCGCTGTTTCAATCAATCTAGAGATTTTGTATTTATTACCAACTTTGTATGGTCCGTATACATCTCCAACATTCATTGCAATCATATCGTCAGCAACATCTTTTGGCAATTGACTCTTGTATGTAAACGTTTCTGGCTCGTTTGTCTCAGTATTTTCATTTGCATAAGCAGAACCATCTTCTGCAGCAGCAAATGCTGTTTTTAAGTCTGCAACTTCTTTCTTCGCTAATTCTTCATCAGATTTTGAAGGAGTTTCTGGGAAATATACATATTGAATATCTCTAGACTCGTCTACTTTGAATGTAGATTTGTGTTTATCGATGTAGTTTTGAACATCGCTATTTCTGATCTCTACTAAAGAATCAGCAATTGATGTATAAGGAACTTGTACATACTTGAAAGTTACTTTATCATTTTCTGCACGGTATGCAAGCTCTCCTTCTTTCACAGTTACAATAGAACCTGCTTTTACTAAGTTATTGTATAAAGCTTTCTTTGCTTCTGTAATTGTATATTTTTCAGTTTGAAGCCAGTTTAAATATGCATCCATATTTTCTGGAGTGAGATTCTTAGTCGCTTCTAAGTTGTCAATATATTCTTTCAATTTTGCTTCAACGAATGTTCCTGACTCGTCTTGAAATTGTTGACTGCTTGTAATATTTGGACTTGAAACCAAAAGACTCCAGAGTTCATCTTTTTCAATCGTAATTCCTAATTCATCTAATTGTTGTGTAACTAAAACATTGTTTACTTCTTGATCCCAAAGGCTATTTACAATTTGCATTGTAGATTGTCTTCCACCATAAATAGTTCTAATACGCTCTACTTGGCTTTGGAATTGTTGAGAAGGAATTGCTTCTCCATTGATAGTTCCTATTTCTGTTAATCGTTTCTCTCCTCCGCCATTGTTGTTGAACACGTCAGATATTACGAAAGCAAAAAGCGCCAATCCAATGATTAGGATTAGTACTAATGTACGTTGTCTAATTTTTGCAAGAATTGCCATTTATCTTCAATTTTATGAAATTCAGTGGGCGAAAATACAATTTCCTACTAAATAATAAAAGAAGATCCGCGTATTAATTCGTTAATTTTAGGGATTTTAATCCTCAGAGAGAATTTGTAGTTGAATCGTGTCAATTTTAGTGTTCGAAACTTCCACGATGGTAAACTTTAAATTATTGATAATGATGACTTCATCTTGCTGTGGAATTTCTTCGGTTTCGCTTACAATTAAGCCACCTAAAGTTTCATAATTTTCATTTTCTGGCAGATTGAGTTTATAGGTCTCGTTGATATAATCAACTTCCAAACGTGCAGAAAACATGTATTCGTATTCACCTAAACGCTTTTCTAGTAATTCAGTATTATCGTGCTCATCTTCTATTTCTCCAAATAATTCTTCCACGATATCTTCCACCGTAACAATTCCAGATGTTCCGCCATATTCATCTAAAACGACTGCGATACTTTTGCGTTTTTTTGTCAATACATTCAACACGTCATTTGCCAACATTGCCTCTGGCACAAATACGACAGGCAATACAATACTTCGGATCGTTTTTGGCTTTTTGAAAAGTTCAAAAGAGTGTACATATCCAATAATATCGTCAATGGTATTTTTATAGACCAATATTTTAGAATAGCCAGTTTCAGAGAATAGCTTTGCCAAATTTTGCGTAGTTTCTCGCAATTCAATAGCAACGATTTCCGTTCGTGGAATCATTACTTCTCTAGTTTTTACAGCAGAAAATTCTAATGCATTTTGAAATATTTGAATTTCGGAGTCTACATCTTCATCGTTATGGCCTGCTTCCATTTGCTCTGATATATAATCCCCGAGTTCCACTTTACTAAATTCGAGTTGCACTTCATCTCCTTCTGTTTTGAAGAATTTTTTTAGGACTACATTCGAAATCCACATGACAAATTCAGAAATCAACCAAAATAATTGATAGAAGAAATATGCTGGTATTGCTAAAAACTTAAGTAAGTTGTTTGCATATACTTGAAAGAATACTTTTGGTAAAAACTCTGCCGTCACCAAAATAACCAATGTAGATACAATGGTTTGAAACAATAGTTCGTATTCAACTGTAATAAATTGATTAAGCCAAGGAGTTTCATGTACCCATTGCGTAATCAAATCACCCATAAAAAACCCATAGATTACCAATGCAATGTTGTTTCCAACCAGCATCGTTGCAATGAATTTAGAAGGTTTTTGTGTGAGTCGTCTCAAAACTTTTGCAAGAATACCATCTTGCTTTTTTTCCAATTCGATATGGATTTTGTTCGCGGAGACGTACGCGATTTCCATACCAGAAAAGAACGCAGAAAACAGTAATGCCGTTATGATAATGAGCAACTGTATCTCCATCTATTGATCTTTTTCGCGATCTCTAAACTTTTTCTCATAATGATTTCTAAAGAAAAACATGAATAGCGACACTACCGCAAATGCAACAAACATATAATCAATTGTCTCATCATAATTCCATGTATCTACGATTTTATAAATAGACAATGCAGCTACAAAGAGGTATACATATTTTGTATAACTTAAGACTTTCACAGTGGGTTAGGTTTTATTTAGATTGTTAGTTTTATTTTTCACTTTCATCAATAGGTATGGTACTATCATAGATTTCATGCACATCAATAATACTTAAATTTCTATTGAAATCGATTCCATTCGTTCCTTGTAATAATACACCATATTCACTACTTATTTTGAATTCTCCTTCCGTAAATATCCATTCACGATCTTGATCCCAAAATAATTGTGGTGCTTCTAACACATCTCCTTCGTGTGTTGTTAAGACCACATTTCCTTGTAAATCTACTAATCTTGTGTCACTATACAAAATAGCGTAGTCAGAAGTTACAACACTTTTATTATTATTTTCATCAAAAAACTCTAACACAATTCCTTTTGGAAATTCCATGTACGGAAATTTTTGATTAGAAAAATCTCTGTTAAAAGGGCTTCGTAAGGTTGATTTTACTTTACCAGAATCGGTATATACTAAAAACATATTTTCGGCTTCACCGACAGGAAAACGTTTGTTATACGAAAGCTTTTGGATTTCGCTATAGTTATCCTGACATGAAAAAAGCATTGTCACGATAAATATCGTGACAATGCTTTGTAACATATGTTTTTTATGTAGTTTCATATTATAAGTTTGGAACTCTTACGCTTCCACCAATCCAGCAATTTAATGGAATTGCTTCTCCTCCTTTGTATCCTTTACTAAATACATCTGACTTACTCGGTGCAGATTGCATGTAAGAAGAAACTGTTCTGTTCGCAATACTTTTTAAAGATGGATCTACTTGCCCAGCTTTTCTGGCCATTTCAGCAGCTTTCCAGTATCCAGCTCTTTTTGTGAACTCGTCATTACCACACTGGTTTACACTTGATGCATATAACCTTGCAATACTTAAATATGCACTACCTAGTGATGGGTTGTTTTTCACAGCTTCTAAATAATACTTTCTAGCTTTTGATTTTTGGCCTCTTTTCTTTGCTTTTGCAGCTACTTTGTATAATAGTTTCGCTTTCTTGATAGGATCAGTTTCCATGCTAAGCGATTGTCTTAAGTACTCTTCAGCTTTTGCTGCATCACCTTTTCTTTCATAGATTCCAGACAGGTATCTTTTAGAGTTTGCTGATGGCTCTAATGCATCTACAGCTTCTACTAATTCTACGAATAATGGATCTTCATCGCACCCTTTAGCATCTAATCTTCCTGCAGCTCTTTTTAACCAAAGTGAGTTACTTCTGTTTGCGTCAAAGTTCTTTCTAAATAATGGAATTAATGTTTCACAAGTTGATACTTTTTCTACTAAAGATTCCATGTTTCCAGAGAAAATTGCAATCGCTCTAATGTTAGTATCTGCAATTTTTTCGTTTCTTTTTTCCTTTGAAGTTAATTCAGTTCCAGCATCTTTCTTTGCAATTAATTCATTTTTAGTTTTTGCCAATCTTTCGCTTTCAGATTCAAACTTCTCCGTTAACTCCTCAAACTTCTGGATCAAATCTTCTAATTGTACTCCTTGGTTTCCTGCTGTGTACATTCCATAATAAAGTTCAAAATACTGGTATAATGACTTAGGGTTTTTAAAGTTTTCTAAATCTTCTTTGAATGCTTGATCAAATACATCGTATTGACTTTTTACAGTTCCGATTTTATAGTCAACCATTGTTGTTCCTATTTTCCCAAGGATATCTCCTTTTTTCGTTTTTCCAGGAACATTTGCAATTCTTTCCTTATATAATTGAATCAATTCTTCAGCAGCAGTTTTTTTGTCTCCGCCTTTTTTGATTTTATTTTTGTAGATTCTTTCTCCGTACGCATACAATGCAGAACTAATTGTAGGACAGTCTTTTCTAAGTTCATTTAACTGGGTCTCTGCCTCTCCATAGTTTTTAGCCTTAGCGTTTTCAGCAAATAGAGACAACTTTGTCTTACAATCCTGAGCATTTAAAGTTGTGAAGCTCGTTACCGCAAACAACCCTGCAACCAATAATGTAATAGTCTTCTTCATTTCTTAAATTTTTATCGATTAATTGTACTTTCTTTTAACAAACCATTTATCATTTAGTGATAAACTTATGTGGAAGCTTATATAGTTTTCTTTTATTAAACCAGAATCCATTGTTCCTCTTCTTCCAAACTCAACTCCAAGGTTTATATTTGACAATGTTCTTCCCACTGGTAATCCTACTCCAAAAGACATGCCAAAATCATTTATTGCTTCATTACGCACCATGATTCCAGTGTCTTCATAACGAATACCAGCTCTATACGTTACTCTTTCCCAGTAACTTGTGAATGAATTGTATTTTGGAATATAAAATCCTCCTGCAGATATTTTTGAACCGTTATTGTAGTTTATATTTTCAATAGTCGTTAGCCCATTTCCAAAATCACTATTGTTTTGCAGTGTATATTCTGCACCGGCAAACCACTTATTTTTTTCACCAACTCCAGCGCCAAAAGCAAGTTTTGTAGGTAATGCTAAATCTGTTTTTGCTCTATTTCCTAAATCTACATTATCCACTTGTCCGGGACTTACAATTTCTCCACCCGTTCCTGTAATATTTAATGCAGATATCACACGCGTATTTCTTGAAGTTAAATCAGATTCTGGAGAAAGTGTAAATGAAGTTGTTAAAGAGAGTTTATCGTTCAACTTTGATTCATAATAAGCTCCAATATTGTAACTTAAACCGCTTAATTTTGATTCATCACGCGAACGTGTACCATAGTTTAAGGTTCTAAAGAACAAACCATCATCATTTAATTCTCCTAAGAATTCTGTGTTTTGATTTTCAATAGTTCCGAAATTATAATTTACCGTAGCACCGATAGATAGTCCTTTCGTTATTTTATATCCTAAAGAGACAAATGTTGAATTTAAACCACCTTCACCTTCATACTGTGCAAATTTATAAGGTGCAGAGGCAATCCCTGATTCTCCAACTCCTTCAAAGTTATATCCTACAGAAGAAAAAGGTACCAATCCAAAACCTAATCCCATTTTGCTTGAAAGAGGAAATGCTACTACAAGGTAGTCTAATGCAGTAGAAGAACCTTTATCTGTTCCTAAAGCACTTTCTAATCGCAACTGACTATAGCTTGCACCAAGTGTATATGTTGTGAATTTTAAGTTTCCGTACGCTGCTGGGTTTTGTAAATTGACATGAATACTATCTGAATAGATACTCATTCCTCCCATACTTCTATTTTCTGTTGTCCCTTTAAATTTTAAATCACCTATTCCAAGAAAAGAATACGGGGAAGCTGTTCCTTGCTGTGCAATACTACTTTGGCAGATAAACAACAAAATTAATAATCCTAAAAACTTTCTAATCATTATATCTATTATATTCTAAAACATTATTCAATCCTTGTAACAAGAATTTTGAATTCGCAAATATGGTATTTTTTAACCTTTTAGCCAAGAAATTAGCGTCGCCGCCTGTTAAAATAACTGTTAAATGTTCAAATTGTTCTTTATAGCGCTCAATTATTCCATCAATTTCGGTGATTACTCCTACAGTTACACCTGAATGAATTGATGTTTCGGTTGAGTCGCCAATGTAACTTTCTGGCATTTTGGGTTCTAATAATGGAAGGTTGGCAGTTAATAGATTGAGAGTTTTGTATCGAAGTTGTAGTCCGGGAGAAATTCCACCTCCTAAATATATTTCTTTGTCTGTTTTAAAATCGTAGGTAATACAGGTTCCTGCATCAATAACCAATACATTTTGTTTTGGGAACTGAGTAACAGCTGCCACAATTAATGCAATCCTATCGACACCTAAGGTTTCTGGTGTTGCATAGTTATTTTGAAACGGAACATTTGTTTTATGTGTGAGTTTGTGAACTTCTATGGGTAAAATTCTTAGAAATTGTTTGGTGGCTTCACTCAATTTTGTCACTGAAGAAGTGATCATTTTATCTATCTCTGTATACTCTTGTAAAATTTTTTCAATTTTTTTTCGAAATAGTTCTTTTTTGAAACTTTCATGCGACAACATTTTATCTTCTTGAAAAACAGCCACTTTTACGTATGTATTTCCAGCATCTACGATTAAATTCATCTTTATTTTTTAAACTTTGCTAATTTAAGAAACGTTTTTTTTTCAAAATAGTTTTGTCAAGTCTAAAAAACGCTTATATTTGCATCCGCATTTGCAGCTGGTGCCTTAGCTCAGTTGGTAGAGCAAAGGACTGAAAATCCTTGTGTCCCTGGTTCGATTCCTGGAGGCACCACACCAGAGAAAAGCCCTGTTTTTACAGGGCTTTTTTTAAAAAATAAAACTTCCTTTAGTGTCATAGTTTTTAAGAAAGTGTATTAAAAACCGTATTAGAAATTATGATTTACTTACCTCACAATTGCTCCTGTAGCGAGCTTAAAGTTAATCCTAAAAATTGGAAAACTACCATAAAAAAAAGTGACTTGAAAAAGAAATGGTATATACAATACTATTTTCGTGATCCTGTCTTTTCCAAAAAATATCCTTACGGCAAAGAAGTCAAAGTAAGAGGAATGAATAAGTATAAATCTTTAGAAGATCGTAGACAAGCAACAAAAGACCTTATAGAAAATGAAATTTACATGCTTAAAATTGAAGGCTTTAACCCAATTACAGGCGAATTTAAAGGCATGGAAAATTTTACAGATAACGAAGTAATAATAGATTCTGAAACTCTAATCTGTGAAGCTGTAGAAACAGCGTTTAATAATCTTGAAGGTGAAAAATCTACTTTATCCGGTGTTAAAACAGCAAAAAAATACTTTGTAATGTCTACTGTAGCTTTAAAGTTAGATATCCTTAAAATAAAAGATGTAAAAAAACTGCACATTAAACGAATATTAAATCATCAAGCTAAGGTAAATAAGTACTCTAATGACCGCTTTAATAAAATAAGGGCATATATGATGATGATTTTTAATGAAATTTTAGACTGCGAAGCTATCGAGTACAATCCTATCAATAAAATAGCTATCAAAAAAACAACAAAGAAAATTATAACGGTCATGACTGATGATGAAATAAAGAAAGTCAAGGAATACTTAAAACCTAATTTTTATAGTTTTTATAGGTACATGGAAATATTTTTTCATTCAGGATGCCGATCTACTGAACTCATGAACGTTCGAGCTTGTGATGTTAATATAAAAGATCAAACTTTTAAGGTTTTAATAAAAAAAGGCAAAAATCATAGAGAAGAATTACGAGCAATAAATATAAATGTCTTAGATTTTTGGATAGAATTAGTAACTAAAGCTAACAATGAAGATTATTTATTTTCTAATGATTTAGAACCTGGAATCAACCCTATTAGTGAAAGACAAATAACGATACGCTGGAGGCGACATGTAAAAAACAAATTAGGAATCAACGTCGATTTTTATAAGTTAAAGCATCTTCACACCACAAAAACAATCGATGCTTATTCAAAAAAAATTGCGGCGGCTGTTAACGGACATACTTCTAATAAAATGAATGAGAAACACTATGATGCTTTACATAAGAAAAGAATGCTAAATACCGCTAAGAATCTGAATATTAAACTGTAAACACAGAATTGAAGAAATAAACAACAGTTATTACAATAGTTATAAACAAATTTTCCTTGATTGGGATAATATCGAGCGTAGTCCGAAGAAACTTTTATTATCGCGTCAGAATAGATATATCCGCATTTATAGCATTGTTCCATTTTAATTTAATTAAACACAACGGTCTTGTGTATGGCTCGTTGCGGGAAATCCGCGAGGATTTTCCGCTGTAGAACGAAGATAGCAAATTGCAATAATTCCGATTAGGAATTCAGCCGCAATGAGCTATACACGTTGTTGCCAGTAGTATTTTTTACATTAATAGTGTTATCGCTTTATGTATCGAAGTACAATTTTTTTCATAGTCAAAGTCAATTAATGCTTTGCAAAGTGCTTGATAATGAGTGTAATTGTCTTCTTTTAAACTTTTTAAATGGATTAAATTATTCCTTAAGTTGTTTACTTCGGTAATATTTTGATAATCAGTATTATGGTCAGCGTAAAAGTCAATTCCTGTTAATTGAGGAACTATATGTCGAAGTTTAGTTTTAAAGTCTTTCCATTCAATTCTTTCTTTCGTCAGCGTTTCTCCATCAAGTTCCAATTCTATGTTTTCAGGAATTTTTTGATTAAATAGAGATTCCATTGCCATAATCATTTGGGTAATTCCTTGAAATGACTCCTTGTAAAAATCACAGAAAATGGCATATAATTCTTCGTGTCCTAATTCAGATTTTAAAATGTTATTTCTAATCTCAATGGCGGATTTTATGTGTTCAATTCCAGAGTTGTAATAGAGTATTACTGGGTTTGGTTCGGCAAATACTAAAGTTTTATCTTTTTTCTTACTTGGTGTTATGTTTGCCATAACAAAGTTTTCCTCTCCACGACCACTTGCTACTATAACTCCTTTCATTTTTGAAGCTTTGGCAACTACTTCCATTAACTTTTTTTCAAGGTCTGGAACTCCAGATTTTGTTAAGTCCAAATGTTTTTGGTTAACAACATTTATAGGTAAATCTGCCATTCTTGTTAACGGCTTGTTTTCTAT
>NZ_JAKVBC010000053.1 GCF_022447245.1 Kordia sp. | reverse complement strand
AATCCGCTTTCAATGACTGCTAAGTATTTAAAGTCATCAGGAACTCCGTATTCTTTTAAAATTGGTTCTACGATAGGAAAGTACTTATTCGCACGTTTAAACAATAATAAACCATTTGATTGCCAATACGTGTTTACTAGCAATTCTCTGTCCATACGTTCTTTAATATCTGGCAAATGCAACGGTACTTTTTCGCCAGCAAACTCTAAGTTTTCAGGAACTTCTAGCGCATATACATTATAATCATTGGTGTCACCTGAAGTTTTTTCTGCTTCTTGTGTTGCAACTTCTTCGTTTTCTGCTGTCATCGTTGGATCTTGTTGTACAGCATTCATCAATAAAACTCCGAGGAATATTAATCCTAAAAAAGCAAATCCATTTTTAATTTTGCGCATGGTATCTTGTTTTAAAATTTTCGTTAACTTACTATTAGTGTGATTGTAAAAATGGTCGGATAGGGATTACAAAAATAACAAACTGATTTAGAATCATCCTGCTATTTGGTGTAATTTGTTGTTAAGTTAGGGAAAGTTTTTTTATTCTTTAATCAATCTTGGTAAATTTTCATTGAACCATTTGAATTTGTTAAGCACCATGATATGAGTGCCTCCTTTAATGGAAAAACAGTCGGAAATATGCTGAATCGGAAATACCAAATCTTTATCACCATTGATATGAATGGTATTTGGCAGCGGTTTTTCTTGATTCCAATTGACAATTTGCGCTATAGACCAGTCTATGTAGTTTTTATCACGAACGGAAAGGTATTCTTCATACAAGTCTATACGTTTGGTTGCCAAATCGCCAAAAGCAAATTTACGCAATACTTCTATATTATTGACCAATCCTGTAGGTAAGAGTTTGTATGCTTTGGTAGCGCGTGCAAATTTCATTCTACGCGGCAATTCGTGCTTTGTTTTTACACTTGATATCACAAAAATCTTTTTCACATTGATATGTCGTGCCATTTCTTGAACTAGAATTCCTCCGAAAGAAACACCGACTAGAATAACGTTATCATGCTTCACTTTTTCTGCCATTCTTGATGCATAATGCGCTAAAGTTTCGTTTTTTTCTGGCAGAAACCACTCTAAATAATGGACTTCAAATTCTTCTTCTGGTAGTACAATGTGCTTGAATATTGTAGGATTGGCAGCCATTCCGGGCATAAAATAAACTTGTATTTTACTTACATTCATACAGATAGTGACATTAAAAACTCGGAAATCTACTCTAAATTTCTTATCTTTGCAAAGTTAAATCAACATTTCTTCTAAATACACCACTTTTTTAAGATTAATTTAAAATTAAACTGCTATGGACAATGCAATTGTTATCAATGATAACGAATTTTTACGTCAATTTGAACACAAAACGAATCACGGAATTGCTAAGATTGAGTATTCATTACAAGAACGTAAAATATTTTTAACGAAATTAATCGTTCCTGAGGAGCTTGACGATGTAGATTTTAAGAATGCATTTATCAAAACTGTTCTCGATAGTATTCAAGAGCGAAATTTGAGAGTCGTACCAACTAGTCCAAAGATTGCTAGTTTTTTACGCAAAAACAAACAGTATAAAGATTTATTGCCTGTAGGCGTACGAATTTAAAAAAGTAAAAGCGAACTAAGAAGTTCGCTTTTTTTTATGTCCAAATGTCTGTTTATTCTAGTTTTGTTTTAACTTATGTAAAGCTTCTATTGCCTGCGCCTCTACTTTTTCAAGCAATGCCTTCAGTTCTTTTGGCGCATTGTATTTGTAACGAATCTGAATCTTTTTTTCTTTATACGTCAGATATGTATTCTGTAAATCCATAATTTTTTCATCTTCATATTTGTCTTGGTGACTCATGAAGTTTGACTCTTCAAAGTCTTTGAACAATGATTTTGATTTACTTGTCGCCAACTTTACTGTATGATTTCCTTGCACTTGCGCATTGAACTTCCCTGTATAATACACAGTTCCATCTTCATAAAACTTCATATAAAACTCTTCGCAATTTCCTTTGCATGGCGATTTGTACAATTCAATATAAGATCCTTTTGGAATGCTATTACTTGTATTTTGCGTATTAAGATTTGGTGATACCACAAGTGTAGTTGTTTCTTCAGCTTGTCGTATTTGTGCTTCACTAAGCTTACTTTTTGATGAAGTGTTCACTTTTATAAAGGTAATTTCGACAATACCCGAAGATAAAATCACTTTATCCTTGGTTTGGTTTATTTTTGAAACTTTATATAATGCATTTACAACTGCTCTTGAAAAATCAGAGTCACAACACATTTCCGTACAACCAATATCATTGAGTTTAATTTTGTTTTTTCCTTTGATCGTATACGTTCCAAAACAACTATTCGCATCTAACTGTAAAGAAAAGTCTGTTTTACTTTTTACCGTCAAAACCACATCGTTTGTAACTTTGACTAACGTTCCATTTGTTTTAAGTTCCGTTACTTTCCATGAACTCCCAATAAATTCTTTGGTAGAAGCATCACAACTTATTAGCGTTAAAACTAGTATAGAGAGTAGTGTTGTTTTCATCTGGGCGTTTTTAATTAATTCTTACTGATAAATATAAGTATCTATTTGTAATTGATAGATACAGATATCTTTATATTTGCACGAATCGTACCAAAGACATACAAAAACGACAAAGTGGTTATTTACTTAAGTTTCAAAAAACCGCTTCTAAAGTAGATTTTCATATTATTTCTCACCTTATCAAGTTGTGATGATTTTCCTTCTTGAAAAGTGGTTGACATTGTGTAAAAGTCAGCACTTTTAAACTCCACATATCCATAGATGATCTGTTACTTTTCTGGATCAGGAATTTCAGACAGTACAATTTTTGTATCAGTACAAGGCACTTCTAACCTAAAAATAAAATCATCATTTTTAGTGTATGTATACATTGGAGTATCATCTGAACTTAACAGATGATACAATGTTGCTTTGTCGTCTTTAATCTGAATATCAAACCCCAATCCTTCAAATAACCCAAAAGCCCCATCGATCCTAAGCATACCTTCATGCCAATAGTAAAACGGTTTAAAAAGCTATTTCTTGGAAAAATCTGTAGTCGTCATTTTTAAATTATCGTTTACATAGTTTTCTATATACACGCTATTATTATAGGTTTCCACGTCTTTTGCATAAGAAGTTGACTCTGATAGTTCTTCTATATATTTTTCTACTTCATTTTTAATACTTGGATCAATGGTAAAGCCTATACCATTTTCTTGTTTGCTCGAACGGGATATAAATAATGCAACAAAAAGGAATAATACTGTGTATTTCATATTATTTTTTTTCTAACTAAACGCCACAGTTTCGTCTACAAAATCAAAACGAACCATACCATCATCGTCAATTTTTGTTAAACTAACTTTATGAAGCGTATTGACCAATTCTGGATTCCAAGGTGCTTTTACTTTTACATAATTTTCCGTAAATCCATGAATGTAGCCTTCTTTGTTTTCTCCTTCAAATAAAACAGTTTTTGTCTTTCCTATTTGACTTTCATAGAATGCTCTACGTTTTTTAACAGACAAACCACGCAACATTTTACTGCGCTTTTTACGTGCGTTTTGCGGAACAACACCTTCCATTTCAGCAGCCACTGTATTTTGACGTTCAGAATATGTAAATACGTGCAAGTATGAAATATTTAACTCCGCTAAAAAGTTAAAGGTTTCTAAAAATAATTCGTCCGTTTCCCCTGGAAATCCTACAATTACATCTACGCCAATACAAGCGTCTGGCATTACTTCTTTTATTTGTGTGACACGATCTATATATAACTCACGCATGTAACGACGTCGCATCAAACGCAATAAAGTATTGCTTCCACTTTGCAAAGGAATATGAAAATGTGGCACGAAGGTTTTGCTCTTTGATACAAAATCAATCGTTTCATTTTTTAGCAAGTTTGGCTCAATTGAAGAAATTCGCAAACGTTCAATTCCTTCCACTTTATCCAAGGCTTGCACCAATTCTAAGAAAGTATGTTCGTGTTTTTTGTTTCCAAATTCGCCTTTTCCGTAATCACCAATATTCACACCTGTCAATACAATTTCTTTGATGTCTTGCTCAGAGATTTCTTTGGCATTCTTTAAAACATTTTCGAGTGTGTCACTTCTAGAAATTCCTCTTGCTAACGGAATGGTGCAATACGTACATTTATAATCACATCCATCTTGCACTTTTAAGAACGCACGAGTACGATCACCAATAGAATAACTTCCTACATAAAAATCAGCATCTTCAATTTCACAAGAGTGTACTTCTCCAAAATCATTTTTTGAAAGATCATTGATATAATCAGTGATTTTGAATTTTTCTGTCGCTCCAAGCACCAAATCTACACCATCTACAGCAGCTAATTCTTCTGGTTTTAATTGCGCATAACAACCTACAGCCGCTACAAACGCATCAGGATTTACTTTTTGCGCCTGTTTTACTATAGTTTTAAAGCGTTTATCAGCATTTTCAGTAACACTACATGTGTTTATCACATAAATATCAGCTTCTTCTGAAAAATCTACTTTATCAAATCCTTCATCTTGAAAGTTTCGTGCAATTGTAGAAGTTTCTGAAAAATTCAGTTTGCAACCTAGCGTGTAAAAAGCGACTCTTTTTCTATCGTTCATTCCTGTACTTTTCTACCAAAACGGTAGTGATTTGTGTTTTTATTATGTACTTTTAAAACCTGTAGTAAGATACCTAAAAAATACGCTCATAGAGGTAAAAGCTTGCAAATTTACAATTAATTCAGAATATGATAAAATTAACAATGCAACATTTTAAATTGATACTCAAGCACATATCAATTCTTTGTTTATTGTTGATTGATATTTCGTGCCAACAAAACACTTCAGAAAGTAGAGATCATTTAGTTTTTCGCTATAACGAGCATGCAAATATTACTTCTTTAGACCCTGCTTTTGCAAAAGATCAACGTAATATTTGGGCAGTTCATCAGCTGTTTAATGGTTTGGTGGAAATGGACTCTGATTTGAATGTTATTCCTGCTATCGCTACTTCTTGGGAAGTGTCTGATGATGCATTGACGTATATTTTCACTTTGCGTGAAGATGTAAAATTTCATGAACATGAGTTGTTTGGAAAAGATCGTACACGAACTGTGAATGCGTATGATTTTGAATATAGCTTTGGGCGAATTTTAGACGATAAATAAGCTTCTAGCGGACGCTGGATTTTTAAAAGTGTGGAAAGCTTTAAAGCCTTGGGTGCAAAAACCTTTCAAATTCAGTTAAAACAGCCATTTCCTGCTTTTTTAAGTTTGCTTACGATGAAATATTGCTCGGTAGTTCCTAAAGAAATTGTGGAGCATTATGGCAATGATTTCAGAGCAAATCCGATTGGAACAGGTCCTTTTCAATTTAAAATTTGGGAAGAAAATACCAAACTCGTTTTACGCAGAAATCCGAATTATTTTGAAAAAGATGCTTCTGGAGAAAATTTACCATATTTGGAAGCTATTGCCATTACTTTTTTACCAGACAAACAAAGTGAGTTTTTACAGTTTGTTCAAGGAAATATAGACTTTTTAAATTCGCTCGATCCTTCGTATCAGGATGAAATTTTGGATGCAGCTGGACAATTACGTTCAACTTACACTGAAGATGTGAATATGATTTCTGGCCCATATTTAAACACCGAATATTTAGGTATTTTTATTGGCGATAGCACCAATATCTCCAGTCATCATTTGTTGCGAAAAGCTATGAATTATAGTTTTGATCGTAAAAAGATGATAACGTATTTACGAAGTGGAATTGGAACACCTGCAATTCATGGTTTTATTCCAAAAGGATTACCTGGTTTTGACAATATCAAAGGATTTGAGTACGAACCTGAACTCGCGAAAAAATTAGTCAATCAATACATACAAGAAACAGGAAATACTTCTCCCGAAGTTGCCATTACTACTAATGGACAATATTTGAATTTTTGCGAATATATTCAGCGAGAGCTGGAAAAAACAGGTATTAAAGCCAGTGTAAATGTCATTCCTGCTTCTACCATTCGAGAACTACGATCAAAAGGAGAATTGCCAATTTTTAGAGCTAGTTGGATTGCCGATTATCCAGATGCTGAAAATTATTTATCTCTTTTTTACAGTAAAAACTTCGCTCCTAACGGTCCAAATTACACACATTTTAAAAATGTACAGTTTGACGAATGGTACGAAACCGCTTTACGAGAAACCAACGCGGATGTACGCGCACAATTGTACACTAAGATGGATTCGTTACTCATTTCAGAAGCACCATTAATCCCGTTATATTACGATCAAGTAGTACGATTTACGCAAAAAAATGTACAAGGCTTGGGCATTAATGCTCAAAATCTGCTAGAGCTCAAACGCGTTAAAAAAACCCACTAATTGTTTCAAATGTAACATTTTCCTTTCTTTTCATACTGATATAGTATATATGTTCAATTTAAAAGAAAGAGATTATGGGATCAGGAGCAGCATTTCACGTCCACGGAGATTTATATAGAACTAGGGAAAGACGTAACAAACGAAACCCTTTCGCTAAAGAACGACTTTACTATAAAGATTATAAAAGAAAAGATATATCTCCTAAAATTACAGAGATACAATTAAGCGCTATTCGAGAAAAAATTAAGAAACAAAATCGCAAAGAGCGAGATAAGTTAATTATCTCTTTTATTATAGCAATTCCGATAACAATTATGCTTATTTCAGGTTTCTTGAAATATGCTTTCTAAGTTTTCTTTAGAAGTATTGATTTACAATTCCTATGTATATCAATTAAAAACAAGTATTAACCTTTAAAAACACTGTATTATGTCTGGTTTTTTATCACTCGCTAACAGTATTATACGTAATAATAAACGCAAACGCATCAATAAATTTGATCGTATTGAACCGTATATTGTCGTAGAATCGTCTTCTAAGCCGACATACAAAAAAGCGTCTCAACATTTATTACATAAAATTAAACGTCGTATGCAGCAAGAAAATCGTCAATTGCATCGTAAAACTATTGTTGTGTTTTCAATTGTAGGTTGTATTCTTGCTACTTTAATGTATTACTTTTTGTTTGTCTATCAAGTATAAGTTTAAAAATACATCATAAAAAACAAGCCGTTACTAAAAAAGTAACGGCTTTTATATGTAGCGTGTTTACTAAGTTATTTTTTATCTTTCCAAAAAAATTTCGTCTTCCAATTTTCCTATATCTGAGATTTTAGATTTGTTTTGTTCTATCTCTAAATATTCCTTATGCCACTTTCGTTTCAGCAATTGATAAACTCCCCAACAACAAAGAGCTGCCACAGGAATAAAGATAAGTGTTAGTTGAAGGTCACTAAAGCTTTGAAGCGGATTGAACCCTTGAAAATCTGCATACAATCCTAAAGAGAATGCCTGCAAAAAAAGCTCCTCCGTAATTGACTACAATACCAATAACACCATAAACCCATGCAAGCTTTTGCTTGTATTTTTGTGCCAATTGATAATAAAGCTTCCATATCAGTACTAGAATTACAATTTCAAGCATAATAATTTTATCTAGTCTTTACGCCATTTTTTAGTGTCTTCAAAAACCTGTGTTAAGATGGCTTCATCTTCCGAAGTAAATTCTACATTCCTTCTTGCCATCACAACTTTGGCTACTTCAAAGGCTTTTTTAGTTAGATAGGTCGTAAATCCGCTTGCGCCGCCCCAACTATAACTTGGCACAAAATTTCTTGGGAAACCTGAACCAAATATATTTGCATTTACACCTACAACAGTTCCCGTATTGAACATCGTATTGATACCACATTTACTGTGATCGCCCATCATAAGTCCGCAGAATTGCAATCCAGTTTTTGCAAAGTTTTCAGTTTCATAGCTCCACAAACGCACTTGAGCATAGTTATTTTTTAGGTTTGAATTGTTACTATCAGCACCAATATTGCACCATTCGCCTAAGACAGAATTCCCTAAAAATCCATCATGTCCTTTGTTAGAATAGCCCATTAATACAGAATTATTCACTTCTCCTCCAACTTTACAATACGGACCTAAAGTTGTTGCTCCGTAAATCTTAGCAGAAAGTTTTAGCACTGAGTTTTCACACATTGCCAATGCACCACGCACTACACAACCTTCCATGATTTCGGCATTTTTGCCTATATAAATTGGCCCTGAACTTGCATTGAGCGTACAAAAGTTAAGCTTTGCTCCTTCTTCAATAAAAATATTTTCGGGAGCAATTACATTTACGGTCGCTGGAATTGGTTGCGATGTTCTATCCTTTGTAATCAAATCGAAATCCGCTTGAACAGCTTCTGCATTTTTTGAGAAAATGTCCCAAGTATTTTCAATTCGCAAACATTCTTCTGCATAAGAAATAATTTCGTAGATATCGAAATCTACCTCATCTTGCTGATCTGTTGTATGAAATGCTATAATTTCATCATCTGAAAAAACGGCTTGTTTTTCAGTCAAACCCTGAATTAATGCTACTAATTCAGCATTTGGCAAAAAAGAAGCATTGATCATCACATTTTCTTCCAACTCTACCATTGGATATTTTTCTGATAAATATTCTTCTGTGATTGTTGTTGTGGTTCCACCTAAATGAGCTTCCCACTTTTCTCGAATTGTTAAGATTCCAACGCGTATATCGGCAACGGGTTTTGTGTATGTAAATGGTAATAATGCGTTACGTACGGTTCCATCAAAGAGAATGTAGTTCATGTTTGCTGAATTTTTGTAAATGTAAAAAAAGCTTTGCGTTTGTAAATACGATTGCAGTTATTTTTCAAAAAAAAATGTCTTTCAGTTTCCTGAAAGACATTTTGTACTGTGTGATCAAAATTCTTATTTCTTGAATTTTGCGTATTTGTTTTTGAACTTATCAATACGTCCTGCTGTATCTACTAACTTAGACTTACCAGTATAATAAGGATGTGAAGTTCTTGAAATTTCTAATTTGTATAGTGGATACTCAGTACCATCAACTTCGATAGTCTCTTTTGTATCTACTGTAGACTTCGTAAGAAATACATCATTGTTAGACATATCTTTAAAAGCTACTACTCTATAATTTTCTGGATGTATACCTTGTTTCATCTTTGTAATCTTTTATAACTTTCTCAATTTTCGAGGTGCAAATTTAATTATTATTTCTGAATGTGCAACATTAAAATAAAAATATTTTTGATATTTTCTAAGCTTGAATTTCTATATTTGTGTCCTACATAAAATTCGTTTTCATGTTTTCAAAAACATCTCATTTCGGAATCGCACTTGGATGTATCCTAATTGCTTCTTTTATTTTGCAATATAAACTAAATGTTCATACAGATCCACAAAATGTGTATTCTTTAGCAATGTTTCCAGTAATGGCAATATTCATGATTTTAGCAATCATCAGAGTAAGCCGTAATGGAGAACCTTTTTCTATTAGAGAAGGTTTAAAAACTGGAATTGGTGTCATCCTTTTAGGAAGTTTAATGCTTTGGATTTACATCATTATTCACGCTTCTTATATTGAACCTGATTTTGTAGATAAATTAGCTGTAGTTGCCGAAAATGATTTGCGAAAGAACAGCGACTTTACAGATGAAAAAATTCAAGAAAGTATCGCGTTCTTAAAAGACAACTTTAAATTCGCTATTTTTATTGAAAACGTTTTTAAAAGTTTATTAAGCGGATTTTTCTTTTCTTTACTAGCATCTTTAGCTATTAAGTCAAAGATATTTGCAAACCCTAAGAATCCTGTATGAATATATCTGTAGTTATACCACTACTTAACGAAGAAGAATCGTTAGAAGAATTGCATGCTTGGGTTTACCGTGTCATGGAAGCGCATCAATTTACGTATGAAATTCTTTTTATTGATGATGGAAGTACCGATAATTCTTGGAAAATTATTCATGAACTTTCTCAAAAAAACACAGAAGTAAAAGGTATTCGTTTTTTGCAAAATTATGGAAAGTCGCAAGCCTTACACGCTGGCTTTAAGGAAGCTTCTGGTGATGTTGTCATTACTATGGATGCAGATTTACAAGATAGTCCAGATGAAATTCCTGAATTGTATAAATTAATTACAGAGAAGAAATTTGATTTGGTTTCTGGCTGGAAAAAGAAACGTTATGATTCCGTAATTGCTAAAAATATCCCTTCAAAACTATTTAATTGGGCAGCAAGACGCACTTCTGGATTAAAATTACACGATTTTAACTGCGGTTTAAAGGCCTATAAAAATATTGTAGTAAAGAATGTTGATGTGTATGGAGAAATGCACAGATACATTCCTGTATTAGCTAAAAATGCAGGTTTCCAAAATATTGGTGAAAAAGTAGTACAACATCAAGCCCGCAAGTACGGAAAAACAAAGTTTGGCTACGATCGTTTTATCAATGGTTTTTTAGATTTGATTACGATTTGGTTTTTGTCTAAATTCGGAAAACGTCCCATGCATTTGTTTGGTGCACTTGGCGTAATTATGTTCTTTATAGGATTTGCGGCTGCAGGCTATATTGGTATTATGAAATTGTACAAACTAGCGTATGGTTTGAAAGCAATTCTTGTCACAGACAATCCTTGGTTTTATATTTCATTATCCACTATGATTATTGGAACACAGTTTTTCTTAGCTGGTTTTTTAGGCGAAATTGTCTTGCGAAGTAAACGCGATAAGGAACGCTATAATATTAGTGAAACTGAGAATCTTTAACGCTTCAATGTCACATTTCCTTTAATTATTCTACCGCTTTCCAAGGTTAGTTTATACCAATAATCACCCGATGGTAATGGTACGCCTTTGTAGGTTCCATCCCATTCACTATCTGCTTTGATATAGTTTAAGTTTTTCCCATAACGATCGTACAATTCTATAGTGGCGTTTGGATAATATTCTTTTTGCAACAATTGCCACGTATCATTGATATTATCTCCATTTGGCGTAAAGAATTTTGGAAATCCACCAACTAAAATAGTTTCTGCTGCGGCATTACATTCTCCACGTCGTACAATTACATCATATACGCCAGGATACAAGTTTACAAACTCGTTTGATGTTGAAAATGAATTTCCGCCATTAACAGAATAACTTATATTTTCAGGTTCGGTATCGGGAGTCAGTATAATTTTAACCGTATTGACATCTTGAAAATCTTGAATATCTATACGTTCAATCGTCAATGGTGGTTCCGAAATTACCGTATAATTTACTTCTTTTTCACAACCAACACTATTGGTCACAATTACCGTATATGTTCCAGTTTCTGTTACCATAATTGAAGGCGTTGTTTCATTTGTAGACCATAAATAACTTGAAAAAGATTCTTCAAAAGCTAATTCTACAGCAGAACCTTCATCTCCACACAAAAGTGCTTGTTGATCTTCTACCGCAGGTTGAGCAACAATATTTAATGCTACACTTCCTATAAAACCACAATTGCTTCCGTACGAAACTCTAAAAAACAATTCACTGGTAGTATTTACATCTATAAATGAAAAATCATTTAGTTGATTTTCTAACAGTAATGCATCATCTCTAGTTGGATAGACACTAATCGTAGCATCAGGAAAATCATCTCCTAACGAAGCTTCTATTTGTGAAATGGAGATATTTGTATCATCCACTTCACACACTTCAATAGTATCATATACGCCCAAATTACTACCTGAGTTTACACTTAATCGTACTTGTGTAATCGTGTAACAATCTACATATGTAAACACACGCGCATATATTATTTGATTATTCACTGTATTTGCATATGAATCGTTTGTAATGATATTTTCATTCATTTGCGCATCATTCAAGCTCTCAAAAAACATGACATCAATATTAGTATTGCCATTGTCTTCTTCAATCACTGTAATGGCTTCTTGCAAATTGAACACAGACAAACCATCACTATCATTATCATCAACATCGCATTGCTCAATTGTAAATAAATGTGCAATATTTGGTATTTCTTTAATAACTACAATCTCTGTAAATAGTTGATTTGGCGCATTTGAATACGAAACATCAGCTGTAACGGTAAATGCGCCTGCACTTGAAAACACGTGCGACGTAGAAATTGCTGTAGCTGTGTTAGCGCTTCCAGAAGCAGGATCGCCAAAATTCCAGTTTATGCCAGTAATTGTATTTTCAGAAGTAACTGTAAAGGTCGTTTGATCGCCTAAACAGAAATTTTCAATAGTGGCAATACTTTTAAAATATGATTGTACAGAAGCGGGCAATCCAAAACGAGCAAAATTAGTTCCCAAATTAACACTTTGAAAATCAAATCCGCAAGCTGCTCCTAACAGATTAGGTGTGTTAATCGTAGATAATCTAGAAGCTGGTAAAGAATGATATATACGCTTATCTAACCCTAATTGCAAGCTTCCTGCCAAAGACGGTGTTACTTGTGCGGCTTGATAGTTGTGTACAATGTATTTTGTGTTAGGAATATTTGATGCTGTAACATCATATTGTTGTATTTGAATATTTGACAATGTGCTGGTTGAAAAAAACTTTCCTGAAGCATATAATCGTGTAGAATTTGAAGAAAACTCTACTCCATAAAAAGTAATGTCATCTGCTAAAAACTGTCCGTTACTCACAGATCCTGTTGTGCTGTTAAAATCATACAGATATAACGAACCTGCTTGTTCTGGTTCAAACAGTGTATGTGCAATGGCTAACTTTTGTCCATCAGGAGAAATTTTCATGTTTCCTCTGATATTTCGATAATCAGAAACTACATTCGACGTATTCGAAACAATAGGAATTGCATTTATGCCAGCCGTAGTAACTTTAAATGCATAGAACTGAGAATTTCGATGTGTAACTACCCAATAATTTCCATCAGAACTAAGTGATGCCGTTACTTTTTCTGAACCATTGGTCATCAAATTCACATTTTTAGTCGTCACATTTCCCATTCCGCCGCTGAGCGACATGTCAACAACAGAATAGTTAAATCCATTACTCGGTCCAGTTCCATTTCCAGTATAAGCATCTACCACATCAGTGGTAAAAATATAATAGAGATTGGGATTGCCTGGATTTGGAATAATAATACAAGATTGTGTACTTGATAAACTTCCTACCAAATCGGTCCCATTAGGCATAATTTGATGCATACGGTTCCAAACAGTCACACCATCTGTATAAAATAACAGTGATCCATTGGCATCAGAAATTGTTGAGCATCCTTCTAAGGTGTTTACTTGTCCCGTATCTAAACTTGTAGGAATCCCTGAATTAAAGTTTAAACCTGCGTTTACACCGAAAAACCAATGGGCGGCTTCTCGTTGTGCTTGTACCGAGACAATGGAAAATAGAAGTATGCAAAAAAATTTAGGGGATTTTTTTTCATAGCGGTATAATCGGTAATTAAAGTTATTCAAAATATTTTAACTATCAAAATAGAAACCCGAATGAATTCATTATTTTTGTTACTTAAAAGACCTATAAATGACAAAGATTGACGCTAAAATCTTGGATAAAGCTTCTGCATGGCTGACTCCAGTTTTCGACACTGATACACAAGCAAAAGTTCAAAAACTTATAGATACAAATCCTAAAGAATTAACCGAAAGCTTTTACACTGATTTAGCTTTTGGAACTGGTGGAATGCGAGGGGTTATGGGACCAGGTTCTAACAGGATTAATAAGTATACTCTTGGAAAAAATACGCAAGGATTGAGTAATTATCTCAAAAAAACATACATAAATCAACAATTAAAAGTTGCTATTGCATACGATTGTAGACATAATAGTAAGTCTCTAGCTCAAGTGGTTGCCAATGTATTTTCTGCTAATGGTATTGAAGTGTATTTGTTTTCAGATTTGCGTCCAACGCCAGAATTATCGTTTGCCGTAAAATATTTAGATTGTCATTGCGGAATAGTATTAACAGCTTCACACAATCCACCAGAATACAATGGTTATAAAGTATACCGGACTGATGGTGGACAGATTGTTCCTCCACAAGACGGTGAAATCATTAATGAAATTAATCAGTTAGATTTTGCGCAAATTCAGTTTGATGCAAATGATACTTTGATTCATTTAGTAGATACCGATGTTGACGAGGCGTTTATCAATGCTAGTGTTGCAAATGCAGATTTCAAAGCAGAAAACAAAGACGATTTAACGATTGTTTTTACTTCACTTCATGGTACTTCTATTACGATGATTCCAGAAGTTTTAAAACGTGCAGGTTATGACAATGTACATATCGTACAAGAGCAAGCAACTCCTGATGGAGACTTTCCAACAGTAGCATCACCAAACCCTGAGGAACCAGAAGCCTTGGAAATGGCATTACAATTAGCCGAAAAAACCAATGCTGATATTGTGATTGGAACCGATCCTGATAGTGATCGTTTGGGAATTGCGGTACGTGATTTGGAAGGAAATATGATTTTGTTGAATGGAAATCAAACCATGGTTGTGATGACAGATTTCTTGTTGCAACAATGGAAAAATACAAACAGAATTAACGGAAAGCAATTCATAGGTTCTACAATTGTATCAACACCTATGATGACAGCGTTAGGGAATGCGTACGATGTAGAGTGCAAAATTGGGCTAACTGGTTTTAAATGGATTGCCAAAATGATCAAAGACTTCCCTGATTTGGATTTTATTGGAGGTGGCGAAGAAAGCTTTGGATTCATGACAGGAGCATTTGTACGTGACAAAGATGCAGTTACGGCTGCATTATTGGCATGCGAAATTGCAGCACAAACAAAAGCCAATGGAAGCTCTTTTTATGCTTCTTTGATTGACATGTATGTTACTCATGGTTTTTACAAAGAAAAGTTGATTTCTTTGGTGAAGAAAGGAATCGATGGTGCCGCTGAAATCAAGCAAACCATGATTGATTTACGTGAAAACCCACTCACTACTATTGATGGTTCAAAAGTAGTTCGTATTGAGGATTATCAAACCTCTACTATGACTAATATGGAGACAGGTTCAACATCCGAAATTACAATCCCGAAGTCAAATGTTTTGATTTACTACACGGCTGATGGCACTAAAATTGCAGCACGACCTAGTGGTACAGAACCAAAAATTAAATTCTACTTTAGTGTAAATCTGCCTTTAACAAACAAAGCAGACTTTTTGAAGGTAGAAAATGAACTCGATGCAAAAATTGAACGCATCTTGGAAGAAATGAAATTAGACTAGATGGATTACATAAAAAAACTATCTCATTATATTATTCCTTATAAGAGGTACGCGTATTTAAATATATTCTTCAATATTTTATATGCTTTATTTGGAACACTTTCTTTTGTTTCATTAATGCCAATGTTAAAAGTTTTATTAAAAACTTCTGAACGCATTACAATTGAACCAATCAGAGAAAATTATGAAGGAATTCGAGGATATGGTGACTATTTGAATGATTATTTAAATTTCTTTATCACACAAAAAGTAGAAACTGACGGACAATATTCAGTACTTATTTTGATGATTATTATTGTTATTTCTACGTTTTTATTAAAAAATGCCGCAGGTTATTTTTCAAATTTCTTTTTAGCATATTTAAGAAATGGGATTTTAAAAGACATTCGTAATAATCTTTATCATAAAGTAACTACATTACCTATTTCCTATTTTTCAGAAAAAAGAAAAGGTGATATAATAGCCAGAATTTCTGGAGATGTCAATGAAATTCAAAATTCCTTATTGGCTATTTTAGAATTATTAGTCAGAGAACCATTGACGATACTTTTTACCATAATTGTCATGTTCTCCATAAGTTCTAAACTTACATTATTTGTTTTTCTTTTCATTCCTATTTCTGGTTTTATAATTTCCAAAATTGGAAAAAGCTTAAAAAAACATTCAGATCGTGTACAAAAAGAAAATGGAGTCTTTCTTTCTATTCTAGATGAGACTTTGAATGGTCTAAAAGTAATCAAAGGCTTTAATGCTGAAAAACATTTCAATAACGCATTCAATACTTCTACAAAAAAGCTCTACAAGTATTCCAACAATTTAGCACATAGACAAAATTTAGCTTCTCCTACTAGTGAATTCTTAGGAATTGTTGTGATTGCTATTATCTTGCTATATGGAGGAAAATTGGTTTTGATAGATAAAATTATGACTCCAGACCAATTTATCACATATATGGCTTTGGCTTATAATATTTTAACACCTGCAAAGGCAATTAGTAAAGCCAGCTATAAAGTAAAAGCGGGAAATGCTTCTGCGGATCGTGTATTAGAAATTCTCGGTACAGAGTCTCCAATTACAGATATTCCTAATTCCATTAACAAAGAAGATTTTACTTCTGAAGTAGTACTTAATAATATTTCTTTTAAATATGAAGAAGAGTTTGTTCTTAGAAACTTTTCACTAAAAGTTCCAAAAGGAAAAACGGTAGCATTAGTTGGGCAATCTGGAAGTGGAAAAAGTACCATTGCCAATCTAGTAACACGTTTTTATGATGTAAATGAAGGAAGTATTGAAATTGACGGTGATAACATTAAATCGCTCACCAAATCTTCGTTACGTGATTTAATGGGACTTGTTACACAAGATTCTATTTTATTTAATGATACCATTCGTAACAATGTAAAACTTGGAAAACAAGACGCAACTGACGAACAAGTGATAGAAGCATTAAAAATTGCCAATGCCTGGGAATTTGTAAAAGACTTACCTGAATTACTCGATCATAATGTGGGAGATTCTGGAGGAAAACTTTCTGGTGGACAAAAACAACGTTTAAGTATTGCCAGGGCTGTGTTAAAGAATCCTCCAATTATGATTCTGGACGAAGCTACTTCTGCGCTAGACACCGAAAGTGAACGTTTGGTGCAGGTTGCTTTGGAAAATATGATGAAGAATAGAACTTCTATTGTCATTGCACATAGATTATCTACTATCCAAAATGCTGACTTAATTGTAGTAATGCAAAAAGGTGAAATTGTAGAGCAAGGTACACATGAAGAGTTGATTAGTAATAATCATGTGTATTCAAAGTTGGTTCAAATGCAGACGATTTAAGTTAAATCTGAAATCGCCACATGTTTCATTATACTTTAAAATCAGCCAGTTGTATTTTATTATGTTTTTTTTATCTTTAGATTAAACCTTTATTCTATTCATTAGTCTTAGAATAAAACAAACACAATTGAACGTCTTAGAAACAAGCCTCATAGATGATTTAAAAAACCCGCAAACGCAAGAAAAAGCGTTTCGTCAACTTGTATCCTCATACAAAGAGCGTTTGTATTGGCATATTCGAAGAATGGTAACGAGTCATGATGATGCTGATGATGTACTTCAAAATACATTTATTAAAGTTTTTAGAAGTATTCACAATTTTAAAGGCGATAGCAAGTTGTATTCTTGGATGTATCGAATTGCGACAAACGAGTCGATTACTTTTATAAATCAACGCGCAAAGAAAGCTGGTATTTCTTCAGAAGAATTGCAAGAACAATTGGTGAATAACTTAACAGCAGATGTATATTTTGAAGGTGATGAAATTCAATTGAAATTACAAAAAGCCATTGCAACATTACCTCAGAAACAACAGATTGTGTTTAACATGAAGTATTTTGATGATTTGAAATATAATGAAATGAGCGAGATTTTAGATACTTCTGTTGGAGCATTGAAAGCTTCATATCATCACGCAGTAAAAAAAATAGAAACTTTTTTAACCGATTAAACCTTTTATATAAATTAGCGTCTAACTATTGTGAAAAATAACGAATTACATAACAACAATACAGGATTCAATACTCCAAAAGAGTACTTTAACTCGTTTGAAGATCGTCTTTTTGAGCGTATGAACACCAAGTCTGTGATTCCAAAAGAAACAAGTTTTCAAACACCTGATGCTTATTTTGATAGTTTAGAAGATTCGCTTTCAAAAGAATTATTTGGTACAGAAGAAACATCAAAGGTTATTCCGCTACAGCGTAAAAGAGATTATTTAAAATACATAAGTTATGCAGCAGCGGCATGCATTTTACTTTTTGTAGCGATAAACTTAATAAATATTGGACCTGATATCAATCCTGATGGGTTAGCACTTGAAAAGATAGAAGATAGTGAGATCAACGAGTTTATCGAAAATGATTTGATTGCATTGAATAATTATGATTTAGTTGATGTTTATGAAGAGGAAAATGTAGATATTACCACTACTTTTGAAGTAGACTTAGACGAAACAGACACGATAGATTACATAGAAAATACAATAGATCCTTACGATTTGTTAACCGAACAACAATAAAAGATGAAAAAATACATTACTATACTACTCGTTTGTTTTGGGCTTTTTACAGCAACAGCTCAAAGAGGTGGCGGAAAAGAAAAGATAAAGAAGCTTAAAATTGCGTATTTTACGGAAAATTTAGATTTATCTGAGAAAGAAGCACAACAATTTTGGCCAGTATACAATGCCTATGATGATAAAAATCATGAATTGCGCGTTGCTGGATTAAATAAGATAAAAAAAGAAGTAAGTTCAAATACAAACATTTCGGAAAAAGAAGCTTCTGACATTTTAGATAGAATACAATCTATTGAAAAACAAGTGTATGAAAACAGAGTTGATTTAGTTAATAAACTACGAAAATTTCTACCTGCTACAAAAATCATTCGTTTGAAAAAAGCAGAACATGAATTCAATAGAAAATTAATGAAACAGTTTCGCAAAAGACGCGGTAAAAATTGATCAATGTCCTAAAAAACCTAGAATATTTATATTCAAAACCTAAACATTGATTAGAAAAGAGCACTTCCCTCAAAAGAAATGCTCTTTTTGTTTTTAAACCTTTTTTAAAAAACTCAGTCTAAATAATATAGCATATCAACAAGTGATGAATATATCACTGTTTATAATTTTTTGGTGATTGGTTGAAAGGAGCATTTTTAGTGCTCCTTTTCCTATTCCTACTGCAACTAAAAAAATACATACTCATAAGTATTTTTATTTTGAAAATTCATTTGTAGCTTTAGGAAAAATCAACATCGATGAATCTTACCAATAAAAATCAATTCAATTCTTTTAGACATTTTGAGCGCCATAATGCTCCAAAATTGCATGTGATCGTATTTGTCATCTTAAGTATTCTTATGATTGTTTGTGGAAAAATGTTTCACATCTACGATTGGGTAACGCATCCACAATTTACACAGGAAGAAGTTACAAAGACTTGGTTTATGGACCATACCAGCATTTATCAGCAATCTGTATTTATTTTATTCTTCATCTTTGATTTTATCTGGGCTTTCCTCCTATTTTATATTGTTGGAAAATATGTGCACAGCAAAGCCACAAAGCATAATATAAAAATTGCTTTTAAGCTATTTTTGATACTCGCCAGTTTAGCATACACATTTGATTGCATTGAGAATTTCTATTATTTGTGGAACAAAGAATATCCCAAAACCATTGTAACTATTAAAATTACCTTTTATGCAGCTACATTTCTTATGGCACTGCTCATCTGGATGCGTTTTTCGTTAAAAAACAGATTGGTATTACTAAAAGAATTTGTGTATTCATCTTGGATTAGCTTACTGTTTCTATTCATCATTGGACTTTCTTTGCCAAAAGCACCACAAATGAATTCAATTATTGTAGACTTGTATTACCATCCATATTGGTTTGTTTTGGTATTATTACTCGCTTTTGCTCCTATTTATTGCATTGTACTTTCTCACTATCCAAACTATTTCTTGCTTTCTAAATCCAATCGGAAGTTTCAAGACAAAGACTGGCGCATTGCCAAAATATTTAGCATTTTTGGAATTATATGGTATAAAAATAAAGACACCAAAAGTGATCCTAAAAGCATAGCTTATGAGAGTAATTTGAGTTTTTTACGTCGTATCATTGGTGTATTCTTTTATGCAGCTTTGTTTTATATGGTTGCGTATACAGCAGATACAAACTTTGATTTTGGCGTACAACTAAGCGGATTTGTTCGGTTGTTAATTGTAGGATTAATTGTATGGCTATATATATTAAAAAACCAAAAAGATCAATGGCGTTTGTATTACAAACATGGTTTGCATGAAGCAAAAGATTCTGGCTATGATCTTTATATGCAAGGAAACAAAAAACAAAAAATCAATAATCCTATTCACACGTATGTAATTGTTTTAATTATAACACTGTTAGCACATTTTGCCTTGCTATTTTTATTGATTTGGTCAGAACATCCATACAATTATACGACGGTTATATTAAGCTTAGTTTGTATTACGCTTCAAGCCATCACTTACACGTATTATCGTACGTTTAGAACCATGTTTAAGTATTCATTTTTCAATAAAGATAATGATGCTGTTATCAATAGTTTTCCATTGATGTATGATGAAAAAGATCCGCGTTCACTTGAAGAAAAGAAGGAAGCTATTATTCAAATGTTTGAAAAGAACAACTATTTTGGACAAAGCAAGTTTTTCAAAAAACTATCCAAATTAAGTATTGGAAATTTGAGTCTAGGCGCTGCAAGTAATAATATTATCTTTTTAAAAGTGATTTCCTATTTTGGATTTGCTAATTTACTATTCTTTATCGCATTAAATATTTGGCCAACCTACGCCATGAATGTAAATGCAATTATCATTATTCTTTCAGCTTTTTTCTTATTATATGGAATTGTGGTCGTGATTTTGAAGCATTTTATGTATTACAATTTGTCCGATGAAGATTTTGCTAAAAAACACAAATCAAACTTCCGTTTTGTAGTGTATGTAGCTGTTCTTGGCTTAGTTGTCTTGAACTTCCTATCAAAAAACAACAATCTATTTGAGTTAAAACAAATAGAAGAAACGGTTACAACAGATAAAATCAACTTAAAAAAATATATTCAAAATTTACCAGACACACGCTATTATATTGGTTGCTATGGCGGAGGAATGAAAGCCAATGCGTGGACAATGACTGTATTGAATGCCTTGGATAAAGATGGCACATTGTATGACAAAACCGTATGTTTATCTGGTGCATCTGGCGGAACCATTGGCTTGATTAATTATTCTGCTATTAAACATAAAAATGATGATCTAAAGTTTCGAGATTCCATTATTCGAAAAATTGGCACAGAGAATATTTTATCGATGGATTTAGCACATTTGTTAGGTCGCGATTGGCTTTTGCATGTTTTAGCACCTGCAAATCTAATAGGAATGGATCGATCTACAGCTGCGATGTGGACGTATGCACAGTATGCAAATGATGATATTTCGCATAGCGAATTTAACACAACTTCCTACCGACAGCTGTGGTATACTATGTATAAAAAACGAAATCAGCGCTTTCCAATATTGATTAGTAACACAACCAATATTAGAGGACGGCAAGGAATGGCAGTTTCGATTCCTATGGAAAAAAGTCATGCGAAATCGGTACTGTATTTAGGCGCGAATGATATTTTGGAATTGGGAAATAATAAAACCTTGAGTTTTTATAATGCAGCTTCCACAACCAATCGTTTTCCGCTGATCAGTCCAGCTGCTACCATTGAAGGTAAAGGACAATATAATGATGGAGGAATTTATGAAAATTCTGGGTTACTATCTGCTTACAAATTGTATGAAGCTATTAATGAAATTGATGCGACAGCAAAAGACAAAAAAACGGTGTTTATCAATATCATTAATGATAAATCTGCCTATATTAAATTCGTGATGGATGCTGTGATGGCTGAATGTAATGGTGGCATTATTAATAAATCTAGTGAAATTTCTGCCATTTTAAACTCTGTTGCGGCCACCGAAATGTTTCCTGGTTATGTAAAAGACAAACTCAAGCTTTTAGATGATAAATACGACCATTTCACCTATGAAAGCATCTACTTGCCTCACAAATTTGATTTAGGCGATGTACGCGCTATGTATGGACAAAAAGTTAAAGATACACTTTGTGTAGAACGCATTGCTTCCATCATTCAAAAAAACAATAGTTATATAAAAAGTTTAATGGAAGGTTGCTCTGCTGAAACTAATACGATTATTGAACCCGAAATGAGTCGCGTTATGGCTGTTCCTGCCTTTGACTTTATGCAGTATATGTTAAAGCATGATAGCGTAAAAAGTGTGTTGGAGCGATTGTAGAATAGTATTTATTTAAACAACAATTTCGCAATACGATGTTTTCCTGCAGCATAGGCTGTAGAGTCATTGATAAATTTGATGGTATAAAAACCTTCATCTGATAAGTGTTTCCAGGTATTTCCAGAATCGTTGGAATAATCAATACCTTTAAAACCAACCGCCACTAATTCTTTGGCGTTACTGTTTGGTAAGTATTGCACACAACTTCTATATCCTGGATTTGTATTTGCTGCTACCAATTCCCAAGTTTTTCCACCATCAGATGTTCTGATTTTGTTGGCTTCATTGATATCTGCTTTGCTATAATCGCCACCTATGGCAAATCCGTTTTGTGCATCGTAAAAGTCAACAGAATACATTCCTGTAGTTTCAACTCCTTGTACAATTGGTGTTTCATACACTTTCCAAGTCTTTCCTTTATCAGCAGAATATAGAATTCTACTCGCTTTTCCTCCTGTTGCAATCCAAGTTTCATCTCCCACAATGGCAATATTGGTATTACTTGCCGCAAAAGCAGCTTCTCCTTCTTTTACTTTCGGCAATAGATCACATGGCAGTTTTTCCCATGAATCACCTCCATCACGTGTAATAATTATGCTGATACAATCGTCTGTTGGATCGCCCATAGCAATACCTTCTTTGGTATTCCAAAAAGCAATCGCATCATAAAACACTTTTTCATGAACTTCTTTATATACCAATTTCACGGTTCCATCACCAGAAACTTTATATAACAAAGCAGGATTCACAATACTGATCCCATACGTTGTATTGTTGATATGCGCTACTGCTCGAAAACTTATATCCAAATAATCAGGAGCTTTTTCTTTGAGCAAATTTGTATGTTGATGCGTGGTTGCATTATAATGTGCCAAAGTCGTTTTGTTTCCTCCATACACCAAATCATTGTTTGGCGTTACTGCAATGGCTCTTATGCTCACAGAATCATTGAAAACGGGTGTAATTTCTACTTTCGAAAATGGTTTCCTTTCAGGTAGTTTCTGTTTTTGTTGTTTCGCACAAGAAAAAAACAACAAAATGAAAAAAAACGAAAATACAGTACGCATACGCTAAGATTTTTTAGAAGGCAAGAACGATTTACCAACGGCACGAATGGAAATCACATTGAGTGGAAATTCCATAAAAACATGCACAAAGCTTAAGAATAAAAGCAAGGTAAATCCAATCTTATAATTATAATAATACAACGCCACAGAAGTGATCCATAACAATGCAATGATAATCGATCGTTTTTGTGTTAATTTTTTGTGCCAGCCTATTACAGAAGTTTTAGAGAACCAATTTAGGTAATGATAGGTATATGCAAAGGCAATAAAGATTTGAATTTTGATGAATGCATTTCCTTCATATGCGAGTGCATTTCCTTCACTCAAACCAATGGCTTCAGAGATTTTTGTATTTAAAACCATCATATTATTGTTATTATAAATCTCTTGCGTATCAATTCCCAAAATATAATCTATGGGATTCACGGATAGAAAAATGATGCATAATGGAATGGCAAACATTAAGATGATATTGAAGTAGCCGATTCTACTCTTTGACTTTAAATTCCCATACCACATAAACATGATGGTAAAAAAGTACACATGAATTACGGTTGGGAGAAAAACGCCAATTATCAAATGATAGAAAGGTACACTATGAAATAAAAACGCCAATATTACACTCACAAATAATGCTACATACTGACTGGATTTACTTTTAAATACCGTAAATATGATTGCTGCCATGATCGAAAGAAACAAGCATGCATCAAAGTACGGTGGTAACTCTCTTGTAATGTAGAGCACAGCTTTCGAATTTTGAACTGATTCGGGCGCAAAGACATATACCAACGAAGGCAAAGAAACCAGAAAAGCCGCAACCACAATCAGATAGATCCAGAGTTTACTGGCTACAAAATATTTTTTATCACGAATCCAATTGATTTCTGTTAAATAGTGCAACGGTCCGAGAACGGCATAGGCAAATAAAAAGAGTTCAAAAGGCAACCAATAGGCAAACAGAAGTGATATCACTATCAACCCTGTATTGAGGAGGTCTACATTTTCTGTTTTCATATATATTGTGGTTAGGCTGGTATCATTTTATGAATATCTGTGATATCAACTTTATGCTGAAGAGATCACTGTGGTCTAAAAATAAAAAAAGCTTCGTAGACTACGAAGCTTTTTCCTTGTATTTTAAGAATTGATCTTTTTTTAGATTATTCAACAATCATTTTCTTAGTATCTACTTTCTTACCATCAACATATAATGTGTAATAGTACATACCAGAAGCTAAATTTCTTGTATTGATATTTAATTCCTGATCTCCTTTTTGATCTAAATCAACTGTAGAAATTACTTGTCCAGCTGTGTT
>NZ_JAKVBC010000052.1 GCF_022447245.1 Kordia sp. | reverse complement strand
AACTACCTCACCGCCCGAACTATCTAGTATTTGTATATCTACACCTTCTGATTGTAGCTTTTTCAGCTCAAAGATTGCAGCTTGTTGCATTTCGTCATCTAGTGTGCTTAGGTCAAATTCTTGACCTGCTGGTATTACATTTATATTGTTAACAAGTGCAAAACCTGTCGCAAAACTAAACACCTGTACATCAGATGCACTATTATTTATTGCTTTTGCCATTTTTTATTGTATTGTTACTGTTACAGATTCTTGTCTACTATACCCACCTATACCCGTAAATGTTAATGTAACATCGTATGTTTCGCCTGTTGGATCTCCGTCAAATGTTTCGGGTGATTTGCTCCACACACCTGCTGATTGTTCATTCAACGAAACAGGGTTGCTATTAGGATCAGGACCGCTAAACGGTTCTTCATAGTTCCACTCTATATTTTGTATTAGTGTAATATCTCCACCTATAAAGTTTACATTTAACTCATAATCACCACCACCCAACGGAACGACACTAACAGACGTTAGTAAAAAGTCAATGTATTCTTTTCTGCATTGTAGATCTACTATAGCATCTTCGTTTGTTGCACCTAAGTGTTGGCAAGCTAGAGTTTCAAAAGGTTGTATTGTGACAGGTGTAATGCTTTGGAATCCTACTTTATCACTAGGTATAGCTTGGGTAATAATAGCCGTATTACCTCTATAAAATACATAGCTTTGGTTTGATAGCTCACGTATGTTATTGTATTTAAATGCAAAAGCGTTTAATCTGTAAGTCAGTGGATAACCTTCAGTTAAACTTGTTTGTACGCCTTCAGAGCGCAAAAATACACCATTACCTGTATTCCCATTATCGCCAAATGCAATATTATATAACTGCACACTAAGCCACTTTGATTGCGCTGTATCGTAAAAGTATAACTCTTGTTCTAGTTCTGAATACCATAGGTAAGCACCTGTTAGATATACTGCTGCTGAAGGTGCTATATTTGATGTAATAATATGCTTAACCTGTGTAGCAAAGCTTTCACTTGAGTATAATGTCATTGCAATGTCAGAACCCGAACTGATATTAATGTTAGACCCTGTTGCGCCTGTATCTAGTTGTATTTCCTGCTCAGCTACAATAGATGAACCTGGTGCTGATACAAAGCCTGCTGCTGCAAAGTTTTGAAATACTAAAAAGTTGCTACCATCACCTTGCACTGTTCTTGTAGCATCTGTTATAGTGCCATCTGTTGTGTAAATATTATCACCACTACCGCCACCACTAGGCACAGAATTAAAAAAGTCAGCTTCTAGTACTTCAATTAAATCCTGTGTATCTCCTGCAAATGCTGTAGGTGCAGCAGGATCTATTTGTAGTTGGTCTATTGACCTTGTGAAAAAGTCAAATATACGCCCATTTACATCTGTAGCTCTTACACCATCATTGCCATCTACTAAAGATAAACTAGCAACAGGCTGTAACGTTTGCAGGATTACACCTGCATCTGTTACTTCTACTATACCTGTTTCTTTTTTTATTATTTTCATAGTGTTTTTATTATAGAGTCGTTTAGTATTCTTGCTAGGTCTTGAGCATCACCATTAAAAGCTGCTTTGGGTTGACCAAACAAAGTAATAGATTTTGTGTCAGATGCAAAAAGCGTAAAAGGTACGCCTGTGATTTGCTCTAGTTCTATCCTGTCGTCATCAATAACACGATAAGATAAAACAGGCTGCACGGTTCTGAAAAGTACGAACGCTTGATAAATTTTAATTATTCCGTTTTGTTTGATAACTATGTCTTTCATTAGTATAGTATTATTCCTGTGTTCTTAGATGTTTTATTATGCTTGCCACACTTTGCATAACCTTTGCAATTTTCTTGTGTATGTCCGCAACCCTCGCAGTTATCACACTTGTAGTCAAGATAAAGCGTATAATCAGACTGATTAGAGCATAAAAAGTTTTCTATAGTCTGACGTTTTACGTCTAAACTTTGCTGAATAGTATCTTGCCAAAACGTCAAGCCTTTTACGCCTGCATTTTCTGCCATATTACCCGCATTTAAAAATAATCCGTTACTACCTATCTGTATGGCTATATTAGGCAAAGCTTGATACAATACAGCGTTACTTGTATAGTATAGTAGATGTTCTACCCAAAGTGTTTCGTAGGCTGCATTAGCTGGAAACTTTTGTACAATAGGTCCTATATTTGGATTGTAATTAGACTCGCTTGTGTTCTGCTGCGCTACCATATCGTCATATAGATCAGCACAAAGTACATCTATTACAAATCGTTCTTCTGCAATCTTGATGTGCGCTGCTAGTAGTTGCTGATCAAAACGAGAATTTAAAGGCGTTGAACGAACAACACCACCATTTATAACTTCGCTTGGTTTAATCAATGTCGTTGGCATCTGCTTCTATGTTTTGGTTTTCTAATGGTGGCAGTCCTAATTCCTCACGCTGTTCGTTTTCTGTCATAACTGCGCTAGCATCTAATGTCGACATAAACGACACAATATTCATGCATTGCAAGTGTAGTGCTATATTTTGCCAATTAGCACCATCATTATATGCTGCTGATTCTTTTAAGATTGGAGCTATCAATCTGCGTTCAATCATTTTTTGAACAGGCTTAATAACAGTGTTTAGTATGATTTCATACTCTAGCCTAATTTGCTGATTACTACCTAATTGTCCTGCTGTTTTGATACCTGCTAGACTTGGTGTCCATCTGTGCGCTGTTATGATCTTGTCTGTGGTAATTTCTACTAAGTTTAAGAACTCGCCTTCATTGTGGTTTTCTAATATTTGTACGTCTGCTTTTGCGTCCATGTCTCGCACCACTTGCACAAACATTTTGCTGTTGTTACCTGTACCTGTAAACTTTTCTTGAAACTTCTTAATAAATTGTCCTGCTTCATCGCTATTCATATCAGCAGCCATCGTGACAATAGCAGAAGGTACATAACCATTATCAAATTTTGATTGGTTAAATTTAGCACTTCTGTATTCCATCTCTCCCCAAATAACGCTTGCTATCCAATCTGGCAAACCCCAATAAAAAAATTGTGGGCTGTAGTCTTTAATATGAATTATAGACCGCTCTATACCTCCCACATTTTCAAAATTAGGGTAAACAGGAACTTCTACTACATTTGCAGGATCTTGTTCGCCATCTTCAAAACGATTGCTGATACCAATACATTCCACTTTGTTTGTCTCGCTATATTCCGTAACCTTCTTAGGTCTGCAATACTCTATAGGTACGTGATGAACAGTCAAGTAATTAGCACCATTTAAACGGGACTTTCTAAGCTCTATGAAAGCATTACCATAAGACCACATGTCAAAGAACACCTTTTCTAGTTCTTCTTGTAGGCTTCTGCCATCGCCTGTAATATCGTTTATGTAGTCGTCTAGTTCTCGTAGATCATCCGCATTAGCTGCCTTTGGCGTTTCCATATTAGATATGGATGACATTCTACCATCTGTAGCGTAAAAACCTGCACCGCTTGACAATGTAGTTTTGTTTTTTATAATCGCTCGAGTTGTAGGGCTAGTATTGATAATAGAATACAGTTCATTTAGTAGCCTATTGCTAGTATTTAGGAATGGTATGTACTCTATTGTGCTTTGCTCTAGCTGCCTACTGTCGGGCTCTTTTATGTTGTCAATAGGCAAAACAAAGTTAGCACGATGATAGAAGTTTCTGTTGTGATGATCACTGCACACGTCGAAACCTTCACAATTTAACAGTGTCTTTTTATCCTGCTTTGCGCCTACTGCTTTATTTTGTCTATTGCGTCTACTCATTATAGTGTTGGTATGTCGTTTTCTTTGTCTTTATCTAAAACAGGCTTTTTAGGCATTTTAGAGACAGTAAAATATTTTTTATCTAAGATGTGTACAAGCTGATCTAGTTCCTCTTGTGTTGCGTCCTCTAAGCACTTGTTAAATGCTTTGCCATCTGCTAGTGTTGTACCTACTCTATATTTATTGTATTTCTTTTTTAGTTTTACCATTTTACAGTGTATAAAAAAACGGTGTGCATACGAGAAATACGCACCGTTTACAAAAAATAGAAAAATCTGTTATACAGGAACCGCCCCTGAATACTCAACAGCTAATTTTGTAGTCTGACACTGAAAGTTGAATGTTACTTGATTCTGATCAGCAATAGCCGCACCTGTTGTCGTAGGGCTATTTAGTAACTTAATTCTACGTTTGTCTAGGTCACCCCAAAGCCACTTAACACCGCTCAATGTCTCAACGATTCCAACAAACCCACAACAAGAACCATCTTGCAACTGTTGGATAATGTCACGTACGGATTGTTTGTGACATGGAAAGATACCATCGAATGTTTGCGTAATTGCATAGTTACAGTTTTCCGCAGGTGCGTCCTCATTGAACACTGCTGTAAAATCTGCAAACTCGAATTCATAGAAAACAGCAGCAGCAACCATTGTAATGGCTGTAGCTGTGCTATTATCGTCTGTCGTATATGTGATTGAATCTACGTCATCTTTGTTAGCTAGATATAGCTTTGCTACACCACCACTACACTTCTGACTAGAGCAATCAATAGTTAAACCGCTTGATAAACTCATATTATATTATTTTGCAGCCACCATCAGATTAGGGTGGATGTAGTTAAAACCTAATTTAAAGGCTGTTCTAAAATACATTGCTTCCTCTTTCTTTTCAAACCAACCATCGATAGTTGTACTATCACTGATACGGTCAGTAGCTAGAATCAAGTTTTGACGTGCAGTGTATAACACTAAGTTAGCATCAGCTACGCCTACATATTGCTCGTATAATCCCTGCCATCTAAGCATAGGTACAACCTGAACACCTCTAAACAACATAGTCATACGTCCATTTTCTACTTCACGAATGAAAGCGCTATCACCTGACACACCGTTACGAATATCTTTTTCTAGCTGTTCAGCAACGTTATTAGATACGATTAGACGACGATCACCAACAGGTAACGCTTTTAGTTCATCTTTTGCAGAATCTAAGACTGCATCTAACAAGTCAATTGCTCCACCTGCACCTAATGGTGTACCACTATTCGAACCTAATACTCTGATCAAGTTATTCGCTTGTAGTTCGGGAATGTACTTAGTCCACATACCATCGCAGATATTTTGCTCTGGGTTCACGCTTGACTTATCACCAAACCATGCGAGTAAATTAATCTGACGACTAGCACCTTGTTGCATACGTGTCAAAATAATATCTTGCATCAATGTGCCTTCCATGTTGCCCATGTCAACACCTTTGTTTAATGCTTCCATTAAGATAGTATCTTTGAACTCGTCCCAACATTGTTGTGTCTCACCTTTTACTAGTTCTACCTCTACTTGACGTTCAGATACGTTTAGGCTTCCTGTAGGATCAAAACCACATCCAATGCGTTTGCGTAAATAGTTGTCTAATGGTCCTACAAATACCATATTTTTACGGCTTACCACATTTGGCATTACTTGGTAAATATCAGCTTCAAATGGCTGTACATCTTTGAAAATTGGGTCTAAAAAGATGCGTCTTGCAGTAGCACCTTCAAAATTTACATTAAATTGCCCTAATTCAGTTATCATAGTTATATATAGTGTTTAAGCTACTGTTAAAGCTACGTCAAACGTATAAGGGCTTACAGTTGCATCTGAAATAATAGTAATAGTCATACTCTTTGCGCCTGCTGTAGCAGTGTCTAGAGCGAAAACAAAAGTAGATTCAGGAGAACTTGCGTCTACTTCGATATTAAATGGTGTGTACCCAGCAGGAGCTACTACAGCACCATCCCCACTAGCTGTAATGCTGGTTACTTTTACATTGCCTAATGTAGCTGCTAAAACTACAGCACCTTGCACAGTATCACCTACGCTTGCAGCAGTTAAAGTAACTGTGCCACCGTTCGCTGCTGCTAATTCGTCAAATGTTGCAGCTATTGCGCCTTGTGTTACTTTGTTTCCAATTTCAAAAGCGGCTAAATCTTCTGAGATTTCTAGCGGAAATTCAATGTTTGGCATTTCACGTAATTGCGGACTATAGCTAGATCCGATAGATACAAAAGCTGTTAGTACTTCGTTTACGTTCAATTTGCTAATGTCGATAGCTACAGCCGTGCTAGGATCAGCTACATCTAATTGACCTGCTGCTTCGTTTCCGCTTTGGTCAACTACACGTACATTGTAGTATTCTACTTCGTTTACTGATAATTCATTATCTGAAATTTCAAACAATGGTGTTGCTTTGGTGTATGTTACCACCAAGTTAAATGTTGCAGGCTGTCCATTGATACCAACGAAATCCATACCTTTTGCCTTGATTACATTGTAACCTGCTGCTAATGGATTGTTTTGTTGTTGATAGTCAGACCATTTTTTAGAACCTGTTGTGATTAGTTCAAAAGCCATTATAAAGCGTTTTTGATAGTGTTAGCTAATAAAGAAAACATATCTTGCTGCTTTTTATTTAATACAGGCTTGTCTTCTTTCTTTGTCTCTTTGTGTGCAGGTGTTGCAATAGCTTTAGACGCTTGCTTGTTTTCGATTTCAGTTAAGCGGCTATTAAGCTTGTTTAAAAGATCTTGATTAGCATCTAGTTCTTCTTTAGTTATTACTGCATAACCTTCAGTTTCTAGTGCTTCTTTCATCTGCTCTGCTGTCATTTTTTCAGTCTCAACCGTTGGCGTTTCTTCTACTGTTGCATCTACAGTTTCTTGTACTGTTTCCGCTTCAGCGTTATTAGAAACACCAAATAGGTTAGCCAAGCGAGCAAATAAGCTTTTAGCTTCTTTTACTTGTTTGTTGTCCATTTGATTGTCTAATTGTAATTTAAACGCCATTGGCGCATTTTTGAAATGATTTGTATAGTTGTATTTTTTGTCTGTTCTGTTGTTTGCTTCTACTGATTCTGTGATAGGTTGCGCAGGCTGCATTGTTGTGTTAATGCTATCAATCAAACCTGCTTCTAGTGCTTCTTGAGCAGTAAACCACGTCTCATTTTGCACATACTCTTTGCTTTTCTTCTTTGCTTCATCTTCATCCATGCCTTTAGTCTGCATCATTTTACGTGCATAGATATTGACTATTATGTTTTCGATCTTATCAAGCAAGTCAGCATCTTTGCGTAAATCGTCACTATTGCCGCCACCGTAAGAAAATGGTTGATGCACCATCAAGAAGGCGTCTTCTTGCATAGTTACTTCACTTCCTGCCAATAACATAAAAGTTGCAGCACTGGCTACAAGTCCAATGCCTACAGTTTTTACTTTGCGTCCGTTACTTACCTCATTGCTGATTAGTGCAGACAAAGCAGAACCTGTGAACACATCGCCACCAGGACTATTAATAACTAGTTCTATATCTCCACTAGACATAGATAGGTTTCGAGCAAGTTCATCAACTTGATACTGTGCATATATATCAGTGTTAAATAGAATAGTATTATTTTCAATGTTAGATTTTGTCATATTGCAATAATACAGCAATGCAAGCAAGTAAACATCCGCTTTTTTATGATAAGTTAGTGTAGTAGTATTTGTGTATTAATTAAAAGTATTGTATATTGCACCTATCAATTATTTAAACTCAATTATTATGAAAATTACATTTGATAACAGAAAAAGTATGAAAATACGCTATTCGGGCAGAAGTAGCGATTATATAACGCCTAGTTTTGGTTGGGGCTGCCTGTTTAAGTGTACATATTGTTATATGCGTAGACACAAGCCAAGCGGACTATCTATAGCTAAAAACACAGACCAAATACTACAAGCTATACAAGACCACATAGATACATTAGGACGCAAAAAACCAAACCAAACACACAGCCAGTTTTGGACATACGACATCAGCTGCAACGAAGACTTTGCACTACACGCCAAACATCATGAGTGGCGCAAAGTGTTTGACTTTTTTAAGTACAACCCAACTGCATTTGGTACACTTGCTACCAAATATGTAAACAAAGACCTGCTAGACTACAATGCTAATCGTAAAATACGTATCAGATTTAGCCTAATGCCGCAGGTGTTTTCTGATATACTAGAGCCTAATACTAGTAAGATCGTTGATAGAATTAAAGCTATTAATGATTTTTATAAGGCAGGTTATCAAGTTCACATCAATTTTAGCCCTATTATATGCAATCAAGGCTGCTCAGATGAATACATCAAGCTATTTGAGCAAATAAATGAACTTGTAGACGATGAAATAAAGAGCAGCATACAATGTGAGTGCATATTTTTGACACACAATACAAAAATGCACGAATATAATATACAAAACGGTTGCAGTGATAGCGAAAGCATACTTTGGCAGCCAGAAAGGCAGGAAAGCAAAACATCTAGCTATGGTAGCGTAAATATTAGATACAAGCGCAACCTAAAAAGCACCTACAAAGACTTTTTCTTATATTTGCTTGATAAGCACCTAAATTGGTGCAATGTGCGCTATATATTTTAATTAACAAACTCAATTATTATGAAAGAAGAAATAAACAGCATAAAAAACCTGTTATACTCAGGTCAAAAAGTTAACGTAGGTCTAGCTATATCAATTATGCAAGGCTTAGGTTTGACTTGGAATAGTGCAGGATTTAAAGAGGAGAAAGAATTGATTGATCTTTGTGGTGTTGATGCGTTTACCAAGACAGATCTTAATTTGAGTCACAACAACATCAGCTCCCTACCTAAATCTATCGGTGAGCTTCAACATCTCGTAAAGCTTGATTTGGATTATAACGAACTCGAAGTTCTTCCTGAATCTATTGTACAACTACAGCAGATTGAAGTGCTTTGGTTGAGTCGCAACAATCTGAGTTCCATACCTAAATCTATCGGACAGCTACAGCATCTTGAAGTGCTTTGGTTGGATCACAACAATCTTAGTTCCATACCTAAATCTATCGGACAACTACAAAATCTTAGATCGCTTATTTTGAAGGACAACATCATCAGCTCCATACCTAAATCTATCGGACAACTACAAAATCTTAAAAAGCTTTGGATTGATGATAACCCAATAAGCGAAAATGAGATAGATAAAATTAAGGCATTGCTACCTAACTGCAAGATAATTCCAATGTAATCTTTTAGTACTACTTCAAAGTGAGTTTATTCTCATTAAAATGATTACTGTAATTTTTCAGTATATCATATATAATTGTTCGCTCATAGGGTACAACGTCCGAAACTTGATAAATACATTGTTCTGATTTTGTACCCTCTGCTCTATATTCTTTATATAACTGCGTTACTAAGTATCTGTTAATTACTTTTTCCCTAAGTAGTGAATGCTTGAGCATAAACAACAAAAAGTTATCTACAGAGCATTCTAGCCCCTTGATTCTAGCCCATTCTTTAAACCTTTGTTGAGCTAATTCTACAAACTTAGTGTTTGCATGTTTTTGTTTTTTATCTTTCTGTGTCATCTGCTTGTAGTTCATTAAAGTATTTTATTAATGCTCTCTTTGCGTTGTTTACGCAGTTTTTGCAACTCTGATTGCGTCTAGCCCATACTTTTACGTCGTATCCGTGTTTTACATCAATATACCTATAATACACTTCTAGCATAAACCTAGCTTCATTTAGATTTATGTACATATCTGTACGCATTTTCTCAAGTAGTGCTTTCAAGTCGTCGTGTAGCTCGTTTGGTATTTTTATCTCGTACAACATTTGTATTTGTAGTTTTAATTTGCTATTTTTATGTTGATAACGGATTAAAAAACGTTTATTTTATTGGGAGAGTATATAATTTTGATTGGGTAGCACTTTGCAGCGATGTAGAGTGCTTTTTTTATAATGTAGCTCTAGTTTTTATTTCTGCTCTGTCTGTATCATCACGCTGTATGGCATCCCTAGTATTTGTCGTGTAGACTACTTCTAGTTTGTTTAGCTTATTAGCAGTTTCTATACTTAGCTTTGTAATCTGTTCTAGCACTTTGGTACTTTGCACAGGATTTGGAGCAGTAACAATGTTTGGTGGTGGTAATGGTGCGCTAACTATGCCACCCGTAGCAAAACCAGGTACACCAATAGATCTAAATGTTTTAGCCCCACCTAGTCTAGCCTGTTGTGTTTTATTTAGTACTACCTCGCCTGTTTTTAACGTTGTTAGCGTATCATCTCCATTACTGCGCTTAATAGACTTACCTTTTATATTTTTACCAACTACACCACCTGTGGCTAGTGGTTGTGCGGATATTACGGCTATCTGTGCTGCTGTCGTTGCGATTGCTCCTGCTACTGCTGCTGCTCTGAATGCCTGTACTGGTGTAAAATCCGTAGTTTGTAATAAGATTCTAGTTACAGCTAATGCACCATTTATGGCTGCTTGTGCTATCGCAATGGCTTTTTGTGTTCTTGCTGCTCGCCTTTGCGCTCGTTCTTGTGCTGCTGCTATCTCATTAGCTGCTGTCGTTTCTTCTTGCACTCGCTTTTCTAGGAACTTCTTTTCTAGTCCACTCGCTTTGTTTAGGCGTTCATTTAGTGCATCGAGTCTTTTTTGTTGTTGCTGCTTCTCAAGCTCAAATCTTTGCTGTTGTCTTTGGTCAATGCCTTGTGTAAACTGATCAATAAAACCAATGCTATCTGTAAAAGTCTTAGATATTGCGTCAATGGTTTTAATTTGACTATCAGTACGCTTTTTAGCTTCTGTCTTAACTTTGTCTGTTTGCTTTTCTTCTAGTTGTGCTAGCTGAGTATTTAAGGCTTGACGCTTAGACACAATTTGCTGTATTTGGTCGTCAATATCTTCTAACTCAGACTCATTTAGCAGTATTCTTTGTTTTTCGAGTGCTACTAATTGATCAACTATAGACTGTTTTCTACGCTCTAAGCTTTGTTTTTCTGCTTGTTCACGTGTAATATCACCTTGCGCACGTATTTGTTCTATTCTGTTTAGTTCGTTTGTTAGTTCAGCTTGTATAGCTGCACTTTGTGCTTTTGCATTGTCTAACTGTTGCTTAAATCGCTTTTGTGCAAAATCTTCTTGTACGTCTAAAATCTGCTGTTGTCTGCGCTTTTCTTCCTCTACTTCGATTGCAGTTAGTTCTTTGCTGATCTGCTCTACCTGCTCTGCATTACGCTTTCTAAACGCTATAACCTGTGCAGAACCTTCTCCAAATGCTTCTGCTAGTTGTTGTTCTTGTTTTACTGCATCAGCTTTTAGTTTATCAAAGTTCTTTTGCCTTGTATCTAATCGTTTTTCAAAGCTTCTGTTTATTTCTGCAATTCGTCTTTGTTTTTCGTCTTGTATGTTCTTGATTTGAGCATCTACAAACTGATCTTGTAATTTAAGAAGTTGTGCTGCATTAGCCTGTTCTAGTTTTAGCTGATCTGCTAAGGCTTTTTCTCTTAACTTCTGTAGTCTTTCAAGTTCTCTCTTTGCTGCTTCAAATCTTTTTTTAGCTGCTTTTTCGTTCTGCTTTGCTAGATCTTCATTTAGATCTTCTGCCGTACCTTTAGCAGCCCCCGAAAAATCGCCAACTGCTGTTAAACTTTCTCGTAGAACCTGCTCTAATGGCTGTAGTACTAGGTCTAAGTTTTGTAACTCCTCCTGTAGTAAATCCCTGCTATTATTCCTAGCTTCATCTATTAAAGATTCAGTAAATGTCTGTGTTTTGCCAAAGTTATCTGCAACTATGTTTGTAATCTTATCCGTATCTTTAGCAAATTCCGCAAAAGCATCAATACCTTGCCCTAAAAACGATTCCCTTAAATCTTTAGACTGTTGTAACCTGTCTCTTTCGTTTTCGACAATCTCTTTAGTGATATCAGAAATTAGATTTGCTCTAGCTTGCTGTACAGTGTTTTCTATTAATGATTCTGTAGCCGCATCTTGAGCTAGTTTTAATTGCTCTAGTAGTTGCGTTTCGTCTTCTATGTTGGTTAGTGTAACACCTGATATTTCTTCTAGCTTTTGACGTGCTGCTATCTGTTGTTCTTTACTTAATGTTTCATCAGTTGCCGCAACTACTAAACTGTCTATTTCTGCTTTTTCTTCTATAAATCCATCAACAACATTATCGAATGTTTCTGCAAAACGCTTGTTTAAACGACCTGCTACAGTAAAACTAGCTATATAATCGTCAATTGCTGTCGCTATTTCGTCAAATTGCTGAATGATTTGAGGCAAATTACCTAATACAGCAAATGCACCGACAGCGAGATTAGCAGCAGGTGGTATGCCACCGATAGCCCCTACAAACTCTCTAGTTTGACGACCTGCCAAACGTAATGCACCAGAATAATTGCCCACGTTGCGCTGAAACTGTCCTACGCTTTTATCAATACCCTTTAGCCTAGTATCTAGCTTTGTTACCTGTGCTGTTAGCTCTCTAAACTCTTTAGTATTGGTTTTACCATCGGCTGCAAGGTCTTTTAGTCTCCTGCGAGACTTGATAAGTTCTTTACTTAGTTTTTTATAAGCGCCTGTAGATTCGTCTGCTGTTTCTTCTACCTCCTCTTTAAAACCTTTGGCTTCTTTTTTGGCTTTTTTTAACTCATTTTGTGCAACTACAAGCTGTTTGATCAAGTTATCAAATGCAGGACTATCTCTATCTTCTTGTTTAGTGTCTTTGATCTGCTTTCTAATGTTTTTAATTTCTTCTTGCAGTTCAATAACTTTCTTAGTGCCTTGTATCTGTATATCTAAGATTATTTCTTTTGTCATTACTGTAGAATGTTTAATAAACCGATTTGGTTTGCGTTAATAGTTTTTGCTGCATCGCTGTCATTTGGCGCAGCATCTAGCAATAATGTTGTTTTAGTTGTTGTGTTGGTTAGTGGTGACCATGACTCTACTTCTTGTAGTATATATCTTTGATTGTTGATTACTACTTTTTGTGCAAAATCTAATTGCAAAATATCTAGTGTGTTGTATTTGATGTAACACTCTAGCTGCACAGCTTGATTAATCCTGCTATATTGCGTTAGATAGAATCTTCTGAATAGTCCAAATTGTGTGTTATTGTTTACTGTAACATCTGAGTAGCTCAAACTAGGTTCTAATCCTGTTTGATCGTTGAAATTAACCGCAAATGCAACAGGATTGTTAACTACTTGTATAATTGGTGCACCAAATGGATTAGTAGCACTAGAAAACTGTATTTTCCCATCGACATCTGTACGGGTTAACGGATCAGGTTTAATTAGTATTCTAGGACTGTTAGTATCTACTTTTTCAGAGGCATTAGGGCTATCTTTATAGTTGTTACTCCAAACAATAGACACCAAAGGCGTTATATCTGAGTCAATAGCTCTAATATCTGTATCTAACAAGTGTAGAGTAGGTGCAAAAAATGGATTTTCGTCATCTTGTGTTGACTCGTTAAAAACTTCTGTGTCTAGATCATACCTAGCACCATAAACGGGCACTTCTTCATTTACATTTAGTACTTCATATGTCGGATCGCTTGCAGGGTCTCTATACTTATATAGATAGCTTTCAGCTACATCTACTTTATTGATACGTCTAGAATCTTTACTTAGGTCTAGTCTTTGTGTTATATCTGCACCACCTTCATAAAATCCAGCTTGTATATCTTGTGTTGCAGGTGGTTGTGTGTTTATCCAATTATCAGAAGGTTCTATTTTTACTGTTCGGGCTGCATCGTCTGTATCAAACTTGAGGTTAAATAAGTGCTGAACACCTTTGATAAAATCAGTTATTAGCCAATCTTGTAATAAAAACTTAAAGTCAATTGGCACACCTTTACGTATCAGTGCTTCGCCTCTAACTTCAAATGTACCGCCTGTAATATCGTATTGATACTGTGTAGCTAGATTAATTACACCTGCTGCTATCTTTTCTCCTGCGTTTAGCTGAAATATACCGCTTAATTCTATAATTCGATCAACATCACTTAATGTTGGTGTAAAAACATTACCTACAGGTCCATTACCGTTACTATCTACTAAAATAAATTGTGGGCTTTGTGTACCTATTACAGTAACATTATTTATTATAATGCTTGCCTTGATTTCAACAAATTGATCGTAAGGCGCTGTGTATGTCGTACTACCTGCTAGTAATCCACTTGGAAAAGTTGGATCAGATGCTATGTACGGGTTAAATGGTGCGTTAGGTGGCGTTTTAGTTTGATTGTCATATACAATTTGTGCGTTAGGGCTAGCAGCAGTAGTGATTGTTTTTTCTGCACTGATATTTAAATATTCTTCTGAAAATGCTGTATTGTATTTATCTGGTAGCAATACAGGTAGTATCAAGCTTTGTGCTAACTCACTTTCCAGAAAGTTACTATCTATCGTGTAACCTACGCTGTTAAAAATGCGAGTCAACAAAGGTGCGATATACAAAGCAGGTGAACATTCAAAAGCATTTATGAAATTAACACCACCAAAAGGCGCACGTTTTACAATAGCATAGCAATAGTCCTGCAAACTAGCATTAACACTAAATAGCCCGTTTTCGATCTCTACTACATCAAAATCATGTACTAAATCAGAGTAGTTTAGGTTTGTGCCTAAGAATTTATCTTTTAGTAAAGTAAACCAACCTGCATTATTTCCAAAGAACGCCACGTTGTATTTTTTATCCTGCAACTGATATGCACCACCACGTTGTTTATTCTCTTTGCGCTGTGCTGTGCCTTGCAAAACAGGTACACCATTGACTTCTATACTAGCAGTCTGCAAACCTTTGACACCTTGCAATACGCTTTTGTTTTGCTTGCTTGCAGGTAGAGTGACAGAACGTTCAGACCTTGAGCCTTGAGTACTAGAAATATCATCTTTATCAGTGATAGAGAATGTTAAATCTAGGTTTAGGTTATCAGGATCAAAATCTAGTTCTTGGTCGGCTACTTTTATTCGTATATACTTTTTCATTTATAACATATTTTTACCGCCTAAAATTTCATTAAGAACCTTGTATACTTTTAAATCCCTGTACTTTAAAGCAGTTTTAATAGTTTCAATTTTAATCGACCTAATAGATAGATATGTTTGTCCCCATTCTTTTAAATCTTGGTCTGATCCTCTGCAAAAATACTTGTGACCTATTTTATCGTAAGCATCAATGTATGCTTGATCTTTAATTTCTATTTTACTCATACTATGTATATTGGATTATCTTATCATTTTTTCAGCTTTCTAATCTTCCTAATAAGTTGCAACATTCTATCATGAGCAGCCGCATATTGCATACCTACTAGTATGCCGTTTTTAATCTCTTGCCGTTTTAACCTCAATTCTTCTTCTAGCTTTTCGATCTCTGCCATACTATGTGTATTGAATTATCTTATCATTAGCCAAAACAGCTACTAAGTTATATTTGACTAGCTGTCTATTTCCTGTCTTAGTCTCTACAATTTGCACTACATCTTCGATTACTACAGGCTGTAAACCTTGTGATGTTTCTATGTAGACCTCTACAGAATAAAGTAACTCTTTTAGCCATAAAGCTGTACTAGGTTCTAGATCTAGGCTTTCTAGTTCAAATTTAGTACTAGCTGTCTTTTCTAAACTAAATGTACCTTTGTCGCTTAGTGTGTTTTGTGGTGCTGCGTTAAACCATGCAAGCGGCTTCTGTGCCGTTGTTCCTGTCACATTAATAGACTGTACTTTAGTATTACTAAATGTATAAGCATCAAAACCACCCAAAGCATTTAAGAAATGCAATCTTAGTTCTGAATCCTCACAAACAGACTTTAATTTATATGTTTTTAACTCACTGACAGGCACATTTAATGCTGTTGTAATCTGTACTGTGTAGCTGTCAACACTAGGATTATCAATATTAACTGATCCTGCTGTAAATGTAATATTTCTAATCTCATTAGGACCACAACCGCAAGTAAACTGGTAGAAGTCAGATAAAGGTGTACTTATATTTACTGTGCCATCGTCAATTACCACACCTGCGGCATCAAATGTGCGCACACGTAAAGCTAATATATTAGCTCCAAAGTCACGACCAATAAAAGATACTGTTGCAGATTCTTCTAATTGTATATTTTGTGTTGCTGTAGAGTTGGTCAATAGCCTTTCAAGTGGTGCGCCAAGAGTCAACACATAGTTATCTAAGTTCATTACTTCATCATGTTGCCTTGTTGCTGCTGTAGCTGTTAACTGTGTAGTAATGTCTGTTAACCCTATGTCAGTTAGCAGTCCTGTTGCAACATCTATGTACTCATAAGTAATAGTGACTGTAAAGTTCACATACAAACCTGTGTCTAGGTTAAAATATGCTTGTCCATCTGCATTAGGTGCGCTATCTGATTTAGTTTGACTGTTAGGCTGTAAATAGTCTTGTAAAGCTTGCTGCACGTCAATGTCAAAACTAAACAAAACCCCACCTAAATCGCTAACAGGTTGCAGTCTATATTGTGCTATTTGTGCGCTAGTGTCTACGTCTGTGATTGTTACTACAGCATTTACAACTTCATCTATAAAAGTAGGAGCAAAAACAAACGTCTGAAACAATACGGGACGATATGCGCTAACAGGATTACTAGGTGGTTGTGTGATAAATGGCATAAGCTACGGGTTTAAATATGCGTCTAATACATCATCATTAGCTGCATTTGTTTCAAAATCTGCTGCAAAGGTATCTGATAGTTGCAGAGGTTGCGCCACTCTGATGAATGCTACTTGCTGTTCATAGGTAGCTGCATTGTAAGCCTCTAGACGTTCAATAGGTATATTTAATGCTTTCCAATGCTCGCTGTAATTACCCGTATTGTACATTTTTAACAAGATACAGGTTCTATCTATATGACCTAATGCTATATTAACACTAGTTATATTAGATTGCATTGTGATTGCTTGTGCTTCTGTCATTATTATATTTTTTGCTCAATACTTAGATTTATAATAACCTCTAAAGTATCTTCAATCATTTTATTTAATTCGTCGTCCACTTCTGCAAGTGCATCTTCAATAGCTTCTGTACGTTTACCTGTTTTACTAAACCTACTACTTGATCTAGTTCGCATACCTTCACGTTTATGCTTTCTAGCAATAGCAAAAGCAATGGATAAAGCTTCTTTGTCTGACACACCAAAACGTAATCTAGCAAAGTTTTTTAAGCCTTGTATGTATTTAGATGTTCTTGCACCACTACCACCACCGAAAGGTATATTTGCAGCAGCCACACCATTATTGACAAACTTAGCATAATTTTCAGCTAGCACTTGTATTCTTGCTCCTGATACTCGTGTTTGCACTTGCTGTTCTATTGAGTCAATTAACTTGCCTGTTAGCTTGTGCCCTTGTAGCAAGAATTGCTTTTTAACTGCATCTACTACTAGGACACCTATTTTATTTGCTAGTTCTTCAATTGTTTCTATCACGCTACACAGGTTTTATCAATTCATAATCATTAGTATCACTCACAGGCATAGGATAAGCAGCATTGATTGTACTACCATCTACTGCAACATTTTCACAGTCTAGAAGTACCTGCATACTAAAGCGAGTATCTAATACTATCAGTCTATTATTGTAGGCATTAGTAAACACTTCTGTTGTATAGTTGCCTTCATTTGGTTGCAAGCTAAATGGATTATCAACAGGAAAATTTAGACCTTTCTTTAGCCCTATCTTTTGCAAGTTGCGCATGAAGTTGTTTTGCAACTGTCTCAACTGTTCGGTGCGCTCTAAGATACTTTTAGTACTTGATGTACTGTCATTCTCATAAAATTGAGGAATGCAGAACAATAAAACTACATCTATTGTGGCATTTGGTCTACTTGTAGCTGTTTGCCAATTTGACACAACAGCATAAACAGCAGGATATTCAACGCCAACTGAATTGCTTACATTGAATGAATTATCAATGCCATTAGTGTTTATATCCTGCGGTAGTCCATAATGATAGAACTTAAAGTCTAAACCTTTGGCGATGTTGTGGAATATGTTTGATAGTTCGATTAAGTTCATTTGTTACGTTTTTGCGATTCCTCAAAATACCTGTTTTCATACTCTGCTTGTGCATTTTCAGCGCTTAAATAAGTGTAAGCCATGTAGAGCGGCACACGTTCAGCAGCTTTGATAGGTGGCAAACTAGGATCTAACAAAGCAGGACTTTCAGCAATGCGTTTTAATGTTAGATAGTATCCGTAGGTTTGTTCTAATTGCTCTGATCCTGCTGCAACTTCAAGATACCTTTTAGGGCTAGCTTTGTATAAGTCGCTAAACCTTCTTGATATTTCCTGTTTTGTTGCTGCAAAAAAAAAGCTACTTGCCAGACCTTATCCACACTGCATTGCATAAATATAGCTTCACGGGCTAATAAAGCATCACTGTATTGCTCTGTTTTACTTCTACGGCATAAAATACACATAAGTTTAGCTAAATGCTGAAATTTGCCGTTTTTAATCTTGCTGTACTCCATTTCTAGCTGACAGGCTTCTAAGAAATCACCAACCGTGCTATTTTGCATAAACTGACTAGGTAGATAATAAGTCTGTCCGTTATGCTCTATCGTTTCAGTATATTCAGCAGTGCAAACAGTATTAAGCAGGTTAAACAACTTCCAAAATAAAGTTTCTACTTGCTTTAGTTTGCATCTAATCAGTACTTGTTCATCTATCATGCAGAAGTGACTAAGCACAGCTACAAAATATTCAAATGCGGCTGCCTGTTCGCTTAGTGGTAGTTCTAGCACCTGCTCACGCCATTTATCCGCTTCGTGTTCTGTAGTTACTATGTGTAGTCCTGTTGGCATTTCTATCTTTAGGTAAATAGTAAATTTACTTAATGTTATGTCTTGCCAATCCTCAGGATAATCATAATGCTTGTTAGCTATCTTGATTCGTGCCATTTCCGATGTTTTCTATTTCTTCTATAATACTGATTGGTAACTCTACACGGCTTATACTTACAGATGCACCATTGAAAAACATTTCTTGACTAATGTATATTGTATCTTCATCAAGCATAATAGTACTAGCTCTAATAATACTATTGTCGTTTTGATCTATGGTTTCTCGCTCGCATCTTATATAATCTTCGTGTTCATTCATATTTTAGATATATCTTTTTCATCAACTTGATATACTTTGCTGTTGTAATCTACGGCTATTTTATCAAAAACGCCAATTATCCTACATTCGACAACTCTAGTATATTTTGTGTACAATTTACCCTCAGTAGACGCTAAACTAACTGAATATACCGAAACAAAAGCAGCAATAGCAAAAACACCGCAAAGAACCCTACTTGCATTAAAACTAGGATCTTCGACATCTAATACAGCTTTTATGGCAAAAAGTAAAACAGGCAATATGCAAGCAAAGTAACAAAACAGCCATCTATTAATTTTTTTAAACTCTATTCTTACTTTCACATATTCACCTACAAAATACTTTTGCTTATCATTGCTTGCCTTTCTTAGATAATTTTCGTGATCATTCATTATGCCCATGCTTTAGCCCTTAGATATGTTGCAGGTAAATCTATTTTAGCACCGCTTGATTCTTTATAAGCCTTAATACCTTTTACTGCATCTTCTTGTTCCCACTCCTCTAAACTATCCCATACTTTTCGTGCATCTTGCTTGTTGCGCTTATAATCGTACGCAGACCAAAACGAGTTAAAGCGAGCGTCTAACACTGCTTTGTTTTCTTTGATTTTGCGCATGCCTTCGGGGCTATTATCAGCTAATACAGTGCCTTCAGTTTCTTGTACTGGCATCTTGGCTAGTGGTTGTGCTTTTGCTTTACCTTTACCTGTTGTAACTAGCTTAAACCTACTTGGTTTATTCTGCTTGTTCAGCATGTCAAGCGGCTGCTTTAATCTGTGATGTAATGCCTTGATTAGCTGCATGCGCTTGTGATACTTATGCACTTTTTGGAACTCCTGCACTTTTTGCACAAGTTCGTTAGCATGCTGTATAATGTCGTTGTAAGCTTGTTGTTTATCCATGATGTTTTTTATATTATTTGATTACACAATATACAAATAATTGATAACTTATCCAAATGCCTGTACATTCCTGCCTTGACCTACTGTCATCACTGTATAGTATCTTACTGCATCCCAACCATGATTAAATTTATTAATAGGCTTGTTAGTAGCTCGACCATCTGGATTTACTAGCCATTTATATAGTTTTTGTTCTTTCAGTAAACCTTGGCTTGTAGCTGTTATAAAAATAGGGTACTTCTTAACTACTTTTATTCCGTACTTAATCGAATCTTTACCTTTTACAGCACCTTTTACAGTTACATTCATTCTATTCAGTGCATTGATAGTTTTTGGCTCTTGACTGTCTGCATATGTAATTAGGTTTCTTAGCTTACTAGATTTTATTGATTCTACTATGTCGTCATCTTCCATGCCAACGCTGTACATTCGTTCATCTATATAAAGTCCACCCCTGTAAAAACCACAGTGATACAGTGCAGTCGGATCATTTGTGTACCCAAAGTCAAGACCACCACCAGGACGTTTTAATATTTCGGGCATTTCGGGAACAATCGTAACTTTAGGAAATATTAAGCCTTTGATTATTCCATATTGTCCATGCACATACACTTTGCGTAAATCAGGATCACTAATAGACTCAACCTCTTTAATTAAAGACTTGGGCAAAAATGGATTATCTAAATACGTACTAATAATCGTTTGCACATCTTGCATTGTATGCGCTCTCTTATCCTCCAATTCTGTTTTAATCCACGTATACGGATCTGATGGATTGAAATCTATAAAAATAGTATTTTCAGTACGGATAAGCAACTGAAAGAAATCAGTATCAAAGTTTAGCTCATTAGCTTCATTGCAAAATAATATTTTACGCTTCCTACCTCTTACTTTCTGCTGATCATCTACGCTAAAAAACTCAACTACTCGACCATCAAATATATATTCCCTGTCAACTACTCTATGTCTAACTTTAGAATGTAGTACACCCCAATTAGTCAATATTTCTTCAAAGTCTTTTTGTGCTGTTGCTTTTAACGAAGGTAATGTTTTACGAACTACACTACATACACCACTACTTATTATTTCGCCTTGTCTTAGTTCACCAGTTAACAGCCACCTTGCAAGTAATTGACACAAAGAATAAGTTTTACCAGCACGTGTACCACCTCGATTAATTACTATTCTTTTTTTACTTGTGTAATTTCTCCAAAATACATTACTTGCTTGAATCATTTATTTCTGTACTATTATTTATAATCTGTATCTTAAAGCTTTGTTCTTTGCTTTCATCGTCATTAGCTAGTGCAACACGTTGTAGTTTTGGTAACTGATACTCCAATAGTGCAACGTATGTTTTTACACGCTCACTAGCTGATAATTCTGCAATGTCTTCTTCTATAGTTTGATCTATCATAGATAATACTTTTTCTACTCTTGCTTTTGCTTCTTGTGTTTTTTTGTTTCTTAGCCCTCTAGGACGACCTGGACCAAGTTTATTACCTTTCTTGAATGCCATTTTAAGATGTTTTAGAATGTTTTTAAAACTGTATAATATTGTTTTATATGATGTTTTTGCGTATATTGTCACTATTTAATTTACAAAAATAATACAAAAAATGCAAAACGAGAAAAAGCAGTTAGCGACACAGACATTTTGGAAAGCAATAGACGTAGTGATAGACACTATCGTAGAAGTAGAAAATGCACTACAAGACAATAAATTCAACTTTATGGAGGGCTTAGGCTTGACAGATAACGTTTTTAAGATAGCAGGCACTATCAGAACAGCTACAAAAGCAGATTGGAATGATTTTGACATCTTAGATGCTGACATAGCACTAAAGACTGAAGAAATCGTATCTAAGCTTAGAATAGAAAAACACTTAGCGCACAACATTACTATGAAATCTATTAACATACTTGAACGTATTATATCCCTAATTGCAGATTTAAAAAGCCTCTAGCCTATTGATGTTTTTTTAGTTGAACGTGTGCACGTTGGGAAATATGCAGGCGTTTTTATAACTAAAAGGCGTACAATTTGAATAATACGTTTATATTTAGTATCTTTAGTATTATAATAATTGAAGTATAATGTTTTATAAAGAAATAATTGAGTACAAATACAAGGTGTTTAGCAGTGAATGTTGAGCGCCTTTTTTTATAACATCAAAAATAAAACATCATGAATATATCGGTTTGGCTATGCGCCTGTACTTGTATGGCGTATAGGTATTGTTGTACACAGTACTGGTTTAATGAACTAAAACTTAATAAAATGGAAGAAATAACGATTTACAAATTTCAATTAGAAGTAATAAAAGAGGCTTTGCGAATAACTGCCAACATACACGGAAGTAGAAAGAAGAAAGAAACTTGCCACGATAGAATGGTAGTACAAGCCGAGAAGTATGCAGAAAATGCACTTAAAGGCGAAAAAGATATTAGAGTACCATACATTTAGTATTATGAACATATCTTTTATTAATAAATGCACTTACCCTGTGCTCATATCATTAGAGGACTGCTTAACAAAAGACAGACAACACTTAGATACATGTATTGAGATTCCTGCTATGTTAAAAACAGACACACCTATTACTATAGTACCAAAAGAAAAGCATTTTACAATAAATATAGGTAATTCTAAAAAAAACATATTAGTTCAATCTGATAATCATTTTACTGTTAATGGCTTGCCGCCCCAAAAACAAGGCGTTTTTATATTAGTAGATACTGGAAAAGACTACTTTAGACACATTCAATTACTAAACAGGTCAGACATAGTACCAACTTATAAAAATCATGTAGTATATGTGCATGAATTTATAGAACAATGTTTTTAAACCAACTAAAAAATAATATCATGGCAGGAATAGAAAGCCTTATTACATGGTCAGCAGGACCAAGCCTACAACGCAGATACTGTGTATATTCTAAATTAAATTCTAGTGTTGAGCTAGGGTATATTTCAGCATATTCTACTACAGCAATAGATCAAAACGGAAACACAGTAAACGTGTATTTATATAGCGTTTGGTGTACTAATGCAGATGATTTAAACAGAACAGAGAAAGGCAGCCATAAGTGCATAGCACAGGGTTTATCTAGTTTGGATCAGTGCAAAAATATACTACAGCAAAAGCTAGAAGAAAGATTGAAGGCGCAAAGATTAAAGAAACAACAACAAGACGAACAAGATGCAGAAGAATCTTAGAGTAACACTAATGGACATATCAGGATCAGATAAAAGTTTTTGTTTGGCTGCTTGGCAATCTACATTTAGAGAGCTAGATATAGAGATACCCGACAATGTAGAAGATAGGACAAAAGCTATGTTTGATGCTATTTGTAAAACCAAAAAAAAGACACCGCAAGAGTTAATTTCAATGTTAGCTAAAGAAGGTCACCACACACCTTTTGAGTTTTGTTATTTGCAATTTAATATAGTTGCGGATATTGCAACGCACATACATTGCTTAAAACATCGAATAGGTATTTCTATAAATACAGAAAGTGCAAGATACAAAGAGCTAGAAGATAAACACTACATACCTAACGACTGGGATTCTTACACATCTCAATCATACGGTGCTAATCGTGTAAAAATACAACTTCAAAACCATACACTGCAAGGCGAGAAACTATACCATTATGCTATAAATGAATTACAAAATAAAGAAGGGCTTACACGTAAACGAGCGAAAGAAACTGCTAGGTACTTTTTAGGATACAACAAAATGCTAAACTTTACAATGGCATTTAATATGCGATCATTTATGCACTTTCAGCGACTTAGAAACAGCCCTAATGCGCAGCTAGAAATACGCACAATAGCACAAATGATGCTAGAGCAAGTCAGAGAAACAAATAGGTTTCCGCTAACATTAAAAGCATTTGGTTATGAATAGTCTTGATCACTACACAAACGAAGGCAGCAGCATTGATGTTGTCACATGGGCAAAAAGTCAAGGTTTAGACGTAGAAGGTTTCTGTAGAATCAATGCACTAAAATACCTAATTAGAGCAGGAAAGAAAAGCACAGAAACTAAGCAGGAAGATTTAATAAAAGCATTAGATTACATATACAGAGAGTTGACAGGCGAATGGATAGATAAAGATTTAATCAGACAAAAAATAAAACAATGCCAAAAAGACACGAATTTAAGCCAGTAGAGACATTTGAAGACTTGCAATATAAAGTTGAGCAGTGGGCAAAAGATAAGGGCATACTGAGTAGTTTAAACGCATCTAAGCAGATGTTAAAAGTTAATGAGGAGGTAGGAGAATTGACAGGCGCATTGCTGAAAAATGATAAGGCAGGTATAATTGATGGGATAGGCGACAGTCTTGTAACTCTTATTATCTTATCCGCTCAGTTGGATTTAGATCCCGTAGATTGCTTACAGGCTGCTTGGAATGAAATTAAAAACAGAACAGGGAAAACTAGAAACGGTGTCTTTATCAAAGACTAGAAATAAAAAAAGCAGATGCTACCAACATCTGCAATATTTCTTACATGATAGAGTAAAAAAAATAACCTACTTATGCAATATAGGAAAAGTCTAGCGAAAAACCAAACTATTAAGCACAAAGACTAGAAATAGAAAAGGTAGTACGCTTGATTTGTGTACTACCTTTTTTAGAATTATCTAATTTTTAGCATTTTCATGGCATCATCTACACTATAAATAACCCAATACGCCACGCCAACAGATTCTAATTCCTGCTTGCATTCTAGTTCTCCCTCTGTTAGTTTAGATTTCCTGCTACTCTTTATTTCTACACAGTAAGTATTACC
>NZ_JAKVBC010000051.1 GCF_022447245.1 Kordia sp. | reverse complement strand
ACACGTTTCAAAGCATCGTAAATAGCAGGTAAATTCACTTCTTTTGAAACTAAAGTACTAAACCATTGACATTGCTTTGAAAACTGTTTGCTTTCTTTAATCATGTTTTTGATAAACTTCTTTTCGCCACCTTTACACCACAATTCATTGCTTTGTCCGCCAAAATTAAGTTCGGTTTTCGTTGGTTTCTTTCCTTGTAAGTTTTGTAATTTTCGCTGTGTTCCTTCCTGAGCTTGTTTGGCTGATTTATGAAAAGGCGGATTACAAAGCGTAATAGTAATTTGATCGTTTGGTTGCACAACTCCTCTAAAAATTTGATTGGGATTTTCTTGATGGCGAAGCTCAATACGATCTTTTAAGTTATGATTTCTATGAATGATTTCTCTAGCATTATCAAGAGAAGTTTCGGCAATATCAGACGCGATAAATGCCCAATTATATTCTTGCGTGCCAATGATTGGATAAATACAATTTGCGCCAGTACCAATATCTAAACAAGTCACTTTTTCTCCTTTTGGAATGTTTCCTTGATTGTGTTCTGCGAGAAACGTCGCTAAATGATGAATATAATCTGCTCTTCCAGGAATTGGTGGACACAGATAACCTTCCGGAATGTCCCAATAATTGATTCCATAATACTGTTGCAGCAATGCTTTATTGAGCATTTTTACAGCTTTTGGATTAAAAAAGTTAATGGATTCATCACCAAACTTATTTACAGAAACGAACGATTTTAACTCAGGACAAGCTTTTGTCAAGACCTTAAAATCGTATCGTCCTAGATGTTTATTTAAAGGATGAAGTTTTGGTTTTTTTATTGAACGCTGTTGCTGTTTTTTTGAATCCATGCGTTGATTTTATCTTCTAACAATTGCAACGGAATACAACCTGTACTCAATACCTGATTGTGGAATTCTTTGATATCAAATGTATCACCAAGTGCTTCTTCCGCTTTTGAACGTAACTCACGAATTTTCAATTGTCCGATTTTATATGATAATGCTTGTCCCGGATTTGCCATATAACGCTCAATCTCAGAAATAATACTAGCTTCACTTTCTGCTTCGTTGTTCAGTGAATATTCAATCGCTTGCTCACGTGTCCAACCTTTGGCATGCATTCCTGTATCCACTACCAAACGAATAGCACGATGCATTTCCATACCTAACATCCCAAAATACTGATATGGATCTTCATACAAACCTAACTCTTTTCCTAAAGATTCAGTATACAAGGCCCAACCTTCTCCGTATGCACTATACCATAGCGTTTTTCTAAAATCTGGCAAATTTTTATTCTCTTGCGTTAATGAAATTTGATAATGATGTCCCGGAATTGCTTCATGCAAAAACAAGGCTTCATCAGAAAATACATTGTACTTTGTAGCATCTGGAATTGGTGTGTAAAAAATACCAGGACGCGTTCCATCAAGTGAACCAGGATTATATTCAGCACTCGCAGATGCTTCTCTAAATGCTTCTGTGCGGCGAACTTCAAATGGAGTTTTTGGTTTTATATCGAACAATTGTTCAATTTGAGGTTTCATTTTGTCATGAATCGCATTAAAATTGTCAATAATCTGTTGCGGTTCTGTATATGGCATTAATTCTTTGTTCTCTCGGACATAATTAAAAAACGCTTTTAAATCACCTTTAAAACCAACTGCTTTTTTAACCTTTTCCATTTCTGCTAAAATTCGAGCTACTTCTTTTAATCCTAACTCATGAATTTCATCAGCAGTCATATTGGTTGTAGTATAATTTTTGATAGAGTAATCATAATATGCTTCTCCATGCGGAGTTCCATCAATTCCACTACTTTCTCTACCAGCGTTAAGATAATCCGTCTTTAAAAACTGATACATTTCGTTGAATGTAGGAACCAGTTTTTCGGTTAAAAATGTGCTGTAAGCTTTCGTTAATTTGTCTTTATCCTCGTTAGAGAAACCTTCAGGGAAATTCTTGATTGGTGAATAAAATAAATGCTTTTCAAGATTACCATCTGCCAAGATTTCAAACTGCGGAATTACTTTTTTGATCAATGATTTTGGCAATACAAACTCGCTTTCAATTCCTTCTTGCATATTTGTTTTGGCAGTTTTTAACCATTCGTTATAACCTTCCAAACGCTTCAGCCAATTATTGTAATCTTCAACAGTATTGAATGGTTGAGCAGAAGCACCACTTGCCAATTGACCAACCATTAAGTTTAATGACCACATTTGATCAATAGGCATTAAACGATCGTTTTTAAAGCTTAGGGCTCTTAAATTCATGTCACAGTCCCAATACAAAATGTCTTTGCTCATTTCTTCACCATCTTTAAGATTGGTTTCGTCAAAGTTTTTCAAAGTATCTCGAAACTTACTGTAATGCGCTTTTAATTTCTCATGATGTTCCTCGGACAATACATTTGGAAATTGATCATTAAATCTATTATCTCCAGCAAAGGTTGCATTTAAAGGATTGAGTGCTAAACCTTCGTCATAATAAGCTTCCAAAACACCTGCAAGTGATAATTCACTTTTTGAAACAATAGTTTCTTTCTTTTCGCTTCCGCAAGAAAGAAATAAGATAATAAAGAGCATACATACAATTTTTTTCATTTTGTGTTGAGTTAAGAAACTTTTTATTGCTAATTTAATGATTCATTATAAAATTTCAATTATAAAGCAAAATGAAAAAAAATATACTGCCATTTATTATGGTTTTTATTGGACAATTTTTATCAGCACAAGCACCTACAGAATTGGAAATTCATAAAAGCGATCGATTTGTAGAAAAAAATAAAGCAAATGATATTAATGTATTATGTAAATTAGACAATGGGAATCTGTTTACATTGCGATTTGGAAAAAAATATTGCATTGCTGATCTTATGAATGATAAACTAGAATTCATTACCAAAGTAACTATAAAAAAAGGAAAAAAAGAGGCATACAAAGGACATGTACGCCTTGGGGATAAAGTAAAAGTTTTTACAGTAGACGCAACAGATAAAAGTGAACGTATTATAAATTGTTACATTTTTGATCTTTTGAATGGCTCTTACGAAAAGAGACAACTTGTTCGTCTTCCAATTATAAGAGGGAAAACTTTCTTTAAGGATGAACATTCTATACAAACGGGATTTGACATATCAGGAAATAACAGATATGTAGCCATTGCTATGGGAAGTGCCAAAAGAAAAAAATGTCATTTCTATATGTATGTGTTTGATAGTGATAACTTAAAAACAATTTATAAAAATAAATATGAAGAAAATGACACTCTCGGTTTTGAACCAAAAGGGATTTTGGTAGATAATGAAGGAAGTATTTTTCTTCTCAAAAAGGTTTGGATTCATACTGATGCCTATGCATTTACTTCTGATGATGAAATTGAAAACTATCAATTTCAATTACAAAGCTTACATGAGGTAGATACTAAAACTATAAAGATTACTTCAGAAGGAAAATTTATAAAATCACTTCGCATGCGTTCTGTTAACAATACAATTCAGCTTTTAGGATGTTATGCAGATAAAGGATATGATAGAATTGAAGGAACATGCACCTTTACTGTAAACAAGGCAGACCTCACTGTAAAGTCATCGAAAACAAATATTTTTACAAAAAAAATCTTTGAAGATGTTTTTAATTCAGATGAAAATCCTTGGTTATTAGGTTTTTCAATAGATCGAATAATTGAAAATAAAAATGGGGTAGCCCATATGATACTTGTAAAAACAAAGCCAAGTGAAGACTTTTTTGATAATTTTGATAATAGTCCATTTATGTTTCAAACAGACGGTTCGTTTAAATTGACTCTTTTAATACTAAAAGTAAATCCTTCTGGCGAATTAGTATGGGGTAGAGGAATATACAAACTATCAGAACACTATGATTTTAACGCTTTTGTAAAAAATGAAAAATTACATCTATTATTGAATTCAGGTGAAAAAGTATTAAATAATCCTGAAAAGAAAGTTATTTTTAAAGAAAGATCATTAGGATTTACCGCTTTATATGATGTCGTATACGATACAGATGGTAATGTAACTTATCATAAAGTACATAATAATGAATCTCAAAAGTTTTACATGCCTATATCTGGTTTATTTGCAGATGGATACTTTTTAGTAAGTAATAAGGATCGATTTGATAGAAAATATATGCTATTAAATTAACACCAATTCATATTTAAAATTACTATAATTTCAAACCATAACAGGTATTACTTCATGTAGATAGATGTAAAAAACGACTCTAAACCTTTAAAGTATTATTACTATTGTAATAGAACTGTTATTTGACGCCTCTTTTTCGAGGCGCTTACAACGCAGCAACTGTTTGGTTTCCATACATAATCTTAGTGAAAAATAAATAGATTAGTTCTCTGGTATCAATATTCAATCGAGTTCAGCACAGGGTTTTTGCCCAAGTCTCGGCATCCAATAAAAGTCATATCTTTCTGTTATTTGAAGATGAATCTGATTCAGCTTTACGAAATATACTACCTATTCAACTAAGTATCTCCCAATACATCTTTTACAAATGTATCAATCGTTTTTGTACCGTTTGTTGTTATATGTTTGATGAAAGCACTTCCGATGATGGCACCTTTGGCTTTGTTAGTAGCTTGTGTAAAAGTTTCATGATTGGAAATTCCAAAACCGACAATCTGTGGATTTTTTAAGTTCATATTTCCAATTCTATCAAAATAGGTTTCTTGTGTATTTCCAAAACTATTTTTAGCGCCAGTAGTGCCAGCAGAACTTACCATATAAATAAAACCGTTGGAAATACTGTCAATAAATCGGATGCGCTCTTCTGATGTTTGTGGTGTTATTAAAAATACATTGATCAAACCGTATTTTTCAAAAATAGCTTGATATTGTTCATGATAAATAGCTACAGGCATGTCAGGAATAATTAAACCATCAATACCAACTTCTTTGCATTTGGCACAAAAAGCTTCAATTCCGTATTGCATCATCGGGTTTAGGTATCCCATAATGATTAATGGAATGGAAACTGTTTCACGAATAGTTGCAAGTTGACTGAATAGCAATTCACTTGTCATTCCATTTTCCAAAGCTCGTGTGGAACTCGCTTGAATCGTTGGTCCATCCGCTAAAGGGTCACTAAAGGGTAACCCGATTTCGATCATATCGACACCGCTTTTTTCTAAATCTTGGATCACACCAACGGTATCATTCAAACTTGGATAACCTGCCGTAAAATAGATGGATAATAATTTTTTATCTTCTTGTAATTTTTGATTTATTCTATTCATTGTTATAGTTTGAAATAATCAATATATGTGTTTAAATCCTTGTCTCCACGACCTGATAAATTCAAGACAACAATTTCGTTTTCTTTGAATTTTCGTGTATCAAAAACCGCCAGAGCATGCGAGGTTTCAATGGCAGGAATGATACCTTCTAGTTGTGATAATTCCAATCCTGCTGTCATGGCTTCATCATCCGTAATAGAAATAAATTCTGCACGTTTGCTTTCGTATAAATGTGCATGCATTGGACCAACGCCAGGATAATCCAATCCAGCCGAAATCGAATACGGTTCTGTAATTTGCCCATCGTTGGTTTGCATTAAGAGTGTTCTGCTTCCGTGAATAATTCCGTCTTCTCCTAATACAGAAGTTGCGGCACTTTCACCAGAGTGAATTCCTTTTCCAGCAGCTTCAACTGCAATTAAGTTGACGCGTTCATCATCTAAGTATTGATAAAAAGCACCAGCTGCATTGCTTCCACCACCAACACACGCAATTACGTGATCAGGATGCGAACGACCTTCTTTTTCGTGTAATTGCCATTCAATTTCCTCCGAAATCACTGCTTGAAAACGTGCAACCATATCTGGATACGGATGCGGACCTACAACAGAACCAATAATATAATGAGTGTTCACAGGATTGCTGATCCAATCACGAATGGCTTCGTTCGTGGCATCTTTCAGTGTTTTACTTCCAGAAACAGCTGCGCGAACCTCAGCGCCTAACATTTTCATACGAGCAACATTTGGTGCCTGACGCGCAATGTCAATTTCGCCCATATATACAATGCATTCCATGCCCATTAAGGCACAGACTGTTGCAGTGGCAACTCCGTGTTGTCCAGCGCCAGTTTCGGCAATGATTCTAGTTTTTCCTAGACGTTTTGCCATTAAAATTTGTCCGATCGTATTATTTACCTTGTGTGCGCCTGTATGATTTAAATCTTCACGCTTTAAGTAAATTTTTGTGTTGTATTTGGCAGACAAACGTTCTGCGTAAAATAGAGGAGAAGGTCTACCTACATAGTCTTTTAGTAATTGTTTGTATTCTTCTTGAAAAGAATCTTCATACATAATCTCCAAATATTTTTGACGCAACTCTTCAACATTTGGATATAACATTTCAGGAATATATGCGCCACCAAATGTTCCATAATATCCTTTTTCGTTAACGTGATATGTTTTTTTCATTGTTTATATGATTATATTATTTCTTTTGAAATGCTGATGCTTTCTTTAAATTCTTGTGTAAATTCAGCATGACATTACTTATGTTATTATCTCTTTAAAGCCTTTTAATTTTTCAATATTCTTTAATCCTGGAACAATTTCAAACTTACTGTTTACATCCAAGGCATAGCAATAAGTAGAAGCTTTACTTTTTAAAAATGCTTCTAGTTTAGAAATAGTTTCTAGGCCAATGCCACCACTTAAAAAGAAGGGTTTTGTAGATGGATAATTTTCCAAAACCGTCCAATCAAACGTAACGCCATTTCCGCCAGGTAATTTTCCTTTCGTATCAAACAAAAAGTAATCAACACAAGACTCGTAAGGTTTCAAAGTAGAAAAGTCAAATTCATCTTTTATAGAAAACACCTTGATGACTTCAATACGGGCATTGAGCGGAGTCGAAATGCGTTGTTGTAATTCTTGACAAAATTGCACACTTTCATTTCCATGTAATTGTACAGCTTGCAAGTCGTGCAGACGTATTTTTTTGAAAATATCTTCTACAGTAGCATTTACAAAAACACCTGTTTTTTTGATTCCTTTTGGAATTTCAGGAATGACCGTGTCAAAAAATCGTGACGACTTCTTATAGAATATAAAACCCAAATATTCTGGCTGTAATTGACTTACTGCTTTCATATTGTCTTCATATTTCATTCCGCATATTTTGAGTTTTATATTTTTCATTTAAGAATTAAAAGATTGAATGATTTATCTAAAATAACAGTACTTTCCAAACACCTATATACCTAATTCATTTATAAACTCCATAGCGCTTTCACCTGGATTTTCAGTTTTCATAAAGTTCTCACCGATTAAAAAGCCTTGATAACCATAAGGTTGTAACTCTTTAATAACAGCCACAGAACTAATACCACTTTCTGATACTTTTACAAAATCTTCTGGAATATGTGTCGATAATTCTTTACTAATCGCTGTACTTACTTCGAAGGTTTTTAGGTTTCTATTGTTAACGCCTAGCAGGTCTAGAGATGGCATGATGGATTTTTGTAATTCTTCCAAATTGTGTACTTCTAACAACACATCTAGCCCTAAACTTTTTGCGGTTTCCGATAAACTTTTGATTTCATCTCTTGTCAATACGGCGGCAATTAATAAGATAACATCCGCGCCATACGATTTTGCTTCAATAATTTGGTATTCGTCAATGATAAATTCTTTACGTAGAATTGGTAATTGAGCACTCGCACGCGCTAATAAAAGATCATCTAACGAACCGCCAAAATACTTTCCATCTGTCAAAACTGACATACCGCAAACACCTGCATTTTCGTAACCTGTAGCGACATCTTGTACACTAGCACTTTGATTGATCACAGCTTTGGATGGCGAACGTCGTTTGAATTCTGATATGATTCCAGTATTACTTGCTTTTAATGCTGCAGATAAAGAAGAAGGCTCACGATCGAATAATGCCGAACGCTCCAAAACCGACACTGGTACGATACTTTTTTTAAGTGAGACTTCTTTGTATTTATCTGCTATAATTTTGTCTAAAATTGTTTTCAAGAGTGAAAATTTTATATGTTTTTTGGATTCCTATCTAAAGAGGAATGATAAATATGTTATTTACTTAACTGTTGTAATTTTTTTAATACATCTAAAGCTTTTCCAGATTGCAACGATTCTTTGGCAATTTCAAAACCTTCTTTTGCTTCCAATCCTTTCACGGTTGCAATCGCCATTCCTGCATTAGCACAAACCACATTGTTTTGCGGATCTGTACCATTTCCTTCCAAGATATCTGTAAAGATTTTTGCTGCAGAAGCAACAGAATCACCTCCGTAAATAGATGTTTGTGTATGTTGTGGGACTCCAAAATCTTCTGGAGTAAGCATTTCTTCTGAGTTATTTCGAATGGCTTTTGTTGCGCCAGTTAATGAGATTTCATCATAACCATCTAAGGCATGTAAAATGGTGTAGTTTTTATCGGTATTTTGATATAAATATCCATACATACGTGCCAGTTCTAAATTGAATACACCAACCATTTGATTTTTAGGAAAGGATGGGTTTACCATTGGCCCCAACATGTTGAAGAATGTTTTGACACCTAAAGCCCTTCGGATTGGTGCTACATTTTTCATAGCTGGATGAAATAAGGGCGCGTGTAACACACAAATTCCAGTTTTGTCAATAGATTTCTCAAGAAAATCAGTGTCATTGGTAAATTTGATTCCTAAATGTTCCATAACGTTTGAAGAACCACTTACCGAAGAAACTCCGTAATTCCCATGTTTTGCCACTTTTACGCCAGCACCAGCTGTAACAAAAGAAGCTAAAGTTGAAATATTGAATGTATCTTTTCCATCGCCACCAGTTCCGCATAAATCAATAGCATTATATGCTGATAAATCTACTGGAATACAAAGTTCTAATAAGGCATCACGGAAACCTTTCAATTCTGCCAATGTGACGCTTCGCATCATAAAAACGGTCAAGAAAGAAGCAATCTGACTAGGATTGTACATGTCTTTGGAAATATTGACCAAAACTTGCTTAGCTTCTGCTTCAGAAATGTTTTCCTGATTGATAAGTCTATTTAGTAATTTTTTCATATTTTTTAGTAAAAGGATTGAAAAATTCAATGACTGAATGTTTCAAGTTTTATGTTTTTGGCGTGAGAGAAGTATTGAGTTTTAGAAAAATCCTAACTATCAACAACTAAATACTCAATACTTAATTTCTCACCCAGTTTTCTAATATTAGTTTTCCGTGTGGTGTCAATACCGATTCTGGATGGTATTGTACACCTCGCACATCATATTCTTTGTGTCGAAGTGACATTATTTGTCCATTTTCATCATACGAAGTTGCTTCTAAACTTGCAGGAAGTGGATTTTTCACAATCCAAGAATGGTATCGTCCAACTTCAAAGTTTTTAGGCAAACCGTCAAATAACAATTCATCATTTACAGAAACTTCTACTTTAGTGGCGACACCATGATATACTTGTTCTAAATTGGTAAGGGAACCACCAAATACTTCTCCGATAGCTTGTTGTCCTAAGCAAACGCCTAAAATGCTTTTTGTTGGCGCATATTCTGCAATGATTGGTTTTAGCAAACCAGCTTCATCTGGAATTCCTGGACCTGGCGATAGAATAATTTTTTCATATTCATCTACTTCTTCCAGAGAAAGTTGATCGTTTCTTTTTACGGTGACATCACAATCTAAATCTTCCAAATAATGGACAAGATTGTAAGTGAAGCTATCGTAATTATCTATGACTAGTACTTTTTTCATTTTTATTTTTCCTTTTAGCTTTCAAGCTATTTTCTACGAAAATCACTCGAAGTGATGTTAGGTACTTTTTAAGTAATTGGTTTATTGAAATCTTACTTTACATTCAATATTTATAATTTCTATATTGTTTCTGCAATTTCAAGTGCTGTATTCAACGCTCGTAATTTGTTGTATACTTCTTGGTTTTCATTTTCTTCATTTGATTTTGCTACAATTCCAGCACCTGCTTGGTAATGCAATTTGTGATTTTTACTTAGGAAAGTTCGAATCATGATGGCATGATTAAAGTTTCCATGAAAGTCCATAAATCCAATAGCGCCACCATAAAAATCACGATTCGAAGTTTCATACTTCTCAATGAGTTGCATGGCCTTGTGTTTTGGTGCACCGCTTAGTGTACCTGCAGGAAATGTATCAGCTACTACTTGCATGGTTGGAACTTTTGCATGTTTTTGAGCAGTTACTTTTGAAACTAGATGAATGACATGTGAAAAGAATTGTAATTCTTTATAGGTTTCTACTTTGACTTGATTTCCATTTCGGCTTAAGTCGTTTCGAGCCAAATCAACTAACATAACATGTTCTGCATTTTCTTTTGGATCGTCAAACAATTTTTTTGCAGATGCTGCATCTTCTTCATCGTTTCCTGTGCGTTTAAAAGTTCCTGCAATGGGATGAATTTCAGTATGATTATTATTTACAACCAATTGTGCTTCTGGTGAAGAACCAAAGATTTTAAAATCACCATAATCAAAATAGAAGAGATATGGTGAAGGATTGATACTTCGTAACGCGCGATACACATTGAACTCGTCTCCTTTAAACTTTTGAATAAACCTTCTTGATAATACCAACTGGAAAACATCTCCGCGGTAACAATGTTTTTTTGCTAACGCTACATTTTGTTTGAACTGCTCATCATCTAAATTCGATTCGCGTTCACCATCAATTTGAAAATTGTATGTTGTAAAATTTCTAGATTGTAATAAATGTTCAATCGTGGCAATATTATCTTCTTTTTCATAACAATGTGAAAAGATATATGCTTCGTTCTTAAAATGATTGAAGGCAATGATATTTTGGTAAATCGCATAGTACATGTCAGGAATGTCAAGCGATTGTTCTTTTTTGGAAATTCCTACCGATTCAAAGTATCTAACTGCATCATAGGCAATGTAGCCAAACAAGCCACTATTAATAAATTTGAAATCGTTTTTATCAGTTTCAAATTGTTTCGAAAACTCATGAATCAACGCTGGGACATCCGTTTCTGAAGTGATAGGAGTAATGTCTTTTTTGCCATCTGGAAATTCGCGCGTAAGCGTTTCATTTGCTACTTTAATGCTCGCAATTGGTTTGCAGCATACATAAGAGAAGCTGTTGTCACTGGCATGATAATCGCTGCTTTCTAGTAACAAGCTTTTTGGGAATCGATCCCTGATTTTTAAATATACACTTACTGGCGTAATGGTGTCCGCTAGTATCTTTTTATGTGTTGTTTTTAATGTGTACATGGTTCAATTTGTTTCAAAAAAAAAAGACTTGTCGTGATTGACAAGTCTTTTTATATATCTATTATTTGTAAATAGGGACTTTCCTCACGATTTCGAAGTTCGTAAGTTCCACCACCAAGTATTTACTAAATTTATATGCATCTTTGTTTTTGTTGACACAAATATATAGAAATGAATTTTAGAATAAAAAATATTTTAAAATTTTAATTCTACTTTTAAGTCAAATTCGTCGCTTATTGCCTTGTCTTTCAATCCGTCAAAGAAAGAAGCTGAACCATACTTAATCCCAAATTTTGTGCGGTCTACCTTTAATTTAGCTTCTGCAGAATTGCTTTCTAATTCAATATCAAAAGCCACGCGAGATTTACTTCCTTTAATCTCTAAGTCGGCTGCAACTCTGTAAACATTATCATCAGTTTCTACTACTTTTTTAAATGTTAATGTAGCTGTTGGGAACTTTGCTACACCAAAAAAGTCATCTGATTTTAAGTGTCCGTCTAAGTTATTTTTATAATCTCCACTTAAATCTGTTGTATTAATTGTGTTCATGTCAATTGTAAACATTCCACCAACTAATTTTCCATCTTTAAATTCAAGTTTTCCATCTTTAAAATCAATCGTTCCTTCGTGTTGTCCAGTTACTTTATAACCTGTCCAAGTTACCTTACTTTCCTTCATATTGATCTTTTTGTCTTGCGCAACTGCTGTTGAAACGGTAGCAAATACAAATAATGCTACTAATGTTAAAATACGTGTTTTCATTTTTTTGTTTTTAATTTACGTCGATAGTATTCGTTAGGGCAATTTTACAAGGATTGCGAACCTCTTAATTTTTCTAATAAAGTATTCAAAGTTTCTGCTTCCGTTGTAGTCAACGGTTGCATGATTTTTTCTTCTAAAGCATTTAATTCAGGATCAATTGTTATTAATAAATCCAACCCATTTTTTGTAATGATTATTTCGACTTTTCTGCGATTTTCAGGACAAATTGTTCGTTCTACAAAGCCTTTTAAAATCAACTTATCAATGAGTCGAGTTGTATTGCTATTCTTATGAATCATACGTTCTTGAATCGTAGCTAAGTTTGCAGGTTTACCTTTTTGACCTCTTAATATTCTAAGTACATTATATTGCTGCCCCGAAATATCAAATTGTTTAAAAAATGCTAAATAACCTTCAGCAATAATTTTGTTGGTAATCACAAAATTGAGAGATGTTCTCTTTGCTAATGGCAATTCAACATTACTTTTTAATATTTCTTGAAGCTTCATATTTGTACATACAATATTTGTCTATACAAATGTACTGATATTTTGAATCTGAAAAAGTAGCGTAGTGTTAAAATTTCAATAAATTTTTTTGGCGGGATTAGATCTATCGTGTTTTGGTATCGCTTTTGCACTTGCAGTTACAACTTTTAGAAATTGTTAGAATAGTTTATAATATCAAATTAAACTTTTTCAGCGTTTTATAGTCATATCATATAAATAGTTCATTATGACCTTACAAGAAATTGTGCATTTATACAATAGAGTAGGCTTTGGAATTTCTCCTTCTAAAGCCAAAGAGTTGCAAAGTCAATCGCGTGCAAAAATCGTTGCTCAATTGTTTGAAGCTTCTCGTAATCCAGCGCCTTTAGAAATTGATCTTTCGGAATTAAGAACAACATTAAGAGGCGTAAAAATGAAAGAGCGAAAAAAGATACGAGCACTCTTTAAAGAAAGCGCCAAAAAAATACATGAACTGAATAAAACTTGGTTGTACAAACTTAGTGATACAGAGCAGTTGCTCGTAGAGAAAATGACGCTTTTTTGGGCAAATCATTTTGTGTGTGACGATAAAAATATTGTGCATTTTCAACAGTATCAAAATACATTGAGAAAGCACGCTTTAGGAAATTTCAAAGATTTCGTGATTGCTATTTCGAAAGAAGCCACGATGATGAAATATTTGAACACGCGACAAAATAAAAAGCAGAAACCCAATGAAAACTTTGCGCGCGAATTAATGGAATTATTTACACTCGGACGCGACCGGTATTCTGAAAAAGATATTAAAGAAGCTGCACGTGCATTTACGGGTTGGAACCATGACTTGATGGGGAATTTTCTTTTACATCGTCGTCGACATGATTATGGAGAGAAAACATTTTTAGGCAAAACAGGCAATTTTAATGGTGAAGATATTATTGAAATCATTTTACAGCAAAAGCAATGTGCACAGTTTGTCTGCGAAAAAATCTACCGTTATTTTGTGAATGATCAATTGAATGCCACACACGTAAATGAAATGATCACTGTTTTTTACAAAGAATATGATATTGGAAAACTGATGCGTTTTGTATTAACATCTGATTGGTTTTATGATACAAAAAACATTGGAACAAAAATAAAATCACCTATTGAATTTTTAATCGGAATGCATAGAGTAGTGCCTATGCAATTTGAAAAAGAACGTGAATTAATCTATTTACAAAAGCTATTAGGACAACATTTGCTGTTTCCACCAAATGTAGCTGGTTGGAAAGGTGGACGCAGTTGGATTAATCCGAATACAATGATGCTGCGTTTACGATTACCGTCAGTTTTGTTAGCAAAAGGGGAAATTGCACTAGATGAAAAAGGGGAATTTGAAGATGATTTTCAGCGTTTTAATAACAAGCGAAATCGTCAACGAAAACTGCATGTAACTGCTGATTGGAAAGTATTTCTATCAAATCATGTAAATAATACAGCACAAGAACTGCAAGAAACATTAATAGTGAGTCCGTTAAATCGTGGTACAAAAGAGTATTTAGAAAAACTAGCAGGTCAAGATTTACCACAGTATTGCATTCAACTCATGTCGCTACCTGAATATCAATTATGTTAATTATTTTCTCGCTTTTGCGAGAATGAAAATATATTTTCAATGAAAAGAAGAGATTTTTTTAAACAAGCCTCACTAGCAAGTACAGCGCTATTTTTGCCTAAATTCGTCTCAGGTTTTAATCTGATTGATAGTGCAGTTGCTACTGGAAAAAAACTGGTAATTATTCAGTTGTCTGGAGGAAATGATGGACTGAACACAGTTGTACCATTTCGAAATGATATTTACTATAAAAAGCGTACGTCTCTAGCACAGCAAAAGTCAAATTTGATTGAAATTACCGACGAAATAGGTTTTCACGAAAGTCTCATTGCACACAGTAACTTATACAACAATGGCGAATTATGTGTCATTAATAATGTTGGTTATCCGAATCCGAACCGTTCACATTTTAGAGCAACAGATATTTGGCATACGGGAAGTGACGCAAACGAATATTTACAATCAGGTTGGATTGGTCGTTATTTAGATGTCACCAAAAGTAAATCTTTAGATGCTCTTGAAGTAGACGATAGTTTGTCTTTGTTGTTAAAAGGTGAATTAACAGATGGGATTGCTACAAAAAATCCACAATTATTCTTTAGAACCACACACGATCCATACTTTAAAAATGTAGTGTCACATTATGATGATGCACATTTGAGTGAACACAATTTAGGGTATTTATACAAAACCATGGTCACGGCTACTTCTTCGGCAAAATATATCTATGAAACTTCCAAGACCTACACAACAAAGACAAGTTATCCAAAGAATGAGTTCTCCAATCAGTTGAAGCAAGTGGCGCAATTCATTAATTCAGGATTGCAAACAAAAGTCTATTACACATCACTTGGCGGATTTGATACACATGCCAATCAAATCAATAAACAAAAACGTTTGTTGAAGATTTATGATGGAGCTATGGCAGCATTCATCAAAGATCTAAAAGCACAAGATACCTTTAAAGATACTTTGGTATTAACGTTTTCAGAATTTGGTCGTCGCGTACAACAAAACGCAGCCAATGGAACTGACCATGGAACGGCAAATCAAGTGTTTTTGATAGGGAATCAATTAAAAAAGCAAGGATTCTACAATCCGATGGCTGATTTGTCAAATTTAGATAATAACGGTGATTTAAAGTATGATGTTGACTTTCGAGAAATCTATACTTCTGTTTTAAATAATTGGCTAGAAGTAGATGCTAAAAAGGTGCTAAGCAAATCATTTACAGGTTTAAATATTGTTTAAATTTTGTTAAAGAAATCTGTGTCATGGCTAGTTTTTGTATTTTTAGGAACAAAATTAGCACCATGTTCCAAAAAACCTTCCTCATAGCTATTTGTATTTTATTTCTTTCATGCAACGGAGAAACAAAATCTCCCAATATAGCGGCTCTAGCTGAATCGAATACAGAAAAAGTTACTGCAAAACCAGAAGCTGCTTCGGAAACTGAAATTCCTGTATTAAACTTTGAACAGTTTGAAAAATACTTGAATATCAAAGATGATAACATACATGTAGTCAATTTTTGGGCAACTTGGTGTGCGCCTTGTGTAAAAGAATTGCCATGCTTTGAAGCTGTAAATGCTGAATATAAAAACCAGAACGTAAAAGTTTTATTGGTGAGTTTAGATTTTAATTTGAAAAAACTGAACTCATTTTTAGAAAAGCACGAGTTAAAATCTGAAAAAATACTTTTAGACGATCCAGACCAAAACGCATGGATTCCGAAAGTATCACCAAAATGGTCAGGCGCTATTCCAGCAACGGTGATTTATGGTAAAGGAAAACGAAAATTCTACGAGCATTCCTTCACCAAAGCTGAACTTGAGAAAGAATTAAAAGATTTTTTATAAACCAATAACTAAAACCCATATAAAATGAAAACGATAAAATTAGCAGTACTCGCGTTACTTTTTATCACAGTTTCTTGTGCTGAAAAGAAAAAGAAAGAAGAAGAAAAGAAAGAAGCAAAAACGATTGCTGAAAACGTTGAAAAGCCAAAGAAGGAAGTAAAAAATGGTTACAAAGTTGGCGATATTGTAAAAGACTTTTCTCTGAAAAATGTAGATGGGAAAATGATCTCTATGGGCAACTTTAAAGAGGCAAAAGGATTTATCTTGACATTTACATGTAATACCTGTCCGTATTCTGTAGCCTATGAAGATAGATTAATTGAATTAGACAAAAAATATGCAAGCAAGGGATACCCTGTAATTGCGATCAATCCAAACAGTCCAGAAGCAAGACCAGACGATAGTTATGAAAAAATGCAGGTTCGTGCAAAAGAAAAAGGATTTACATTCCCATACATGTTAGATGAAGGACAAAAAGTATATCCAGTGTTTGGTGCAACACGTACACCACACATGTATGTAATTGCAAAAACACCAAAGGGACACCAAGTAAAATATATTGGAGCTATTGACGATAATTACAAAGATGCTTCTGCAGTAACAAAGCGTTATGTAGAAGATGCCGTTGATGCATTATTAGCAGGAGAAGAAGTAAAAGTGAAAAATACAAAAGCGATTGGTTGTTCTATTAAAGTCTAATTTTATAGACTTTTTAGTCTGACTTAGATAATTAGACGAGTTAGACATTTGCTTAAAACAAAAAATAAGGCATGTTATTTGCCAAGAAAAAACCGAAGTTCATTACTTCGGTTTTTTTATTGAAGTAAATCTTCTGAAAAAAGTTTAACTTTGAAATTAAATAACGAACAACACTATTTAAAATAGCTATGGCAGATTTAACACAAAAAGAATGGCAAGAGCAACTTTCTAACGATGCAAATGCTGTAATTCTAGACGTTCGCACACAAGACGAAGTGGACGAAGGGCACATTCCAAACGCAAAACATATTGATATCTTTTTAGGACAAGGATTCATAGATGAAGTGAAAAAACTAGATGCATCTAAAAACTATTATGTATACTGTCGCTCAGGCGGACGAAGCGCACAAGCATGTGCAGTAATGAATAGTGTAGGTTTTGAAAACACCTACAACTTAATGGGTGGATTTTCAGAATGGAAAGGTGCTAAGACAAACTAAATTGTAGTTTGTATGAAAACTAAAAAACTAACTTTCGTAATTTGTGTGTTGTCTATAATTCTATCTTTTTTTGGATGCAATAATTTCCCAAAAGAAAACAATGTAACAGTGACTAAACTTTATGAAGCATTGCAAAATGAAGATATCATCGTATTGGATGTGCGTACATTAAAAGAAACCGCAAAGGGAAAAATAAAAAGCACGGCTTTAGAAGCGGATTTTTTCGAAGAAGACTTTATCGAAAAAGCAACGGCGCAGCTTCCAAAAGATAAGGATGTTTATGTGTATTGCAAAAGCGGAACACGCAGTGCAAAAGCAGTGATCAAATTACGAGAGTTAGGTTTTACAAAAACCCACAATGTAGAAAGTGGTATTAAAGCCTGGAAAGCAAAAGGCTATAAAGTGGAGAAGTTCTTTCCAGATTAAGAGAAGATGTAGACTGAGTGGAGTCGAAATCTAAACATGCTCATCGATAATCTTCAATAAAGTAATTGGCTCTGGTCGTACGCGATAATTATCAGTTTGGTTGGTATACACTATTTTTTCATTAGAATCAGTGATGATAATAGTTGGTAATGTAGTATGCGATTTGTATCCAAAAAGTTGAAATCCAAAAGGCAAACCATACTCAGCAAAAATGTCTAACTGCTTCGAAACGTTTCCATCAACATCTACCAAAAACTGAAAATCTAACGGATATTTCTTTGTTAAGTTCTTGCTGTATCCATGAGGTTGCGAGCTTATAAAAACCGTATTGATATTCAGATCTGTCAAGCGTTCGTGATGTGCGACCATTTCTTTAATTTGCGCCATACAAAACGGACACCAATTACCGCGATAAAAAATAAAAATACTCGGTGTTCCTGCAAATTGCGTTGAGGTAACTTCTTCTTTTGACGCATTTTCAAACTGTAACAAAGGCAATGTATTACCGACTTTCAAAATCGTGTTATTAGTTGCATTCCGTTTCTGGAAAAAAGAATACCAAAGTAAATACACAATCCAGCCAATGGTCAATATCAAGTTGAATATTACAGAAATGACTCTAAAATTACTTTCTTCTTGTAAACTTCGAACCAAAAGACTAATTAAACAACCCAAAAAGACACAAAATGTATACGGTAACAAGACACTATCGGTTCGCGCTAATGGTTTAATGAAAACTCTACTAAAAAAGAAAACAATACTTACAGCAGTTAGTAAGTGAGCAACATCTGGTAATGAAATTCCAGATTGGAATATAGACCACAAACTATCTATCATTACAACAAGTGCAAAAATAGGAAATGCAGAAATAAATATCGACTTACTCAGGGAACTCATTCATTAAAATTTTCGACGTGCGATGGTTTCGGCCATTAATTTGTGTAGGACAATTTATAAAATAATATGTAAAAAAGTATATTTTTGTAGTATTAATCTTGTTAGGAATACTAAACCTCATTCTTCTCATTGAAATTATTAAGAACTTAATAATTAGCAATATGACTGTAAGAGAAGATTTTTTGTACTATTTGTGGAAATTTAGAAAACTACATCTGCAAAAGTTACAAACGACAAAAGGTGAACCTGTTGAAATTATCAATACAGGAACACACAATTATCATGCAGGTCCAGACTTTTTTAATGCGCGATTAAAAATAGGAAAACAGATTTGGGCTGGCAACGTAGAGATGCATGTAAACTCCTCAGATTGGTTTGTGCATAACCATGAAAACGATACCAACTATGACAATGTGATTTTGCATGTAGTGTGGAATCATGACATAGAAATTCATCGAAAAGACAATTCGATTATCCCAACCTTAGTACTCAAAAAATATAGCAATCCGACAATTTTACAGCGTTATAAAAGTTTATTAAATGTACCTAAACAATGGATTTCTTGTGAGGTAGCTTTTCCTGTGTTGAATCATTTTGAACTTGAAAATTGGCTCGAACGTGTTTATATAGAACGATTGGAAACCAAAGCTTCTGAAGTAGAAGAATTGGTTAAAAAAACGGAGTACGATTGGGAAGCTGTGTTGTTTCGATTGCTCGCCAGAGGCTTTGGACTGAAGCTTAATAGTGACGTATTCTTTGATGCAGCTTGTTCGGTAGATTTTAGTACGATTCGAAAACTCAGTGCTAAAAGAGGTTCGTTAGAAGCTTTCCTATTTGGGATTTTTGGACTGCTTTCACAAGAAGCGGTTCAGGAAAAATACTATGAAGAGTTGCAACAAGAGTTTAAGTATCTCTGTCATAAATTTCAATATCAAAAAAAAGCGGTACTACCATTGCAATTCTTTAGGACGCGTCCTGCAAACTTTCCAACCATTCGTGCTTCACAATTGGCAACATTATATCATCATCAAAGCAATCTGTTTTCAAAAATAGTAGCAACAACTACATTAGAGCAGCTATATAATTTATTACAGGTGGAAACATCTACATTTTGGCAAACGCATTACACATTTGACAAACATTCACCAAAACGTATTAAAAAAGTTTCCAAAAAGTTTATTGATGTATTATTGATCAATAGTATTTTACCGCTCAAATATTGTTACAGTAAATATTTGGGCAAACCCAATATAGAAAACCTCTTGTCTCTTTTACGAATCATTGAGCCTGAAAGCAATTCTATCATTCAAAAATTCAATACAAAAGATATGACTATTGAAAATGCATTACATACACAGGCTTTATTGGAACTAAAGAAAAACTATTGTGACAAGCAACAATGTTTGGAATGTGCTATTGGAAATAAATTATTAAAGCAAGATGAAATCTTCATGTAAAAATAAGAAGTATTTCTTTGGTAAAATGCGTATCTTGCAAGCCCGTTAGAAAAAGTCAAAAATCAAGCAAAAATATATGTATAAACTACGTTACTTTTTTGAAAAACACGGTTTCGGAGCGTTGTCAAGATTGGCAGAACGTTTAGGGATGCGTGCCAAAAATGTACGTTTGTTTTTTATTTATGTCACCTTTGCTACATTAGGCTTTAGTTTTGCATTATATCTTACCTTAGCTTTTATATTAAGATTAAAAGACTTAATTTACACCAAACGAACTTCTGTATTTGACTTATAATAATGTATAGATTTTTTAGGTCTAAATTCTATCTAGCACTTTTCTTGCTCATCTTTGTGTTTACAATAGGTGTAGTTGGATTTCATATTCTTGGTAATATGGGATGGATAGAAGCTCTGTACATGACTATCATCACAGTAACTACAGTGGGTTTTGGCGAAGTCATTCCGCTATATCAAAACGCTCGTTTATTCACGGTATTCTTAATCATAATAAGTGTATTTGTATTTGCATACGCCATTTCTGTTATTACGGAATACATTCTGAGCAGAAGTACGATGCGAAACATTATACAACGAAAGACCTTAAAAAAAATCAGACGCATGGAAAATCATATCATTATTTGTGGATTTGGACGCAATGGAAGGCAAGCTGCTGAAAAATTAAGTACGCATAGTCAAGAATTTGTGATTATTGAAAAAGACAGAGCCATTATTGAACGATATGAAAGTTTAGGGCTTCCATTTGTAGAAGGAAATGCGAGCGAAGATGAAGTGTTGGAACGCGCAGGAATCGACAGTGCAAAATGTTTAATAACTGCATTGCCAAGTGATGCAGATAATTTGTTTGTAGTGCTTTCTGCAAGGCAGATTAATGGAAACCTATTAATCATCAGTAGAGCTTCTCAAGAATCATCTTATAAAAAGCTAAAACTAGCTGGAGCCGATAATGTCATTATGCCTGACAAAATCGGTGGCGAACACATGGCTTCTCTAGTAGTAGTGCCTGATTTAGTTGAGTTTATTGATAATCTCTCCATCAGTGGAAAAAACAAAACTAATGTAGAAGAAATAAGAACAGAAGATATTACCAATTTTGATAAAGAAATTACACTCAAAGAGTTGGATCTGCGTAAAAAAACAGGTTGTACAGTAATTGGTTATAAAACTCCTGATGGTGAATATATCATCAATCCGGGCGCAGAATTAAAACTTCTGAAAGAATCTAAAATAATTGTTTTAGGGCGCCCAGAACAAATAGAAGCACTCAAACAAAAATACAATCTTGAATAATGGAAATAGTTCTATAAAAAATGGAAACTTGATGAGTTCATTGTTTTTTATATTTTTGTAATCATAATCTCAACGATTATGGTAGAATAATAAATACCCAAAATAAATATTCATGTGACGATACATTAAAACATCGAAAACATGAAAAACATCAAATCTCACTTTACGTTTCTAAAAGCAGAGCGAAGTGGGATTTTGTGTATAATACTCCTAATCTTTATAGTGCAAGGAATCTATTTTTACACAAGTCCCGCAAAAACAGCAACTCTTTTCTCAAAAACACAGGTTTCCGAATACCAAAAACAGATTGATTCTTTAAAATTAATAGCGTTAAATGCCAAACCAAAACGTTATCCGTTTAATCCTAATTTTATCTCCGATTACAAAGGCTTTACGTTAGGTATGTCTACAGAAGAAATAGACAGACTGCATAAGTTCAGAGCTAAAAACAAATACGTAAACTCTGCAAAGGAGTTTCAAGCCGTTACAAAAGTTTCTGATTCTTTTCTTAATGAAATCAAACCTTATTTTAAATTCCCCGAATGGGTGAAACAAAAAAAGAAGAAAAGAGCAACCTATCAAAAGAAAAACTATTCAGCGGATGAACCAGTGATCACAAAAAAGATTAACATTAACAAAGCAACAATAGAAGAATTTAGAAAAGTACATGGAATTGGAGAGAAACTTTCTGCAAGAATTGTAAAATATAGAACAAAACTCAATGGATTTGTGACAGAATCACAATTGAATGATGTGTATGGACTCAAACCAGAAGTTATTGAAAAATTGTGGAAACGTTTTTATTTAGAAAAGCCAACCATTACAAAAATAAATCTGAATACCTGTACTTTAGAGGAGTTGTTAAAAGTTCCTTACATGCATTATGACCTAGCAGATGAAATTTTGAATCAAAGAACACTGCATGAAGGATTCAAAAAAATTGAAGAATTGACAAAAATTCAAAACTTTCCATCGGATAAAATAGAGATAATTGGATTATATTTGCATATTCAACAGAAAAACTAAAAATTGCTGTACATGGAAAGTATATATTTTAATGAAGAACATCACCTTTTTAGAGAAAGTTTAAGAGGTTTTTTAAAAAAAGAAGTTGTTCCACACATTGAAAAATGGGAAAAGACGGGAACCATAGAACGTTTCATTTGGGAGAAGTTTGGTGAAATGGGATATTTCGGATTAGCGTATCCAGAAGAATATGGAGGAATGGATTTAGATCTTTTCTACACAGTAATACTTCTAGAAGAACTACAACGCATCAATTCAGGTGGTTTTGCGGCTGCTATCTGGGCACATGCATACCTGGCGATGACACATATAAATAAAGAAGGTAATCATGATATCAAAGAACGCTATTTAGCACCAAGTATTACAGGCGAAAAAATAGGATGCTTATGTATTACAGAGCCTTTTGGTGGTTCAGATGTAGCAGGAATGCGTACTACGGCTGTTAAAAAGGGAGATAAATATATCATAAATGGTTCCAAAACATTTATAACGAATGGGGTATACAGTGATTACTTAGTGGTAGCAGCTAAAACTACCCCAGAACTTGGAAATAAAGGAATCAGCATATTTGTAATAGATAGAGATATGCCTGGAGTTTCTGCTACTAAACTAGATAAATTGGGTTGGAGAGCTTCCGATACAGGAGAAATTGCGTTTGACAATGTTGAGGTGCCTGTAGAAAACTTAATGGGAGAAGAAAACATGGGATTCCCATACATAATGCAACACTTTGCCTTGGAAAGATTGATCATGGGAATCAATGCGCATGCACGATCTGAATTCGCCATCGAGTATACATTACAGTACATGTCTGAACGAGAAGCATTCGGAAGAACAATTGACAGGTTTCAAGCATTACGTCATACAATGTCTGATTTAGCTACAGAAGTAGAAATCTGTAAAACATTCAATTATACAGTTGCTTACAGACTCAACAATAAAGAATATGTAGTAAAAGAAGCGAGTATGTCCAAGCTGCAATCAACAAAAGTAGCAGACAATGTTATTTATCAATGTTTGCAAATGTTAGGAGGATACGGTTACATAGAAGAATATCCATTAGCTCGTTTACTTCGTGATAGTCGTTTAGGACCAATCGGAGGTGGAACGTCAGAGATATTGCGTGAAATTATTGCCAAGATGATTATTGACGGAAAGGATTACAAACCGGTAACGTAATTAAAATAAATTAGTGTTGAAGTATTTTGTTATGCATCCGAAAAGAGCAAATTGACAAACTAACGAATCAACAAAAAATAGATAAAAAATAAAAAGATCACTTTCAAAAGTGGTCTTTTTTTGTGCGCTAAACTGAAGAGTGATAGTTACGGTAAAACCATATAAATAACAAACTTATCAACACGAAAACGTTTTCGCTGAATTATGAATTATTATAGGCTAAAATAAATATTTACATTGAAAAAGAACATTAATTTTTAACCAACAAATCAAAATGAAAAAAAATCAAATATTTTATTTCTTATTGGTCAGTCTATTCATTGTAAGCTGTTCAAAAGATGAAATTGCTCAAGACAATGAACAAAGCAAAGAACCTGCAAAAGAAATTGTTGCGGCTAAAAACAGATCCAATCTAAAACCAATTGGGACTGGTGTAATGATGCAAGCATTCTATTGGGATGTTCCTGCTGGAGGTACTTGGTGGAATGTAGTAAAAGGAAAAGTAGCTGAATGGAGCAACGCAGGAATCGATGCTATTTGGCTTCCACCAGTATCTAAAGCGCAAAATGGTCCTTTCTCTATGGGCTATGATCCATTCGATTATTTCGATTTTGGTGAATACAACCAAATGGGAAGTGTAGAAACGCGTTTTGGTTCTACAACAGAATTACAAAGCTTGATCAATTCAGCGCACAACAATCGTTTAAGTGTAATTGCTGATATTGTATTAAATCACAACAGTGGAGGAGATAGCGAGTACAATCCGTATAAAGGAACAAATACATATACAGACTATCAACCATTATCTGGAAAATTCCCTAGGAGTTACAATGATTTTCACCCAAACGATATTCAATCAAATGACGAAGGTGTATTTGGAGGATTTGCTGACTTATCACATGCAAAAGGTTATGTGCAAGATTGGTTGTGGAGAACTCCGCAGTCTGTAGCACAGTACTATAAAAATGTAGGTGGTTTTGATGGCGGGCGTTTCGATTATGTTAAAGGATTTGGTCCTTGGGTAGTAAAAGAATGGAAAAATACTGTTGGCGGATTCTCAGTAGGAGAGTATTGGGATGGAAATGCAGGTACATTAGATTGGTGGTCTGGACAAGCAGAAGTAAGCGCATTTGATTTTGCTTGCTACTATAGAATGAGAGATGCGTTTCAAGGAAATAACCTAAACAGATTAAATGATGATATGCTTTGGAAGCGTAACGCATCTAAAGCGGTAACATTTGTAGCAAACCACGACACGGATGAAATCATCAACAATAAAATATTGGCATATGCGTACATACTAACACATGAAGGATATCCAACCATCTTTTACCGTGACTATGAAGAATGGCTTAACAAAGAGCGTTTGAATAACCTCATTTGGATTCACAACAATCTCGCTAGTGGAAATACATCTATATTATACACTGATAATGACGAATACGTAGCTAGAAGAAATGGATGGAACGGAGCTGGTTTAGTAGTATACATCAACAATGCAGATCATTGGCAAGAGCGTTGGGTAGAAACTAACTGGTCAAATACTAGAATTAAGGACTATACAGGGCATTCTAATTGGGAACCTCTAACACAAGGAGGAAAGTGGGTTAAAATTCAAGTGCCGCCAAAAAGTTATTCAGTTTGGGCACCTAAATAAACAGCATTTTCAAATTGATAAATTATCAAATTAAAACCAATGGTATTCCTTGATAAATTGCGGTAGTATTATCTGTATGCTTTCTTGAAACTATTGTTTCTCTCTAGGGAGGAATCCGCTTTTTAAATGATTTTCAATAAAATGGCTTTAACTAATGCAAAAATAAATTCATACTTTATTTGTAATTAAAAAATAGTATGTATATTTGCAGCCACAAATTCTAAAAGAGAGGAGGTTAAGGACTATGTTAATTATACCAGTAAAAGAAGGAGAAAATATAGACAGAGCGCTGAAACGTTTCAAAAGAAAATTTGATCGTACAGGAGGAATGCGTCAATTGAGAGCGAGAAAGCATTTCACAAAGCCATCAGTAGCTCGTAGAGCGCAAATCCAAAAAGCACAATATATACAGCGCCTTAGAGATCAACAAGAAATTTAAGATGCTCAACACAAAATTGAAAAGGTTTCCATAATGGAAGCCTTTTTTTATGCATTAAATTTTGGGTTTATAATTGAGTTTAGTAGTTTTATTAGGGATTACTTTAAAAGTTAAAAAATAAGAATCGAAATATAATAATCACCCAAAAGCATAGCAACTCTACACCCAAAAAAACAATAATGACCTTCACATCTTTCATAGAATATCTACAATTAGAGAAAAACTATTCAATTCATACCGTAACTGCGTATGAAAATGACTTGCGTTCTTTCTCAGATTTCTGTAAAGAAGCCTATGAAGATGGCAACATCATAAATGTGCATTACGTGCAAATTAGAAGTTGGATTGTTTCTTTGGTAGAAAGTGGTTTGCAAAATGCAACGATCAACAGAAAAGTCTCATCCCTAAAAACTTATTACAAGTTTTTGCTAAAAACGAAGCAAATAGAAATAACTCCCTTAGCTAAACATAAAGCATTAAAAACATCTAAAAAAGTGCAAGTCCCGTTCTCTGAAAAAGAAATGGAAACGGTGTTAAGTAGTATGGAGTTTACAGATGATTTTGAAGGTGTTCGGAACAAAACTATCATAGAAATGTTTTATGCCACAGGAATGCGACGAGCTGAACTTGTGAATTTAAAACAATCGGATATAGACTATGCCGCTAAAACAATTCGGATACTAGGAAAAAGAAACAAAGAACGAATAGTTCCGCTTTTGGAAAAATTAGATACACAGCTAAAACAGTACCAATCATATCGTAAACAACTAGATGCAGGTCAAAAAGAAGAGTTGTTTTTAACAATAAAAGGAAATAAAATCTATCCGAGTCTTGTATATCGTTTAATAAATGATTATTTTAGTATAGCATCTACTAAAGTAAAAAAGAGTCCGCATATTCTGAGACATACCTTTGCGACTCACTTACTAAACCAAGGTGCAGACTTAAACGCTGTAAAAGAATTACTTGGTCACGCTAGCCTTGCTTCAACACAGGTATATACACATAATAGTTTAGCCGAACTTAAAAATGTATATGCCAAAGCACACCCTAGAAATAAAAGGTAATCCTCAAACAAACAGCTCAAACCTAAAATATAACCTATAAAAATGCCTCGTATGAAAGTAAACATGCAGTCCGTAAACTTTACGATAGATCGTAAGTTAGTAGATTTCATTCAAAGAAAAATGGATAAACTGGAAACATACTATGATAGGGTCATAGATGCAGATGTCTATTTAAAGGTGGAAAACACAAGTGCAAAAGAAAACAAAATTGCAGAAGTAAGAGTGAATATTCCTGGAGATGATTTAATGGTGAAAAAGCAATGTAGAAGCTTCGAAGAAGCTATAGATGAAGCAACAAGCACATTGCAAAGAGCATTGCTAAAAAGAAAAGAAAAAGTACGAGCACATTGATGATTAAAAAAAAATTAAAAATAGTTTTGTTTAAAAAAAATAATCTATACATTTGCAGTCCGTTAGAAATAGCGGACTTTTTTTATGAGTAAAAGCCGATGTAGCTCAGCTGGCTAGAGCAGCTGATTTGTAATCAGCAGGTCGTGGGTTCGAGTCCCTCCATCGGCTCAA
>NZ_JAKVBC010000050.1 GCF_022447245.1 Kordia sp. | reverse complement strand
GCAAATAATCCTGCGTGTGATGAACCTACAATACGTACTGTAGATGTAGAACAGTTTTGCTCATGATCTGCATGTAAGATTAATAACTTATCTAAAGCGTTTACAACAATAGGATTTAATGTGTATTCTTCATTCGGTTGTTTGAACATCATTTTTAATTCGTTTTCTACGTATCCAAGTGATGAGTCTCCATAGTCTAATGGCAAACCTTGCTTTTTTCGCATAGTCCAAGCTACTAATACTGGGAATTTCCCTAATATTTTCACAATAGCTTTGTACATATCTTCTTCTGAATCTACATTTACAGAAGAAGGATTAAAAGCTGTTAAAGCATTTGTAAGCGATGCTAATACGCCCATTGGATGAGCACTTTTTGGAAAAGCATCTAAAATTTTCTTTACGTCATCATCAACAACAGACTGTGCTTTGATATCTTTGTGAAATTTTGCCAGTTCTTCAGAGTTTGGTAATTCCCCAAAGATCAACAAATATGCAACTTCTAAAAAGTCTGCTTTTTCAGCTAAGTCTTCAATTGAATATCCTCTGTAGCGAAGTACACCTTTTTCTCCATTCAAAAACGTAATTCCACTTTGGCAAGAACCTGTGTTTTTGTATCCTGGATCGATAGTTATAACTCCTCCTGTAGAGCCTCTCAATTTTTTAATATCAATAGCGATTTCGTTTTCTGTTCCTTCAATTATTGGAAACTCATGTTTTTCGCCATTAATTTCTAACGTAGCTATGTTATCTGACATATTTTCTATAAGAATTTTTTTGTTTTTATCTGGTGTGCTAAATTACGAAATATGTCGCGATTTACGAAAATACTTTACAAATGATTTAACAATTAAGATATCAGTAAAATTTATGATAAAATAAAAGCGATTATTATCATTTTAATAATAGCATAAGTACTCATAAAAATATGTAATTTTTATAACATTTACTGGTTTTCTAGCAATTGTTCTATGATTTGATAGGCGCTAAAATTTCATGAGTTTGCAGGGTTTGCCAGAATGATGAAAATTTTAAAATAAAAATGGACTAGTTGCAGAATACCGATATATAAAAGTTATTATAAAATCCTTAAAAATTGAGATATAGACACAAAAAATGTAGAGCCTAATTTGAAATCAAACTAGAAAATCTCTGCAATTTAATGCATGTCTCAAATTGAATTAGCGTATTAATTATCTATGCTTTAATTCACTAAATTCTCAGTTCTTTACTGTGAAAAGTACGTTAATTTTTTTGGCTAAATCGCGTTAAATAAATATTGATTTTAATGCATTTACAAAGCTCAAACAAAAAATAAAAATGCATACCAACCGTATAAATATCCTGTAGTTTTTTAAATACCAATATAAAAACGATTAAAATACTGAATACCTACTCATCAAATCTAATAACGACCGATTTTTTATAAATCCCCTGTTAGTTTTAAGCTGTGAATTCAGTAGCAACTGGCTGTGGTAAGAAAAGTTCAATCAAGAATACTAAACTATCTCTTGCTATGATTGTGATTGAAATAAGAATTGTAGCTAGTAATATGGCAACTGCTAAATTATTTTTTTGCAACTCAGCTACTTCATCTACATGTTTTGTCAATGATTTAGTCAACATAAATGAGCTAAAATGAATAACTCCTGCTAATAAAAACCCAACAAATAATGATATTGAAGAGTATTTTAAGACTTCAACATATAAACTACCTTCTGTATTATTTTTCAGTAATTCTATGGAATTAATTATGGATGGAATGATTCCACTTAATAAGTATCCTGTACTAAAGATTATTCCTGAAAAAAATACACTTAACGCTAAATTGGAACCGTTTAGATTTTCTTCTTTTAGTTTAAAAATTCTGATCAGTATTTTATACGAAATAAAAAATATGATAATCGCTAATAGAATGGATAGTATTAGTTGACTTAATGCTAAAAAGAAAACGTCTGTGTTCATAGGCTTAGGTTTTTAATTCACTAGTACAAAATCCCAATAATTTATATTTGACACCTTTTGCGGCAAATATCCAATTGGGCAACCTTTTGCAGTAGTTTCTACGAAATAATATTTTTTTCTGTTGTATGTTTTATATTTTCCACGTGATGGCAAATTGATTGCTAATACAGAATGTCTATATTCATTACTGTTCAGGATGGCAACTTTATAGTTGAATTTCTTTAAAAGCACAAAAAGCAATACGGTACGCGAGTCACAATCGCCTTGTAAGTTGGCACTAAATTCTGCAGGTGCAAAAATTCCGAGGCGTACATTTCCAACACATGGAAACTCTTCTGTTCCGTCACAAGAAGTTGATTTTATATAATTGTACTGAATATCTTGAATACTCGTAATAATCAATTCTGCAAATTTTCTACGACTCAGCTTTTTCTCTTTTTGTAGTTTACTAAATGAAGTATATAAATGTTCTAACAATGGCTGATCGTGCTCTGCCATGTGCTTGTAAAAACTTCCCCAAGAAAAGTTGCGTGTGTATCGAAAACTGCGACGGTTTCGTTTTGATTTTGCAACACTGGTTTCAGCAATCTTAAAATCCATTCGATGCCAGTTCCTATCAAAATCTCTCCAATATTGTTTGTTTACAATATATCGTGTTTCTTTTCCGTCTTCTGTTGTCGTAACAATTTCTGTTTTGTCTTCATCCTCATCTTTATCTTTTACTACAATTCTATTCCCTGAATTTTTTTCGAGAATTACCATGACAACAGAAAAAATAACAATGACAATAAGGGTACGAAAGAAGTCTGAAAAAACACCTTTTATCACTTGCTTATTTGAAATTGATTTTCGCTTCACCTTTTTCCAAAGGTATCGCAGTACAAAGAAACCACTTGCTGTGACCACTAGTAACGACATGCCTTCTATTTTTACATTGTACGTTAAATATATCAGTACAACGATTAAAAATAAAGTCGCCAAAACTGCCATTAATCCCGAAAAGAGCCTTTGAAAGCCCACAAGACAGCCATTTGGTTTTTTCTGATTGGTCATATGCTAAAGATATTATTTTTTTTGATTTTTCATCTTCTGTAGATTCGTTTATTTTTTGATTTCCATAAGAAAAATTTCAATAGTTAGATATCTACATTCGTCATTTTCAACTCTCTATTTACGGCAAAACCGTAATTATATCATCTCATTTTTTTTTAACTTTTTGTAAATCAATACCTTTAAAATTATGAAGAAAAAGAATTTGAAGAGTTTAGAACTCCGCAAACAATCGGTAAGCAATTTAAATAAAACCTTTGGAGGCAATAATTCCATTGATATTGGAACCATTATTGAAACCATTACCGATTTTACAGAAAAGTATACAAGAGTATTTTCGTATTGTCCCCATGTAAGTTGTGGCTGTCCAGACCCAACCATACCACCACTAACTGAAGGTATATTGACCTGTAGAGCTACTGCTTGTGAGGAGTTAACATGTAAGACGTGTGCATAATTAAAATATCTGTACATAAATTTAAAGCTCATAGTTACTATGAGCTTTTTATATGTTAAATAGAAGAAAATCTGCATTTCACATACAGTATTCGCCAAAGAAATAATACATCAAAATACTTCTATGTATCTTCATAACTCCAAAAAATTCATCAAAAAAGTTATGACAATAGCTAAAAAAAACTCAACAGTATTCTTAGCTGTAGAGAAAGAAAATCAATATTGTAATGAATGAACCAGAGATAATTACTGCTATTATTGGAGCAGCTGTTGCGCTATTAGTATGCTTATTAGGTTTCGTATTAAATATTTTTTCTATGAAAGCTCTGTGTAAGCATCAAAAAGAAATTGAGAAAATAAAATTCCATTTTGAAAAAGAAAAAATAGAGTTTCTGGAAAGTCTCTTTAAAAAATCTCAAGCATCAATTGCTGAAAAAAGAAGTTTGAATGTGTTTCAAGCATTAAAAGATAGCGGATATTCACTTATGAATACTGTTTCTGGAACTGATAAGCAATATTTTGAGAGTCTTAAAAATTGGGAATTGAGCTTAACAGCAACTATTTGGATTTATCAGGAAACCTATATGGATGTGGAAGATGATATAAGGACTGATGTTCATAAAATAAAAAATATACTTCATACAGCTTGGATGGCTTCTAAAAATGAACTATTTAAGTTTTATAAAAAAAAGAAAACAAAAAAAGAATCAATCTCAATGAAATTAAAGAAGTTATTCTAAAAATTACAACGATTCAAAATCAACTTTTAAACTAAGCTATTGAAAAAGGATACTTTATATATTATATGTAGAAGACAATGATATTAATCGGAGTTTATTTCAATCAGCTATTAATCGTTATGGTGATCAACATGTGGTACATAGTGTTGTGAATGCTCATGAAGCACTACAACATCTCAGTGTGATTACATATGATATTATTTTCATTGATTTGCATTTAAGAGGAAGTGACGCTCCCATTGAGCCTATTTTTACTAAATGGCTAAATAGTTCAGAAAGCGGCGAAAGCGTTATTCGATATTGTTTTGATAAAGGCATTGAAAAAACTTCCAAGGTTATTGTTTGTACTGCTTCTAACTTACAGGCTGATGATTTGGTTTCTAAATATGGATTTTCACTTCTAAAATTAGTAAAACCATTTACAACTGAAAGATTAATAAAAATTATAAACGATAGTCTTGCCTCATAAAAAAAGCAAGTTTCTTTTCAAAAACTCGCTTTTTTAATAATTATATTTTTCAAATATTACTTTACTTTGAAAGCTTTGTCTTGTGGATAGTACGCTACTTCTCCTAATTCTTCTTCGATACGTAATAATTGATTGTATTTTGCCATTCTGTCTGAACGAGAAGCAGAACCAGTTTTGATTTGACCTGTATTTAATGCGACAGCTAAATCAGCAATCGTGTTATCTTCTGTTTCTCCAGATCTGTGCGACATTACCGAAGTATAACCAGCATTGTGCGCCATGTTTACAGCAGCAATTGTTTCTGTCAAGGTTCCGATTTGGTTAACTTTGATTAAGATAGAATTTGCTGTATTGTTTTCAATTCCTCTTGATAAACGCTCTACATTTGTTACAAATAAATCATCTCCTACCAATTGTACTTTGTCTCCGATTTTTTCAGTTAGATATTTCCAACCTTCCCAATCGTTCTCGTCCATTCCATCTTCAATAGAAATGATTGGATATTTTTCAGCTAATTCTGCTAAGTAATCTGCTTGTTCTTGCGACGTACGGATGCTTCCAGAATCACCTTCGAATTTTTTGTAATCGTATTTTCCGTCTACGTAAAATTCTGCAGCAGCACAATCTAACGCAATCATAACTTCATCACCTAGTTTGTAACCTGCATTTGCAACAGCTTTTGAAATGGTATCTAAAGCATCTTCCGTTCCGTCTAAAGTTGGTGCAAAACCTCCTTCATCACCAACAGCTGTACTTAAACCTCTATCGTGTAATACTTTTTTAAGATTGTGGAAAATTTCCGTTCCGATTTGCATGGCATGTGTAAAGTTTTTAGCTTTTACTGGCATTACCATGAATTCTTGAAATGCGATTGGCGCATCTGAATGTGAGCCTCCGTTGATGATATTCATCATTGGTACTGGTAATGTGTTTGCAGAAACTCCACCAACATATCTGTATAATGGCATTCCTAATTCATTCGCTGCAGCTTTAGCTACGGCTAAGGAGACACCTAAGATAGCATTTGCTCCTAAGTTTCCTTTGTTTGGCGTACCATCTAAATCGATCATCAATTTGTCGATTTGATTTTGCTCAAATACTGAAACTCCCATTAATGCTTCAGCGATAGTAGTATTTACATTATGAACAGCTTTACTCACGCCTTTTCCCATATAAGCGTCTCCACCATCTCTTAATTCTACCGCTTCATGTTCTCCTGTGGAAGCTCCTGATGGTACAGCAGCTCTTCCTAGTATTCCTGTTTCTGTAATTACGTCTACTTCTACAGTTGGATTTCCTCTAGAATCTAATATTTGTCTTGCGTGAATGTTGATTATTATGCTCATTTTTCTTTATTTCTTTTGTTGTCTTTACTGGCTAATTTACAAAACTCTTCTAAGTCTTATAGGCTTTGCCGTTGCTTTTACGGATATATTAGCAATGTGTGATTTTTACCTATTTTTATAAAATGCGAAAACGTTTTCTACAAGAAATACCGCAACTATTGTTTACTGAATAGCACAATATTTTTTGCCGATTTGAATGCATACGACAATGATTTGTTCATAAACGACTTTTCAGCATTGTAATTTACCAAAGCTGCAGCGTTTGGCACATTCAATTTCCACGAACCTGATTTTGTCAGTTTCCCTGGAATGATCATTGCGACTTGTCCGTACGTTTGCGATACGTCTACTGCTATTGTTGCTTTTCCGTTGTTAGCTGCTTGCTGTGCTTTGTTTAATGCTTCTTGATCGTTAGCGTCTCCTAATCTAGTCCAATCATTCGATCTTTTTACAATAGGTTGAATACTATCATAAATTATAAAACCACCATCTTTTGCTCTAAAGTCGCCAATATTATAGAATTCTGTGATCATTTTTGTAATGCTGTTTCTGCAATCATTTCTGTTTTCAGATTCGGCTTTACATTGTTTAAAATAGGCAATAGTTGTAGACAAAAATTGATCTTGACTTGTTGAAAGTTTTACTTCTTCAACTTTGGTAGTAGTTTCGTTTGAAGTTTTTCCTTTTTCTGATTTCGGATCGTTTTTACAAGAAACAACCAATACTAGTGCGCATATAAACGTTATGATTCTTTGCATTTTATAATTGGTTTGTATTTAAACTGTTTTTACTTTTTGAATGTTTTCAATGAATTGATCAAATAGATATTCACCATCGTGTGGTCCTGGACTTGCTTCTGGGTGATATTGTACAGAGAAGCAGTTTTTGTCTTTGATACGAATTCCTGCTACCGTATTATCATTTAAATGTACATGTGTGATTTCTACATTTTCATTTGCCTCTGTTTCTTCTCTATTGATAGCAAATCCGTGATTTTGAGATGTGATTTCACCTTTACCAGTAATCATATTTTTTACTGGATGGTTGATTCCACGGTGTCCGTTGTGCATCTTGTATGTTGAAATTCCATTTGCCAATGCAATTACTTGATGTCCTAAACAGATTCCAAATAATGGCAAGTCACGTTTGATTACTTCTTGTGCTACTTTGATAGCTCCTTCTAGTGGTTCTGGATCTCCAGGTCCGTTTGATAAGAAGTATCCATCTGGATTCCACGCGCTCATTTCTTCAAAAGTTGCATCGTATGGAAATACTTTGATACATGCATCACGTTTTGCTAAGTTTCGTAAGATGTTTTTCTTTACTCCAATATCTAGAGCCGCGATTTTATGCGTTGCATTTTCGTCTCCGTAAATGTATGGTTCTTTCGTTGATACCTTTGAAGCTAATTCTAATCCAGCCATGCTTGGCACTTCTGCTAGTTTTGCTTTTAGTCCGTCAACATTATCTACATCTGTAGAAATTACGGCATTCATAGCTCCATTGTCTCTGATATAGCTCACCAAAGCTCTTGTATCAACATCAGAGATTGCAAATAGATTGTTTTTATCCAAAAACTCTTTCAAAGAACTTTCGGCTGCATCTCTTGAGAATTCGTAACTAAAGTTTTTACATATTAATCCTGCAATTTTCACACTATCAGACTCCATTTCATCTTCTGCGGTTCCGTAGTTTCCAATGTGAACATTTGCTGTTACCATCAATTGTCCATAATATGAGGGATCTGTAAAGATTTCTTGATAACCTGTCATTCCTGTATTGAAACACACTTCTCCGAAAGCAGTTCCTGGCTGTCCAATTGCTTTTCCGTAAAAGATCGTTCCATCTTCTAAAAGTAATAGTGCTTTTTGTCGATTTTGGTATTTCATATCGCTATGCTAATTTAGTTGTGTTGTATTGTAATTATAGTATTGTTGTGAACTTTTCCTGTAATATTATAGCCTAAAGAAAGGATATTTTCTTTAAACCAATCGTTCGTTAAAATGTCGTTGTGTGATAATATTTCTAATATCAAAATTGGTTTGCATCGTTTGATTGTATTGATAGCACCCTTGAGCGCAGGAACTTCAAAACCTTCTAAATCGAGTTGAATAATTGAGATGTTTCTGTTTTCAGGAATCATGCTATCTAGCGTTTCGATCAAAATCGGTACAAATTTACCATTTTCTGAGTCAATTATTCTACTTGCGCCACCTAATTGTCTTCCATCTTCTGTAGCAACTTGTAACTTTTGTTCTGATTTCTCAGCACCTAAGCCTACTTGAAAGAGTTCTACATTTTTTAGATTGTTGATAAGTATTGTAATTTGTGCACATCTATAAAATTCTGAGCTAGGTTCAAAGGTCCAAACTTTGGCATTTTTTGAAATATTTTTGGCTATTCCTGGTAAGAAATCTCCAAAAAATGCGCCTGCTTGTATCACATCGCCATTTTCACAATGATCAATAATATATTGAATTGTATTTGGTTCATATACTTCTCCTTTAAGAATTGCTTGTACTACAGATTCTTTTTGTACTGTGTACGGTGTACAATAGCCTCCATATTTATTATAAGCGATTGTGCAATCTAATGTAAATTCATCCTTAACTAAAGAAGCTAGATGAACAGGTTTACTAACATATCCTTTCTTAAGAACTTTTCGTTTAATAAACTTCTTTATATTTTTAGGAACTAATGATTTTACAAGTTTGATCATTGTTTGGTGATTCGTTGTACTAGGCTAGCATAAATTGACCTTCATTTATATAAAAAAAGGATAAACTCATAAAGTTTATCCTTTTGTATGTAATGAATTGATTTTCATTATTCTTCTTCGTTAGAAGCTTGAGTTTCAACTGGAGCAGGAGTCGCAGCTTTTTTACCACCTCTTCCTCTTCTACTACGTCTAGTTGATTTCGCTTTCTTCTCAGTGTTGTACGTTTCGTTGTAGTCCACTAATTCGATTAATGCCATTTGTGCATTATCTCCTAAACGATTTCCTAACTTAATAATTCTTGTGTATCCACCTGGTCTGTCAGCAACTTTTACAGCTACATCTCTAAATAACTCAGTTACTGCATACTTGTTTCTAAGTTTGCTGAATACTAAACGACGATTGTGCGTTGTGTCTTCTTTAGACTTAGTTACTAATGGCTCAACAAATTGTTTTAAAGCTTTTGCTTTAGCAACAGTAGTGTTGATACGTTTGTGCTCGATTAAAGAACAAGCCATATTAGCTAACATTGCTTTTCTGTGAGCAGTTTTTCTACCTAAGTGGTTTACTTTTTTTCCGTGTCTCATGACATTTGTTTTTGACCTTTATCTTGCTTCAACTCGTTTGAGGAGCAAATTACAAAGGAATTAATCTTTATCTAATTTGTATTTTGATAAGTCCATCCCGAAACTTAAACCTTTCACGTTTACTAGTTCTTCTAGCTCTGTTAAAGATTTTTTACCAAAGTTTCTGAATTTCATTAAATCATTTTTGTTGTAAGATACTAAGTCTCCTAATGTATCTACTTCTGCAGCTTTTAAACAGTTTAATGCTCTTACAGAAAGGTCCATGTCTACTAATTTTGTTTTTAGTAACTGACGCATGTGTAATGATTCCTCATCATACGTTTCTGTTTGTGCAATTTCATCCGCTTCTAGAGTGATACGCTCATCAGAGAATAGCATGAAGTGGTGAATTAATGTTTTTGCAGCTTCAGTTAAGGCTTCTTTAGGGTGAATAGATCCATCAGTGATGATTTCAAAAACCAATTTTTCGTAGTCAGTTTTTTGCTCAACACGATAATTTTCTATGCTATACTTAACATTCTTTACAGGTGTATAAATAGAATCTGTAAAGATTGTTCCTAATGGAGCATTTGATTTTTTGTTTTCTTCAGCAGGAACATACCCTCTGCCTTTTTCGATAGTAATTTCCATGTTGATATTCACGCTAGCATCCATGTTACAGATAACTAAATCTGGATTTAATACTTGGAAACCAGAGATAAATTTTTGGAAATCACCAGCAGTAAGTTGTTCTTTTCCTGAAACAGAAATAGATACTGATTCGTTGTCGATATCATCTATTTGTCTTTTAAAGCGTACTTGCTTTAAGTTCAAAATAATTTCTGTTACATCTTCTACAACACCAGAAATCGTTGAAAATTCGTGATCTACTTTGTCTATTCGTACAGAAGTAATCGCAAAACCTTCCAATGATGATAGAAGTACTCTTCTTAATGCGTTCCCGATAGTTAGCCCATAACCAGGTTCTAAAGGACGAAATTCAAATTTGCCATCGAACTCAGATGAGTCAATCATGATAACTTTGTCGGGCTTTTGGAAGTTTAATAATGCCATATTAAGAATACTTTCTGATTTATAATTATTTAGAATATAATTCTACGATTAATTGCTCTTTGATGTTTTCAGGAATTTGAAGTCTTTCCGGAATAGATACATACGTACCTTCCTTCTTTTCTCCATTCCATGTAATCCACTCGTATACGTGGCTAGCGTTTGCTAGAGATATTTCAATTACTTCAAGAGACTTTGATTTTTCTCTTACACCAACTACATCACCTGCTTTTAATGTGTAAGAAGGAATATTTACTAATTCTCCATTTACAGTGATGTGGCGGTGAGAGACTAATTGTCTTGCACCACTTCTTGTAGGAGAGATTCCCATTCTGTAAACAACGTTATCCAAACGAGATTCACATAATTGTAATAATACTTCACCAGTAATTCCTTTGCTTCTGTTAGCTCTATCAAATAGATTTCTAAATTGACGCTCAAGGATACCATAAGTATACTTTGCTTTTTGTTTTTCTTGCAACTGGATAGCGTATTCAGATTTTTTTCCTCTACGTCTGTTGTTTCCGTGTTGCCCTGGAGGATAATTTCTTTTTTCAAAAGATTTATCGTCTCCGAAAATTGCTTCTCCGAATTTACGTGCAATTTTAGTCTTTGGACCAGTATATCTTGCCATTTCTAATAGTTATTATGAGAGTGATTATGAATTAAGGCTTGTCCTTCGATAATCGTTAATCTCTCAAAGTGAAAATAAATTAATTATACTCTTCTTCTTTTAGGAGGTCTACATCCATTGTGTGGTAATGGAGTAACATCGATAATCTCTGTTACTTCAATTCCAGCATTATGGATAGTTCTGATAGCAGATTCTCTACCATTTCCTGGACCTTTTACGTAAACTTTTACTTTACGCAAACCAGCTTCATGAGCTACTCTAGAAGCATCTTCTGCTGCAGTTTGTGCAGCGTAAGGTGTGTTCTTTTTAGAACCTCTAAAGCCCATTTTACCAGCAGATGACCAAGAAATCACATCTCCTTTTTTGTTTGTAAGCGAAATAATGATGTTGTTAAAAGAAGCTGTTACGTGTGCCTCTCCTACAGACTCAACTATTACTTTACGTTTTTTTGTACTCTTGCTAGACTTTGCCATACTACAAAATATTATTTAGTTGCTTTTTTCTTGTTAGCAACAGTTTTTCTTCTACCTTTTCTTGTTCTAGAGTTGTTCTTTGTTCTTTGCCCTCTTAATGGAAGTCCAGATCTGTGACGAATTCCTCTGTAACAACCGATATCCATTAAACGTTTGATGTTTAACTGAACTTCAGTACGTAATTCACCTTCAATTGTGTAAGTTCCTACAGCTTCACGGATTTTACCGATTTCTTCATCAGTCCAATCAGAAACTTTAGTGTCTTCACTTACGTTTGCAGTTGCTAAGATTTGTTTAGCTCTGCTTCTACCTACTCCAAAGATGTATGTTAATGAGATAACACCTCTTTTGTGTTTTGGAATGTCTACTCCTGCGATTCTTGCCATAACTATCCTTGTCTTTGTTTAAATCTAGGATTCTTTTTATTGATTACGTATAATCTTCCCTTACGACGTACAATTTTGCACTCAGGGCTTCTCTTTTTTAATGATGCTCTTACTTTCATGATTTTTAGTATCTATAAGTAATTCTTGCTTTTGTTAAATCGTATGGACTCATTTCCAATTTCACTTTATCACCAGGTAATAATTTGATATAATGCATACGCATTTTCCCAGAAATGTGTGCCGTTACGATGTGACCATTTTCTAATTCTACACGGAACATTGCATTTGATAATGCTTCTATGATTGTTCCATCTTGTTCTATTGCAGCTTGTTTAGCCATAATTATGCAACTACTTTACGGTTTTTACCAGTTTTCATTAAACCATCATAATGTCTATTCAACAAATATGAGTTTATTTGTTGCATGGTATCTATGGCAACTCCTACCATAATTAGCAACGATGTTCCTCCAAAGAATAATGCCCAACCTTGTTGTATTCCCATAATCGTTCCTACAATAGCAGGGAAGATTGCGATCAATGCTAAAAAGATTGATCCTGGCAAGGTAATTTGTGACATTATTTTGTCTAAGTATTCTCCAGTTTCTCCACCTGGGCGAATTCCTGGAATGAATCCTCCACTTCTCTTTAAGTCATCTGCCATTTTATTTGTAGGCACTGTGATAGCTGTGTAGAAGTATGTAAATATGATGATTAAGAATGCAAACAAAACATTATACCATAATCCAAATACATCTTGAAAATTGGCTATCATCCATTGCCCTAAGCTAGATTCACTACCTAAACCTTTTCCGATGGCTGTAGGTACGAACATTAAAGCTTGTGCAAAAATGATTGGCATTACACCAGATGCATTTAATTTTAATGGAATAAATTGTCTTGCTCCAAACATATTCTTTTCATATCCTCCCGTTGCTGTTCTTCTATCATATTGTACAGGTATTTGGCGTACTGCCATTACCAGCATGACGCTCGCAAGTATAATTACTAACCAAATTACAATTTCTATAAGGATCAACATTGGTCTTCCTGAGTTGGAAGCGAATTCTTGCAAGAATGCAGTTGGCATTTGTGCAATAATTCCAACCATAATTAATAATGAGATACCATTACCAATTCCTTTATCTGTAATTTTCTCACCAAGCCACATTGCAAAAACACACCCTGTAACAAGAATGATTACAGAAGGAATAATGAAATCTAATCCTTTTCCGATTGTAAATGCCTCGTTTGGTACGCCTAAAGCTCCTAATCCCCATAAATAGAATGGTGCTTGCACCAAACAGATAACGATAGTAAGCCATCTTGTGATTTGTGTGATTTTTTTACGACCACTTTCTCCTTCTTTTTGAAGTTTTTGTAGGTAAGGAATTGCGATTCCCATCAACTGAACTACAATAGAAGCAGATATATATGGCATAATTCCTAGTGCAAATACAGAAGCCTTGGCAAAAGCTCCACCAGTAAACATATTTAATAGACCTCCAAGTCCATCATCAAAATTACCTGTAAATGCTTCACCAAGTTTTGTATAGTCCATACCTGGAAGACTCACCTGTGCACCAAAACGGTATACTAGTAATAGTCCAAGAGTTACTAAAATTTTATTTTTTAGTTCCTCAATACTCCAAATACTTTTTATTGTGTCAATAATTTTTTTCATGCTTCTATGTAGAAATTATAAAGTTACTGCTTCTCCTCCTGCTGCTTCGATAGCTGCTTTTGCTGAAGCTGTGAATTTGTGAGCTGTAACTTTTAATTTTGATTTAAGTTCTCCTCTTCCAAGGATTTTTACTAAATCAGTTTTTCTAGCTACTCTGTTAGCTACTAATATGTCTAAATCAACAGTATCTGTGATTTTACCTTCGTCAACTAATTCCTGAAGTCTATCAAGATTTACACCTTGATATTCTTTACGGTTGATATTTGTGAAACCAAACTTAGGAACACGTCTCTGAAGCGGCATTTGTCCACCTTCAAATCCAATTTTCTTTGAATAACCAGAGCGAGATTTAGCTCCTTTGTGACCACGTGTAGCAGTACCACCTTTTCCAGAACCTTGTCCTCTACCTACTCTTTTGTTATTACTTTGAACTGAACCTTCAGCTGGTTTTAAGTTACTTAAATCCATAACCAGTTGTTATTTTTAAGCTTCTTCAACAGAAACTAAATGTTTAACTTTATTTACCATTCCAAGGATATTTGGTGTAGCTTCGTGTTCTACAACCTGACCGATCTTTTTAAGACCTAGCGCTTCTAGTGTTCTCTTTTGATTTTGAGGACGACTAATTTTGCTTCTTACTTGTGTTACTTTAATTTTTGCCATTTTATCCTTGATTTATCCTTTGAATACTTTTTCTAAAGAAATTCCTCTTTGTCTTGCAACCATTCCTGCATCTCTCAATTGTAATAAAGCATCAAAAGTTGCTTTTACTACGTTGTGCGGGTTGGATGATCCTTGAGACTTTGATAATACGTTGTGAACCCCTACAGCTTCTAATACTGCACGTACAGCTCCACCTGCGATAACTCCCGTACCCGAAGATGCTGGCTGAATATAAACTCTAGCTCCTCCGTATTTTCCTTTTTGCTCATGTGGTAATGTACCATTTTGCAAAGGAATACGAACCAAATTTTTCTTCGCATCTTCAATTGCTTTTGCAATTGCAGTAGCAACATCTTTAGATTTTCCTAAACCATGTCCTACAACACCGTTTTCATCTCCAACAACTACGATCGCTGAAAATCCAAAGGCTCTACCACCTTTTGTTACTTTAGTTACACGTTGTACTCCTACCAAACGATCCTTTAATTCTAGTCCACCTGGCTTTACTAATTCTGCGTTTTTGTATTTCTGATACATAGTTTCTTAGAATTTAAGTCCTCCTTCTCTAGCACCTTCTGCTAATGATTTTACTCTTCCGTGGTATAAGTAACCACCTCTATCAAATGAAATTGTTTCAATTCCAGCTTTTAAAGCTTTTTCAGCGATTGACTTACCAACTAAGGCAGCAACTTCTGTTTTTGTCCCTTCAGCTTTGATATCTTTATCTCTAGATGATGCGGCAACAATTGTTTTACCATCTACATCATTGATAATTTGAGCATAAATTTCTTTATTACTTCTAAAAACAGATAATCTTGGTCTAGCTTCTGTACCACCAACGATTTTTCTAATTCTGTTTTTGATTCTTTGTCTTCTTTCAGTCTTTGATAATCCCATAATTAATTATTAAGCTGATTTACCTGCTTTTCTTCTTAATACTTCTCCAACAAACTTAACTCCTTTTCCTTTGTAAGGCTCTGGCTTACGGAACGCACGGATTTTAGCCGCTACTTGTCCTACCAATTGTTTATCGTGGGAAGTTAATTTAATGATTGGATCTTTACCTTTCTCAGAGATTGTTTCAACTTTCACCTCAGGTGCTAAGTCCATAACAATGTTGTGTGAAAATCCTAAAGCTAGCTCTAGTCTTTGTCCTTGGTTACTTGCTCTGTATCCAACTCCTACTAGTTGTAACTCTTTTGTAAATCCTTTAGATACACCTTCAACCATATTGTTGATTAATGCTCTATATAGACCGTGTTTTGCTCTATGATCTTTGCTATCAGATGGACGTTCTAGTACTAATTGACTTTCTTCTTGCTTGATAGTAATTCCTTCAATGCTTTGTGTCAATTCTCCTAACTTACCTTTTACGGTTACCTGACCTTCTTTTATATCTACAGTAACTCCTGCTGGGATACTTACTGGGTTTTTACCTATTCTTGACATTTCCGTTAGTCTTTTTTATTAGTAAACGTAACATAAAACTTCTCCACCAACATTTTCACGTTTTGCTTGCTTTCCTGTCATTACTCCGTGAGAAGTAGAAACAATTGCAATTCCTAATCCGTTTAATACTCGTGGAAGTTCGTTAGCTCCAGCATACTGACGTAAACCTGGCGTACTGATTCTTTGAATTTTCTTGATTACAGGCTCTTTAGTCATCTTATCGTATTTTAAAGCGATTTTGATGCTTCCCTGTACAGTTGTGTCTTCAAACTTGTAGCTTAAGATATATCCTTGATCGAATAAGATCTTCGTCATTTCTTTTTTAAGCTTTGAAGCTGGAATCTCGACAACTCTGTGTCCCGCTCTACTGGCGTTTCTGATTCTTGTTAAGTAATCCGCTATTGGATCTGTATTCATATCTATTAATTTGCGGTTTTGGTTTTCGACACAAATCGAACCTGAAACCAATTTATAATTTTACCAACTTGCCTTTTTAACTCCAGGAATTAATCCTTTGTTTGCCATTTCTCTGAACATTACACGAGAAATTCCAAACTGGCGCATGTACCCTTTTGGTCTTCCAGTAAGTTTGCAACGGTTGTGCATACGAATTGGAGAGGCATTTTTAGGCAACTTTTGCAATGCTTCGTAATCTCCAGCTTCTTTTAAAGCTTTTCTTTTCTCAGCATATTTAGCAACCGTTTTAGCTCTTTTAACCTCACGGGCTTTCATTGATTCTTTAGCCATAATTAATTCTTTTTAAAAGGTAATCCTAATTCAGTTAATAATGATTTAGCTTCTTTGTCTGTTGACGCAGAAGTTACAAATGTAATATCCATTCCAGCAATTCTATTTACTTTATCGATATTTATTTCTGGAAAGATAATTTGCTCAGTAATTCCTAAGTTATAATTACCTCTTCCGTCGAAACCATTTGCTTTGATTCCGTTAAAATCTCTTACACGTGGTAAGGCTGAAGTAACCAATCTATCTAAGAACTCATACATTTTCTCTCCTCTTAACGTAACCTTTGCTCCAATTGGCATTCCTTTACGTAATTTGAAAGATGCAACGTCCTTTTTAGAAATGGTAGCAATTGCTTTTTGTCCTGTAATTTTCCCAAACTCTTCAATAGCATGGTCAATTAACTTCTTATCAGCTACTGCTCCACCAACTCCTCTACTTAAAACTATTTTTTCAAGTTTTGGTACCTGCATTACATTTGCATAGCTAAATTCTTCTGTAAGAGCTTGAACAACTCGGTCCTTGTACTCTTGCTTTAATCTTGGAACATACCCCATAACTATAGTACTTCATTAGATTTTTTAGAAAACCTTACTTTCTTATCTCCTTCCATTCTGTATCCAACTCTTGTTGCTTCTCCTTTGGAAGTCATCAACGCTAAGTTAGAGATATGGATTGGAGCTTCTTTCTCTACAATTCCACCCTGAGGATTTTGAGCGCTTGGCTTAGTGTGTTTCTTAACGATATTTACACCTTCTACAATTGCTTTATTTTCTTCACGTAGAACTTTTAATACTTTACCAGTAACAGGATTGTCTGCAGTGCTTTTATTAGCACCAGCAATCACTTTTACTGTATCTCCTGTTTTTATCTTTAGTTTTGTCATCTTAAGCTCTGTATTAAAGCACCTCTGGCGCTAATGATACAATTTTCATGAATTGTTTGTCACGAAGTTCTCTAGCCACCGGTCCAAAAACACGTGTTCCTCTCATTTCCCCAGTTGGGTTTAACAGTACACATGCATTGTCATCAAATCTGATGTAAGATCCGTCTGGTCTTCTTACTTCTTTCTTAGTACGTACAACAACTGCTGTAGAAACTTGTCCTTTCTTCACACTTCCATTAGGAGTTGCGTCTTTAACAGTCACAACAATTTTATCTCCTACAGAAGCATAACGCCTTTTCGTTCCTCCTAAAACACGGATTGTTAAAACTTCTTTAGCTCCCGTGTTGTCTGCTACTTTTAATCTTGATTCTTGTTGTACCATAATTATTTAGCTCTTTCAATGATTTCAACTAATCTCCAACACTTGGTTTTACTTAATGGACGTGTTTCCATTATTTTCACAGTATCACCAATGTTACAATCGTTCTTTTCGTCGTGTGCAACATATTTCTTTGTTTTTAACACGAACTTACCGTACATAGGGTGCTTTACTCTTTTCACTTCAGAAACCACGATTGATTTCGTCATTTTGTTACTAGTAACAACACCTATTCTCTCTTTTCTTAAATTTCTTTTTTCCATCTGTCAGTAGAATTCAATTTATTGCAATTCTCTTTTAGTTAGTTCAGTAGCTACTCTCGCAACTGTTCTTCTTACTGAACGCAACTGAATTGGATTATCTAAAGGAGAGATAGCGTGTGGTATTTTTAAGTCTGAGTAATTCTTTTTTAACTCCTTTAGTTTTTCTTGTAACTCAGCTACAGATAATTCTTTAATTTCTGATTGTTTCATACTTCCTAAAAATTAAGCTTCGTAATCTCGAGCTACAATAAACTTCGTTTTAACTGGTAATTTTTGAGCTGCTAAGCGTAATGCTTCTTTAGCAACTTCCATTGGCACACCACCAATTTCAAAAATAATTCTACCAGGTTTTACAACAGCTGCCCAATATTCTGGAGCACCTTTACCTTTACCCATACGTACCTCAAGTGGCTTTTTAGTGATTGGCTTGTCTGGAAATATTTTAATCCATAATTGACCTTCCCTTTTCATGTAACGAGTTGCTGCAATACGAGCTGCTTCGATTTGACGAGATGTCAAGAAATTTGAATCTAATGATTTGATACCAAACATACCGTTAGAAAGCATGTGACCTCTACCAGAGTTACCTTTCATGCGCCCTTTCTGTACTTTACGATATTTTGTTCTTTTTGGCTGTAACATTTTTCTTTACTTTAAAAAATTACTTTCTACGACGAGATTTTCCTTTTCCACCTTGATTATTTCCACCTTTGCCAGATTGCTTTTTAGACATTCCTACTAATGGAGATAATTCTCTCTTTCCATAAACCTCACCTTTCATTACCCATACTTTCACTCCTAATCTACCATACGTAGTGTGAGCTTCATGTAATGCATAATCGATATCTGCTCTGAAAGTTGATAAAGGAATACGACCATCTTTGTAAGATTCAGAACGCGCCATTTCTGCTCCGTTTAAACGTCCAGAAATTTGCACTTTGATCCCTTCAGCATTCATACGCATTGCAGCCGCAATAGCCATCTTGATAGCTCTTCTGTATGAAATTCTATTTTCAATTTGACGCGCAATACTAGCAGCAACTAGGTTTGCATCAAGTTCAGGTCTCTTGATCTCAAAAATATTGATCTGTACTTCTTTACCTGTAATTTTCTTAAGCTCTTCTTTTAACTTGTCTACCTCTTGACCTCCTTTACCAATGATGATACCTGGACGAGCCGTAGTGATAGTAACGGTTACAAGTTTAAGCGTACGCTCAATAATTACTCTAGAAACACTAGCTTTAGATAAACGAGCATGGATATACTTTCTGATTTTATCGTCCTCAGCAAGTTTATCTCCATAGTCATTACCTCCGTACCAGTTAGATTCCCATCCTCTTATGATACCAAGGCGATTTCCGATTGGATTTGTCTTTTGTCCCATACTTACTTATCTTAACTTTGTGTGTTATTATTAGCTCCTAATACCAATGTAACATGGTTGGAACGTTTTCTTATTCTGTGTGCACGACCCTGTGGAGCTGGACGAAGTCTTTTTAACATACTTCCACTATCCACTCGGATTTCTTTTACAAATAATTCAGCTTCTTCAACACTTGCATCTTCGTTTTTAGCTTGCCAGTTTGCGATTGCAGACAATAACAACTTCTCTAAACGACGTGATGCTTCTTTTTGACTGAATTTTAATATATGAAGCGCTTTTTCTACTTTTTCACCTCTTACTAAATCCGCTACTAAACGCATTTTTCTTGGCGAAGTAGGGCAGTTATTCAACTTTGCAAAAGCTATACTCTTCTTAGCTTCTTTGATTTGCTCTGCTCTTTCTCTTTTACGAACTCCCATAGCTTCTTATTATTTTTTTCCTTTATTTTTAGCACCAGCGTGACCTCTAAACGATCTTGTTGGTGAAAATTCTCCTAACTTATGTCCTACCATGTTTTCTGTAACATATACAGGAACAAACTGACGACCGTTACGAACAGCGATAGTCTGACCAACGAAATCTGGAGTAATCATAGACGCTCTTGACCAAGTTTTGATCACGGCTTTCTTTCCTGACTCAATATTTTGTTGAACTTTTTTATCCAAACTATAGTGAACATAAGGTCCTTTTTTTAATGATCTTGCCATGTCTTATTTCTTTCTACGTTCTATGATATACTTATTGCTCGCTTTGGTCTTAGATCTTGTACGGAATCCTTTAGCTGGAATACCATTTCTAGATCTTGGGTGTCCACCTGCAGACTTACCTTCACCACCTCCCATTGGGTGATCAACCGGGTTCATTACTACTGGTCTTGTTCTTGGTCTTCTACCTAACCATCTTCCTCTACCTGCTTTACCAGAAACTAGTAATTGGTGATCAGAGTTAGAGATAGCTCCAATTGTCGCTAAACAATTTGCCATTACCATTCTTGTTTCACCTGAAGGTAATTTGATAGTAGCGTATTTTCCATCACGTGCCATTAACTGAGCAAATGCACCAGCGCTTCGAGCCATAACAGCTCCTTGACCTGGACGCAATTCTACACAGGAAATAATAGTTCCTAAAGGAATGTTACTTAAAGGCATTGTGTTTCCAATTTCTGGAGCAACTTTTTCTCCTGAAATTACGGTTTGACCTACTTTTAATCCATTTTGAGCGATGATGTAACGCTTTTCTCCATCAGTGTACTGAACTAATGCGATAAAAGCAGTTCTGTTCGGATCATACTCAATAGTTTTCACTTCCGCAGAAACATCCTTACGATCTCTCTTGAAATCAATAATACGGTATCTTTTTTTATGACCACCTCCGATGTAACGCATAGTCATTTTACCTTGATTGTTTCTACCACCAGACCTCTTTTTCGGTGCAAGCAAACTCTTTTCCGGCTTATCAGTAGTAATAGCATCGAATCCATTGACTACTCTAAAACGCTGAGCTGGTGTAATTGGTTTTAATTTTCTTACTGACATTGTTTGTCTTTACTTATATATTGCTATAAAAATCAATAATATCTCCTTCCGCTACATCAACGATTGCTTTTTTTGTTGCATTCGTTTTTCCATGCTGGATTCCAGTCTTGGTGTAACGTACTTTTCTATCTGGTCCGTAATTCATAGTACGAACTTTCTCTACAGAAACCCCATAAGTAGCCTCTATAGCTTTCTTAATCTCAACTTTGTTAGCTTTTACATTTACTAAGAAAGTGTAACGATTATTTAATTCACTATCAGCAGTAGCTTTTTCAGTTACAACTGGCTTAATTAAGATGCTCATTTGGTTTCTTATTTACTTAAGTTTGACTCAATTCCCTCTAGCGAACCTTCAAAAAGAACTATACTATTTGCATTAACAATCTTGTAAGTACTTAGTTCTGAACTAGTTACAACCTCAGAGGTTTTCAAATTACGTGACGACAAATATACATTATTATTTGAATCACCCAACACAAATAGCGATTTTTTACTATCTAACCCTAAAGCTTTCAATACATTGATGAAATTTTTAGTCTTAGGAGCGTCAAAATTGAAGTCTTCAACAACGATAATTGACTCGCTTTTTGCCTTTAATGTAAGAGCTGATTTTCTAGCCAATCTCTTAACATTTTTGTTTAATTTTTGAGAGTAGCTTCTTGGTCTTGGACCGAAAACTCTACCTCCACCTTTAAATAAAGGGTTTTTGATACTACCAGCTCTCGCTGTTCCTGTACCTTTTTGCTTTTTAATCTTACGAGTACTTCCCGCGATTTCAGCTCTTTCTTTTGCCTTGTGCGTTCCTTGTCTTTGATTTGCAAGATATTGCTTCACATCCAAGTAAACAGCGTGATCGTTAGGCTCAATAGCAAAAACAGCATCAGAAAGGTTTGCCTTTCTACCTGTTTCTTTTCCGTTTATATCTAAAACTGCTACTTCCATTACTTCTGAACGATTACATAAGAATTTTTGTGACCAGGAATAGCTCCTTTAACAACTAATAAGTTCTTTTCAGGAACCACCTTTAAAACTCTTAAATTTTGAACTTTCACTTTTTCTCCACCCATTCTTCCTGCCATACGCATTCCTTTGAATACACGTGCAGGATAAGATGCAGCTCCAATAGATCCTGGCGCTCTTAGACGGTTGTGCTGACCATGCGTAGCTTGACCAACTCCTCCAAACCCATGACGCTTCACAACTCCTTGAAAACCTTTACCTTTTGATGTTCCAGAAACATCAACAAACTCGCCTTCTTCAAAGTGCTCTACAGTGATGCTGTCACCTAAATTATACTCTCCTTCAAATCCTTGGAATTCAACAACTTTGTATTTAGGCGAAGTACCTGCTTTTTTAAAGTGACCATTAGCCGCTTTTGAAGCACGTTTTTCTGCCTTGTCATCGAAACCAAGTTGAAGAGCTTCATACCCGTCAACCTCATTGGTTCTGACTTGGGTAACGACACAAGGACCTGCTTCGATAACGGTACATGGAATATTTTTCCCATTCTCGTCAAAGATGCTTGTCATGCCGATTTTTTTTCCGATTAACCCAGACATAATTATTTATTTAATTTATTTACTTATTTAAAAAAATTCAGGGCGAAAAATACGTTTCAACCCTGAATTGTATTTTTACCGTTTTTCCTTCGCCCGCAGCTCAGGACATGTTTTGAAAATTTTGAATTCAGAATTTTGAATTCAGAATTTATCACACTTTGATCTCTACTTCAACACCACTTGGTAATTCAAGCTTCATAAGTGCATCAATTGTCTTTGAAGAAGAACTATAGATATCTAATAGTCTCTTGTAAGAACTTAATTGAAATTGCTCTCTTGACTTCTTGTTTACGTGTGGAGAACGTAATACAGTAAAGATTTTCTTGTGCGTTGGTAATGGAATTGGACCAGTTACCACAGCTCCAGTAGTTTTTACTGTTTTTACGATTTTCTCAGCTGACTTATCAACTAAGTTATGATCGTATGATTTTAATTTTATTCTAATTTTTTGACTCATTTTCTTAGTTTTAAGCAGTTACACCTTTAGACTTCGCGATTACTTCTTCAGAAATATTAGAAGGAGTTTCTGCGTAATGAGAGAATTCCATCGTTGAAGTTGCTCTTCCTGATGATAATGTTCTTAATGATGTTACATAACCAAACATTTCAGATAATGGCACAGTAGCCTTTACAACTTTAGAACCAGCTCTATCAGACATATCAGATACTTGTCCACGACGACGGTTTAAGTCACCTACAATATCTCCCATGTTTTCTTCTGGAGTTAATACTTCTAATTTCATGATTGGCTCAAGAATTACAGCTCCAGCTGCTTTTGCCGCTGCTTTGTAACCTAATTTAGCTGCCAATTCGAATGATAATGCATCAGAATCCACAGGGTGGAAAGACCCATCCTTTAAAGTAATCTTCATAGAATCCATTTCGAATCCTGCTAAAGGTCCGTTTAACATTGCTGTCTTAAATCCTTTTTCTACTGCTGGAATAAATTCTTTTGGAATACGACCACCTTTAATCTCGTCAATAAACTGTAATCCAGTTCCTTCGAAATCTTCATCCACTGGACTCATTTCAAATACGATATCACCGAATTTACCACGTCCACCAGACTGCTTCTTATATGTTTCTCTGTGTTCTGCTAATCTTGTTAATGCCTCTTTGTACTCAACTTGTGGCTCACCTTGATTTACTTCAACCTTAAACTCACGCCTTAAACGGTCAACAATAATATCTAAGTGAAGCTCTCCCATTCCTGAGATTACTGTTTGCCCAGAAGCCTCATCTGTTTTTACTGTAAATGTTGGATCTTCTTCAGCTAATTTCGCTAAAGCCATACCTAATTTATCAACATCAGCTTTTGTTTTTGGCTCAACAGCAATACCAATTACCGGATCAGGGAAGTCCATTGATTCTAATACAATAGGATTCTTCTCATCAGATAAAGTATCTCCTGTTTTGATATCTTTAAATCCTACAGCAGCTCCAATATCTCCAGCTTCAATATATTCAATTGCATTTTGCTTGTTAGAGTGCATTTGGTAGATACGTGAAATACGCTCTTTCTTACCTGAACGGTTATTTAAAACGTAAGAACCTGCATCTAATCTTCCTGAGTATGCACGGAAGAATGCCAAACGACCTACGAATGGATCTGTAGCAATTTTAAATGCTAAGGCAGCAAAAGGATCTTTTACATCTGGCTTACGAGAGATTACTTCTTCCGTATCAGGATGCGTTCCTTTAATATCTTCTTTATCTGTTGGAGAAGGTAAGTAACGACAAACTGCATCTAATAAGAATTGAACTCCTTTATTTTTAAATGCAGAACCACAAATCATAGGAATGATTGCCATGTCCATTACAGCAGCTCTTAATGCAGCATGAATTTCATCTTCTGTGATAGAGTTTTCATCTTCCATGAATTTCTCTAACAACTCCTCATCATACGTTGCCACTTCTTCAATTAAGTGTGCACGCGCTTCAGCTGCTTCTTCTTTTAATTCTTCTGGAATATCGATCACATCAAAAGTAGCTCCTTGTGTATTATCATGCCATACAATAGCACGGTTTTTCACCAAGTCAACAATACCTTTAAAGTCAGCTTCCTCTCCAATCGGTAATACGATTTGTACAGCGTTAGAACCTAACATTTCTTTCACCTGAGTACAAACATTACTAAAGTTGGAACCTTGACGGTCCATTTTGTTTACAAATCCAATTCTTGGAACTTTGTAGTTATCAGCAAGTCTCCAATTAGTTTCAGATTGCGGCTCAACACCATCAACTGCACTAAATAAGAAAACTAACCCATCTAATACACGTAATGAACGGTTTACCTCTACTGTAAAGTCAACGTGACCTGGAGTATCAATAATATTAAAGTGATATCCTTTTGCATCAGCAGTTGGTTTTCCGTTTTCAGTTGGGAATTGCCATGTACAAGTTGTCGCAGCAGATGTAATAGTAATACCACGCTCTTGCTCTTGCTCCATCCAGTCCATTGTAGCAGCACCATCGTGCACTTCTCCAATCTTGTGACTTACACCTGTATAGTATAAGATACGCTCAGTAGTAGTTGTTTTACCAGCATCAATATGAGCAGCGATACCGATATTTCTAGTATATTTTAAATCTCTAGCCATTTTTGTATAGTTGTATCTGATTAAAATCTAAAATGTGAGAATGCTTTGTTTGCCTCAGCCATCTTGTGTGTGTCCACTCTTTTCTTAACCGCTGCACCTTCTTCTTTTGCAGCTGCTAATACTTCAGAAGCTAATTTTAAAGCCATTGATTTCTCATTTCTCTTACGAGAATAGCTAATTAACCATTTCATCGCCATAGATACTTTTCTATCTGGTCTAATTTGCATTGGAATTTGGAAGGTAGCTCCACCCACTCTACGAGAGCGAACTTCTACGTGAGGCATTACATTAGATAATGCTTCTTTCCAAATTTCTAAAGCAGTTTTTTCGTCGTCTGTTTTCTTTTGATCTACAATATCCATTGCGTCATAGAAAATCTTGAATGCTACAGACTTTTTACCATCCCACATTAAGTTATTCACAAAACGTGTCACTAATTGATCGTTAAATCTTGGATCTGGTAAAAGAGGTCTTTTTTTCGCCTTTCTTTTTCTCATGTCTTTACATTAAAAGTTTTTAATTACTTCTTTGGGCGTTTTGCACCATACTTAGATCTACGTTGTGTTCTACCTTCTACACCTGCTGTATCTAAAGCTCCACGAACGATATGATATCTAACTCCTGGCAAATCTTTTACCCTTCCACCTCTAACTAATACTATCGAGTGCTCTTGTAGATTGTGCCCTTCTCCTGGAATGTAAGCATTCACTTCATTACCGTTTGTTAAACGAACCCTAGCGACTTTACGCATTGCTGAATTCGGTTTTTTCGGTGTTGTTGTGTATACACGCGTACATACTCCACGTCTCTGATGACAAGAATCTAAAGCAGCCGATTTACTCTTCTTAGTTATTTTGGCTCTTCCTTTTCTTACTAATTGTGAAATTGTTGGCATCTATTATTAAATATAATTTTGTTTTAAAACCCTCTTTTGAGGGCGGCAAAGGTATGTTTTTTTTCTTATAATTCAAATCTTAATAACTTAATTTTCAATAAGATTAATTTTTTCAAGTGTTTCCACACATTATTTCCTGTTTTTTTACGTTATTTTGATGCATGATCGCATTCATTTTTTAGCTTGAAAAAATTAACTTTACATATTTCACTTTTATTTTTTGCGTTTTTTTGCACCTATTTTAGTTTTGGACAAACATTACAAATCAATGGAAGTTCCAACGAGGAACAACAAATTATTGATGCTACGAATTATAAAAAATCGCACGAAAATGTAAAATCCATTATAGACGAACTCGCTTCTTTACAAAAAGCGCTATTCACTATTGGATATTTTGACACCTCTTACACAAAACTTGAAAAGATTAATGATTCCATCTACCAAAGCACTTTCAACATTAGCACCCGTTACACTTCTTTAGTTATAAATTACAACAGTCAAAAATTAGACAAAAGTCTTTTAAAAGCATTCAATTTAAAACACACAGAAAATACATTGACAATTACACCGGAAAGCCTCACTCCTTTTTTAGAAGCTATCGTAGAAAACTTTCAAAATACTGGAAACCCTTTCGCAGAAGTTCAACTCAAGAACGTTAAAAAAAAACAAGACGTAATTTTTGCCGATTTAAGCATTTCGATTACAAAAAAGAGAAGTTTAGATAAGATTATCATTAAAGGATATGAAAAATTTCCAAAATCATACACCAAACATTATTTACGACTTACGGCAAAAACTTTCAATAAAGAAGAGATTACCAAACAAACGAAACGCTTAAATCAACTCCCGTTTGCGCGACAAATAAAAGACCCAGAAATATTATTCTCTAAAGATTCCACAACCCTATATGTCTATATTGAAAAAGTGAAAAGTAATTTTTTTGATGGCTTTTTAGGATTCAACTCAGATGAAGACACTGGAAATTTAAAACTAAACGGTTATTTAGATTTAAAACTCATCAACAACCTGAACGCCGGCGAACAATTCAATATTTTATGGAAAAATGACGGAAATGGACAGACCAAGTTTTTAGCCGATTTAAAAATTCCATATATCTTCAATTCTCCTATCGGAATAATTGCAGGTTTAGACATATTTAGACGCGATTCTCTTTTCAATATCGTTAACACAAAACTGAACACTTTTTACCAAATCAACCAAAACAATCAAGTTTACGTAGGAATACAACAAATTGAGTCCAATAATCTCTTAGAAGACAACACCAATACCTCAATTGACGATTACAAAAGTTTTTTTACAACTGCTGGATATACTTTTTCTAAAAGAAATAATAACTACAGCATTTTCCAAAACAAAGTTTTTGCCAGCCTGGAAGCTCAGATTGGAACTCGAAAAAATGACACCGAAAAGAACGAACAAACCAAGTTTTCTTTTACAGGGAATTACCTATGGGAATTGAACGATAGAAATTTCATTTATTTTAACAATACTTCCGAAGCACTGATATCTGACCGATATTTAACCAATGAAAAATTTCGATTAGGAGGAATTCAATCTGTCAGAGGTTTCAACGAAAACAGTTTAGAGGCTACATTATACAGCACAATTAACACCGAATACAGATACATTCTTTCTAGAAATTCATACGTTCACTCTATCATAGATTTCACATACCTTAAAGATGATTTAACACAAAATAATGTAAAGTTATACGGTTTTGGCTTTGGACTTGGGATACGATCCAAATCAGGGCTT
>NZ_JAKVBC010000005.1 GCF_022447245.1 Kordia sp. | reverse complement strand
TCGTTGGCTCCTTTTCTATCATTGCATTTGCTACAATACCATATGTTGATGAAAAAATAAGAATGATTATTAAAAAATATTTATGCATAAAATTGATTTCTATTCGTTTGCTATGATAATAATGCGTTTTGTGCTTTACTTATTGTGTTAATTATAATTAAAATATCATAAATGTATGATAAAAATACACTACTAGGTTTGGCACTTCAAATATTGAGCCATACTTTTACGGCTTTCGTATGATAAACGAAAATATAAAAGTTAGTTGATTATTCATAAAAGAAAGCTTTCTTTTGTGTATTATAAAGAATATTGGATTAGACCATTGCAAACAAAGAGATTTTATATAGGTATACAGCTCATATTTTTATTCATGAGTTTCTTTGCTTTTTCACAAGAACTTCCTGAGAGGAACAAACTTCCTTTTGAGCCTGAAAAGGAAAAGAAAACCGATACGGTAAAGGTTAATGTGAATGATGCTCTTAAGATAGGAACTCGTAAGGTAAGAGATTCTGTTAAGAACGATTCTATTAAAAACGATTCCGTTCCTGCAAAACAACCTATTCTACTCGATCAGGTAAAGTATAAGGCGAAAGATTATGTAAAAATTAGTCAACGTAAAAAAGAAATTCTCTTGTATGATGAAGCTGAAATTTACTATCAAGATACAGAACTAAAGTCTGGAATTATCATTTTAAATTATGAGAAGAATGAAGTATACGCAGGTCGTTTGAAAGATACAGCTGGTGTATATTCGCAAGCTCCATATTTTAAACAAGCTGACAATATCGTAGAACCCGATTCTATTCGTTTCAATTTTGACACGGAAAAAGCTTTGATTTGGAATTCTAGAACCGAACAAAATAGCACTCAAATTTTTGGAGAACTCACAAAAAAGGAAAACGATTCCGTTATTTTTATCAAAAATGCTAAGTTTACAACTTCAAAAGACATTGATAATCCTGAATATTATTTCTTAGCGCGAAAAATTAAATTAGTTCCAAACAAAAAGATTGTTTCTGGTGTCACTAATATGTATATCGCAGACGTACCAACGCCAATTGGATTTCCGTTTGCCTATTTCCCATTAACAGACGATAGAGCTTCTGGGTTTATTTTTCCAACTTTCGGAGAAAATAGCAGTCGTGGATATTTCTTCCAAAATGGTGGTTATTATTTTGCCGTCAGTGACTATTTTGATCTGGCACTTTTGGGTGATTATTATACGAATGGAAGTTATGCCTTCCGGATTGAATCCAATTATGCCTTACGTTATCGCTTCCGCGGGAATTTAAGTATGCGATTTGAAGCCGTGATTAATAGTCAACGTGGTTTTCCAGATTACAGCAAGTCAAACATTTACAATATTCGCTGGTCACACAATCAAGATGCAAAAGCCAATCCGAATTCACGATTTTCTGCTTCGGTAAACTTAGGTAGTAGTTCGTTCTATCAAGCTTCTATAAATCAACTGAATACTCCAAATTTCTTGAATAACACACTGAACTCATCAGTTTCGTATTCCAAGACATTTCCATCGTACCCATCGGTAAATGTTTCTTTAACAGCTACACACACTCAAAATACGCAAACAGAAAGTATCAATCTTACTTTGCCTACTTTGCAAGCAAGTGTAGAACGTATTTATCCGTTTGCTCCTAAAGATGGTATTAAAAAGGGAATTCTAAAAAACGTCAACTTCCAATACAACTTGCGTGGAGAGAACAGAATCAATACTACAGATTCTGTATTTTTTACCAAAGAAATGTTTGATGATGCAAAAGTTGGTGTACGACACAGTATTCCTGTAAATACAAACTTTAAGGTATTCAACTATATTAGTGTGAGTTTGGGAGGAAATTACGATGAAGTTTGGACCTTACAAACCTCCAGACGTTCAGACGCAACCATAGATCAAGCTACAGGTGAACAAATTGCTTCTGTGAAAGATACCATTAGCGGATTTGATTCGTTTAGAACGTATAACTTTAGTGCGAGTGTTGGTACTACACTATACGGAACTTTTGATCGTGGAAAAGACCGAAAAATTCAAGCCATACGACATACCTTACGACCTTCCATAAGTTATAGTTACAATCCAGCATTCAATCAATATTATGACGAATATATTATTGATGCTGACAATAACACAGTACAGGAATATACACGTTTTGAGGATGGGCTCTTTGGAACGCCGAGCAGAAATTTTGCAAGTTCCATAGGAATCAATCTTGCCAATACTGTAGAAGCCAAAGTAAGACCGAAAGATTCTACGCAAACAGAATCCAAAAAGGTAATGCTTTTGAATAGTTTAAATTTTTCTACAAGTTATAATATCGCAGCAGATTCTTTGGCTTGGTCACCAGTGAGAGTTTCAGGTAGTACGCAATTATTCAACAATAAATTGAATGTCAATTTTGGTGCAAATTTAGATCCGTACGCTATAGATAATCAAGGGATTCGTATTAACAAATTCAATATTGACAATGGAGGAAGTTTATTCCGTTTAACAAGTGCTAACTTAAACTTTAATTATTCCTTTTCTAGTAAAAGCTTAGAAGGTAAAAGTGATAGTAGTGTTGACAATACTAGAAGCGGTGGACGAGACGACGATTTATTTGGTAGGGCACAAGACTTTAGTGATCGACAAACTTTTAATGACGATGACGATGATGACGAAGAAAAAGAAGATGTAGAAGCCTACCGAGCCAAGATTCCGTGGGATTTACGTCTCGCCTACACGGTCACCTATCTCAACAGTAATCGACAGAATGAAATTTCCAATAACTCATTGATGTTCTCTGGAAACGTAGAACTTACGCCACAATGGAAAGTCGGAGTTTCTTCTGGTTACGATTTTAAAAACAAAGGGTTCACTTTTACACAAATGCGTTTTGAACGTGACTTAAAGAGTTGGCGAATCAACTTTAACTGGGTTCCGTTTAGTTCGCGTGCTTCTTGGTATTTCTTTATAGGAATCAAAGCCTCTATTTTACGTGATGTGAAATGGGAACAACGAAGCGAACCAGATAGAAGATTGTAATATTAGGTGTTGGGTATTAAATCTTAACTTTGACCAAAACCCAAGATCCAAAACCAAAACCAAAAAACCATGGCAAAACAAATCATAAAAACACCAAACGCTCCTGCTCCTATTGGACCATACAACCAAGCAGTTTTAATTAACGGAACTTTATATACTTCTGGACAAATCGCTATTGATCCAAAAAATGGAACATTACTTCAAGGAACCATTCAAGAAGAAACGGAACTCGTAATGAAAAATTTATCTTCGGTATTAGAAGCAGCGCAGATGACGTTTGACAATGTGGTAAAGACGTCTATTTTTGTAAAAAACATGAATGATTTTTCCAAAATCAACGGTGTATATGGAACATACTTTAACGAAGAAACCGCGCCAGCCAGAGAAACCGTGGAAGTTGGAAATTTACCAAAATATGTCAATGTGGAGATTTCAATGATTGCTGTAGAGAACGCTTAGAAAAGCCTTTTTAAAAAAACATGGGTAATGATTTTTTCTTTTGCACTCATATATGAATCATAAACATATATATCACGAAAAGGAAACATCTATAATCAATAAAACTCAATAAAAAATCTATTTCAAATTTACAAGACGCTTTTATGGCTGATATCATGGACAAACCTGTGAAGGTCCTTGTCAAGAAGGAACTACATATACAGCGCCAATTAATTAGTATGTAAAGAAGAGAAAGATAAATACCCTAAAAGAATTCCTGCAACTTCATTTAGAACAATTTTGAATTGTTCGCTACTCTACTAGTTTTAAAAAAAACGAAACCTCGCACTGAAATATGTACGAGGTATTTTTTAAACTTTCTAATTCAAATGTATTTAAATACTACCACTCATAAATGATATTTCCATTAAAAATAGTTCTTCAAAAATTGTACATATAATTTTTGTTCAATTACAAACGATTTTGATTTTTTTAATGATTGAATAATCAAAGATTAATAGTGAATCAAAACTAACGGAAACATGAAGTAGTTTAAAGAGAACGTATTTTCAATTTATAAAGAAGATACCTTGATTAATAGAACGAACAGTGTAAAATAATAATGATTTTTAGCTAATAATTTATCTTGTAATAAATAATACTCTTTGAACAGATGTGAATCCAAAATATATTTTGATGTATCACTACACTATTGATAGCGTATAAAATGTCAATCGAAGAATAAAAGTTTTACTCTAAACAATTTTTTTGTAGTTTTAAACAAAACACCAACTTGTGAAAAAAGCTGCTAAAATCCTTGGAATTGTATTACTAGTTATTCTCATTGCTGGATACATTTTCTACAGAACCTTACTTCCAACTTATGACGGAAGTTTTGATATTGAGAATATTCAAGAAGAAGTTACTGTTCATTATGATGACTATGGAATTCCTCATATTTATGCTCAAAATGAAGTAGATGCCTTTACTGCTTTAGGTTTTGTGCATGCACAAGATCGTTTGTGGCAAATGGAATTGATGCGAAGAATTGCACCTTCAAGATTATCAGAAGTGTTTGGAGATGCTACAGTGGACACCGATCGTTTTTTTGCCGCAACCGGAATTGATGAAGCTTCGGAAACAACGGTTAAAAATTTAGATAAAAACTCTAAAAGCTACATTTTAGCACAAGCCTATATTGACGGAATCAATCAGTTTGTAGAACAAGGCGCTACTCCAATTGAATTTTACTTAACAGGAATCGACAAAACTAAATTCGTCATTAAAGATATGTACAACATCTTTGGTTATATGGCATTTAGTTTTGCCATGGCACACAAAACTGATCCGTTGTTAACGAGTATCCAACAAAATTTGGGTAATGACTATCTTACAGATTTAGGTTTACATATAGATCCAAACACAACACTCATACAGAATTATCCTGCAAAAGACACTGCAAAAGTTAAAAACACCATGATTGCTGCCGTTGATAAAGCATTAAAACCATTACCAATTCCGCAGTTTATCGGTAGTAATAGTTGGGTAATAGCGCCACAAAAAACGGCTTCAGGAAAAGTACTTTTTGCCAATGATCCACATATTGGATTTGCACAACCTTCAGTTTGGTATGAAGCTCATGTACATACACCAACTTATGAAATGTATGGATATCATTTGGCTGGAGTTGCATTTCCATTACTAGGTCACAATCGAAAAATAGCGTATGGAATGACCATGTTTGAAAATGATGATATTGATTTTTATTGGGAAGATGAAAACGCAATCTTAGGAGAAACTACGAAAACTATCAAAGTAAAAGATGCCGACGATGTGACTGTTACAGTAAAACGCACAAAACACGGACCAATATTAAATGGAATTGCCGATGAAATTGACTTTGAAAAATCTGTTGCCATGTCTTGGATGTATATACAACGGCCAAATCAATTATTAGATGCTTGCTATACGATGTCGCATGCACAAAATCAAAAAGAATTTGAACAAGCTTTGCCTAAAATTCATGCACCAGGATTAAATTTAATGTATGGTGACGCACAAGATAATATTGGTTGGTATGCTGTGGGACAATTGACTGAACGTCCTGCACATGTAAACTCTAAACTGATTTTGGATGGAACTTCTGGCAATGATGAACCTGTTCGTTTTATGGATGCTTCCGAAAATCCTAGCGCTACCAATCCGCCATGGAATTATGTATATTCAGCCAATAATCAGCCTGATAGTATCAGCGGAAGTTTATATCCAGGGTATTATTTACCTGAAAATAGAGGAAAGCGTATTGTTGAACTAATTGAAGCCAATAACAAATGGACGAAAGAAGATGTAATGCAAATGACACTTGATGTTACGTCAAAAGTTCATGCAGAGACCATTCAAGAAGTCCTGAATGTTATAGCAAATGCTGATTTTTCTTCAAAAGAGGAAGAAGTGATAAACGTACTCAAAAATTGGAATGGAGATAATCAATTAACAGATATTGCTCCTACAATGTATCATCGATTCATTTATCACTATTTAAAAAATACATTTTCAGACGAACTTGCTAAAGAAAGTTTTGAAATGTTGATTAAAACACATCTTGCAAAACGTTTTACGTCATCATTATTGTTCAAAGAATCTATATGGTATGACGATGTATCCACGACTGCAAAAGAAACTCGAAAAGACATCTTAGTAAAATCATTCAAAGAAGCCGTCGCACATTTAGAAACGCAGTTTGGAAGTGACATTAACACTTGGACATGGAATAAAGTACATACTGTTGAACATCCGCATCCGATAGGAAAAGTTGAAATGCTTCGTTCTTGGTTTAATGTTGGTCCGTATGAAATTGCTGGAACGCAAGAAGTTATAAATAACCTAGGTTTTAACTACAACGAAGCAGGGACCTATGAAGTGTATTTTGGTCCTTCTACACGACGTGTGATTGATTTTTCTGACATAGAAAATAGCATGAGTATTTTACCAACAGGACAATCTGGAAATCCTTTCAGCGAGCATTATGACGATCAAGCTGAAATGTACATCCAAGGGAAGTTTAGAAAGATGCTACTGAACACTGAAGAAATTAAAAAACAATCCAAAAACACCTTAATTTTAAACTAAAAAAGTCTAGAATTCGCAAAAATTATTTTTTTGATAATTTAGCAATATCGATTACAAAAGCTTATGGAATACAACTGTCACGAAATTGTGCTAGCGCAAAAAAACTTTTTTAAAACTAGACAAACACAAGATATTACGTATCGAAAAAAGGTCTTAAAAAAGCTGTCAAAAGAAATCATAAAACGTGAAAATGATATTTGTGATGCTTTATATGCTGATTTTAAGAAGCCTAAGTTTGAATCTGTAATTTCGGAGACTGGTATTGTAATTTCAGAGTTGAAATTAACGATAAAAAAACTGAAATCTTGGGCAAAACCAAAACATGTTTGGCCAGCTTTATTAAATTTCCCTTCCAAAGACCGCGTTCACTCTGAACCCTACGGAACTACTTTGATTATTGCGCCTTGGAACTATCCGTATCAACTGGCATTAGCGCCTTTAATTGGAGCTGTAGCTGCAGGAAATACGGTTGTTTTAAAACCTTCGGAATTAACACCAAATACTTCTCAAATTGTAGAGGAAATCATCTCGGCTGTTTTTGATGAAAATCATGTAAAAGTGGTTCAAGGTGGTGTTCCTGTCTCACAAGAGCTCTTAGCACAGCGTTGGGACTATATTTTCTTTACAGGAAGTGTTAATGTTGGAAAAATCATAGCTAAAGCAGCTGCTCCACATTTAACGCCTGTTACTTTGGAACTCGGTGGTAAAAATCCATGTATTATTGATATTCATTCCGATTTTAAATTGACCGCTAAGCGTATTGTTTGGGGAAAATTTTTGAATGCGGGACAAACCTGTATTGCGCCAGATTATTTGATTGTACAGGCGCAAGCCAAATTTGACTTTATAAAAGTACTCATTGCTGAAATTGAAGCTGCTTATGGAACAGATCCGCAAGCTTCTCCAGATTACCCACGTATTATCAATGAAAAGAATTTTCAACGTTTAGCGAATATGCTGGAAGATCAAAAAGTACTATATGGCGGCGTTGCCAATAAAAACGAGTTGTACATTGCTCCTACGCTTTTGGATGAACCTGCCTTGAATAGTGAGGTTATGCTTGATGAAATTTTTGGTCCAATTCTACCGATTCAAGTCTATGCTGAGTTGGAAGATATCGATACAATCATTTCCCATTATGAAAAACCATTGGCTTTGTATGTATTTTCGAGTGATAAAAAATTTGCAAAACGCATGATAGAACGCTATTCATTTGGCGGTGGTGCTATCAATGATACCGTAACCCATTTTGTAAACCACAGAATGCCTTTTGGTGGTGTTGGTCATAGCGGAATGGGCGCATATCATGGGAAAGGAAGTTTTGATACCTTCTCGCACAAAAAATCAATTACCAATAAAAAAACGTGGTTAGATGTTCCCGTAAGATATGCTCCATATAAAGGAAAAATAAAGCTTCTTAAGTTTTTACTAAAGTATTTTTAGTGTTTTTTTCTCTTCAGTGCAGATACCATTTTAACAGAATATACTTTCATGAAAAAATTATGCTCTTGCTTTTATTTTCTATTTATCATAGTTAACGTAATACATGCGCAAGACGATTATTTTGAAATTCCTGATAGTCTTCAACAAAAAACTATTGGCGAATTAAGCCGTCTAAGCAGAGCAAATCGAAATAAAAACATTGATAATGCCATCATATATACAAGAGCATTTTTGCAACACGCTAAAGAAGCAAATAATGAAACTGCTGTACAATATGCATACATGTATGCTGCGTTAAACACAAAAATAAAAGGTGATGATGACGCTTCCATACGATACGCAAAATTATGTCTTACCTATTTTCAAAAAGATTCCCGTTTTTTAGGGCAAGAATTTCAAACACTTACGTTGCTTGGTGTTATTTCTGAAGAAATAGGAAACGACAAAGAAGCTACTGAATATTTCTTAGCAGCTGACGCTATAGCAGAACAATTAAACAATCCCGGATTATTAGCTACGTCAACTCGTAATTTAGGGAAAATGAAATGAAAAGCAGGTCGTTTTGAAGAAGCTTTAGCCGATTATGAAAAAGCCAATACAATTCATCCTGAAAGGAAATTATACTTAAGAGTTGGTGGGAGTTTTTTAAAGCTAAATCAACCCGATTCTGCCTTAGTCTATAGTAACAAAGGACTTCAAATAGCTTTAAAAGAAGAAGATTCATTTAATACAAGCTATTATTATATTGATATTGGTATTGCGTATATTTTAAAGCAAGATTATTCTACTTCATTAAAAAATTTACAGGCAGCTAAGAAACTCATTCACAACGAAAAAAGATTAGTTGAAGTATACTATTATATAGGAAATTGCTATTATCTTTTAAAGCGTTACGATGATTCTATAGACATTCTAAAACAAGCCTTACAAATCATAGAAGACAATGAACTAACATCAAAATTAGATTTCATTCCCTATGAATACACTTCAATTTTAGAACTGTTGGCAGATAATTATCATAAAAATGATAATGACCATTTGTATGAATTCTATCGTACAGCTTCAAAAGAAAGTCAATACAAATACCAAAAAGAAAAAAATAGTGTAAACGATCTTATATACACGGCACAAATAAAAAAGCAAAAAGATCGCAGTGATGCCAAGGAACTTCGCTATCATAAATTAAAACTTCTCACTATATTTTTAGCGATTATTCTAATATTAAGTTGTTCGTTTTTTATATGCAGAGCTAAGAAAAGAAAAGCGATTTTTACATAACTTCATAAAAAAGTGGCAACTTTAGAGCAACAACAGAAAGCTTCAACTGAAAAAGAAAAAAATACACTTAAAAAAGAAGTCATTATCAATGATAAAAAAACAACTGAAATTTTAGAACGTTTACAAAAATTTGAAGAGCAAGAATTTTATTTAGATCCGAATTGTAATTTACGTTTTGTTGCCAAAAAAGTTAAAACCAATACAACCTATTTAACCAAAATTATTCATACACATAAAGAGAAAAACTTCAACGATTACATTAATTACTTACGAATTACGTATACATTAAAACGTTTAAACAACGATCTCAAATTTAGAGCGTATTCTATCAAATCAATTTCGCAAGAAGTTGGATATAAAAGTGCTGATTCCTTTGCTAAACATTTCAAAAAACATACAAAGTTATATCCTTAATATTATATTAAAACATTAAATAAGCAAACATAAAATACTGTCCTATTTTGTCTAGTTTAGGTTGGTCAAATTCATACAAATTACCTACTCTTCTATTTGTTTAAATATATTTACAGTGCCTTAGTATATGGGGCTTTAAAATAATTAACACATCATAATCACGTATCATGAAAAAACAAATTCAAAAGAAATTATCGGTAAATAAATTAACATTGCAAAAATTACAAGTGCTGAAGTTTATCAAATTAAAGGAGGAACATTAACAGATGTCACTGGGGCCAATCACGGTTGTACTGACGGATGCCCTACATTACTTGCCACAGAGGCTTCTTGTGGCTGCAAACTATAACTATCGTTTTGTCTAATTTAGGTTAATCCTCTTTTTTTCCTCCTTAAAACTACGCTAATATTGTTCTTAGATCGATCTAGAAATGGGAAAGCCGAAAACCATCAAAAGTAGGCATCATATTAACAGATTTAATTATGAAAAAAAAGAAAGTAACTAAATTGTCACTGAAGAAGAATACCATTTCTTCTTTTGATTCTAATATTGTAAAAGGTGGTTCATATACGTGGGCTCCTCCATGTATTAGTAATACTGAACCGCCAGATAGTATTGAACAATGTTCTCGATTTGATTGTGGAGGAACAGGTCCTGGAACAGGACAATCTAACACTTGTCCAACCAATCAAACTTGCGGTAACTCCTGTGTTCCTAATTGTAATCCAGGAAGTTTAAATCCAGGATGTGGTGACAACACAACTGTAACTACTCGATAATGTAATAAAATACTATTATAAAATTAAGAAAGAGGATGCGCTTGCATCCTCTTTTTTTTATGGATTCAATTCTTTCATAGCAAGAACATAGATGAGTTTCTAATCACATACTCTTTATTACAACAATTGTACATTTATCAGCTACCCTTTTTTGTTTAATTTCGGGTAAATTTATTTCCGTAAAACCTTTTGAAATCAACGTTCTCAAAGCATTCAAGAAAATTTCAAATCTTCATACACATCTTAAATCTCATACTAAAAATATTGAAGTCAAATTCGTTTAATTTAGGTTTCTCTTCCTTTTTTTCTTCAAAAATCACAGTTAATATTGTTCTGAGATCGATCATCAATTAACATGCGGCTAACAATAAAATAGACGCATTTTATAAACTATTAAATACTTAATTATGAAAAAAAAGAAAATTTCAGGATTATCATTAAGAAAAAGAACCGTTTCTTCCTTGGAAGCTTCAAGTTTAAGTGGAGGAACAGGGTATTACACTGAATTTTGTTGGACATTTGCTCCTCCATGTTTAAGTGCTACAGAGCCGCCAGAAGATCCAACTTTTATCTGCGGACCTATTCCAATTGGAACAACAAATCCAGGCTCACCACCAAACCCAACAAATGTAACTTGTGGATCTAGTTGTATTCCAACAGAGTGTGGTACAAGTAATCCAAACTAATTTTTAACATTTACACTCACTTCAAGAAATTGGTTTAGGTGAAACTGAAAAGGGAATACTGTAACACGTATTCCCTTTTTTTGTTCGCGTAAGATCCGTAAGTTTGTATATGACCTCAGAAAAAACAGTAACCGAAGCTATTCAATACAGGCGCTCTGTCCGCGTTTTTGATAAAGACATTGAAATTGATGCCGAAAAAGTAAAAAACTGCCTTAAAAACGCCGTTTTAGCACCTACAAGTAGCAATTTACAGTTGTGGGAGTTTTATCATGTCACAGATATTACCGTTTTAAAACAATTAACAGAAGCTTGTTTGGGGCAAAATGCTGCAAAAACTGCAAAACAATTGGTAGTCGTTGTAACCAGAAAAGATAAATGGAGACAACGTGCAAAAGCCAATGTCGAATTTTATGAAAATCTTTTTGGTAATAAGTCGAAAGAAGAATACTCAAGAAGAGAAAAATTTGCGATCAACTACTATAAAAAACTCATTCCGACATTATATCCTGACTTTCTTGGAATTTATGGTTGGCTAAAATATGCCGTGTTTAATATTATTGGTTTGTTTCGACCTATTTACAGACAAGTTCGTTTGAGCGATTTACGTATTGTGGCACATAAAAGTGCTGGCTTAGCTGCACAAAACTTTATGATTAGTATGGCAGCAATTGGCTATGATACTTGCCCAATGGAAGGAAGTGATACCTTACGCGTCAAAAAAATCCTAAAACTACCGCGTGGCGCTGAAATTAATATGATAATTGGTTGTGGCGTTCGAAGTGAAAATGGAATTTATGGTCCGCAATTTAGAGTTCCTTTTAAGACAACGTATACACAAGTTTAACATTCATTTTTAGATATTCTTTTTTTAGTTTCTCGAATTTTAGTTTGTCAACTTTTTAACCTTAAAAAGATGAAACTGATAAAACTTTTCGTTTTATTATGAGTATTAGGTTTTAGCATTACAAGTTCATCTATTTCTTTTTTAGAAAAGGAGAAAATTGCATTCTGCAGATGTCATATTATGCTTGGAGACAAAAACAGGTAAAACCGTTGTTGTTGAATGATTCAATGGTGTAAAGAAACTCAATTGAATTCTGGATAATAAACTCATTATGACCAATTAATTACTAGTAAAACCTGAAGCTGGAATTTTCCGTGTTATTGTCATAAAAGTATTGAAGACAGAATTTCCGAAATGGAAAAAGGCGAAAAAGAGATGAATCTTTTAAAAGTTGGAAATACTTTTGGATAGGCAGTTCAACCTACAAGAAAAGCTACAAATGGAAAAATGGTTGGAACACTGAATGCAACTTTTATCTATATTACAGACAATGAATTTGTATTGTCTCATAAACTAAGTAATAAAAATGTTGTCAAATTAGATTTAACATCCGTATTCAAAAAATCTAAGCGACGAAAGATTAAGCTTAAGGATAAGTTGGAATTAGGTATTGGATATTGGGTAAGTTGTTATTTTTAATACTACTTTTTAAAACAAAGCGAAGACAGTTATACATATAAACCCTTTAACTTCTTTTTGTTTACACTAAGCTTGTCGGAGTGTAAATTTGTTTCCATCTAAGAACTTACTAGCATATCAAAGCATTCCTGATTATATCGAATTGATGCGCTAGGAATATATATTAAAATCATTAATGCATCACGTAAAAAAACATAAGCACGTAAAAAAAATACAAGTGCTTAACAAGTTCACAGCGAATTGTATCTAAAAATCTATAAGCGACAGCGTTTCAAAAAAGTCTAAGCAGTCTATTTACTATTCACTAAATTATTTCGAATTGCGTATAATACCAAACCTATTCTACTCTTTACTTTAAAATGCTTAAATAAAGATTCGCGGTAGCCATCAATCGTTTTTGGACTCAAGCACATTTCTTGTGCAATTTCTTTATACGTCATTTCTGTACACGCCAATTTCAAGAACGTCAGCTCAGTATCTTTCAATGGTTTTCCGTTAGCTACTTCTTTTTCATCATTTCCATGTAGCGAATTCAATAAGGTAGTTGCTACACGTTCGGAGTAGTAGATTCCGTTAGAAATTACTTCATTCAAGGCTTTATAAAATATTTCTGGATGAATATCTTTCAGCAAATATCCTTTTGCGCCCAAACGTAGCATTTTTATAATAGTTTCTTCGTGATCGTCCATAGAAAGTGCCAATACTTGGATACTTGGTCGGTTTTCTTTAATCCATTCCATAGTTTCAAAACCGTTCATCACTGGCATATTAATATCTAGTAAGATTATATCTGGGACATTTTCAGACTCTAATAATTTCTTTATAAGTTCGCTTCCATTCTTTACATGGTACAAAACCTCAAACTCATCAAATGCATTGACCAAACCTTGTAAGGATTGAGCAAACAATAAATGGTCATCTACAATTACAACTGAATGTTTTTTCATTACTCTTATTTATAGGGATAGGCTAAAGTTAAGGAAACTCCTTTATTTTTTGCTGATTTCATCACAAATTCTGCATTGATGATTGCAGCACGGCTTTTCATATTAATTAATCCTGATCCTTTTTCTATTTCTCCTTCATCAAAACCAACACCATCATCTTGTGCTAGAATAGCTAATTTATCGGTTTCAAAATTTAATGTTACTTCCAAGTTTTTTGCTTTGGAATGTTTAATGGCATTTGAAAAGAACTCTTGTAAGATACGGAACAATATGATTTCTTCTTTAATATCTAACGATCGTTCTTCTCCTGAGACTTGCAAAGTTGCTACTAAGAAATTTAACTTATTGAATCGATCCAATTCCACTTCAATTGATTTAATAAGTCCCATATTTTGGATAATCTCCGTATTCATTGTTTTAGACAACAATCGGATTTCTTGCAGGCTCTTCCCTACTATTTCACTGATATCGTCTAGTTTCTCTTTATTTTCTTCGGTAAGTTGTGTTCCTAAGATATTAATATGCATCCGAGCTACTGATAATAACTGTCCAATATTATCATGTAATTCCCAACTCATATTTTGCAAAGCTTGTTCTTGTATTTCAATTTGCGATTTGGCAATTTCTTCCATATATCGCTTTTCCGCTTCTTTCTTTTCAAGAATAAACTTTAGTTTACGCTTTTGAAAGAATACAAACAGGATGATAACCGTGATTAACAAAATAAGCAACACCGTGGATGTTGCTGCAACAAGCATTTGTATTTCTTGATCGTTCATAAGATTTCTTCAAATAATATCATTTTTAAGGAAACGTCTTCATATTAGCCTCTAATTCAATAAATTTCCTTTTTTTTCTATGTAAAAACACTAAGGTAATCACTAATAATATTCCCATAAGAAAAATCGTTGAAGCGCAAAAAAATACTAATATCTTAATTTCTTCCTCTGTCATTACTTAATCAATTACATTATTCTTTTTATACGATTTATAAAATCCTACAGCAAAACATATATACATGATAGCATTTAATGCAAATGTTACTAAACTTATGATACGTTGATCACTTTTTAAGAATACTTGAAAAGCAAAATAAAATGGCATAAACGTACCATAGAATAATAATACTCCTAATATGAACCAGAATTTTATTGAATCTGTAATACTAAAAATTGTTTCTTTCTTAAAAGATTCTACAAAGTAAAAACTAATAGCTATCAGTAAGAAAATCACACCAACAGCATACGTATGTGTCTGCAATTTATCCATAAATTCTTGCCCATACATTATATTAGATACTGCAAAAATTAAATATACTATTAGCAATCCTCCAACAATACGTTTTCTATTTTTTGAATTCAAAATAAACTGAATCCACCATAAAAAAAATGAAATTTGAACAATAGTAAATATATTGGCTATAGGGTAGTTTGTTTCACCAAAAATATTATAGTACCAAGTCCCAAAAGATTTAAAATATAAACTTACAAATTCAGTAATCACTGAAAATAAAATACAATAAACAAAATATTTGGCATTGGTTTTAGAATAATTTCTATATGAAATAATTCCATAAATTAAAGTAGCCAACGCCAAATACCCTGTAAGAAATCTCAACTCTTCTAATGCAATCATTTCTTTCTATTCGCCATAATCATTTTTAGGAGGATTTCCCGTACTACCATAGTTCAGCGCAGGAATTGTAGTGACATCTTCACTGTTGTCACTTCCATTATCTTCTCCAAATTTTTCTTCGCTACTGTATGCTTTAGTAGGACACAAAAACATTGTGTTTTGCCCTGCTTTTGACTTATCTGTAGTACTCTCTGGATATACACCAAAATAAAATCGGATTCCATCAACAGTTATTTTTTGTTTTAAAGCTTCTTGCTTTACATAGTTGATGTAGCCTTCCAAATCTTCTAGTGAATACCAGCTAGAACAAGAAAAGTTACTGTCGTTTTTAGCACCGAAGCCTTCAATTTGTTTTGCTTTAAAACAAGCATTCAATTCTGAAGCTGCTTCACTACTAATTAGTTTGTCTTTAGGGGTTTTGTAGTCACTCATACTTATAATATGTATTGATTATTGCCTCCAAGTTATTTATAAAGTATTACAATTAAAAATTTGAATTCTATACTATTCCCAAACACACTAGTTAAAAAACTGATAACGAGATTTTTACCCAAAATATACTTTAGAATTCTCAGGGTTTTTCCTTTTGAAAAGGGGAAAAATCCCCATTCATTCAAGGCTCTTTCCTCTTGTGGGCTATTTTTTTACAACTTAAATTCGCTTTACATAACGATAGATTTACCATTACATGACTTCCCTAGACAGAAATATTAATGCCTCAAGAATTATTATTCGATCCCATATTGACAAGGCTTTTACTGAAAAGTTTATTCAATGGAATGATGGTTTGAATTACACCGAATTTATTCGTGCATTGTGGCGTTTATTCTTAAATCACGATGGTTTTAGAAAAGGAACCCAAGATATTTTAGGAAAATTGAGTGAAGAAGATGCTATGCAATTACTTTCGGACGAAATTGATATTACTAAGTTGAAAGCTTCTTAAATTGTATTTGATCTCGCGTATGTTTTTGCGCAAGTCTAATAATGCTTTTTTGATTTAATTGTAGAATTCTTGGATAACCACCTGTCGTTTGACAATCTTTCATCAATATAATCAACTTTCCAGATGGTGTTAACTGAATTGTTCCTGGCAATACTGCCGAAGTGATGATGGATGGACAACTATTTTTTAACATTTCTTCAAGTTGATATGCCATTCTATTATTCAATCCAATTGAAAATGTGCTTTTAAAAAGTATTTCTTGCTGTTGTTTTGATAAGAAATCGAATTCAGGACCTTCGTAAACATCAATTTCTTTACTCTTGAAGATTTCTTTTTGTAATGCAATATTCGATTTTGTTTCTATTGGTCGTAATGAAACTTGATATGGAATAAAATCTCCTTTATCAACTCTTATTTTTGGAGTAATTCCATCATAGAAACTTCTACTTTTTAACACAATTTCTGTTTGAAAACCATTTTTTATGGCTAGATACGTACGAACGCCATATTTTCGCTTCCCAAAAGTAAGTGTATCTCCTTTAGAAACCTTTACAGACGCATTTAATCGCATTGGTTGATTGTTTAGTGTAGCAGATAAATCAGCTCCGCAAATTGCTATTTGAGTCTCTTTATGGAAACATACTGCTGCGCCTTGTAATGTCATTTCTAAAACCGCATCATTTTCTTCATTTCCCAAAATATGGTTTGCCAATTTTGCATGATAATCATCCATGACTCCAGCAACTGGAACACCAAAATTTCGGTGATGAAATCTTCCTAAATCTTGAACCGAAGTATACAATCCGCTGTGTAAAATTTCTAACATACTTCTGCGGATTTTATGGTGTAATTTCCATTAGAAATAGCTTCAGAAATTCGTTCGTATTCTTCCAAAGAAATGGACACAAATTTTATAAAATCTCCTGCTTTTGCAAAGCATGGTTTTTCTTTAGAAACCTCAAAAAAATTAAGAGGCGAATTTCCTAAAATTTGCCATCCGCCAGGACTCGTTTTTGGATAGATTCCTGTTTGCATTCCACCAATGCCAACTGCTCCTTTTTTGACTTCCAATCTCGGTGTAGATTTTCGATCGATATGTAAGCGTTTATCCAGTCCTCCCAAGTAAAAAAAACCGGGTAAAAAACCGGTAGAAAAAACTTGGTATTTTGGAGCTGTATGAAGCTCGACAATTTCGCTTACAGAAAGCTTCTTATTTGAAGCAATTTCTTCCAAGTCAATTCCAAAAGTTTTGTCGTAACATACTGGAACTTCCCAACAACACCTTGTCGAAGTCTGTATTTTGTCAGATTCTAACAAAAATAGTCGTTCCAACAAATGTTGGAGCGTTTTTATATTTACTTTTTTATTATCGTATAAAATTAATAATGAGTTATTTGATTGTATTACATCAAGTATAACTTTAATATTAAAATTTAGTATATTTTGTTGGTATTCCAACACGTTATACAGCACTTTTTGTGTCATTTTTGCTTCCCAAGTGAGTAACAAACCAGCCTCTCCATACCTTTTATATGTCGGAAAATTGTCTAAGCTCTGTAGACTTTCCGAATTAAAATATGTGTGCAACTTCTGAATGATTTGCATTGCGTTTAAGGTGTCAGAATGCACACAAAAAGTATCTGATTTCATGAGTACTTTTGTTCCTGAAATTGTTTTCACTTTTTGTTCATTTTTCAATAATGAAACATGTGGAATAACCTCCTCTATTTTAGTTAAAACTGCATGTTCTTTTTTGCGCGAAACTAAGGTCAAATCATCGTTGTAATTTCGATCTGCAAACACCTCATAAATGACTTCAAAATTTTGTTTTAAAGCCAATTTTTCAATCACAGAATTATAGGGTATATAGAGTTTATATTTACCTTTATATTTCACAATTGAATCTAAAAAAAGTTGTGCTTTTTTTTCACTTTTTGCCACATCATTATACAAGGCTCCATGTGGTTTTATGTGTGCAATTTTTGCGTCGTGTAAAGCCACAATTTCTTCAAGATTTGTAATTTGTTTTTGGATTATTTTTATGAATTCATCTTCCATCATATCCATAGAAGTTCTTCCAAAATTTTCACGATCAGGATATGAAGGATGTGCGCCAATTTCTACTTGATATCTTTTAGCCAAAGCAACTACTTCGTGCATTGTTTTTACATCTCCTGCATGTCCGCCACAAGCAATATTGCATGCGTTTATGTAAGGCATTAGAATTTCTTCATTACCTACACCTTCTCCGACATCACAATTGATATGTAGCATTTTTTAGTTTTTTAGATCGCTTCGCTGTTAGAATTTAGATTTTTTAAATAATTATCTTTTTACTTTTATTCTTTTAGATTACTTCACTGTTGGGCTTTATGATTAAAATACCGTGTAAATCCCTTTAATTCCTAAGATTAGTGCTATCAAAATGATGCAAATAGCTAATATATTTTGAAACAGGGTATTCTTATACTTCCCTAAAACATTGGCTTTATTAACGATCCAAACTAAAAAGATGGCGACAATTGGAAGTAATAAACCATTTGCTACTTGTGCAAACGTAATGACTTCTACTGGCTTGAATTTTAAAGAAGAAAAGACAACTCCTAATATCAAGATTATTGCCCAAACTGCTCTGAAGCGAATGTCTCTTAAGGAAGCTTTCCAACCAAAACAACTTTTAGCTACATAGGCAGCTGCTAAAGGTGCCGTGATTGCAGAAGTAATTCCTGCTGCAAATAATCCAATTCCGAGTAAGTATTTTGCATTTTCTCCGTATAAAGGTTCTAACCCTTTAGCCAAATCAAAAGCATTGTTAATATTGCTTCCAGTAATAGCTGTTGCTGCCACAATGATTGTCATAGAGACAATTCCTCCTAAAATAACAGAAATGATCATGTCCTTTCTAGCCTTTGCCAGATCTTCTTTTGTTTTCCACTTTTCTTTTACTAAAGACGCATGCAAGAAGAGATTGTATGGAACTACGGTTGTTCCTATCAATCCAATGATAATGATCCAACTGTTTTCAGGTATGGTTGGTACAAATGTTCCCTTGAGCATTGCCAAAAGATCTGGTTTTGTTAAAATTGCTGTGATTATAAATGAAATGCTCATTAGTAATACTAGCGCAACAAGACTACGTTCTAGTATTTTGTAGTTTCCAATAAATAGTACCATGAAAGCGATGAATCCTATCAAAATTGGATAAAACACAGCGATTTCTTCCCCAAAAACTACCATTCCTAAAGAAGCTCCACTAATGTTTCCTGCTTCATACGCCGCATTTCCAATGACAATAGCACCAAAAATTAAAAAGATAGCTACGTTTCGCAATAATGGACTTGTTATTTGCCCTTTTATAACTTGTGCTAAGCCTTTTTGTGTAATGATTCCTGTTCGCGCTGCCATTTCTTGCAATACAATGGTTGCAATGATGGATAACAACATTGCCCATAATAAACTGTAGCCATATTGTACACCAGCCTTGGTACACATGGTAACCGTTCCTGGACCTATAAATGCTGCAGCTACAAGCGTACCAGGTCCAATATTTTTAATCCACTTGAACATTAGCAGCAGTATTTAAGGCATAAATAGCAAATGAACCCAACCAGTGTGTTCCTTCATAATTATCATCTACGATACTTGGTAAGGAATAATTGATGTGTTGGTTTGCAATATTTTTAAGATGTGCATATTCTGGAAATTCATTGGCAATTCCGTATAAACACCAAGCTCTACTAAAATTCACACCATCTAAATGCACTAGTTTTCCATCGGTTCGATCGGATACTTTTCCTTGTGCCATTTGAAAATCTTTATCTGCTAATTGTGGTAAAAATGCTTGTAACCACGTTTTGAACTCGTCTTTTCCTAATACTCTACGCATAATATCAGCTTCTTCCAAACATGGTGATAGGAAGTCAAATCCGCTAGGTTCCCAAGTTATGGGACAGTTAGCATCTACCATATAAAAATCCTTCGCTCGTTGTTCTATAAGACTTTTTAAAGCTATATGATTCACGGTTTTGGCATAATCGTACGCAAATGTGAGTCCGAATGCTGTATTTGTATGTTCGCCTACTCTAATAGGATAAGATAGTTTTGGTAAGAAATCTAAATAGCCTTGCACAATGATGTCTGTTAACGGTTGTAAATTAGTTTCTAATTCGCGTGCTAATGGATCGTTCCATGTGTGTAATTCTTCTGCGAGTTTTAATAGCCAAGCCCAACCATAGGTGCGTTCAAACGACTTGTTGAACTTTCCTTTGAAATATAAAATTTCAATTTCGATGTTTTCTTTGGAGATATTTTCAGCCAATTTCACTCTGATCTCAGCACTATTTTCAAGTTTTGGAAATTGCTTTAGTAAACTTACCAATGACCAATGTCCATGTACGGATGAATGCCAATCAAAACATCCATAAAAAGCTGGATGCAATACTTTTGGTGACTGTAAATCTTTTTCACCACCAATGGTTTGATTGAGTTTGTTAGGATATTCTTCCTGCATGCAGTGCAACGGTAACGCTGACAATCGATTGGCCTCTGCTAAGGATAACGTTGCTATTTTACTTGAAACTTTAATCGTTTTGTCAGTTTTTGAAGTATTCGTTTTTGGTGTTTCTTTTTGGGTTTCTTTAGGTTGACATTGTATAAAAATACAAAGCATCAAAAAGTAGCTTACTTTTTTCAATGTTGTGTGTGTTTTGGTTGGAGTTTAAATATAGGGATTTCTATATAGATTTGAGATATTAGATTTTTAAATACAATGTTAATTTTGCATAATCTATGATTGCTTCTTTTTCACTTAAAATGTCAGCACCAACAATTCCGTCTATTTCTCCTATTTCATAATCTAAAAGAGCTTGATTAACTAGATCTAAATTCATAACATATAAAGTGTAATCACTGAGTTCTAAGGATTCTAAGCGGAGCGTATTCCTCATTGAATTTTGCACTTCAATATTTTTGACACCTACGCCAGTTGCTAATTCTTCTTGTGGCTCCGTTTTCATAAGAAATTTGTCTGTACTTTTTTCTGCGATTGTTGTCACATTAGCACCTGTATCTAAAAGAAAACTTCCTTCTACTCCATTCACCGATAGTTTTAATTGTAAGTGTCCAGTAAATAATTTTTCAAGAGGAATTTTTGCATATCCATTTTTTAGTAAAATCTCTTCCAAATCAAATTCTTTTGCTACTTCTTTTTGGGAAGATGTATTTGTATACATATACTTTTCACTAAAACTATATCCTACAAAAAGAGCCAAGCAAAGCCCAGCAATAAATAGTATCTTTTTCATTTTTATTACATATAATATACCACAATATACTTAATTTCTACACGTACATTTTATGAATTGAAAAGTATTTTAAAAACAAAAGCGAACCGAAGTCCGCCATTATCATAATTTTTATTCGTAAAACTTACCAGCATGGGAAACATGTACGCCTGCATGTCCAAAAACATGTTGCAAAACAATCAGTAGGACATGTATTATCCGTTACTTTAGGCAATGGGCATACTGGGCAAACTGAAAGCGGATTTGTTGCAGCTACTGGGTTTATCACTACTCCTCCACTTACTTGATCTAATTTAGAAACAGCACTTTTATTAAGTGATAATTTTTTTTAGTTTTTTTCTTTATTATCGGTTCTTTTAAGTTATTAATAAAAAAAGTGGGCCATGTAGCCCACTTTTATGATTGTTGCTTATACAGGTACAGACACTGCATTACAAGTTCTTGTGAAATTAGGACAATCACCTCCTTTACATTGTGTTTTTCTCACAGTGTTACATACTTCACAGTTAGACCATACATTGGTACCTACTGGAACTGGATTTGGTGAAGCATTTCCTGCAGCAAGTCCGCCACGTGGATTATCAAGTCTTGAGATTGCTCTTTTTTGAAGGTTCAATTTTGTTACATTCTTTTTCTTCATGATTTAAGAATTTTAAAATAGTTATTGATTACTTTTTATATTTTTTAGTGAACACGGTTTAGGTAAAACTCAGTAAAAATCAACACTAAAATTAATTTGTTAATTTCCATTATAAAAATAATTGTTACGAATGAACAAGCTTTGTGACGAATGAATAGAGACTAATTTTCTTATTTTTTTAGAAGACTAAGAATACTTTTGATAAAACTTTTACTAACGGGAATTTCATTTTTAGCAGTTGCTAAAGTAAGCAAGATACGTTGCGAATTCCCTTTATGAAATTGAACTTTTTCTATGTTTACATAATACTGTCGATGGCATTTTACAAGAAATGAGTACGATGCCAAACGTTCAGAGACAAAACGTAATGGAGCACGTAATAATTGTGCTTTTTTATCTCCTGTAGAATAAATTTCAACGTAATTCCCAGAAGCCATGATGTATTCTATTTTTGAAGGTGTTACTTCTATACATTGATTGACCGCTGGAGATTTTAGGATGATTGTTTTAGCTGCAACTATTTTTTCTTCATCACATACATTTGTAGCATTAGTAACTGTTTTTTGTGAAGCATATAAACGATCTAATAGTATAGTGATGATAAATAATGGAATTGCAATGATGATTGATCTTGGAATTGTGACAAACATATAATATGCAGAATCTACTTCACCAACATCCATCATAAAGCGATGATAAAGAGTTCCTATGAATCCGGCAATACTTAAAATTGCTACTAATAACAACCAATGATGATAGGTTTTCCAAATTCGCTTTCCATGAGAGAATTGTAATTTTCGAAAGAGTAACCAATACAACGTATATATGACAATTGTGGTATTGATTCCATACCCTAATTGTATGATTTTTATAGGAATTTCAAACTTGGGAATCGCCAAATAATTATCGTACGGATCAAAAATGTAGACAAAAATAGTGAATACAACACCAACAATCACTGAAAGCTTTAAGTAGTACTTTTGATTGTCGATTAATTGGTGTTTCTGTTGAAAGTAATAGATTAATTTGGATAGTGTCAATGTCTTATTAATTAATAATAGCTAAAAGAAAATTACAAAATTGTTTTTTAGACCAATTACGGTTTTCCCCTATTTTGTGACGAAATTCAAGTTTTTGTGATGATTGAAATTTGAAAGTAGTTTCTTTTTAACTTAAAAAGACACTGTCCAAAATTTCTTTTTAGACGATTTTGTGTTTTTTAGAATAGGGTATGTTAATATCTGTTATCAATGTTTAAATTTAAAATTTAATTGCATGTAGTTTGCATGAGGTTAATTTATTAGAAGCTATACTAAAACTGTATCCATCTGCTATACTTATCTCTTGTAGAAACCATAACTTACCATCATACCGTACTGTATTGTCTATCACTTCTAGTTGATTATAAGGAATGTAAAATCCACGTCCATCTGCTTTTGAGACACTTTCTTTGATGGTCCAATAGTTGTAAAATGTTTTCAGCGAATCATTGGATTCTTGTATTTCTGTCCATTCTTGCGCTGTCATAGAGTTATCAAAGTTTTCAATATTTCGGTGCTGTCGCTTTTCGATATCAATTCCCAATCGAATGTTTTCACCTATAGCACACATTACATAATCTCCTGAGTGAGAAATATTGAAATCGTATTGCGGTAGTGTTAAAAATGGACGTTTGTGAGCGCCATACGTGATTAGTTTGCGCATATCATTATTGATATCATGATATTTTAACGCTTCTATCAAAAGTAATTTTCCAAACAAATTTGCATGTTTGTCTTGCCAACGAACAAACTTTTCATTGCGCTCTTGAAGATCTTTTGGTAACAAAGACAAAAGCTTGGTGTAATGCGCTTCTTCTATTGGCGTTGTAAAAGATGTGTAAAAAATATCTATCAAAGTTTTTCTTTTTGTAAGTTAGGTTTCATATTAAAGAACTTAGAAAAAATAGCATCAAATATTCCATCGATTCGCGCTACTTCTTGAAATTGTTTTGCTTCATTGCCAATGACTAACAATGGCACTTCATTTTTGCTATGTCCACCAAAAGACAAATCTTCTATATTTCCATGATCGCTCGTCATCAAAACATGAATAGAGTCGTCTTTGTTATATAGTATTCCTCGCAGGAATTCATCAAACATATCAAAAAAAGCTACAGATTTACTCATATCCTTTCGATGCCCGATCAAATCAGGCAAAAAACATTCAAACACTACTAAATCATGCGTATTTGTAATGTTTTTTAGATTTTTACCTGCTTCAAACGGACTGATTTCTGGGACACGATTGTTGGGCATATTTTGCAATGTACTATTTGTAATATCCCAATGCACAGCATTTCCAGCTATGAGATCGTCTAAGGTATTGAAACGATTATGTGCAGCCAATACACTATGCGTAGTGACACTATACCGTGAAGTATTATCGGAAGTAAAAAAACCGTCTGTGTACGAATTGGCAAAAACATTCGAAATATGATGCGAATTCGCATATTTAAATATAGAACGCTTTTGAATGATTTGCACCAATTCCTCCGTAGGATATGCCATTAAATGATATCCTAAAAAAGCAGACGCATTGTAGCCCGTAAATAAGCACGTTTGCCCCGTAGCACTTTGAGGAATTCCATCTACGTTAAGACATGCGTCTATTCCTTTTAACAATACTTTGTTTGAACATACATGTACATTGCGAAGGAGCCTTTTTCCAGTAAGTTGGTGTAATATCGGCATGCGAACACTTGCCAACGGATTGGTAGCTACATCATCGCCCAACCCTACTCCATCTAGAAAAATAAATATGAGTTTCTTTCGCATAAAAAATTACACTGCTGTTACTTCTCTTAAATCGAAATATCCGTTATAACCTTTCATGTATACCGCTGCTCTATGTCCAAATAGTATGATTGCTTCTGTTCGTGTTTCTAGTTCAGTATCATAAAAGTCTGATTTTACTTTGGTACCAATTGGGTTTGAAGCATTCCATTGTGTAACTAATGCTAAAGAGTCCTGCGTAGATTTTACAGCAGTTATTTCTTTCTTTTTAACTCCTTTTTTGGTCGTTTTCTTTTCTGTTGCTGTTTTTTCTTTTTCAGAGAAATCTCTTTTGATATAGCCTGTAAGTTTTGTTAACACTTCTCCAACACCAAGCTCTTCAAATTCCATCTCTCCTTTTTCTAGCAAATATGTCATTCCATCTGCCCATCGTACACTGTTATATAGCTGATTTACTAAGCTTTCTGATACTTTTTTGTGATCGTATGGTTTTCCTGTAATATTTGCAATCACCTCAATTTTAGGCTCGTAAAAACGTTTTCTTTTTAAGAATTTTTCAAACTCGTCTGCAGCTTCTTTCATGTATCGTGAGTGAAAAGCACCACTTGTGTTCAACGGAATAAACATGACACCTGCTTTTTCAAAAAACGGCTGTGCATTAGTGACATCTTCTTTTAAACCAGAGATTACAATTTGCGAAGAAGCATTCAAATTTGCAATGTCAATGGTATCAAGATTGGCATCTTTTAAGATTTCTTTTATCTGTTCTTCTGAGGAGTTTAAAATTGCAGCCATACCACCATTTTTGGCTTTACTCATTAATTCTCCTCGCTTTTTTACCAGTTTCAATCCACTTTCAAAACTAAATACACCTGCAGCTTGAAGCGCATTGTATTCTCCCAAACTATGTCCAGCTACATAATTAGGCTCCTTTTCACCATCTTTCAGCTTTTTTTGATAGGATAAAGCATTTACAACATACAAAGCGGGTTGGGTAAATTGTGTTTTATTTAATTGTTTGTTAGGATCTTCCAGACAAAGTTCTTTGATAGAATATCCTAAAATTTTATCTGCTTTTTTTGTTAATTCTGGAAACTCATCGAAGAGTCCTGCTCCCATTCCTTTTTTTTGGGAACCTTGACCAGGAAATAAATATGTTTTCATTGTTATTTTTTTAGTTGATTATTTAGTCTATGTTTTCCAATACGATAGCTGTATTGATACCTCCAAATCCAAAAGAATTGCACAAGGCGTTTTGTATTGTGTATTTTGTAGCAACTTTTCCACAAAACTGTAATTCGTTATGAATAGGATTCTTTAGATTCCTGTTAGGATGCAGAAAGCCGTGTTTCATTTGTATAACAGTAGCAATAATTTCTACCATTCCTGCTGTATATAAACAATGTCCTGTAAGCCCTTTTGTGGCATTTAGATATACTGTGTCAGTATGATTCTTAAAAATATTAAATATTGCTTCGGCTTCAGTTTGATCGCCTAAAGGTGAGGAACTACCGTGTGTATTGATATAGTTAACGTCACTTGTGCTAATTTCTGCGTTTTGCATGGCTGTTTTCATAGCCTTCTCTTCTCCAGTTAGATTTGGATTGGCTGAACTGTTTTTGTCTAAATTATAGCCATAGCCACTCACCTTTGCTAATGAGGCAACAACTCTTTGATCAGCACTTTTTTGGTTTTCTAAGATCACACTTGTACTTGCTTGTCCGTAAATAAAACCTTCATGTTTTTTATCAAAAGGCCTACAAGCCAATGAAGGCTGATCGTTATATGTTTTTCCGCCCATTGCACCAATATTGATAAATCCTTGTATATCTAATGGAGATAAATCGGCAGGAACTCCTACGACTAAGCAAACATCAACAATTCCCAATGCTAATAATTGGTGACCTTTGATGATGCCAACATTTCCTGTAGCAGAAGCTCCACCCACAGCAACACCTTCACCTTCAATTTCAAACAATTCACTAAGCACACCGACTTGATTGGTTTCTAAGAATTCGAGTGCATATCTTGGTGAAAGATATTCGGGATTGTCTACGAATTGTGATAATAGGTTATATTGATAGTTTTGTGTACTATTTTGTCCAGCTACAACCAAACCTATCCGATCTGAAGCTACTGTGTTTTCGAATAATTTTGCTTGCGTCCATGCTTGCAATGCTGCCAAAATTGTCATCTGAATTACAAAAGGAGCGCGTTGTCCTAATCGCTTCGCTTTTTTAAACTTTTCTTCAGGGACATTCGGAATATTTTTCAATTTTTCTACAAAAGAAAAATTTCGAATTTCAGCAGCAATCGTAACTGACAATGGAGGTTTTGTAATAGCTTCCTTTGTTTGTATCCCTGAGATTCCTTGTTGTAAAGAATGTGTAAAAGTAGTGATATTGTCTCCAATTGAAGAGACAATGCCCATTCCTGTAATTCCGATTCCTTGGTTTAGTAACATTTAAAGTCTATTTTTTAGCGATTTTTTAATTGTTTACATTTTCATGTAATACATTTACCAAACCTTCGATATTGTTTACACCTGCAAAACTCATTAAAGGAATTTTTACATTCAATTCACGCATTGACATGGTTACAATCTCCATTCTATCAATAGAGTTTGCTCCTATATCTTTTAATTGTTTTTCGATAGCGATGTCTTCTTTTTCTACATCTGGAATTACATCCATAATTGTTTCTTGTACGATGTCGTATACTTCTTCTCTTGACATAATTTGATTTTTAAGTTAATTGTTAAAGTTTATTTTGGTTTTATTTTTAATAAAATTCAAAGAATTTTGAGTATTTCTGCCCTTTTCGCAATCGATATGAAGCAAAATCTTCCTTTTTTGAAAATTGCAAATAGATATTGTTTTGTAACACATCTGCAAAAGGTTCTCCAGGGGAACGCGCATATTTGTGCCCTGGATAGATTCGAGTTGTTTTTTTAACATATTGTTTGATTTTTTCCAAACTTTCAAACATATTATAAGCCGCTTCTTGATTGGGACATAGTCCACAACCTTCTATAAAAAGTGTGTCACCCGTAAAAAGGTTATTACCGATTAAATAGCACATGCTTCCTTGTGTATGACCTGGTGTTAGTAACGGAACTATTTTTAACGAACCCACTCTAAAAGATTCTTCATCTATGGGTTGTAATTGTGCCGCTTCATACCCAGAAATGGCTACTTCTTCTCTTGACATCCATATAGGACAGTTGTATTTTTCAGCTAAAGGTTTTGCTAATTGTATATGATCAAAGTGCGAATGCGTGAGCAGAATTCCTTTTAGCGTGGTATTACTCACATCTAGTGCCAGTTGTATTTTTCCTAAATCCCACGCAGGATCTACAAGGATAGATTCACTATGTATATGATCGATTACTAAGTAATTGTAATTAATCACAAACATATTAGACACTCTCAATATGACTACTTGTGGCTCTAATCCTTCTTGTTGAACATCTAAAGTTCTTTTATGCATAGGTCATTTTTTCGTTCTTCATTTGTTTTGATCAACTCAATTGTTGTACTTGTGAAAAGCCTCTGTAAATTTTTCAAGTGTTTGTAAATTTTTACCGTATTGATTTATGAGTTGTAATGGAATTGATTTTGAATCGGCATCTAGTATGTATTTGACTGAAGTTGCCAACGAACCACTTGGTCCTAAATCTATAAAGACACAATCATGTTGATTGGTTATCGTATGTACTGCATTTTCAAAATTGACAGAATATCGTAAAACATCCCAAAAATCATTGTGAGAGACTTCGTTTTTGATACGTGCGTCTTTGGATGAAATTATTGGAATTTTTCCTTTTGAAAGCTGTATTTTTTGTATTTCTGCTTTGAGATCGTTTTCAACAGCATCAATTAATGGTGTGTGAAATCCGTTAGTAACAGGTAATTGTTGTGATACTATACCTTCATGCTGTAATGATTTTTGCAATGTTTGAATGTCTTTGGGCAAACCACATACGACAAAGCTTTCTGAAAAGTTAGTTGCTATCAACCAAAAGGCAGAAAATATATCTGGATTTTGAACAATGATTTCTTTTCCAGACATAATTGCTAACATTGCTGCTTTTGGTGTTTTTTCTTCCACCATTTTTGCGATGGTTACAGAAAGGTTCAAACCATTTTCTAGTGATAACATTTCAGAAGCAATGCACGAAGTAATTTCACCTAAACTATATCCCATAAAATATTCTGGATGAATATTCATATCTTGTAACATACGATAAAGACTGTATTGTACACTAATTAATGCTGGATTTGTATACAAGAGTTGATCAAAAGGTTGTCCTTTTTTTGCTGGATCATATAGCATTTCAATCAGTGATTTTCCTATAGCTGCAGATACGATTTCACTACACTCATTCATCCCAAAATTAAAGATTTTGTTATTTTCATATAATTCTTTTCCCATTCCGTAATACTGAGAACCTTGTCCAGAAAACAGAAAAACTTTTTTTAAATTCATTAGGTACGTTTTCTTTTTCAAACAGATTATTGTCCAAAAAGTGTTTTGATGCGTTCTCTCACTTCTGGTTGCCCAAAAGTAATTTCGTGCATTTTTACTTCTTGTTGAATAATTTTTGGCAATTCGTTTCTCATCTCTTTCACTAAGTGATCTTTTAGTGCTATTAAAGACACACGTGGTTTTTCTGCCAAGCTTTTAGCCAGTTCATACGCATGATTCATTACTTCTTCACGTGGTAAAACTGTAAAAGGAATTCCACGGTTTTTGAGTTCTTCGCCACGATAGTTCCTTGCTGTTAACAACATTTCTTCAGCTAAGACGATTCCTAGTTTTTGAGGTAAAATATAGGTTGCTCCCATCCCTGGCGTGAAACCGTATTTCATAAAGTTTGTTGTATAAATACTTTCTTTACTGAGTATCACAAAATCTGCAAACAATCCCATGGCAAATCCTCCACCAATTCCATGACCTTGCATGGCTGCTATGACAGGAATTGGACAGTTGAGTGATAAACTATATAAATCAAAATCTGTAAATTTTGAATTTCCTTCCGAAAGCGTCATTAATTGATTTTGTGTACCGCCACTGGCAAAGTAGGTATCATAACCTGTGAGAATTACTGCTTTGTATTTTTGTTGCTTTTCTATGTATTGATATGCTTTGATAAGTTCATCCGTCAATGCCTGAGAAAATGTGTTTTTACTTTCTTTATCCTGCATTTTTATTTGAATGATGTCAACATTTATTTCTGCAAGTTCTACTACCGAATCCATATACTAATTTTTATTCCCACGGAAATTGCCCTGTCGTGACAAACCGTTTGATTTTATTTACATTTTCTTCATCTGAAAACACTTCTATATTGGCTGCTATGGCGTCTGCTTTCGCTTTTTCTGGTAATGAATCGAGTTTGTTCATATACTTTTTATAGCGAGCCACACCTGCTTTGTTCAATCTGTGGAGGCGTAATAAATGCTTTCGTAATAAGTTTTTAGAGTTTTCTTCACAGGCATCTGCCAATCCCCATTCTAGTGCAAGTTTTGCTGAAACTGGCTGCGTCATCATGGTGAGATAGTTTGCTTTGGCAAATCCCATTCTTCTTACAAGAAAAGGTAAGACGCATGCAGGCATTAACCCAAATAAAAGTTCTGACAGACTGAATACGGCTTTTTCTTCACATAAAACAATATCACAGGCAGCTACAAAACCAACTCCACCGGCATTTGCTTTTCCTCGCACATGTGCAATGGAAACAAACGATCCTGTAGCTAATTGAAGCCACACATCATATAAAGGTTCTGGAGTTTCTTCTTGGTTGCTTGTGTTTTCATTGATTGCTTTGAAATCAGCTCCAAAACAAAATACTTCTGGCAATCCCTCTACGACTACTATTTTGGCGGCAGTTTCACAAATTTCCAGTACTGTTTTAAACTCTTCGATCAAACGCTCATTAATCGTATTGTTTTCCTCAGGACGATAGATCTGTATGAAACAGATCTCATCCTTAAGTTTTACTTGTAATGTTTCGTATGTTGTTGTGTTTAAGATATCCATTCGTATTCTCTGTGAAATTCTTTAATTTCTTTTAAGAACAAAGTTTCTTTTCCTAATGCTTTTCTTGCTTGCGGAATAAAATCTTCGTCAAGTTTTGTGTTTCGGGTTCCAAATTTTACAGCATTACTGTTTACCAATAATTGCTCATATTCTTCCATCGTCATTTCATAGCGATTGTCTAACTTTTCTTTGATGTTGAACTGTTTCAAACGCTCCTGACCTTCTTTGTTGACAACACCACTAAAGAATTCTGAACAACATCCCGAACCATATGAAAATACGCCTATACGCTTTGGAGTATCAAAGTTTCCATTAGCAATAGTACTTACTAGTGATAATAAAGCTGTAGCTCCCATGATATTTGCCACACGTTGACAATAGTCTAACCCTGGCATTACTCTGCGTTGGAAATCTTCTTCAACTTCTTTTGGCTTCGTTTTGGTAAGTTTTCTCATGATATTTCGATGTGCTCCTTTTACCATACCTCCAAATGGTGCATGAAAAGCCAAGTAATCAAAAGTTGTTTTGTAGTCACATCCTTCTACTCTTTTTTCGTATTCTAAATATGCATTTTCGCAACAGTCTAGGTAGGATAGTAATGATAAATCTGAATCTCCTGCATCGCCATCTGCTGTTGGACGACAGGTATCCATAACTTCATATCCATAGTATCCTGTAGCGCCAACATCAATTTGAAAAATATGTGGTTGATCACTGACAAGCAAAGCCACACTTCCTGCACCTCCACTTGGTTCTGCAAATGACCAATCTTCTGTTAAAGCATTTCCACCTTCTTCTAACATAAATCGAGAAACATCTGTAGCAATTACCAATGCTTTTGCTCCTGGAGATGTTTGCGAAAGAATGAAGTTTACTGCAGTTTGTAAACCTGCGATTCCTGAGTAACATGCATTTTTTAATTCGAATAAACGGCAATTTCTATTCAAGCCTAATAAATCGTGAAAATATGTACTCATGGATTTCCCAAAATCGAACGCTGATTCTGTACAAGAAATCACCATTTCAATACGATCACGTTCTTCAGTACTCAATGCATCTATTAAAGGCTTCGCAGCGTTGACTCCATAGGTAATAGGATCTTCATACGGCAATGCAACCGTTTTTTCTTTCATTAGTAAATTTTCAAATCTAGTCATGTCCAGATTTCTATGTTCTGCCAATTTTTTAACGTCTAAACATGCTGATCCTGCATGTACGTTTATTGCTTCAATTCCAACTAATTTCATGTGTTTGGTATTTAATTTTGTCAGAGATTTTTTTAAATAGTTCTCTTTTTGTTTTGGTTATTTTTAGTTTATATTGAAGTGATTTAAACTTTTTTTATATGACTATAAATTGATCTTGTTTCGTCCTAATTTTGACTTTTTTTCCTGACTTAGCTAAGGCTATGTTACTCAAAAAAGGCTTCATTAGCCCAAAAAATCTCTAATTTTCGTTACAAAACAAAAAGTTTAAACCACTTCATGTTGTTTTCTTCTATTCGTATAGTAATTCCCAATCAATTATAGCGCCTTCTGTCCATAGTTCTGCTACTTTTTCGTGGTTGTTTTCTTTGATTAGTTTTTGGATGTATTCTCGTTGGGAATCATCGGTAGCTTTTGTTCCTTTTTTCTTTTTTTGATATACTGAATTTCGAAATACTTTCCCCGAAGTTTTTACTTCATTTTCATTAAGATATGCATCGATTTGATGTTCCCAATCTTTGAAAGAATCAGCAACAAAAGCTACGCGTTCTGGCATTTCAGAGCGTCCCGTTTGTAAGGTGTATGCTATACGTTCTAAGGTTTCTGAATTTTGTTCGACTTTTTGAATAAATTCTTTGTATTTAGCTACATAGTTGTTGAGCCCCATGGTGTCATTAGCAGAAACTACAAAGACCATTTTTTGAGCTGTTTCTACTTCTTTGTCTTCGATATCTAATGGATATGCATTGTATTCTTCAAGTATGATATGTGCATTTACACCTCCAAATCCAAAACTACTTACACCTGCCACACGTGGTTGCGAAGTTGTTTGTTCCCAATCACTGGATTGATGGGCAATTTTAAATGGAGTTCCTTCCAATTTTATGTATGGATTTACGGCGTCACAATGCAACGTTTTCGCAATTTTTTGATGCTTCATTTGAAGAATGACTTTTAGCAAGCCTACAACACCCGCTCCGTATTCTAAGTGTCCTATATTGGATTTGATACTTCCTATTTTACATTCGTGTTTTTCGGAAGCTATTAAAGTAGTTTCGGAAGCTACCATTTTTAAACCTTCAATTTCGATAGGATCGCCCAAAGGAGTTCCTGTTCCATGACATTCTACATAACTTATGCGACTGAAATCCATTTCTGCATCTTGTAAAGCTCTTTTGATCACTGCTGCTTGCGATTTAGGATTTGGTGCCGTTAACGAGTTGGCATGTCCGCCGTGATTTTCAGCGGTTCCTTTTACGACTGCATAAATGTTGTCACCATCTTTGATCGCGTCTTTTAATCGTTTGACCATCAACACACCAATTCCTTCTCCGCGAACATATCCATTGGCTTTATCGGAGAATGTTTTGCAACGTCCATCTTCGCAAAGCATTCCTGATTTTGAGAAACTTATATACACATCTGGTGTAAGCAATGCATTTACTCCACCAATAAAGGCTTGATCGCAATGTCCAAGGTTTATTGCTTCCATAGCGCGATGTAAAGCAACTAAACTACTACTACAAGCAGTATCAATTGGATTACTTGGTCCGTGCCAATCCATTAGAAAGCTGATTCTATTTGGACCTACAGATGGTACCATTCCTGTAGCTGAATACGCTTCAACAGGCATTGAACTGAGCAAGTGTACATAACTACTTGGACCACATCCCATAAATAAACCTGTATTGGTTCCTCTCAGTTCGTCTGGCGCATACCCTGCATCTTCCATACATTCCCATACATACTGAATCATTAATCGTTGTTCTGGTGACATGTACGTAGCTTCCGCAGGAGATATTCCAAAGAATAAAGGATCAAACCCTGCAATATCATCTACAAATGATCCCCATTTACTGATGCCTGGATAATCTTTCCAATTCCAACGATCTTTTGGTATTTCGCTGATCATATCTTTTTCACCAATAAGCATTTCCCAGAATTCTTCAGGATTGTTGGCTCCAGCAATTTTACAGCTCATTCCCACGATTGCTAGATCTTTATCACGATACTCGTTTCTATTTTTATATTTCTGTTTGAAACTACGAGCAAAAGAGGTGATATCGTCGTCATCTATTTCTTCGCTTTGTGTTTGTGCTGGTTCAATATTTTGTGGTTTTTCTAAAGCTGTCGTTTTTTCAAAAGTATTTAGATGATTTTCATGTAAGTATTCACTAAATGCATCGATACTTGTTGCTTCAAACAGTACAGTAGGTAATAGATTTAAGTTGAATTCCGCATTGAATTTGTTGATAAAACTTGAAAGTAAAATCGAATCGAATCCAAATTCAGACCAATCGGCAGTAGTATCCAATTGTTCTATTTTTCGTTTTAAATGCGCTGCCACTTGTTCTTTTACTTTTTGAGTTATTTCTTTTTGTAATGCATCCGTATTTGTATTGGTAGTTGCTGGCTGTGCTACTTTTTTCTTTTTCTTAGGTTTATTGAATAGATTTTTGATGTTTTTCTTACTTCCGTATAAAACTACTATCTGATTTTCAGTACTCTGTATAATTTGTTGTAATGCTTCCAAGCCTTTTTGTGCTGGCAATGGTTTTATTTTAAATACTTCATGAAGATTCTTTTTGGTTTCTTCGTCTAGTTGCATTCCATCACTTTCCCATAAAGGCCAGTTGATACTAATGCTTTTTCCATAACATTGTTGTGCTGCTACTTTTTGAGCTCTATTTGCCATATAGGCATCCATATAGGCATTTGCTGCAGCATAATCGGCTTGTCCTGCATTTCCTAAAGCGCCTGCAATGGAAGAGAATGTGATAAAATAATCAAGTTTTAAATGTGATGTCGCTTCATCTAAATAGTTTAACCCTTGTACTTTTGGTGCTAATACCTGCTCAATTTCTTTGGATGTCTTTTTGGTGATTAAATTGTCTGCATTTGTTCCTGAACAGTGAATGATTCCGTTGATATTTGTATGCTTTTTTATCAAGTCTTCTACTGCTTGCTCATTACTTATATCACACGAAATATAGGTAGCTTTTACACCTTTTGCAGTAAGTGAATTGATAAACTTTTTTCGTTCATTGGTTAGCGTGCTTCTTCCAACAAGGATTAATGAGGAATTCGTACTTTTTTCAGCAATGTCTTGACAGATTAACTTTCCTACACCACCAAGTGCTCCTGTGATTAATATTGTTTTACCATTTTCCCACACTTGTAAAGTACCGTTTGAAAAATCGGTTTCTACAAATGTTGTTTCTAAGACTGCATTAGCTATGGTAACTTTGGTTTCTAGCTTTGGATATTCAATAGTAGTAGTTTTTAGTAAACCAATAATTCCTTTCCATGAGGGTTTATCTTCAGGAATTTGTACTTCTATTAGATGATTTGTTATCTTTTTTTCAATTAACTTTTTTACCTCAGCAAACGTTGTTTGTACTAATTCCTCATAGCTTTTTGCACCTTTTATTACAGTGATATCATCTGTTTCTTCCTCAACGTTTTCGCTTGTTTCCCAAGTAGCTTTGTAATAAACCAATTGCTCTTCTTGAGCCGCAATTTCTATTTCGCGTGCTTGAAAACCTTTGATAACGACTTTTACGTCTCCATGCTCGTCAGACACGGTATAATCCATTCCTTCTTCCTTTTTTTCAATATAGGCTACCATTGTATCTGTGAGATCGCCGAAAACAAACGTATTTTTTACGGCAAAAGGCACCACATTGGCTTCAGGATTACTTGCCAAAGCGATTCCTCCTTGAATAATACTGTCTAACATTCCTGGATCCATTGCCATATTGCGTTGACTGGAATCTGGTAATGATAAATGAACTAGAGCTGTATTTTTCCCTATATGAATGGATTCGATTCCTTGATGACTAGGACCTAGAAATACTTCACGCTTCCGCATGTTTTCGTAAAATTTAGCTTTGGTTGGTCCTGCTTGATTGCATTCGTTTTGCAATTGCATAAGATCGAGTGTTTCTGTAATTGCTGCTGATTTTCGTATATCAGCTTTATTTTTTATCAAAGCTTTTGTTTGAAAGTGCACGCCTTGACTTGTCATGACTTCTACCCCAAATTCGCCAAAACTTCCAGGATATACTTTAGCTTCTACTTTTCTTTTTTGAGATACTAAAATTGCTTGTACAAAGACACTATCTTCTAGTACAATCATTTCATCTTCCAAAAGCGTAATTGAATTGGCTACAGCTGCTCTAGAAATTTCCAAGTATGCCATTCCTGGAAGAATTTTTTGTCCTTGGATGATATGATCTGCTAAGATAAGTTCGTTCCCAGTAAATTTTGACGTAAATACACCAATAGGATACGCTTCATTAGATGATTTAAATTTTGACATGGGTGTTTGTATATTTTTTAACGGATTGTTGTTAATCGATAATCGAGAGTTAAACTACTGACTATTATAGCGTTGCTACTTTCTCTTGAGCTGTAGTCGGTTGTACCGCTCTTGCATAAAAATTGTGTACTTGTACTAAAAGTGCTCCTTTTTTGTTGACGATTTTGATGTTGAATTTTTTAATATCGGATTGAACAGCTGTATCCGTATCTGCAAATTCAGCAATTACATAACAAGTAGATGTTAATGGTCGAATCATTTCTAATTCGTCAATGGCAAATGGTAAGTGTGCTTCTTTTATATCAGCGTTTGCTAATAATCCAGCCACCGTTTGCATAGCGCCATCAAAGATGCTCGGATGTAGTATGTAGCGATCAAAATCGGGGTTTAGTTTAGCGTCTAACGTTAATTTTGCCAGCGCATAGGTATCGCTTATATGTAATTCCTGAATTGTTTGAAACGCTTCTTTGTATGCTATTCCTGATTCTTTAAAGGAATCATAATACGCATGACTATCAATGGATGTATGACATTTTTCTTGCAATGCTGTAATTGCTATTTGATCTGTTTCTTGAGAAGTATTACGAGTATTTTCAAAAACGATTCGTCCTTCAGAATGTGTAACAAGCTCATTTTTATCATTCAACGAGCTTATTTGATAGTAGGTCGCATTCCCTTTTTGTTCTAAATAGGTTTGCACTGATTTTGAAGCATTTTCAAACGTTAATGGATGCATCCATACAATTTCTTTGATTTTTCTCGCTTTACGCTCACCAGCAATATTTCCACAAACAGTTGCCATTTCTATAAATCCAGCGCCAGGGAATACAGCTACATCATTGATTTTATGATCTTTTGCATAGTATTCGTTTGGATGTAATGAGGACTCAAAACCAATGCTTCGTAATGTTGATATGTTATGCGATACTAATGGATGTAAATTTACGCCAACAACCTTATTTTGTTTTTGTTGTACAGCTTCTGAAGTATTAAATTCTGTTATCCAGTAGCTTTCTTTAGCAAAAGGATAGGTTGGTAATGAAATTCGTTTTGGTTTTGTATGCGTATATAGTTTTTGCCAATCGACATCAGCACCTTCAATCCACATACCCGCAATTTCAGAAAGATTCTTTTTGTCTAATAAGAATTGAAGATATTCTTTTTCGTGCTTTGAGAATCGCTTTTTAATTGCGCCTTCTTCATGTTTGCTTTCATATGCATTTTGAGCAGGTTGATTGTTTCGCCAGCTCTTTAACTGTTGCATTAATTCTTTTCTGTCTTTGGCCAAGAAAGCTAATCGTTCGGACATTGCTTCTCGTCCTACTTGTAACGTGAAAGCAATATCGGATAATGCTTCGTTTTTATGTTTCCCTAAATAGGTAAGTAATTGATTTGTGTATTGCTGCAAACTTGCTTTGTTTTTAGCTGACAGTAAGATCAATTGCGGATCATTGTTGTTTTCTTGATTCGTTTTTTGTGGTTGTTCAAATTCTTCAATGACCAAACATGCATTTACGCCACCAGCACCAAAAGAATTGATCAGCGCACGCCTTGGTTGATTATTTATTTGTTTCCACGCAGCTACTTGATGTTGTAAGTAAAATGGCGTTGAAGAAAAGTCTATGTTTGGATTCACTTCATCTGAATTGATCGTTGGCACTAATAATTTGTGTTTTAATTGCCATAAAATTTTGGTTAATCCTGCAATTCCTGCTGCTGACTCTGAATGTCCCATGTTTGCTTTTACAGAACCTATAGCACAATATTGTTTTTCTGTCGTATTTTTTCGGAATGCATTCGTTAATGCTAGAATCTCTAAACTATCACCTAGTTGTGTTCCCGTTCCATGACCTTCTACATAATTGATTGTTTCTGGCGAGACTTGCGCATTTTGTAATGTTTGATCAATCAATGCTGTTTGAGAGTTCGGATTTGGTGCAGCATATCCATTTGAACTTCCACTATGACCATAGGCGCTTCCTTTAACGACTCCATAAATATGATCGTTATCTGCAATGGCTTTACTTAGTGGTTTTAATAAAACAGTTCCGACACCTTCACTAGGAACAAAACCATCGTCTCCCGCTCCAAAACTGTAATTTTTGTCACCCTTAGCAACCATTTGTTTGCTGCATAAAGAATGGTATTTTGATGGATGTAAATATAAGTTGACACCGCCAGCCACTGCTATTTTACATTCGTTCTTTTTTAAACTTTCACATGCCAGATGTATGGCGACTAATGAAGAAGAACAGGCCGTATCTACAGGCATACTTGGTCCTTGAAAATCCATTAAGTACGATACTCTATTGGCAATAGACCAAGGCAATGCACTCGCATTTACATAATTTCCTGTACTCCACGCATCCGTTGCTATAATATTATAGGTATTGGTGGTAGTTCCTACAAAAACACCAACATCGGCTCCTTTTCCTTTTTTATACTTTTCTCGAAGACTGTTTTTTGTATATCCAGCATCTTCAATCGCAGCCCAAACAGAGGTTAAAAACAGACGTTCTTGCGGATCCATCATTTTGGCTTCTTGTGCGGTAATTTTGAAGAATTTTGGATCAAATTTGTCAACATCATTTACAAATCCGCCCCATTTGCTGTACATTTTACCTTCCGCAGCTTTTTCAGGGTTTTCGTCATAATATCTATCTGAATTCCAACGTGTGTTCGGAACTTCTTCGATAAGATTTTTTCCTTTTTTTAGATGTTTCCAATAGGTATCAATATCATCTGATTTTGGATATTTTCCATCAATTCCAATGATTGCAATTGGTTCGTCATCTGTTAGTTCCTGTGATTGTATTATTTGCTTTGGCGCTTCAACTTTTATGATATCGCGTTTAACTTCTGCGGAAGTAAGGGTTGCCACTGGTGTGACAATTTGTAATACTTTTTGGAGTTGTTGTTTGGCTTCTACGTGTAAATGTTCTGCCAACTCTTTGATGGTTGGATATTCATACAGCAAGGTCTTTGGCAATTCGCCAAGATCATTTTCTAGGCTGATATTGATTTGACCAATGATAATGGAATCGATTCCAAATACATCAAATGGTTCTTCTATATCGATTCGCGAAGGTTCCAACTTGATTACATTTCCAATCAGTTCTTGAAGGTATGTTTGTGTTTTTTCTAACAACTCAGCATCTTTTATTACTGTTGTAACTTGTGTTGGCGTACTTTCTTCGGTTTTTGCTCCTTGTAGTATGTATTGTTGAATTTTTTGTCCGTTTCCGTACAATGCAATAGCTTGCGATACATCTGAACAAAGAAATTCTTCAAAATATTCAAGTCCAACTTTTGTTGAGATTGGATGAATTCCGATATGTTCTTTTCCTTGCGCTATATCACTTTCTGAAAGCGAAAAACCACCTTCTTCCCAAAACGGCCAATTGATGGAAAGCGTTTTTCCATAACGTACATTATTACTTGTCTGTTGATTTCTATGATTCGCAAACGCATCTAAAAAGTGGTTCGCAAATGCATAATCACTTTGTCCATAGTTTCCAAAAACTCCTGCAATAGATGAAAAGAGTACGAAAAGATCTAACTTCTCTTCCTTGCTTGCATTGTCTAAATGAATAGCTCCTAGGACTTTCGGGTTGATGACTTGCTGAGCTTCCGTCAGTGATTTTTTCAGTGTAAAATTATCTTTACTAACACCAGCACTGTGAATGATTCCGTTGATTTCTGAAAATTCTTTCTTAGTTGTCTTTATAAGTTTTTCAACGGATTCATAATTGGTCACATCTGCTTGTTGATATATCACTTTTGCTTGATAGGCGTTTAATGCATCAAGTCGTGCTTGTTTGGTTTTGTCTAATGCAGAACGACCAAATAGTACCAAGGTACAGGCAAAGTGTTTGGCTAAGTATTCACTGATGATACAGCCCAATCCTCCTATTCCTCCAGAAATGATGTATACTCCTTTTTGTTTTATCGGTAGAATTGCCAAGTTTCGTTGTACAGGCGAAAATGACTGTAGTGTTTTGGTATATCGCTCTGTTTTTTGTGCATTGGCAATTTTATATTTGATTTCGTTTTGTTGCCAAGTTTCTTCTAAAAATTCATTGGTAAGTATTGTTACTAAATTCTTTGAAGCATTTTGATTGCCTTCTATTTGGATTGTTTTGGCTTTGTATTTAGGATTTTCAAGTGAAAGTGTTTTGAAGAATCCGCCAAGTGCTTCTTGCAATGAATTTTCTATCGGTGTAGTGTTTTGACCAACAGAAATGATCTTTATGGCTTGCTTTGTTTTTAAACTCAATAAATTTTTACAAATATTGAAAAGCGCAAATATGCCTATCTGCATAGCATTCAACAGATCATTTTGATGTAATTTAGCTGCATGGTGAATGATATATATTGGTATAGCTTCTGAAGCTTCTAACTCAGTAATGAACCTTACTATGTCTTTTTCTTCTGTTGGATTTACCTCATAGTGCGATGAAGTCACTTTTTTGTATGCATCCGCTAGTTTTACATATACTACTTTGCTATTCTCTCCTAAATTAACTTGTTGCTGAAAGTTCGTGTAGAGTGTTTCTTCTGTGTCCAGAATTAATACCGTAGCATTTGCTGGAAAAGATAAATTTGTTTGTGAGTTGATTTCTTTAGCTTCCCAAGTTTTCGTGTAGTATAATTTCCCGATGGTTTCTGGCACTGCTTTTTCAACAGTTACCATAGTTTCTGATGTTGCTTTTGGCAAAAAATCTTGTTCAGAAATTTGTGGCCAATAGCGTTCTTTAGCAAATGGATAGGTTGGTAAGCTGATTCGATTTGGTTGTGCATCTCCGTAGAAATGTTGCCAGTTTAATTCAAATCCATTTGCCCAAACTTCAGCTAATTTATCAAAGGTTTTTTCTTTGATCCATGTATCAACAAGTGTGCTTAGCGTTGCATTATTTTCAAAAATGTCTAAAGCATTGTTGTTTTTTCCTTTTTGTTTTTGGAATACGTTTGGTATTTGTGCTTTCCCTTGAATGTATGCTTCAAATTTATCACAAAGCTCATCAATAGAAGTCACTACAAAAGCTACTCTTAGTCTTAATTCTTCTCTACCTACTTGCAAAGTAAATGCAATATCTTTTAGATTGAGAATCGATTTTTTAGCCGTTAATACTGTGTGTAAGTCTGTAACTTTTTGAACTAATTGTTCCTTTGTTCTTGCTGATAGTGGGACGATGACACCATCATTTTTTATGGCTGGTTTTGCTTTTACAGTAGCTGTGTTTTGTTGGTATTCTTCTATCACCAAATGTGCATTTGTTCCACTAAAACCAAAAGAGCTAATGGCTGCTCTGCGCGGTTTTCCTGCTGCTGTAGCGTTCGTTACCCATTCTTTTTGTTCTCGTGAGATATAAAATGGAGAATTGGTAAAGTCAAAAATGGAGTTTTCTTTTTCTACATTCAAACTTGGTACTAAGGTTTTGTGCTGCATACTCAGCAGTACTTTATGAATACTTGCTACTCCTGCTGCTCCCGAAGTATGTCCTAGGTTACTCTTCACAGAACCAATTCCACAGAAATTTTGTTTATCGGTTTTCTCTTGAAATACAGTTGCCAACGCTTCCAACTCAATTGGATCGCCTAGTTTTGTTCCTGTTCCATGTGCTTCTACATAACTAATGGTTTCTGGATCAATATTGTAACGATTATAGATTTCTCGCTCCAATTCTATTTGACTATTGACGCTAGGCGCTGTAATTCCATTGGTTTTTCCATCTTGATTGATTCCTGAACCAATAATGACTCCGTAAATATGATCGTTGTCGCGTTCTGCATCGGACAAACGTTTTAAAACAATAGTTCCCGCACCTTCTCCTGGTACAAATCCATTGGCGGAATCGTCAAATGTTTTGCATTGACCATCTGGTGATAACATGCCTGCTTGACACATTCCAACATAGGATTCTGGAATGAGATATAAACTTACACCGCCAGCCAATGCCATGTCAATTTCATTGTTTAATAATCCCTGACACGCTACATGTGTTGCTACTAGTGATGAAGAACACGCCGTATCAAATGGAATTGCAGGTCCTTTTAAATTTAGGAAATAGGAAATTCTAGCGGAACCAATTGCAAAACTATTCGCCGTAGTATTGATAGAACTTGAGCTTCCTTTTGCCATTAAGTGTGCATATTCATTACTCATGATTCCCATATACACACCGCACTTTTTGTCGCTCAAATTGTTTCTAGCATATCCTGCATCTTCAAATGCTTTGTAACTTTCTTCCAAGAATATGCGATGTTGTGGATCCATCGATTCTGCCTCTGCTGGAGAAATTTGAAAAAATAACGGATCAAAGTAATCTACATCATCCAACATTCCTAACCATTTACAGTATATTTTACCAGGTTTTGTAGGATCTGCATCAAAATATTTGCTTGTATCCCAACGTGATTTAGGAATTTCTCGTACTGAGTTTTTTCCTGCTTTTAAGTTTTCCCAGTATTGCTGTAAGTTTGGCGCATCTGGATACCTTCCAGAAATTCCCACAATGGCAATTTTCTCATCCTTAAATCCACTACTGATTTTCTCAACTTGTTTTTTCTTTGTCTTTTTCGTCAGTGTTGGAAATGAAGTCAATGCATTCAGTGATATACTTGACAGTGAAGCTGTTGTTTTTGGTGTGTCTAGTGTTATTGTCGGTTTCTGTTCCGTTTGTTCAGGCGTAATGATCGGTGTTGCTTTTACAATGGGTTCATTAGCAACCTTTTCTATATTGGAAGTGACTCCTGTCGTTGGTTTTTTACTTAACTCCTCTGCTACATAATTCGCTAATTGTTTTACGGTAGCATAATCGTACACTTTGGTAGATTAAAGTTCAAGATCAAATTCCTTATTGATGGTCTTAATCCATTCTACACCCACAATCGAATCTAAACCTAAATCTGTGAATGATTTTTCGGCATCAATCTCAGAAGGCTCCAAATAGAGCGCGTCTGCCAAACTCATGATCAGGCGTTTTTGTATTTGTGTCTTGGTTGGACTATTCATTTTATATGTTTTGATGAGAAATTCTCAGTTTATTTTTTGTTTTTGGTTAGGAAACTACATTTGCGAAAGAACGCTGTTGTTGTTGCAATTCACTGTAGACATATTTAGCAAGCGCATTGATGGTAGCGTAATCGTAAATTTTAGTGGAAGACAACTCCATTTCCAGTTTTTTGTTAATGGTCTTAATCCACTCTACGCCTACGATAGAATCGAGTCCAATATCAATGAATGATTGGTCAGCATCAATTTCATGCGGTTCTAGATACAGTGCATCTGCAAGTGTATTGATGAGCATTTGTTTTAGTGATTCTTTCGAGAATGTATTTCCAATATTTGTATTCGCTGCTTTTTTAGTAACTACAGGTGTTACTTTGACTTCAGTACGATCATTCTGTGATGCAATCGGTTCTACTTCTGGAATCGTAATTTTTCTAATTTTTGGCGCATCATTCGTAGTTGAAACATCCTCCAGACGAATCTTTTTTAGTACAGGTTTTTCTTCATGAGCAACCGCTTTTTGTACAATATTTGTCTGTCTCAAATCAATATTGTTCGGTTTTGGTAAAATTGTTGCTGCTTCTATTAGTATATAGGTAGAAAGTTCTCGTAATTGTACATCGTTTGGTTTCTCTATTTTAGAGGCTAGAAATTCAATTGGTGCCGACAATGCTTCAATATTCAATGCAATTGGTTGCTGCTTGATGGTTCTGTCTAGTTGTATTTGTTGCAATTGCAGTCCTTTTAGTTGCGCACAAACAATTCCATTTTCATCACAAAAATCAGCATTGATAGCTACAGAATCTGCTACAGCTTTATGTTCAGCATGCTGCACTAATACAAACATTTTTTTGGTAAAACTTCTGTATAGCGTAAGCTCGTCTAGTACCACAGGAATGTACATGTAGTTTTCCGATAGTTTTAAATCGGTTACTAAGCAAATAGCTGCCTGTACTACACTGTCTAACATACTTGGATGCAACACAAAATCAGTGAGGCTGTTTTCGATGGATTGTGGCAAAATGGTTTCGGCCAAAAGCACGTTCTTGCTCGTATTTACTTTTTGAATCACTTGATTAGACGTTCCATAATACAGTCCCATGATTGCAAATGCGGTATAAATTTCTTGCGCATACTTCGTATTTGTAGCTAATTCATTTTGAAGTTTTGCAAGATCATATTGTACCGTTGCTTTAGCTTCTTCATACACTGCTTGTCCTTGTGCGTGAATGATTTCTGTTGCTGCTTGTTGACTTGCAATTTCAAAATACAGCTCACTTGCATTTTCTTTTTCTAAAACGATATGGAATTGATGATTCGTAGTAAGAATAAATGGTTTTCCCCAAAGAATAGCTTTTAAGGTCAGCGTATTCATCTTTTTTGCTACGGGTTTTACATATTCCGCTGCAGCGCGTGCCATTTCAAGACTTGCCAATGCTGGTAATGCTTTTTGAGCTCCGGTACCATTCAGTTTTAATTGGTAATCTTTTACAAAAAATTCTTTCCCGCTAAAAGTTGTTGTAAAACGCAACTGATCAAAGTTGGAAGTATTCATATGCAACAATGGATGTACTGTAGCAATATTTTGAGTTTGCGGCAATACTTTTCCACGTAATTCAGGAGCATTCCAGTATTTTTCTTTGGCAAATGGATAGGTTGGTAAACTGATGCGTTGTATTTTTTCATCACCGTATAAACTATTCCAGTCTAATTCCAATCCTTTTACCCATAAGTCTATGACTTTAGCGTATTTTTTCTGATCAATCCACTTATTGATGGTTTCTTGAAAATCCTCATCTGAATTAAATAATGAAATGGTTTCTTTGTTTTGATGTACCTGACCTCGATAGATTTCAACAACCTCCGTTTCTCCTTTTACAAATGCTTCTAGTTTTTCGATTAAATCTTCGATAGAAGTCACTATAAAACCAACTCTTTCATTCATGGCTTCTCTTCCTACTTGTAATGTATAAGCGAGCTCTAGTACATTAATTTTTTGCTTATTTCCTTTAATGAACGCTAGTAAGTCCGTTGCTTTTTGTTGCAATTGACTTTTAATTCTGGCTGATAAAGGCACCAAAATTTCAGTTGCTTTTGTTGTATGCGTATCGGTTGTTGCACTTTCATATTCTTGAAGAATGATGTGTGCATTAGAACCGCCTGCACCAAACGAAGATAATCCTGCTAAACGCGGAATGGTTCTTCCTGCTATCACAGGTTTTTCCCAGTTCCGCAAGGTTTGGTTGATCTCAAAAGGCGTTTTTTCAAAATCAATATTTGGATTGAGACGTTTTGAGTGTAATGAAGGTACAATTTGTTTGTGCTTCATTTGTAACAACACTTTTGTAAATCCTGCGATTCCTGCAGCCGATTCACAATGTCCAATATTTGATTTGGACGATCCTACCAAACAATGACTATTTTCTGGCGCTATTTTATAGGCTTTTGTCAATGCAGCTATTTCTATAGGATCACCTAATTTGGTTCCTGTTCCATGTGCTTCCACATAGCTTATATGTTTTGGATCTGTATTTGATTCACGCAATGCTCTGGAAATAGCAGCTGCCTGCGCATGTGGGTTTGGCACTGTGTATCCATTGGTTTTTCCGCCGTGATTTAGTGCTGTTCCTTTGATGATTCCATAGATATGATCTTTGTCTTTTTCTGCATCTGACAAGCGTTTTAAGATCACTGCGCCTACGCCTTCTCCTGGAATATATCCATCGCCACCTTCACCAAAACTTTGACAATGACCATCGCTCGAAATGAATTGTCCAGTACTTAACATGCTGTATTTGTTAGCATCAATACTTACGTTAACACCTCCTGCAATTGCCATTTTGGTACGACCTAATTTGATATCCTGACACGCCAGATGTATTGCAGTGAGTGATGAAGAACACATGGTATCTAAGGTCATACTAGGTCCGTGAAGGTTTAAGAAATACGAAACTCTGTTGGCAATACTAGCCAAACTTCCCGATAAATTGTATTCGCCATACATGACACCAACGTACACACCTATTTGAGCAGGTAGATCGTTTTCCGTAGGAATTTGTAATGTTTGACGTGTATATCCTGCATCTTCAATAGCTGTCCAAGCATGTTGTAAAAACAAGCGTTCTTGCGGATCTATATAACTTGCTTCTCTTGGTGAGATATTGAAGAAACGTGGATCAAATTCATCTACTCCCGAAATAAATCCGCCCCATTTGCTGGTATGCGTTCCAGGATTTGATGTGTCTTCACTGTAAAAATCACGCCAATCCCAACGTTGTGCTGGTACTTCGGTTACACAATCTTTTCCATTTTTTAAATTATTCCAATAGGTTTCAACATCTATCGACTCAGGGTATCTTCCGCTCAATCCTACAATCGCAATTGGTTCATTAATCACCGTTTCTAAGGATTTTGCATATGAATTTTGATGCTGTGCTGTTGCTTTAAATTTTCTTCGTTGTGTTCGAGTACGTGTTGGAATTTGTTCCTTCTTAATTTCTTTTACAACTGATTGTATCGACGACGTTTTTGCTGTTTTTTCAATAGAGAATAAACTTTGTAGTTTATCTTGAAAATTTGCTGCTATGTATTCGCTTAGTTCATCAATAGTTTGGTATTCAAAAAAGAGTGTTTTAGGTAAGGTACCAAATGTTTTTTCTAGCTTTCCTGTTAAATTCATTGCAACTACAGAGTCGATTCCGTAGCGTTCTAAAGCAGCTCGTGTATCAATTTTATGCAGTGATATTTTTAATACTGATGAAAATTCTTTTCGCAAGTATGCACTCGTTTTTTCAAGTAAGTTATCAGATGTGTCTGCTGTCGTAGCTTCTTTTTGCGTTGCTTCGGTTACTTTTTGCACTACTTCAACAACAGGTTTTTCAAAGAGTAATGTGTGTATTTTTTGCGCGTCTCCTTCCAATACAAATAACGTAGAAGCTGTAAGAGAAAGTGCCCGATGAAATGCCGTTAATCCATTGACAGTTTGTAATGGACGTACACCTGTTTCTTGTTCCATTCTTTCTAGCATTTCTGTTTGAAGTCCCATGCCTCCATCTTTCCACAATGGCCAATTGACTGCGATGTATTTTGTATTGCTTTGTTGCTTATTTTGATAGTTAGCAAATTGATCTAAAAATCCGTTTGCAAGTGCATAATCAGCTTGCCCTGCATTTCCTAATGCTGCTACTCCAGAAGAAAACAATAGTATAAAATCCACATCTGATTCTTGTATTCCGGTACTTAAATGATAGGTTCCTATTACTTTTGGCGTAAGTACTGTTGTGAATTCTTCGTTGGTCTTTTTAAGAATAAAATTGTCTGCTGTCATTCCTGCAGCATGAATGATTCCATTGAGCTGATGAAATTCTTCTTTGATACTAGTTATAAACGTATGAACTTCTGTTTCGCTTGATAGATCTAATTGTCGGTAGCTTATTTTTCCTCCATTTTGGGTAAGCTCTTTTAGTTTGGCTTCTTTAGTTGTCGTCAGTTCAGAACGTCCTGTGAGAATAATTGTAGCTTTTGGAGTTTGTTTTAAAATTTCTTTTGTAAAAATGATTCCTAAACCACCAAATCCGCCTGTAATAACGTATACACCATTTTCTTTAAGGCAAATAGCAGGCTCTGATGTAGATACGTCTACAGCTTTAAATTGCCAAACATAGCGTGTATTATGTTCATATTTTACAACCGTATCCACATAGTTTGTTTGATTGAATCGTAGCTGATCTATAATTTGTTCAGAAATATGTTGATCTGTAAAAATGACTTGTCCAGAGAATTTTGGATTTTCTAAGGAGGCTGTTTTTAGTAAACCTACGATTCCTGTGAGTAATTGATTTTCAGGAGTATTTTTAAATACTAATTGTAAGTTTACTTTTCCTTTTAGCTTCTTTTGAATGATTGCTTGTACTTTTTCAAATACTTGAAGCGACACTTCTTCATATATTTCTGCTATGTTTTTATCTGAAGAAACTTCTAATGTATTGCACACTACATTCGATAATTTGTTTTCAATAGCTTGTACTTCTTTCTTAGAAAAGTCATAAAAGAGAATTTCATGATGTTCAAAGGCTATATCGGCTGTTTCTCCTTTTGTTTCTTTCCAAATTTGTTCAGCATATACCACTGTTGAAGCTTTTGAATTAGCCATCGTTTTAATAGTAGACGCAGCAAATGTTTTTGAAGTAAATCCACTAAGTTGCGCACAAACCATTCCATCTGCATCACATACATCAATGTCTAATTTTGTAATTGTATCTGTACTTTTAGCGCCTTCCGAATAACGAATCCAAACGTTCATTTCGTTTGTACACGCCTCAACTATTTGAATGCTTTCCAAAGCAAATGGCAACATGGGACTTCCCGAAAGGTTTGCCAAATCGTCTACCAAACCTAGGCTAGCTTGCAATGCTCCATCAAGCATTCCATGATGAAGTGTGTAGACATCTTTTGTACTTTTTGAAGCGTCTGAAAGTACTAGTTTGGCAATCAATTCATCAGTTCCTTGATAGATTTTAGAAATTACTTGATGCGTCTCGCCATATTGTAATCCTAATTGATCGTATGTTTTATAAATTTCAGCCATTTGCAATTCGCTACGCTGCATCTTTGCTGTAAGTTTTTCAATATCTAGTACAATATTTTCTTTTTTCTCAGCATACTGTATATCACCTTTGCAATGAATGATTTCCTGATCTTCATTTTCATTACTGTATATTTCAAACTGTATGTTTTCTTCATCTTCTGTTAGCAATGCAATGTGAATTTCCTTGTCTCCATTCACAAAAAACGGCTGCATCCAAACAACATTTTTCAACTCAATACAATGCGTTTCTGTGATATTTGGCAACGCATTTTCCACCGCTGCATTCGCCATTTCTAAATAGGCTACTCCAGGCAATATTTTCATATAATTACTTTCGCCTAGTCGCACCTGATGATCTGACAAAAATGGTTCACTTCCATCGAAAACAGTACTATACCGTTGCTGATAAAAATCAGAAGTATTGGTATGCAGTAATGGATGAATTGCTTTTTGTACTGCTTTCGTGGATGATTTTTGTGAAAATTGTTTTATCAGAGATAAAGCATTTCCTTTAGATAGTCTCTTTTGTTTTAGTTCTGAAACTATGTATTCAATAAAATCTATCATTTTATGTGTCTTTTTATGCTGATGGAAATTTGAAATCTTTTTTGTGAATTTTTGACCCGATTTTATAGCAAGTCTTTTAATAATAATACTGCTTCGTCTGTGTCTAATAATTCACCGTCTATGCGCTCAATAACATCTTCTATAGCACCTATATCTTTAAATACGAGTGTCGATTCTGTAGAAGTTTCTACTTTTTTCTGAGCTGGTTCTGGCCAACATTTTTCCAAATCGAAAGGATAAGTTGGCAAGTTGATGCGTTTGATTTTTTTACGTTTTATTTCAGTAGAAGCATCTTCTTTTTGCGTTGCATCTTTAAATCCTTGTGCTGCTAAGTTTGCTGTATTTTTATGTAATAAAGGATGCAATTTTGCTCTTGCTTCTTCTTGTACAGCTGCTGTATATGAAATGGTTGTTGGTTCAAGCCAATAACGTTCTTTTGCAAATGGATAGCTAGGTAAACGCAGACGTTTTGGTTTGCGATTTCCGTATAAAATACTCCAATCAAAATCCAATCCTTTTGTCCATAAATCGAGCAACTTGTTTAATTTTTTATCTGCAACCCATTTTTCTACAATCAGTTGTTTCATTTCTTGATCGCCACTTACCAATTTGAGTCCTTCTTTGTTTTCTTTGATATGCCCTTTGTAGTAATCTTTGATCAGTTCTTCTCCTTGTAAATAAGCGGTTAACTTTTCGATGAGTTCTTCTACAGAAGTGACCATAAAACCTAGACGTGCTTCCATAGCTTCACGACCAAATTGAAGCGTGTATGCCATTTCAACCAAATCCATCATAGCTACATTTTCTTTGACATATTCCAGAAGATTTTCAACCTGAATTTCCAATTGTTCTTCATTGCGTGCAGAAATTGGAATGAGGTATTTTTTATGTTGCGTGATGACATTGATTTGCGCATTATCTATTGTTTCAGTAATATATTCACTCATCACCAAGTGCGCATTTGTTCCACTAAAACCAAAAGCGCTGATAGCTGCATGACGTGTTTCAAATACTCCTACTTCCCAATCTTGCAAACGATCATTTACATAAAAAGGACTTTGTTGTAAAGAAATGTGCTCATTGAGTTGATTGTAATGTATGGTTGGTGGCAATTTTTTATGTTCCATTGCCTTCATTACTTTGATGAATCCTGCGACACCTGCTGCCGTTAAACAATGGCCAATATTACTTTTTACAGATCCTAAGGCGCAATATTGTTCTTTTTCTGTATATTTTTTAAACGATTTTTTCAACGCAGCTACTTCTATTGGATCACCAAGTTTGGTACCTGTTCCGTGTGCTTCAATCAGTTGAATTTCTTCCGGATTGATTTCGTATCGATCGTATACTTCCTGTTCTAAGTTTGTCTGCGATGCTGCATTTGGCGCAGTAATTCCATTGGTTCTTCCATCTTGATTTACGCCCCAACCTTTGATGATTCCATAAATATTATCTTGATCGCGTTCAGCATCTTCCAAACGTTTTAACATCACAACTCCCACAGCTTCCCCAGGAACAAATCCATTTGCTTCTTGATCGAAGGTATGGCATTTTCCATCTATCGAAAGCATTCCAGATTGTGCTGTTTTGACGTGCATTTCTGGTCCAGTCATCACATATACTCCACCTGCTAATGCTGCATCACTTGCTCCAGAAGCTAAACTATCACAGGCATTCGCAATGGCAACTAATGATGAAGAACATGCAGTGTCTAATGCGATACAGGGTCCTTGCAAGTTTAGGAAGTATGAAATTCGTGCTGCTAGAATAGAAGAAGTTCCTCCTGTAAATCCTTGTGCGCTCAGTTGTTGCTCTCTTGATGGTAGTTGATAATCACCTGTTGCACAACCTACAAAAACTCCACATTTTGTTCCTGAGAGTGCTTGCGGATTATATCCTGCATCTTCAATACTATGCCAACATGATTGTAAAAATAAGCGCTGTTGCGGATCCATACTTTCTGCTTCTATTGGCGAAATAGTGAAAAATAAGGGATCAAATTGATCATATCCTGGCAAACTTCCCAACCATTTGCTATTGGTTTTCCCTGAAGATGGCGTCCCTTCTCTGTAATATTCATTGATGTCCCAACGTTCTTTCGGAACTTCCGTGATGCAATTTTCTCCTTGTGCAATATTTTCCCAGAATTCTAGAATGTTTTCCGCTTTAGGGAATTGTCCTGCCATTCCAACAACGGCAATAGGTTGCGATGCGTAATTGTTTGGTTTTGACGTATGCTTTTTGATTGAATTTTGTGTGCGAATAGAAACTAGTTTTCGCTCTTCAAATTGTATATGATGTACAGCGTTTGATACTTTCTGTTGAACCGTATTTGCTGGTTGCGTTATTACTTTTTTGACTTGAACTTTTGTGTTTTTAGCCAATCCTAGTCGTTGTAATTCTTCTTGGATAAATTCACCTAAACTATTCAGGCTTGGATAGGTATAGATTTGTGTGGCTTCTATACTTGTTTTGTAATGATCGTTTATTTTTCGGATCCACGTAACTCCTGTGATCGAATCTAAACCGATATCTACAAATTGAGCTGTTTCGTCAATTTCATTTTCTTCTAAGTGTAGCTCACTTGCCAAGAATTTTTTGATCGTCACAACAATATCAGATACTTCATCTACTGCTTCAACAATTTCTTCTTCATACACTGTTGTTTCAATAGTAGGTGCTGCAACCGCAATGGATTTTATTTCTTTCGTTGCATTCACTACTGTTCCAAGTTCTTCTTGAATAAAATTACCTAGTTGTTGTAATGTCGTATAGGTATAGATTTGTGTTGCTTCTAGCGAAAGTTTGTAATACTCATTAATCTTTCGAATCCAGGTAACTCCTGTGATAGAATCTAAACCAATGTCGACAAATTGTGCATCTTCTTCAATTTCATTTTCATGCAAATGCAATTCGTTCGCTAAGAATTTTTTGATCGTTGCGACAATATCCGAAATGGAATTTTCTTCAGAAACTATGATCGCTTCATTTTCAATATTTTTTACTTTATCGCTAGTCGTAATCGTTTGTTTGTGTGTAAAGTTTTCTTGAATTTGCTGTAATGTAACTGCATCTCCGACAAATGTTTCCTCATGCATTGCTACTTCTAGCTTTTTGGTTGCTTCCGCTTCCGCAATACGGTTTTGGGTTAATTGACGTTTGAAGGCTATCAATGTGTTTCTGGAATTTTGTGCAATCATTTTTGCCAATTCCATAGCATGAGATACCACCTTATCTTTAGATAACACAGGTAACAAAAGTCCTTTATGTTGAAAATCCAAACCACTATATTCATTGGCGGTAAATAAAGTTTCACGCGCCAAATCGTATCCTACAACTTCTGGGAAAATATAGGTAGCTCCTGCTCCTGGCGTAAATCCGTAGTTCATGTACGGACTTCTGTATTTTCGTTCTTTACTGAATATTGTGAAATCGGCATACATTCCCATTGCCCAACCTGCTCCAATGGCATGTCCTTGCATGGCAGCAATTACTGGAACTTTACATTCCATCGCTAATTGGAAAATCTTGGTGTCCGTGAATTTACTTTTTCCTTCTTGAATGGCAACCAAGCCTTCTTTTGTACCTCCTGAAGCGAAATAGTTGTCATACCCTGTGAGGATGATTACTTTGTATGCATTGTTTTCTATGTGTTCAAAAACTTCGTTGACACCAGCCATAAAGGCGTCTGTAAACATGTTTTTTGCGCTTCGTTCTTCTAAGCGAACTTCTAGGACTCCATTTTTGTGCGCTACAGCTTTGATTACAGATGATTGTAAGGCTACTGCTCCTTCTTCTGGTGTTTTTTCTTCTTCAATAGAAGCTACTTTCCAACTTGATACTTGTGACTGCTTTTCTGTAATTATATTGTTTACAGCAGCTTTCCAAGCTTTTACACTATTTATTTCTTGCGCCCATGTTGTTGCAAGTTCGTTTTCTTCTGTTGTTCTAAGTGTTGGAATTAATGATTGTAATTCGCTTCCGCTGAATGTTTTGTCTAATAACAGAATCTCTTTACTTGCCAATGCTCCATAACGCGCGGTAAACATCAACTTTGCTTGTGATGCTAATACTTTATTTGCTAGTAATCCTTTTGCTGTATAATTTGAAGACTCTTTGTAAATAACTTTGTCTGTATGCAAACCTATAAACCATGCTTTTGCACTTGGTGACTGGTTGAATACTGCTATGATTGGATATTTACAATTGAAGAGGCTTTCTGAAAGTTTTAAAACATCTGTATCTTTTGCTGTTTCTGGGATGAAACTCGCTTGTTCACTTTTTAAAATTAGCGGAAGATGATTTTTTGTTGTATTCACACTTGCGATCAATGTGTCTATTTCTTTAACAAGTACTTGAATCCCTTTTAATTTGGTTTCCTTGATCGTAAGTTCACAAACCTGATCATTTGTGTATTTTATATTGATGTACTTTGTGTTTGAAACTGGTATGGTTTCAAAAGCTATTGTTTCTTCTGTTACAATTGCTGTTAACGATCGAACCTTTTCTGCAAGATGCCTTGAAAGATGTTGCTTTAGTAAACCTAACGACAACTGTGACTTTTCTGCTAGATTTTCTCCTAATTTTTCTGCCGTGGCTGTTACTTCTTTTGAGTCAACAATTGGCATAGTGAATCCAACTTCTTTGAGCTGTGTTCCTGTAAAACGCTTATTTGGTTCTAATATGGCTGCTGCTAAAACGTCTCCAAAACGTTCATTGAAAAGCTGTGTAAGTTCATTATTTGTTTGTGAGAGACTGTATGTTGCTGTTTCATTGCAAATCATAAAGTCACATAAGCAACCGAGTAAGAATACAACATTGGAAGCGTTTCCTTCCATGTTGGCAATGATTGGATATGGAAACGAAATCAACGCTTCTAATAGTTTTTGATCTAAAGCTTCATTAAAACTTTCATTGTCTCCGTGTAAAAAGTCAGTATGTGTTCCTACAATATGAAGCACTTTTAGGTGCTCTTCGTTGGTGAGTTTCTGCAACGCACTTTTGAGTTGTGAAATCAGCATGCTATCTAGTTTAGATGCTTCTAATTGCAGTTTGTAAATACCTTTCCCTGTATTGAATATGCGTATTTTTGGAGTTGTTGTGCGTATTGTTTGAACTGAATTATCACGTGTAAGTTGTACTCGTCCTTTTTTCAAACCTGCAGCAAGTTTCTTATCAAACACAATCGCTTCTGGAGTTGCCAACTTGATCGTCGAAGGTTTTTCTAATGAATTAGGCGTTCTGCCTTCTATGTCCGTTTCCGTTGCTAACCTTGAAGATTCCACTAAAGTGCTAAAGAAAATTTCTTGTGGCGTTTCCTCCATTTCCACTGGCGTTATTTCTTGTACTGCAGCTGCTGTCCTTGCAATGGGTTCGCTCTGAGTACTTTCTACGGAAGTGCTAAAAGAAATACCTATGCATTTTACACAAACGATTCCGTCTGCATCACAAATATCAATATCTAGTGTTATTTCATTGTCTAATTGTGTAGCGGTTTCACTGTAGCGAATCCAAGCATACATTTCACTTGTACATGAACCATATATGTTTATTGTATGTATTGCCGTTGGAATAATCGTCGTTGTTCCTTGTTGATTTTGATCTCCGATGATTCCTGCTACCGCTTGTACTGTACTTTCTAAAATACTTGGATGTACGGTATAATTTTTTAGATCTCTTACTGCTTCTGATGGCAATTGTAAATGTGCTAATGCTTGATTGTTTCCAAGATATAGTGTTTTGATACTTTGGTATATTGCTCCATGCTCAATCGTAGTATTTACAAAAAGTGAAGCTCCTGCAATGACCGTTTTTGTCATTTGCTGACGCAAAGCATTTGTATCTAATTGTATCGTTGATTTTTTATCAATGTACGTCGCTTTTCCTTGTACGTGAATGTGTTCTTCTTCATGTTGACTGTAGATTTCGTACGCAATTGCCATGTCATTTTCAGGAAGAATTGCAATGTGTATCGGTATTTCCTCAGTATGTCTGATAAACGCTCCAAATTTTACATCTGTAATGGCTACTATTGTATTTTCTGTCGTATTTGGAATTGCTTGTGCAATTGCTTCTCTAGCCATTTCGATACTTGCTGAAAACGGCAATCCATAAAACTTCTGATTTTCTTTATGAATGCTAAAATCTTTTACATACGGTTCATCACCTCCAAAGGTTGTACTAAAACGCGTTTCCGAAATGTTTGACGTATTTTCATGTACGAAAGGATGAAGGGTTGCCTTTGTCGTTTCTTGTGCTACGCGACCTCTTTCTTCAGGTGTCAATCTATAGCTTTCTTTGGCAAATGGATACGTAGGCAAGCTAATTCGTTGCGGTTGTTTGCTTGTGTATACTTCATTCCATGGAACGTCAATTCCTTTAGTCCACCAAGTTAAGAGCTGTGTGTAGTCTCCATTTTTAGTCCAAGTTGAAAGTGTTTCTTTATAGTTGACATTAGATTTAAAGTCTAAAACTTCATTTTTATGGTCTTTTACTTTTGCTTGAAGATATGCTGTAGCTGCTAATGTATTGTTAAGATATGTACTCAATTTTTCTACTAATTCTTGAACAGAAACGACTGTAATAGCAAAGCGTTCGTCTATAGCTTCTCTACCTGTTTGAAGCGTGAATGCAATTGCTAATAGATCCAGTTTGTTTTCTTTGTTTTGTAAAAATTGAACAAGCTCTTGTATTTTTTCTTGAAGTTGTGACTGTGTTCGTGCCGATAGAACGATCGCAACTTCTGTATTTAGAGTATGCGTTGCAAATTTTTCTTTGATTGGATTGTATTCTTCGATAAGAATATGTGCATTAGCGCCACCAGCTCCAAATGAAGAAACTCCTGCAATTCGCGGAATGATTTGACCATCCACTATTGGATTTTCCCAGGTTTTTAAAGATTGATTCACCACAAATGGTGTATGTTCAAAATCGATATGTGGATTGAGTTTTTCTGAGTGTAATGAAGGAACAATTTGTTTGTGCTGTAATTGTAACAGTACTTTTGTGATGCCTGCAATTCCTGCGGCTGATTCACAATGTCCTATGTTTGATTTGGCAGATCCTAATTGACAGAAATGTTGTTCATTATCAATTCCAAAAGCTTTGTTTAGTGCCGTAATTTCAATAGGATCTCCTAATTTGGTTCCTGTTCCATGCGCTTCTATATAGCTTATATGTCGCGGATGTATGTTTGCTTCTCGTAAAGCGCGACTGATCACGCTGGCTTGCGCACGTGGATTTGGCACACTATAGCCATTGGTTTTTCCTCCGTGATTCAACGCACTACCTTTGATGATTCCGTAGATATGATCGCCATCTTTTTCTGCATCCGACAATCGTTTCAATACAACTACACCAACACCTTCGCCTGGTATGTAACCGTCACCACCTTCTCCAAAACTTTGACAATGTCCATCACTTGAGATAAATTGCCCTGTACTGAGCATTTGATATTTATTGGAATCGATACTTACATTTACGCCACCAGCAAGTGCCATGTCTGTACGTCCAGATTTTAAATCCTGGCAGGCTAAATGTACCGATGTAAGTGATGAGGAACACATGGTATCTAAAGTGATGCTTGGTCCATGCAGATTGAGTACGTATGAGACTCTGTTTGCAATACTTGCCAAACTTCCTGAGAGATTGTATTCTCCATACATAACGCCTGCATATACACCTACTTGTCCCGACAAATCATTTTCTGATGTTATTTGCAAACGTTCGCGTGTATATCCTGCATCTTCCATTGCCATCCACGAGTGTTGCAAGAATAAACGCTCTTGCGGATCAATATTTTTGGCTTCTCTTGGAGATATGTTGAAGAAACGTGGATCAAATTCGTCTACTCCTGTAATGAATCCGCCCCATTTGCTGTAATGACGATTCGGTTCTGTTCTATCGTTGCTGTAGTGTTTTTTCCAATCCCAACGATCTTTTGGAACTTCAATGATACAGTCTTTCCCTTGTTGCAAATTGTTCCAGAATTCTTGAATGTTTTCAGATGCTGGATAACGCCCACTTAAACCTACGATGGCTATAGGATCGTTTTGATTTGTATTTTTTGGTATTTCTACGGTATTGAACTGTTGCGTTGGTTGTGTTTTTAGTTTCTTTCTTACTGTTTTCCTGTGCTTCGACTTGTTTGGTGAAGTCTTTTTTGTAGCATTAGAAACTGTTTGTTTTGCAGTATTTGGTAAAAACTTTGCCGTTAGTTTGGCCGCAAAATTGTTAGTTAAATATGCACTCAATTCATCAATGGTTTGATACTCGAATAACAAGGTTTTAGAAAGTCGTCCAAATGTTTTTTCTAGCTGACCTGTTAAGTTCATAGCTAGGATAGAATCGATTCCATATTTTTCTAAAGCAACATGTGTTTCAATTTCACGCGCTGGTAATTTGATGATTTTTGAAAATTCATCGCGCACAAATGCTGTTGTTTTGCTGAATAATTCTTCTTCACTTATGGTTTCTGTTATTTGTATTTCTTCTTTTTGAAGTTTCTCAGTTTGACTGAATACTGTGTTTTTTATAGTATCAAGTGCACCTTTTACACTTAAAATTTGTGAGTAATTAGTGTTGATTGCTTGTTGAAATATGGAAGTTCCTGTTTGATCGTCTAATGGAATGAAGCCTGTTTCTTCTAGCAATCTAGATTTGATTTCTTGATCAATCTCCATACCTCCATTCTCCCAAAGTGGCCAATTTACGGAAAGTGTTTTTCCTTTGCGTTTTCCTGATGCTACTAGTTGATTTCGATACTTGGCAAATTCGTCCATAAAAGCATTTCCTACCGCATAATCTGCTTGTCCAGGATTTCCAAACCATGCAGCAATTGATGAAAAATACGTGATAAAATCTAAGTCAATTGCCTTTGTAGCTTCGTCTATATTGTAGGTTCCTGCTATTTTTGCTTGCACTACTTCTTGGAATTCTGCAACCGATTTTTTAAGTATAAAATTGTCTTTATTAATTCCTGCTGCATGAATAATTCCGTGCAACTTTTTGTGATTTTTCACTATACTTTCAATGCTTTCAACTACATTTTGCGCATTGGTTACATCCATTTGAATGTATTGTAGTGTTTTGTTTTTTGTTGAAAGCTGTGTTAGTATTTTTTTCTTTTCAGAAGTTAATTTTGAACGTCCAGCTAGAATGACAGCTGTTTTTTCTAATTGTTGAAGAATTTCTTTGGCAAACGCAATTCCTATTCCTCCAAATCCACCAGTTATCAGATAGACCCCATTTTCTTTGTAAATAGTATTCTCTGATGCTTGTTGTTGAACTTCTTCTAAACGTTTTACATATCTTTTATCTGCTTCATATTTTATAACTGCATCTGTCACTTGTGCTGTTTCTGCTTGCAATTCTTTCGCAAGTTTTTCTACAGCAGTTTTTTGATCGGAAATAATGAGTTGCCCAACAAGATTATGATTTTCTAAGGTTGTCGTTTTTAACAACGCAGCTAATCCTTCATACAGTTTCTCTTCTACGGAAGTGCCCAACACAATTTGCACATAGGTTGTTCCTTTAAGTTTATTTTCAAGAATATTTTTGATAATCTCAAAACAAGACAATGCCATATTAGTAAAATTCGCTGCAACAGAAGTGAGGTTTGCAGTTACATTGTGTATTGTACTTTCCGAAAGTTGCTTGCTCAATTGCTTTTGCAAATCGGATGTAGCATGTATCAAAATGACATGTTGTGCTGCAATTTTTGCCTGATCATCACGTATATTTTCAACTATTTTCCAAGTTGGACTCGCATACAATGTACTTTCTGCCGTAGGTCTTTGTGTTGCTTTGATTGCTCTTATCTTTTCCAAAGCTTCTGCTTCAGTTAGCTTTTTATTTGATAAGTCTAAAAATATATTTCGTAGTAGATTTTTCACACTTTTAAATTTCAATAATTATCTGATAATAAATTAATTGTAACATTGAGAACGCGTACAACAACTGCTATGTTCTCGCATTAAAAATTTTAAGCATTCTTTTTGTGGAACTATTTTTAATTTTTAATGTTCGTTTCATCATGATGATGCTAAACGAGTTCTAAAATGTCATCTAGTGAAACTTCGTCGTTTAGGTAACTTTTTATTAAGTTTTTATGATAGATTTCATCAAAAGATTGATCGTTTTCTTTATCTGTTTTTGAAGCAGTTTCTACAACTATAGAGTTGGCATTATCTGCCACTGCTTGTAATTGACGTGCAATGAATCCTTGTATTTGGATACAAATGTTTCCATTATCATCACAGATATCGATATCAACTTTTAGCGTATCACTGCTTGCAACTCTTGTTGACGATTTTCGAATCCATGCAACCATTTTTTCTGTACATCTTTTATAGATTCGAAGTGATTCTACTAAAAATGGTAAGGATGGTTTTTCTGAGATGGTATCTAGGGCAGTGATTAATCCGATAGTTGATTGGAATACACTATCCATAATGCTTGGATGCAATTCAAAAGCACTCGTGTTTTCGTCATCCTCTAGAATTTCTGGCAACAATACTGTTGCTAATACTTCATTTTCTCCTATGTGTATTTGTTCAATTCCTTGGTGTGCTTCTCCATACTCCAACCCAGAAGCGGCAAATATTGGATATACTTTGTCTTTTTCTAAGATTCCTTTGTTCATTGTTGCTTCTAGCACATTGAGATTGATTTTTGAAAGTTTAGGAGTTGCTATATATCCAGCTTGTCCTTTGCAATGAATGATTTCTTGTGTGGTATGTTCATCCGTATTGATAACACTTCTTATTTCGAAATCAATTTGTGCTGTTTCTTCATTTTCAAAGAGTACAATGGTTACTTTCTTTTCCGTTTCAACAGCAATTGGATACATCCAAACAACATCATGTAATTCTAAGATTTGTGCTGTGTTTTCTACAGATAATGACATAGCTACTGCCGTTTGTGCCATTTCTAAATACGCTACACCAGGCAATACTTTTTGACTTCCAGCTTCATTTAATTTTACTTGATGGTCACGTAAGAAGAATTCTTCTCCTGTGAATGTTGATGTGAATTGTTGCTGCGTAAAATCGGAAGTGTTTTTATGTACAAGTGGATGCAGTTTTTGTGTCAGTTGCAAACGATTATTTTCTACATTAAATGATTGCGTAGCTTCAAACCAATAACGTTTTTGTGCAAACGGATATAATGGAAGCCCAATTCGTTTTGGCGTATTGGCACCATACATTAGATTCCAATCAAAGTTTAATCCTTTTACCCATAATTCTAAAAGTTTGGACAATTTATTCTCATGAATCCATTTGTGTACTATGGTTTCTTTTAAGTCTTCATCTTGAGCAAAAAGACGCAACTCATCTTTATTTTCGTGTATATCGCCTACATACATTCCTTTGATAAAATCGTCTCCTTTTGCATAGCCTTTTAGTTGTTCTAAAAGCTCTTCTTTGGTATTAGTGATAAATCCAACACGCGTCTCCATAGGTTCTCTTCCAACTTGTAGTGTATAGGCAATTTCTTCAAGCTTCCAATCATTCTGAGTACTTTCTACGGCAGTGATTAAATCATTTACTTTCTGTAAAAGTTGCGTTTTGTTTTTAGCCGCAAGTGGAATTGCAAATCCACTTAGCGTATAGTCAACAATGTTTTGCTGATGTTTTTGCGGAACATATTCTGCCAACACCATATGCGCATTTGTTCCACTGAATCCGAAGGAACTAATTGCTGCTTGGCGGATTTCATTTGTGTCCGTTTTCCAATCTTGCAAAGTATCGTTTACATAGAATGGACTGTTTTTTAGACTGATATGTTCATTGAGTTTGTTATAATTGATCGTTGGTGGCAATTGTTGCTGTTGTAAAGCGAGAATAACCTTCAGGAAACCTGAAACACCAGCTGCCCACATCGTATGACCAATATTACTTTTTACTGAACCTAATGCACAGTAGGTTTCTTTGTTTGTATATTTTTTGAACGATTGTTTTAAGGCATCTACTTCGATAGGATCGCCCAATTTGGTTCCTGTACCATGTGCTTCAATCAATTGGATTTGTGCAGGATCGATATTAAATTTTTCATATACTTCTGCTTCTAAACTCGCTTGTGATGTTGCATTTGGCGCTGTAATTCCGTTGGTTTTTCCGTCTTGATTTACGCCCCAACCTTGAATGACCCCATAAATACGATCGTTATCTCGTTCGGCATCTGCTAAACGTTTTAACATCACAACTCCCACTGCTTCTCCTGGCACAAATCCATTCGCATTTTGATCGAAGGTATGACATTTTCCATCTTGCGAAAGCATTCCTGCTTGTGCTGTCATGATGTGCATAGCTGGAGTTGCCATGATTCCTACTCCGCCTGCAAGTGCTACGTTACAATTACCTGAAACTAAATTATCACAGGCTGTTGCCAACGCCACTAACGATGACGAGCATGCCGTATCGATAGATAGGCACGGTCCTTGTAAGTTGAGTAAGTACGAAATACGCGCCGCTAGTATTGAGGTAGAACCTCCTGTAAATCCTTGTGCGCTGAGTCTGTGTTCTCTAGATAATTGATGATAATCGCTTGCACCACAACCTACAAATACACCGCATTTGGTTCCTGATAATGCATTTGTATTGTATCCTGCATCTTCGATCGTATGCCAACAAGATTGTAAAAATAAGCGTTGTTGCGGATCCATATTTTCTGCTTCTACAGGAGAAATGTTAAAAAACAGCGGATCAAACTTATCATGGTCTTCCAATGCGCCCATCCATTTACTGTTAGTCTTGTTAGGTGTTGGATCACCTTCTTTGAAATACTTTTTATGGTTCCATCGATCTGAAGTAATTTCGCTAATACAATCTGTACCTGCAGCTAGGTTATTCCAAAATTCTGCTACATTTTTCGCTTTTGGAAATTGACCTGCAATACCAATGACTGCAATTCGATGATCGTTGTTGTTTCGAATATTTTTAGCAACTGTTTTTTGTGTCTGTTGTTTCTGCTGTGTTTGTTGTGCTTTCCAAGAAGTCAATCCATTTCGATTGAATATTGATAGTTTCTTTTCCTGTTTTTGAACTGTATGTTTCTTTGTATAAGTTGGTTTTTGGATTAGTTTTCGTTTCACCTTCTTCACAACTTTTGTCGTATCCGTATGTTCTTCAATGGTTGACTTTATATATGTACTCAGTTCTGTTAACGTAGGATAACTATATATTTTCGTTGCTTCTATGGCCGTTTTGAATTGATTATTGATTTTTCGAACCCATGTGACACCTGTGATCGAATCCATTCCTAAATCCACAAATTGTGTGTGTTCATCGACATCTTTTACATCCATATGTAATTCTTCTGCTAGGAACGATTTAATCGCCATCAATACTTCTCGTTCATCAATGGTTTCATTTACGACTTCTTCAACAATTTGTTCTACAAATTCCACAGACATATTACTTTCTTGAACTTCTTCAGCTACTTCGTCAATCCATGTTTCATCTACTTGTTCTTTGATGTATTTGCTAAACGATTTTAGTGTTGGATAACTGTATACTTTTGTAGCTTCTATATTCGTTTTGAATTGATTGTTAATTTTTCGAACCCATGTGACACCTGTAATAGAATCCATTCCTAAATCCACAAATTGTATTTCTTCATCGATTAGGTTGGCTTCCATATGCAGTTCTTCTGCTAGGAATTTTTTGATCGTATGTAAAACTTCGTCAATTCCAATGGTACGTTTCATATGCGATTGTTTTTCGGTGTTGGCTGTAGTTTTAGAAAGTTGTTTTGTAACAATAGTATTTTCACTATCGTGAATAAAGTTTTTCTCTATTTGCTGCAATGCAGTCGTTGCTCCTACAAAGCTTTGCTCATGCATTGCGAGCTCTCGTGTATAAACCTGATCGATTTTAGTGATTTTGTGATGAACTAATTGTTCTTTGAAAGCAACAAGCGTCGCTCTGGAATGTTGCGCTATTTGTTTAGCAAGTTCAAATGCTTCTTTTAGCATAGTGTCCTTGCTATAAACAGCCTGTTGTATTCCTTTTTCTTGAAGTTCACTTCCTGAGATTTCATTTGCTGTGAGTAAGGTTTCGCGAGCGATATCATATCCTAGTGTTTCTGGGAAAATATAGGTAGCTCCTGCTCCTGGTGTAAATCCGTAGTTCATGTACGGACTTAAATATTTACGCTCTTTACTGAACAAAATAAAGTCCGCAAACATGCCAAACGACCAACCGCCACCAATAGCATGTCCTTGCATCGCAGCGATCACAGGAACTTTACATTCCATTGCTAGTTGATAGATTTTGGTATCTGTAAACTTACTTTTCCCTTCTTGAATAGCAACCAAACCTTCTTTTGTGCCTCCTGAAGCAAAATAGTTGTCATAACCTGTCAGGATAATCACTTTGTATGGATTGTTTTCTATATGTTCAAAAACTTCTGTTACGCCAGCAATAAAAGCATCTGTAAACATATTTTTGGCACTGCGTTCTTCTAAGCGTACTTCTAAGATACCTTCTTCATGTACGATGGCTTTGATCACAGAAGATTGTAATGTTACAGCTCCTATTTCTGGTGTTTTTTCTTCTTTTGTAAGCGCTAGTTTCCAAGTTGGAACTTGTGATTGCTTTTCTTTGATTGTATCTTTTACAGCAGCTTTCCAAGCTTTTAAACTGTTTATTTCTTGTGACCAAGAGGTTGCAAGCTCGTTTTCTTCTGTTGTTGCAAGTGTTGGAATTAGTGCTTTTAATTCGTTTCCGTTGAATGTTTTTTCTACTACTAAAAGCTCTTTGCTTACGAGTTCTCCGTAACGAGCATTAAACATCAATGTTGCTTGTGCAGCCAATGTTTTATTCGCTAGTAATCCCTTAGCTGAATAGTTTGAAGCTTCTTTGTAAATTATCGTATCTGTATGTAAACCTATAAACCATGCTTTTGAACTTGGTGATTGATTGAATACGGTGATGATTGGATATTTACAATTGAATAGACTTTCTGAGACTTGTAAGACATCTGTATCTTTTGCTGTCTCTGGAATGAAACTTTCTTGTTCACTTTTTAAAATCAACGTCACATGATTTTTTGTTGTGTTGATTTTTGAAATGATATCTTTTAGTTCGCTTTGTAGCTTTTGAATCCCTTTTAATTTGGTATCCTTGATCGTTAGTTCACAAAATTGATCATTTGTGTATTTTATATCGATGTACTTGGTGTTTGAAAATGGTATGGTTTCAAAAGCTATGTGTGCTGCTGTTGTAATTGCTGTTAATTTACCAACCTTTTCTACAAGATGTCTTGATAGATATGGCTTTAGTAAACCTAACGACAACTGTGACTTTTCTGCTAAATTTTCTCCTAAGCGCATTGCTGTAGTTGTTACTTCATTTGAACCAACAACTGGCATGCTACATCCGATTTCTTTGAGCTGTGTTCCTGTAAAACGCTTGTTTGATTGTAATATAGCTGTTGCTAAAACGTCTCCAAAACGTTCATTGAAAAGTTGTGTAAGTTCATTATTTATTTGTGAGAAACTGTATGTTGCTGTTTTACTACAGATCATAAAGTCACATAATGTACCTAGTAAGAATCCAACATCAGATGTGTTTCCTTGCACATGAGCGATTGTTGGATATGGAAACGAAATTAGTTCATCAAATAGTTTTTGCTGCAACGCTTCATTGAAACTTTCATTGTCTCCGTGTAAAAATTCAGTATGAGTTCCCACGATATGAAGCACTTTTAGCTGTTCTTCTTTGGTTAGTTTCTGTAACGCACTTTTGAATTGTGAAATCAGTATGGTATCTAGTTTAGATGCTTCTAGTTGCAGTTTGTAGATGCCTTTCCCTTCATTGAATATGCGTATTTTTGCCGCTGTTGTGCTTATTGTTTGTAATGAGTTACCGCTCGTAAGTTGCACACGTCCTTTTTTCAAACTTGCTACATGCTTCTTATCAAATACTGTCGTTTCTGGAGTTACCAATTTGATCGTCGAAGGTTTTTCTAATGAATTATGCGTTCTGCTTTCTATATTTGTTTCCGTTGCTAACTTTGAAGATTTCACTAAAGCGTCAAAGAAAATTTCTTGTGGCGTTTCCACCATTTCCACTGGCGTTATTTCTTGTACTGTAGCTGCTGTCGTTGCAATGGGTTCACTCAGAGTACTTTCTACGTAAGTGCTAAAAGAGATACCTATGCATTGTACACAAACAATTCCTTCTGTATCACAAATATCAATATCTACTATGATTTCGTTATCCGTTTGTGTCGTAGTTTCGCTATAGCGGATCCAAGCAAATACTTCATTTCCTAAAGATTGTATAACTCGAATCGTTTCTATCGACGTAGGAATATGAGCAATTTCTTGTTGAGGCAACAATAATGTACTTGCTTGTAAGATGGCTTCCAAAATGCTTGGATGTAATTCATAGTCCGCTGCATCTTGCTGGAAAGCTTCTTGAATTTGTAGTTCCGCTATTACTTGTTGCTCGCCTAGATGTACTTTTTTAACTGCTTGGTAATATGCTCCATAGCTTACTTCAGTTTGGGTAAACTCCTGATAGAATGTCTTCGTATCAATACTATGATTCATTTCCTCAAAGAGTTCGTCAAGCGCCAATTTTTCTATACAATCTCTGTCTTTGTAGCTTGCGACTCCTTGCGCATGTACCTTTATTTTTTCAGAGTGTTCAGTATGTACTTCATAGCCTACCGAATTGTCATCAATTGCAAAAAGCGCTGTTTGGATCGATTGCTTGTTTGCTACTTCTAATAAGGAACCAAAATGATGATTGTTTAATTCCATAATAGCATTTTCATTCGTATTCGGTACACCAATCGCGATCGCAGCACGAATCATTTCTATACTTGCTAAAAATGGTAACGTATTGATTTCTAAATCTTTGATTTTTAAAGCATAGTGTTTAATGAAGGCTTCTTCTCTCATAAATGTTGTCGCAAATTGTGTCTGACGCACATTAGAGATATTTCGGTGTATCATTGGATGCAGTTTTGCTGCTCCTACACTATTAGCATTGTGTTTGTTTGGTGTTATCCAATAGCGTTCTTTGGCAAACGGATATGTAGGTAAACTGATTCGTTTTGGTTGTTTGCTTGTATATACTTCACTCCATTGAACATCAATTCCTTTAGTCCACCAAGTTAAGAGTTGTGTGTAGTTGGCGTCTTTAGTCCAAGCTGAAAGTATTTCTTTATAGTTTGCATTCGATTTGAAGTCTAACACTTCATTTTTGTGTTCTTTTACTTTCGCTTGATGGTATTTTGAAGCTGCTAACGTATTGTTTAGATATGCATTAAGCTTTTCTACCAATTCTTGAACAGAAGAAACTATAATAGCAAAACGTTCGTCCATGGCTTCTCTACCTGTTTGAAGCGTATACGCGATTGCTAATAGATCTAGTTTGTTTTTTTTGGTTTCTATGAATTGAACAAGCTCTTGTATTTTTTCTTTGAGTTGTGCTATTGTTCTAGCAGATACAACGATCGCAACTTCTGTATTTGGTGTATGTGTTGCGAATTTTTCTTTAACTGTCTCATATTCAGCAAGAATCACATGTGCGTTTGCGCCACCAGCTCCAAAAGAGGAAATTCCTGCAATTCGTGGAATGTGTTGCTTTTTGCCATTGATTTCTACATATGGTTGTTGCCATGTCTCTGTAGTCTGTTGTAACTTGAATGGCGTTTTTTCAAAGTCAATTTCAGGATTTAATACATCCACATGTAATGAAGGTACCAATTGTTGGTGCTTAAATTGCAGTAGAATTTTCGTCAATCCTGCAATACCTGCGGCTGACTCACAATGTCCAATATTTGATTTTACAGAACCAATCGCACATGTATTCGTATTGTTTTCTGCTTTTAATGCGCGTGTGAGTGCAGAAATTTCGATAGGATCTCCTAAAGCCGTTCCCGTTCCGTGCGCTTCTATATAACTAATTTGTTTTTTGCTAATATTGGCACTTTCTAATGCTTTGCTTACCACTGCCGATTGTGCCTTTGGATTTGGTACTGTGTATCCGTTTGTTTTTCCGCCTGCATTGATGGCACTTCCTTTAATCACTCCATAAATGTGATCGCCGTCTTTTTCTGCTTTGTGTAAAGGTTTTAGAATGATCGCTCCGACACCTTCTGCATCAACAAATCCATCGGCATTGTTTCCAAATGCCTTATTTTGATTACCCGTAGACAGCATTGTCATTGCTGAAAGTTGTATGTAATGTTCAGGATCGATAATGATGTTAACTCCTCCAGCAATAGCGCATTCACTTGTACCATTATAGATACTTTCTAGCGCTAAATGGATTGCTGTTAGTGAAGAAGAACAGGCTGTATCGACAGCCATACTTGGTCCTTGAAAATTGAATGTGTACGAAACTCTGTTAGCTACCGAATAATGAAGTGATTGTGGCGTGTAACGCGAATTCATAATTCCAGCAAAAACACCTATTTTATCGTTTGACGCCATGTTTTTTGGCGTGTATCCTGCATCTTCAATGGCATGATAGCAAGTTTGCAAAAACAATCGTTCTTGCGGATCCATCTTTTTGGCATCTTTGGGTGCAATTTTGAAAAATAACGGATCAAACTTGTCAATATCATTGATAAATCCGCCCCATTTTGTATATATTTTTCTTGCTTTTCCTTTTTCTTCATCAAAATAGTCTTCCCAATTCCAGCGATCTTTCGGTATTTCAGTGATACAGTTTTTACCTTTTGCCAAATTATTCCAAAAAGCATCTATATTTTCAGCTTTTGGATAACGACCACTTACTCCGATAATTGCGACATCAAATTTTGAACGCGCATCCGTCTTTGTAGATGTTTGATTGATTTCAGGTTTATTTGTTTTTCGTAAAATTTCAAATGGTTTACGAGCATCTTTACTCTTTAGTATAGGCTGTGTTGTTTCCTCAACAACTATGGTTTCCGTGATGGTATCTGCAAATTGAGCTTCTAAAGCTTCTTTTTTGTTTTCTAGGAAATAATTTACCAAACCATCCACTGTATTTTCTTCAAAGAATAAGGTGCTTGTGATGTCTGGAAATACTTTACGGAATTGATTAGTCAATTGCACTACCATGATGGAATCTAATCCGTAATTTTCTAAGGGTTGTGAAGCTTCTATTTGTTGCGGTTTCATCTTGAGTGACTTTGCAACTAATTCCGTTAAAAATACACTTGTTTGTTCACGAAGATTTCCTTGTGAAGCGACTACGGTTTTAGAACTCTTTTTCTTGATTGATGCTTTTGCTACAGTTTTATGTGACTTCGCAACTTTTGCATCTTTTTTAAGATGTTTTTGCACTACTTTTCCATCACTCACAGCTGCAATGATTTGTTGCCCGTACGTATGTGCTTTTTCAACAGGAAACAGTGTTTGGTAAAAGCCTACTTCTTTTAGTACTTTTTCCCAGTTTTCAGGAGCTATTCCAGGACTTCCTGCCACACGTAGATTGGTTTCTTCATACAACCACCAACCTTCCAACAGTCCAAAAATTAAGTGCGTAAATAAAGTCCACGTACTCATTTCATTGATCAGCACTATTCCTTGATTTTTGAGAAGTGCTTTGGTATTTCGCATGGTTTGCCTCATGTTTGACGTAGCATGCAGTACATTTGTGGCAATGATGATATCGTAGTAATTAGGTTCTACAGCCTGTGTTTCTATAGGTTTTGATACATCGAGTATGGATGTTGTTAATCTTGGAAATTGTGGCTGATAGTTTTCTTCAGCATGTATTAAAAATGCTTTGGATAGATCTGTATAACGATATTCAGTTACAACCTCTCCAAATTCTTTTAACACAGGTAGCACTTTCACAGTGGTTCCACCAGTTCCTGCACCAATTTCCAAAACTCTTAGTTGTTTGTTAGGTGTATTTTGTAAGTGTTCATTGATGCAGGTTCTTAGTGTATTGCATAATACGTCATTGAAATAATCTACTTGGAAACTTCCTTTGTAAACACCTTCCACTAAATGCAATGAAGAATTTGGAAATATAATATCTGTGGATAGTACTTCTCCTTTTAAAATTTCGGGTAATGCTTTTAAACAAGTTTCTAATAGCGTGACTTGTTTTTCCCAATTCGGATTGGCATTCCATACGTTTTTGGCTTTATCCCATTGTTTCCAAATCGTTGTTAAATCTGGCACTTCTTCTTTTACTAATAGTGCGTTTTTAGTAAGAATTTTTTCTTCTTGTAAATATGAGATTGTCGCTGCTAACCAACGTTCAAAGAATGGTGCTGGCGGTGTATGTACCTGTAGATCTGAAATTTTATTTTTTCCTCCTTGCAACAATCCTACCGAAACTAAGCTTGATACTACAATTTCTGTCGCCAAAGCATTCATTTCGTTTGGAATTTGAACTGCTGCTAACGCTTGTATTTGCGCGTCTGTATCTTGCATTGGTAATTGTTTTGCCACAGACGATATACTGAACACTTCATTATTTTCATAGAAACGTACTTGTTCCGTAATAGCTAAGTTGGCGTTTTCAATTCCTTCTTCATTGATAATTTTATGCAATGCCATTTGTGGCAAGTCCGTACACATCAATACTTCTAAGGCTTGCATACCTTCTGCTGGTTCAATAGAGCCAATTCCTTGTTGTGCCATTCGTTCTTTGTAGAATGTATCTGCCACAATTCCTACATTGCCCCAATAACTCCAATTGATGGTTTTTACAGGATAGTTTTTCTGTTGATCAAGCGCATGTGCAAAACTGTCTTTAAAAGTACATCCTGCAGCATAGTTTGATTGTCCTGGCGCTTTTACAAAAGAAGTCAACGATGAAAAGAACAACATAAAGTCTAGATCGTGCGTGCCAAAAACACGCTCAATGTGTACGCTGATGTCTACTTTGGCAGCTAGACTTTGTTTGAAACGGTCTTCTTCCATGGTCTTCAAACTTTGATCTTTTAAGACAATGGCAGAATGTACAATTCCGTTGATATTTGGATACGTTTTTACAATCTGATTGTGTGCTTGTACTAACGAATCATTATCCGTTGCATCCGCAGTAATGTAGATTGGTGCTTTTCCAAGCGTACCAATAGCCTCAATTTTAGCCTGAATCGCTTCATTGCGTTCTTTTCTACCAATCCAAATAATTTGAGCATTGTATTTTTCCACCATGTAACGCGACCAGATTTCTCCTAATCCGCCTGCGCCACCAATGATGATATATACTCCATTTTGTTTGTATAAGGTATGCTGATTATTGACCTCTGTAATGTATGCAAATTCTTGATGGAACCATTCTTCCTGACGATATGCCCACATATCTCCTTGTATATTCCACGAAAGTGAAAGACATTTTTTTGCTGTTACAGTAGCAAATGTATCTAGATCTATAAGGCGAATATTCCAGTTTGGATATTCTTTTGCTAACGAACCAACAAATCCAACTACACTTGCATGTGCATAGTTTATTACATCGTTATTAGTAACTTTTTGTGTGTTTTGTGTAATGAATGTCCAATTGAGATTTGTATCTGCAAGATTCGCTTTTAGCAGTGCTTTTGTGATACGATAGATTTCTAAAACTCCTGTTTCTTGCGCTGCAATCGTTTTTTCAATCTTTTCTTTGGTTTCTGTTTCAGGTACAATCCAAACTAATTGATCAAACATTTTATTTTGAAGCTTGGCTGCAATGCTTTCCAAAGTTTCCCGATTCTCAATTTCTAGATATTCTGTATTTGGAACTGTTTCTTTTAACCAACTTAGATGTGTTTTTGTACTTCCGATCAAAAGAATTTTGTCTTCTTTTGATACGTTTAGTTCGTCTGAAAATGTTTTCAAATTCCAAACAGGCGACAGATATTTTAACCCTGTATCAAACTGATTGCTTACTGTTTTGGATGCTGTTTCTTGTAAGAATCTTGCGGTAAAGCCTTCTATTTCTACACAAATTATTCCTGCGCTATCAGTAAGCGTAATGTCTAGCTTTTTGACAACATCGTCAGCAGAAAAACCATCGGCAAATCTTGCATAAGCAAACATCGTATTTGTCGTATGAGAAAACACGTGAACATTTTCTACAGCATATGGTAATAATGCTTTATTCGTGTCTGCTTCTAAATCTACCATTAATGCTACACAACTTTGCAATGCGCTATCCAACATACTTGGATGTACCCCAAATACTTGTGATGAAGCTTCTAGTGTTTCAGGCAATGCTAGTTTTGCTAATGTGGCGTCATTTCCTTTGTAAACCGTTTCAATTCCTCTGAAAGCTGTTCCGTAGGTAACGCCTGTTTTATCAAAGTATGTATAGTATTTTTCAGCTTGAATTTGTGTTTCCAATGACTGCTTTAGTTCCGTAATATCTATACTATATTTTTCAGACTTTTGATTGAAAACTGCTTCTCCTTGACAATTGATAATCGTTTCTTCTGCCGTTTCTGTGGTAATTTCAAAAGTAATTGTTGCCGCATCCGTTGGTGTGACTGTGATTTCTATTTCTGTAGTCTCAACTACTTCTAATGGACGAATCCAGAAGATATTTTGCAGTGTTACCTCGTGTGTATCGTGTACGTTTGGAACCGATTTTTCTAGTGCCACACGAATCATTTCCAAATAGGCAACCCCTGGCAACACTGCATATCCGTGCACTAAATGCTCTTGCAGGAAAAATTCGTTTCCGCTGAATGTTGCTGTAAAACGTTGCGTGCTTAAATCTGAAGTATTGGTATGCACTAACGGATGTATTTTTTTTGATACTCCATTATGATTGGCTATTGCATCTCTTGTATTTTGAGGTTCTACCCAGTATTTTTCTTTAGCAAACGGATATGTTGGAAGACTGATGCGTTTTGGTTTCTTGTCTTGATAAAATTTACGCCAGTCAATGCTAAGACCATTTACCCAAAGTTTGAGCAGCTTTTCAAGTTTTCCATGGGTGATCCAATTTCCAACAGCTTCCTGCAAATCTCCATCCGTGCTAAATAGTGATAAGGTCTCGTCTTGTGCAGTAGCTTTTCCTTGGTAAATTTCTGTATCAGTCGAAGCATCATCCAGATAGGATTGTAGTTTCGTTTCTAATTGCGCTACTGAATCGACCACAAAGCCTACGCGCTCTTTCATGTCATCTCTTCCAACTTGTAATGTGTACGCAATGGATGTTATGTCTAATGTATGATGTATTGCTTCAGTATTCAGTTCTTTTTTAGACCTGATAAACGCGAGTAAATCTGTTGCTTTTTCTTTGAGTTGCGCTGTTGTTTTTGCAGAAAGCGGAATGATCACTGATACTTCTTCTTTTGTAAACTTTACTTCAGACGGATATTCTTCAATTACGATATGTGAGTTGGTTCCACTGAATCCAAAAGAACTTATACTTGCACGGCGCAATGTGCGTGAATTTGTTTCCCAAGTTTTCTTCTCAGTGTTTACATAAAATGGTGAATTGTCAAAATCGAAATGAGAATTTTGTTTCATAACATGCAACGTTGGCGGTATTATTTGATGCTGTAGCGATAGTAATACTTTTTGCACTCCTGCAATTCCTGCCGCTGCTGTTGTATGTCCAATATTACTTTTTACCGAACCTAAAGCACAATAGTTTTTCTTTTCTGAGGTATTTCCAAAAACGGTTGCTAATGCTTGCAATTCTATAGGATCGCCCAATTTTGTTCCTGTTCCATGCGCTTCTACATAACTTATGGTACTTGGATCTATATTATTCTGAGCATATACTTCTTTTTCTAAAGAAATTTGACTTTTTACACTTGGTGCGGTGATACCATTGGTTTTTCCATCTTGATTGATTCCAGAACCAAGAATGACTCCTAAGATGTTGTCGTTGTCTGCTTCGGCATCTTTTAATCGTTTTAATACCAACGTTCCAATACCTTCTCCAGGCACAAATCCGTTAGCACTGTCGTCAAATGTTTTACATCGTCCATCTGGCGAAAGCATACGTGCCTGACACATTCCTTGATAGGTTTCTGGTCCTAACCAAAGTCGTACGCCACCAGTAAGCGCCATATCTGTTTCATGATTCAATAACGATTTGCACGCAAGATGCATGGCAACAAGTGAAGAAGAACAAGCCGTATCAATGGTAATCGCTGGTCCTTTTAAGTTTAAGAAATATGCTATTCTAGCCGCCGCAATTGCTGAGTTGTTACTCGTAACATTTGGTGATATTGCATGGTTTTGACGTAAATGCCATGTATATTCACTTTGTTCTAAGCCTAGGTATACACCACATTTTATGTCTTTTAAAGAGGTTCCTGCATAGCCTGCGTCTTCAAATGCTTTGTAACTTTCTTGTAAGAAGAGACGATGTTCAGGATCCATGTAGGTAGCTTCCTGTGGTGATATTTTGAAGAATAGTGGATCAAATCGGTCAACCTCATCCAACATTCCCATCCATTTACAGTATATTTTTCCTTCTTTTTCAGGATCAGCATCGTAGTAATCATCTATATTCCAACGACTGTTTGGAATTTCGGAGATTGCATCAACGCCATTTTCAAGATTTTTCCAGTATTCTTGAAGATTTTTGGCTTTAGGATATTTTCCAGACATTCCAATGATGGCGATTTTTTCATCAGTAGCATGTGTATGTTTTTCGGAATCTTGTAACGATTGAACAGTATCACCTAAAAAGATATTTCCTCGAATTTCTCCTTTTCTACGCGTAAGTGTTGGATAGTTACCGTTGACATTAAGTACTTTTTTAGCCGTTGTTTTTGCAGCAGTTTTTGTTGTTTTTGCTACAGATACACTGGCTGTACTTTTCGTATGTTTTAGATGCGAAGCTACATATTCTGATAGCTCTTTTATATTAGGATAGTCGTATACAATGACATTGGAAATTGTAGTTCCGAAAGTATTGTTGATCGCAATAGCTAATTCTACTCCCAAAATAGAATTGAGCCCCATGTCTACAAAAGTTTGTTCTAGTGAAAGTGCTGACGATTTTATGCCTAGAATTTCCGTTAGAATTGCTTTTAAGTTGTCTTGTACTTGCGTTAAATTATACGTACTTTCTTCTATTAATTCTTTATGTGTTGTGTCTTCAATTACCGAATTGGTAACTGTTTCTTTTTGATTGTACACATGTGATTTGATCTTTTCTGGAATACCTTCTACAATCAAGCTTTGATTCGTATTCAATGCCAAACTTGCGTAAAACGCTTTTAAACCTGTAGCAGTTTTAAGAGGCTGCATTCCGATGGTTTGCTTTACCATTTCTTCGGTAGCATTGTCTATACCCATACCACCATCTTTCCAAAGAGGCCAATTGATCGATAGTGTTTTTCCGTATCGTTTTCCTTTGGCTACCAACGTATTTCGATAATGCGCATAGTAGTCCATAAAGCTATTTGCCGCAGCATAATCAGCCTGTCCCACAAAACCTATGGCTCCAGCAATTGAAGAGAAATACACCATAAAGTCCAGTTCTATGCCTTCAGTAGCTTTATCTATGTGGATTGTTCCGTCAACTTTTGGTGTTAGTACTTTACGAAATTCTTCTTTCGTTTTTTCAACGATGAAGTTATCTGAAATCATTCCTGCACAATGCAGAATTCCATTAATTTGATGCTGTTCTTGTATGATTATATCAAAGAAGTTTTGAACCGCAGTATCATTCGCAATATCCAGTTGTTTATACATGATAGTACCACCAAAATTTGATAGTTTTGAGATTGCAGTCTTTATAGATATTGTCAGTTCAGAACGTCCTGTGAGAATTACGGTTGCATTTTGAGTTTTTTGTAAAATTTCTTTGGCAAAAATTGTTCCCAATCCTCCTAAACCGCCTGTGATGACATATACGCCTTGATCTTTGTATAAAATTTCATTATTTGGTCTTGATACGGATGTTTCTTTCCATTGATATGTGTAACGTTTATCATCAATGATCTTTACAATGAGATCATTGTTGTTAATCGTATGCTGTTGCAATTGCTGAATTAACTGATTGTCTGAAACTTGAGAATCTAAAAGTACTATTTGTCCCGTAAGTTTCGGATTTTCAAGCATTGCAGTACGTAGCAATCCATAAATTCCTCTAAAAAACGTGTATGCTTCCGTGTTAGGAATGACAAACCAAACATGCTGATTTCCTGTGTATTTCTCTTTTTGCAACTTTTTAATCAATTCAAAACATGTTACTGCATATTGTTGATATTGATCATATTGCGTTCCTTTTTTGAGTGTAATTTGCGTGCATGAATTGCTCGAGATTGCATTTTCAAGTTCTGTCGTATTAATCTGAGGAAAGTCAAGTAAAACTGTATGATAATTTGCCACATCTCGCTTTTGAGTGCCTTGTAACAAACTTTCTTCCCATTGTGGTGTAAAGAATAATTCTTGAACAGATGCTGTCGTAGTAAGTCTCTCTGTTGCTGCTTGCAGTCCAAACATACATCCTACTAATTGTACACATACATTTCCGAATGTATCACAGATATCAATGTCAAATGAATAGGCATCTGTTATAGCATTTTCATTCTTAAAAGAAATTATAATACAGGATTCCTGCTGTAGTGACTTTATGAAATGTACTGCATCACAACTAATGATGTGTGCTTTGGACAGGCGACTATCTATTTCAGACAATACATTTAGGATGTAATCGAATGTTTTTGGATGTAATGTAATTAGTTCTTGCGATTGAAGGATTTCTTCTGAAAAATCGATCATTCCTACCAATTGCTCTTCACTTTTATAAAGTTCATTAATTCCTTGGTAGGGATTGTTGATGCTATATTTTTCAAGACTGTTTTTCAATTCTTGAACATCGTATTTTTTAGGTTCAGATTCATTTTTGACAATAGCCATTCCTTGGCAATACAACGTTTCCTCTTCATTTGCCTCACTAAAAATGTCAAAATATACTTTTATGGTTTCTTTTGAAACACTTTCCGTAACTAATGCTATGAATAGATTTTTATCATTTGAAACGACAAAAGGTTTAGCCCATTGTATGTTTTGTAATGAAATTTGAGTGACATCACTAGTTGTATGTAAAGCATCTACTATTGCCAATTTTGCCATTTCTAGACATGTAAAAGCTGGTACAATCTTTTCTGTCTGTTTTCTGATTGAATTATCATCTGATTCAAGGAAAAATTCATCTCCTGTAAAGTGAGAACTGTAGCGTTGTTCGTAAAGGTTTGATGTATTGCTATGAAGTAAAGCATTGATTTTCTGTACATTTTCTTTTTCATTACTGATGCTTCTTTCTATTGCTTCTGTTTGCACCCAATATTCATCTTTAGCAAAAGGATAGGTTGGCAATTCAACTTTTGGAATCGTTGTGTTAGCATCATAGAGTTTGTTCCAGTTGATCTCTAGTCCATTTACCCATAACATGAGTAGGTTTGGTAATTTTTTATCTGCAATCCAACGCTCGATTGTTTGTTGGAATTCGGTTTCTTTTTTTAGTAAGCTGAATGTTTTATCAGGATTGTTTTTGTTTCCTTGATCAAAACCTTCTATTTCTGGTACATCGTTGACGTATTGAACGAGCTTTTCTTCTAATGCTGCTAACGATCTGACCATAAAACCAGCTCGTTCGTCCATGGCTTCTCTTCCTGTTTGAAGCGTATATGCTATGGAAGTTAAGTTGTATGCCGCTTTATTAGCATATGTTCGTATTGTTTCTAAAAGTGAAACAGCACGTTGCTTTAATTGCTCTTTTGTTCTTGCTGATAATGGTACAAGAACTTCTGCTGCATTTTCATGAAATGTTGGCCCGTTATATGGGTTTACATCTACTGACTGATATTCTTGAAGAATGATATGTGCATTGGATCCACCAGCTCCAAAAGAAGAAACACCTGCAATTCGAGGTTTTTCTTCATTTTCTACAAATGGACGTTCCCAATTTTGTAATGTTGTTGCAACTTGAAACGCCGTTCTGTCAAAATCTATATTCGGATTTAATTCTTCTACATGTAAACTTGGAACTATTTTACCATGTTTCATTTGCAGTAACACCTTTGCAACTCCTGAAATTCCTACTGCTGCTTCTAAATGTCCAATGTTAGATTTTACCGAACCAATAGCACAGTAATTTTTAGCGTCTGTATACGTATCAAACGCTTTTTTTAGTCCTTCAACTTCGATAGGATCGCCTAACTCAGTTCCTGTTCCGTGTGCTTCTATATAGCTAATATCACGTGCATTAATGCCTGCTTTTTCTATGGCACTTTTTATCAATTGTGATTGCGAAACTGGACTCGGCACTGTATAACCATTTGTTTTTCCTCCATGATTTACATGTGTTGATAAAATCACTCCATGGATTACATCATTGTCTTTTACAGCTTCAGAAAGTGGTTTTAATATTACGACTCCTGCTCCTTCTCCTGGTACAAAACCATTTCCTCCTACACCAAAACTTTTACATTGTCCATCCACTGATAGCATATGTTGAGACGATAAATAACTGTAAGTTGAAGGATGCAAATACAAGTTAACGCCTCCTGCAAAAGCAATTTCGCATTCACCTCTATGAATGTGTTCACATGCTTCATGGATGGCTGTTAACGACGATGAACACATGGTGTCAACTGGCATGCTCGGTCCTTTGATATCTAGTACGTACGAAAGTCTATTTGCAACAGAACTAAATGAAGATCGCGGGTGAAATTTATGATTTGTTATGTTGTAAAATGGTGCTTTCAGTTCAAATCCTGTTTTGGTGACACCAGCAAATACACCTACTTGTTGGCGATATTTTTCTTTTAAATCACTTTTCGTATATCCAGAAGATTCAAGTGCTCTCCAAGATTCTTGGAGAAATAATCGTTCATGCGGATCGATGTTGAGCGCTTCTCTTGGAGAAATTCCAAAAAACATCGGATCAAATTGTGCAAATTCTTCAATAAATCCGCCCCATTTTGCATAGCTTTTGCCTTCTTTCACGGCTTTTTGTATATCTGGCTCGTAAAAATTATCTAAACTCCAACGAGAAGAAGGTATTTCGGAGATGCTGTTTTTCCCAGCTTGTAGGTTTTCCCAAAATTCATCTAAATTTTTAGCTTCAGGGTATACACCGCTCATTCCAATAATGGCAATTGGCTCCTTATGATCGGTTTGTTTTCTTGTTTTTGATGTTTCTTGATTTTCTTTATGTTTTGTGATTTGATATGAACTTGCAGTGTTTTTAGAAGTTTGATTAGCAACTTCCACATTCGTTAGATTTGTCCATATTACACAAGTATCAGTGTATTCGTTTACCAAATAAGTCGTAATGTCATGAAGTGTTTGATATTCAAAAAAGATGGTTTTTGATAAGGTATCAAATACCTTTGATAGTTTTTGATTTAGTTGATTGATAAAGATAGAATCTACTCCATACGCTTCAAAAGACTCAGACTCATCAACTTTACTACTTGAAAAACCTAAAACTTCCCCAAACAGTTCTTTAACGTTTTGCAGTGTTTTTTCAAAAATAAGCTGCTCGTTTTCTTTGAAGTATTGTTCAGTTAGTTGCCTTTCTGTTGCTTTTGGTGCCAGATTTTCAATGGTTCTCAAGAGTTTTTCTTTATCACCTTCCATCACTAATAATTGGTTGAATCTATTGGCAAGTCCATACGCAAACGCCTCTAATCCTGTTGTGGTTTCCATAGGAATCATGCCTGTTTCTTCTTCAATAATTCCTAGACTTGATTCATGAATATTCATGCCACCATCTTTCCAGAATGGCCAATTGATTGCGAGTGTATGTCCAAATCGTTCTTGATCATTTACACGTGTGTTTCGCATCGTTGTAAATTGATCCATAAATCCATTTGCCGTCGCATAATCGGCTTGTCCAACATTTCCAACGACACTGAATATAGAAGAAAACAGTACAAAGAAATCTAAGTTTTCATTTTTGGTAGCTTCGTCTAAGTGTATTGTTCCTGCTACTTTTGGTTGTAATATTTGAGCAAATTCTTTGGCTGTTTTGCGAATGATAAAATTGTCTTGTACCATTCCTGCACAATGAATAATTCCATTGATTTCACCATGCTTTTCTTTGATCTTATTGACAACACTGGTTACTTCATCAATAGTTTCAAGTGTTGTTGTATAGTAATGTATTTGTTTACAATGCTTTGATAATTGTTGTATTTTTTCTTGTTTCTCTTTGGTAAGTTGCGATCGTCCAGTAACTATGATTGTCGCATTTTTCGTCTGTTTTCCTATTTCTTTGATAAAAATAGTGCCCAATCCACCAAGTCCACCTGTTAACAGATAGATACCATTGTCTTTAAAAACCGAAGTGGTTGTTTGATGTGCTTCTTGAATTGATTTCCAACACAGTACAGAACGTTTTTCTGCTTCATATTTTACAAGAAGTGTTGTATTTGAGAACTGATTTTCAAGAATTTTATTGGCTAATTTTGAAACTTCTATTTCAGTGGTTACCGCTACTATTTGTCCGTGAATTGAAGGATATTCTGCCTGTAACGTTTGCAACATTCCTGAAAGTCCAAACCATAAAGAAGTTGCTTTTGTCGCAGGAATTATGATCTGAAAACTTGTTGATATTTTCGATTTTTGCTGTACTATTTTTTGAATGTACTCAAAACAAGAAACTGCAATCTCTGTATATATTTTTTCTGTTTTCTTCTTTTTGGAGTTGATCGTTGCAATGGTTGTTTCTGGCATCTCACTTTTTAGCTTTTCGCTCAATGAAGTCGAGAATCCGCAGAGTATAATATGTGTATTAGGGTTTATATCAGATTTACTGGTAACCGCATTTTTTATAGTAGCTTCTTGCCATACAGGAATTGCGAATACACTTGAAACGGAACTTTTTGTTGACTGGTTGTATTGTGTCTCTGTTTTTTCTTGAATCCAGTATTGATCATGTGCAAAAGGATATGTTGGTAAGCGCACAAAAGCGGGTTGCTGTTGATTTGAAAAGTGTTGTGCATAATATTCTTCCCAATTAATGGTAGTGCCTGCAGTCCAAATTTCACCTAAACGGAAATGATTTTTTTCTGAAATTGCTTCTGCGATGATTTTCTTTTGGTATACTATTGCTGTGCTGTTTTTGCTTGTTAAGACTGCTTTATTAGTGATTCCAGAAATCCAATCTGCTAATTTTTTTCTTAAATCGGCAAAGTCATTTGCTTGTATTGCCAAACGATTTTTCATCGCCGTTCTTCCTACTTTCCAGCTATATATAGCATCTATAAAATCGGTGGTTTCTTTGTACACATCGATCCAGTGAATAATCTTTTGTGCATACGCCTTTAAGCGTTCTTCATTTTTTGCAGATAGTACAAATAAGTCCGAAATATGTTGCTTTGACGCTTGATGAGCTGTATTCGAATATTCTTCCAAAACTACATGCGCATTGGTGCCTCCTGAACCAAAACTGCTAATTCCAGCTAGTAATGGTGTTTTAGATTGCCAAGCTTGTAACTTTTGTTGGATTTCTATTGGTGAGTTGTCTAAATTTATTTTTGGATTCAGCGTTGAAAAGTTAATACTCGCAGGCAATTGTTTGTGTTTCATTGCCAAAATGACTTTGAGCATACCAGTCATTCCTGCCGCAGATTCCAAATGACCTACATTACTTTTTACAGAACCAATGGTACATTTTTTTGGTTTTTGTGTGGTATTATAGTTTTCAAAAGCAGTTTTTATGCCTTGTACTTCGATAGGATCACCTAAAGAAGTTCCTGTTCCATGTGCTTCTATGTATGACAGATTGGTACTGGAAATGTTTGCATTTTTCCAAGCATTCATCAATAGTTCACTTTGTTTTTTAGGATTTGGAACTGTTAATCCTGCTGCTAATCCACCGTGGTTGATAGCGCTTCCTTTGATCACTGCATGAATTTGATTGCCTTCTTCAATAGCTTTCTTTAGTGGTTTTAAGAGCATTACAACCGCTCCTTCTGATCGCACATATCCATTCGCTTTGGTGTCAAATACTTTGCATTTTGCTTCTGGAGATAACATTCCTGCTTTGTGATAAGCTATTGATAAATCAGGATGACAAATGAAATTAACGCCACCTACTAATGCTGTATCACATTCTCCTGAGTGTAATGATTGTAAGGCTGTATGTACAGCGACTAATGACGAAGAACAGGCTGTATCAACCAATAAACTTGGTCCTGAAAAGTCAAAGTAATAGGACAGTCTGTTTGCTAAAATTGCCAACGAACTTCCAACGGCATGATGCGCTTCTACTTCTAGTTTTACGTCTTGTACTTTACGACTGTAATCTGCATTGCTTGCACCTACAAAAACTCCTGTATTTGAACCTATGCGTTTTTTAGGAGGAATTCCTGCAACTTCAAAACATGCCCAAGCCAATTCTAATAGAAAGCGTTGTTGCGGATCTGTAATTTGTGCTTCCTTTGGAGATATTCTGAAGAAAGCAGCATCAAAAGCAGCAGCATTGGTGATGAATCCACCTTGATCTATTCCTTTATATTCATCGCTACTTGGCCAGCTTCCACGCTCTTTTGGATAGGTTCCAATGACACTTTTTTCTGCTTTTAGCACATCCCATAATGCATCTAAAGAAGTAACTCCATTAGGCAGTTTACACGAAATTCCAACAATAGCGATATCTGTATCGACTATCATGTGTTTTGATTGTGAAGCTGTTTGTTCTTGTGTATGATTGTTTTCTGTACTTTTTGAGAAATCTATTTTTAATAATTCTCCAATATGTCCTAGCACTTTTTCAAGCGTATTGTATTCAAAGAAAAAACCAGCTTCTAACTTTTCCTGTACTTTTTTCTCTATTTGACGCTGTAACATTTGCAAGTCTACAGAGTTTAAGCCCATTTCCATTAAAGGTTGCTCTTTATCAACCGCATCAACTTCTACATGTAAAAGTGTGGTAATGGTTTCTACTATAAATTTTTCAATAGCTGCTCCGTTTACTTCACCTGCACTAGTATCATCAGCATCCGAAATGCTTTCAATAACAGTTTTACTTTGGTTGACTCTGTTATTTAAATCTGTGTAATGAACTAATACTCCGTAACCTTCATTGTCAGTATCTCTTTCTCTGTAATTGGCAATACCTTTTACAATGTTGGCACCGTGATTATGGTGAAAAGCCATGATCGGGTCTTGTTGTGCACCTTGCAATTGAAGGTATTCTTCAAAGGTGTAGTCTCCATCTTTATCGTAATTTTTGCAAATAGAAATTGCGACAATTTCTGAAACTTTAGAGCGCAAACTACAACGTTGCAACATAAACTCTAAGAGTTGATCTCCATAATTAAAAAGTTGCACGTTTGGGTGAATATTTACAGCTAATAACTGCATGATATTCGCGTTTGGATCATGCAATTTATGCACTGTATCCATCGTTGCATTTTCGAGTTGATTTTTATCTGAAATACATTGACTGTAAATGACTCCTTCTACTTTTGAATCTTTTTCAAGTACGTATTGACCCTGCGGATAGGTATCTATTCTACTTTTTATAGCTTCTTTTGAAGATCGAATGTGTGGTTGCCAACAAAGTGCTTCTAGTGTGTCTAATATTTCTAAATCATTTAGAGAGGCTGGACGGATTTTGTAAGCTCTTTTTGTGATTGTATGGAAACCAACTTCCATATTTTTTTGAGTGTTCGGATATCTTTTTGAAAGCCTTTCCGTAAAAAGACCTGTTTTTGCACAGGTTGTGATAAAGTTTTCTGCAATGACTGCATTTTGTTGATCCGAATTCGTATTGGTAATGAGATGATTGGTTGTAAATAGAAGCTGATTGTTTTGCATATGATCGGCATAGACTTGAAGATATTCTTGCCAATTTGTTGATATGTTTTGCTTTCCTTTAGTTGTAAGTTCAACCAAATTATGAACATATAATGTGTTTTGATTTGAAAGAACATTAATTTCTTGAAATGCGTCCTTTAGTCCTTGAACAGTTGCTACATTGCCTTTAAGCGCATGTACATTCTCGCTATTATACGCTAGTTTTTTTGTAGCGCGCTCAAGATTTTCTTTGGAAGCATCAATTGCATATACCGATAATGGATGTTGATTCAGATGTTTTCCGCGCAATGTATTATTGGCTACTACTTGAAAAATTTTATGCAATAACGTACCATCTTCGCATCCAAAATTAACGATATATTTAGGTTGCTTCTCTAAAGATTGATTAAATATTTCTGTAATTGCTATTCGCAAGTCATTTAAATATTCTTCACTAATCATTATTTCTTTTGTTGGTTTGGTTGTTGTTTTGTTAATATGTTTTACCACGGTTAGGAAGGGACATATTTGGTGCACTTTACTAAAAAAATAGATCGAAATAATACTTCTAGAAGTTTCCGTTTTGAGCAAGTTTCTTATGGTACAGAACTCCTTGAACGATTCCAGCTATCGCTGAATAGAAATGATATGATTATTACTGTGTAAGCGCTGTATGTTCATATTGATATACTTTTTGAGAATTTTGCAGGATTTTGAATTCGCTTACATCAGGATATCACTTTATATGATATCCTGATATTTGAATTTTATTGTTCTCGAATAAAAGAAAATTTAGCGTTTTTATATTTTTCTTTTTGTAAGAATTTAGGAAGTTCTTTTTGCATAAATTCAAAGTTTGCATCTTTCCCAGCCATGTTCATTAGAAATTGTGGAAAAAATCCTCCTAAAGAAATGTCTTGTGTAAGTTGACACTCAGCGATACCGTTTCCTAGCGGTGTAAATTGCCATACATTGTGCATACGTTCTACACGAACTTTACCATCATTATGTTCTATGGCATTTGGTACACTTGTTACATCAATCGTTACTACTTTATTTTCATCTTGCTTTACAGATGTGTTGATTAGCAGTTCTCTTGGTTGAAAAGGTGATGGGAAATCTAAGGTCCAAAGTGAAATGTCGTATTGACGAATAGAGTCCCAAGGTTGAATAATTTTACAGTCTACGCAATTTTCAAACCATTCTTTACACGTTTCTAAGTTGTGATCTAGTAAATGTGGTGCTGCTAACTGGCTTAGTGAATATCTTCCTTTGATGATGGTTCTATACTTTACGACATTATCTCCTGGTACCTTAAGAGAATATACTTGTACTCCATCTTCATCTCTTTCAAGTTCCCATTGGTTTGATCCAGAGTTTACCCAATACCAATTGTATAGATATAATAAAACAATCACTGAAATAAGACCGATTCCAATGCGTTTTAATACTCTTTTCCATCTTTTGGGTTTTGCAGGTTTGTTTTCGTTTTCCATGCTTAATGTTAATTTTAGATTAGTTATTGTTTTGTTTGATTGTAAGCCTATTTGCTTAAGTATTAGGTATTGTTTGGTGTTACAACGAATATTAGTTACAAAGTCTGTTAGCTAAGTATTTTGCCATACAGACAAGCGTGAGTGTCGGTGGTTTTCTAAATGTATCTGGCAATATCGAACGATCGCACACGTATAAGTTTTTGTATTCAGTTTGAAAGTCACTATCTACATGTTCGTTGATTTGTAATAAGCCGCCTGTACTCGTAACATTGACTGGACTTTTTACAATATGCTTAGCGCCCGCATTTTTTAGGATTTTGATAGCTTCTTCACCACCTCTATCTAATTTTGCTAAGACTTCGTCGGTAATTGTTTTTCGATAATCGCCTTCTTTTGAGACGCTTCCACTCATAGGATCGTGCACTTTAACTCCAATTCCGATACTTTTTGAGAATGAGAAAAAGTGTCTGAATTTTAAGGTAGAGATCATTAACAATTTGTAAAATAGTTTAGGAACGTTGGCGTCTCCTAAAAAGATATCCTCTTCTAATTTAGTTTCCATAGCGCCCACAAAATTGTCAACCGATTTTAGTTTGGGAATTAAGCCAAAATAAACACGATTTGGATCTATGTAAAAACCATTACTTCCTATATTGTTAATTCCACTTTTTTGAAGAATTTTTGGTGAAGCTAAGATGCCCGCGGCGAGAATAATTTTTTCTCCAAACACTTTGTGAATGTTGGATTTCTTTTTCTCCTTATATGTTACGCCTACTGCTTTTTTACCTTCAAAAATAATAGTAGTGACTTCTACTTTTTCTTTGAGAATAGCACCATTGTCTAACGCTTCTTCAACAAACCTTTTTGCTTTCCATTTTGCTTCATAAGAGTATCCTCTATTACACTTATCAAGATCTACTAACATCGGTTGTTTTTCCCAAGTATGCCCTAAATCAAGAGCACTATCACGAAGTTTGAGTGATTGTGGTCCAAAGTGATCATCTGGTAAATAATTAATAGGCAATTCGTTTACCGTTTCTTCATACGCAGGCGCTAAATCGATTCCTAAAGAGGAAAATGTTTCTAGTGGCGGTTCTGCAGCAACTGCAAAATAAAAAGCAGTAGTTCCTCCTGTCGTTATGGCACGCATGTCTTTTAACTTATTTGTGACTTTTATTTCATTCAGCAAAGGAGCTATGCCAGGCAAGGTTTCTTTTAAAGGAACTGTAGCTCCTTTTTCTAGAATCAATATTTTTTTATTTTGTTTTGTAAGTTCTTTTGCAAGTGTTGCTCCACAAGTTCCTGAGCCTACAATGATAACATCGTAGTAGGTTTCTGAGTTTGATTGCGTCATAATAGGTTGGTTAAAGACATTTACAAACACACTTAGGATACAGTAAATCACTGTACCACTAAGTTGTTGCTTATTTGGTTAGTAGTGTATGACTATTGAAAAGACTATTTGTTGTTTGAATTGACAGCTTCAAGCGAAGTTCGATATTCGTTCATTTTCTTTTCTCTATATGCGAAATCTGTCATGGCTCTTTGTGTAAAGAACTCATCGTCTATGTCAAGATTAAAATCGATTGATAATACATCATAGTTTGTAATTCTTCTCGATAATAAGTTGATCATTGCCGATTTGGTAACAATCCAAACTCCGTCAATTCTATCTACTTTCTTTGTGACTAATTGTTTGAAAAGTTTCCCTGTACGATTGTACAATTCATCTTTTAATATTACATAGCGTTCTTTATCAATATAACTAATTACTTTACTGTAATATGTTTTTTTGGAACGTGCTTCTGTAGGTGTAGATTCTACAATCCATACAGGTCTTTTATTGATGGTATTTTCTCCTAGTAATTTATAAGTATAATCTTTTATTTTTCTTGGAGATACATCTTCTATAGAAAATTCGGTTCCAAAAACACTTCCTGTTTCACCACCTTCATTGCTAGAAGCGATACGCTTTACTTTACCCAATGCTGGTAGATACAGCCAAAAATCGTTATCATCTTGATCTGCTTTTTTCCACACCAACATATTGGTTCCTTTGTCTGCAATTGGAGAGATGATCATATCGAGTGATTTGGCGTCTTTCTTTTTGGGAGCCACCAAATAATCTTTATGAATATTTTCAACTATTACTTGTCTAGGTTTGTTTTTACAACGCAATCTTCCCGTAGAAAGATCATATCTACAAGAGGTAAATTGAAATTTTCGAATAGATGAGTTGTAGGTGAAATTTTCAACGCTATCTACTTTGACCATTATTACCTTAGGGCTTTGCGCAAAAACGCTTCCCATAAGGAACAATGAAACTACCAGTACAATGTGTTGCATACTTTTTTTAAACGACTTCATGAACTTCTTCTTTTAAATGAGTTACTGTTTCTTCTTCTACTTCTTCGTCTGGTGTTTGTTTTTTGGCGCCAAAGTTTAGTTTGAAAACAATAATTAAAGCTGGTAAAAAGAATAAATCACACATGAGTCCCGCCATGATTGCGATAAAACCAAATCGTCCCATATTTGATGTTCCTGCTGCTGCTGCAACCGACATGATTCCGAAACCTAATCCTAAGACCAATGATGTAAATAATAAAGCTTGTCCAGCTTCTTGCATTGTATAGCGCAATGCTCTTTTTATGTTTCCGTCTTTTATTACTTCATGACGATACTGAGTAATAAACGTTACTGTATCATCAACAGATATACCAATTATGATCGGAGCCAGCATCATTGTGTAAAAATCTAGCGGAATCCCAAGCACACCAAGCAATCCGAAAGTTAAAATTGCTGGTAATAAATTTGGAAACATTGCTGCTGCACCTACTTTTGCAGAACCAAAAACTATTAAAAGAATGATACAGATTGCGATTAAGGCAATTCCGAAACTATTCACTTCATTTTTAGTTAAGTAATCGGCTGTTTGCATAGCTAAGGCAAAAATTCCTGTAATTGAAACTGTTGCTTCACTATAATTTTGTTTTAAGTTATTCACCATTTCAGCAATGTCGGTTTGCATATTTTCAAATACTTTACTGTATTCGTATGATCCGTAATTGTGTAACGATATTTTTATGTTTGCTTTTTGATAATTGTCTCCTACTAATCGTTTACGATCTTCTGGACTTGCATTGTTAAACATGAATAATGTTTGCGAAAGTATTTGTGGGTTTTCTGGAATGATGTATTTTTCATCTTTCCCTTCATTCAATTTTTTATAGGCATCTTTTGCAACATCTGCCAATGAAGAAGTCATTACTACGTATTTTTCGTATTTCTTCTCAAACTTACGTTGCAATTTATCCATAGATTTCAACACTTTTGGATCTTTGAAAGCATTTTCTTTTCCTAAATCCAAAAAGACAACCATACTGTAAGCTCCCATCATTTTGTTGTCGGCGATTTCTACATTTTCTCTGAATTTAGAATCGTCAGGATATTGGTCTAACATGTTCGAGTTTACGGTAACTAATGTTGAACCATAAATACAGAAAGCAATGATTCCGAAGAAAATTACTAAGATTGGAATCGGTCTCCTTTCTACTAAAGGAACTACTTTGGCCAAAATTCGCTGCATAATCACTGCAAAATTTGGGAACAAGCGTGCAAGAAAACTTTTTGATGATTTGGATTCGTCTGTCTTTTTCCAAGGTTTCCATATATCCATTAATATTGGTAATAAGAAAATCGTGAATAAGAATGCTAATGAAATTCCTATGGTAGACATGATAGCAAACGTCTGAATTGGTACCACAGGTGTAATGTTTAACGCAATGATACCTACCATGTTTGTTGTAGCTGTTAGCAATAATGCTGTACCAACTGTTCCATAGATTGTTTTTAAAGATGTTTTGTGATCCGTGTTGGTATTTCGTAAAAACGAATATCCTGACATGATATGCACTGAATCTGCGATACCTACTGTTAATATCAATAATACTGTAAGGATTAAGAATCCTGTTACGGTTAATCCTAGTAAAGCAGAAATTCCAAACGTCCAAATGGTACTCAAAATTACAATCGTTAACGACCAAGTTACTGCCGAAAATCTTCGGAAGAAATACCATAATAACACTATCATAATCAACAATGCACCCATGTACAAGTCGCTCATTTCATCAACCATAAGTAAGTCGTATTCTGCTGCAGGCGTATTTCCTACGGCATAATATTGAAAATGTTCTGCGTATTCAGGTTTGTTTAAAATTTCATTAATCGCTTCATTCAATTTTAAATAATCTGCTTGATCCGTTGGTTTAAAACGTGGAGTCGCAGCATTTGTAGCAGTTTCTTCAAGTGTCAAATCTGAATTTGTATCACTTAATACCAAATCGTCTACATTTAGCTCTTCTTCACCTATTGGAATTGCACCAAAATTAGTTTCGATGTAAATTCCTCCGTATTGCATATCGTCTGAGAAATACTGTAATGGAAATTGTTTTTCTCCTTTTGCGATTTCTCTTAGTTCATCACGTTTTGCTTGACTTTTAGGAACATTCTCGCCTACTAATGGACGCGCATATAAAAAGTCATTTTCAGCTGTTAATACACGAGCATTTACGACAGTATTTACTTTAACAATATGATCTAAAGCAGATTTTTGCCCTATTCGTAAAGTTTCTTTATAGTTAAGTAAATCTTCCTGAATTGACTTTACAACTTGCAATGATTTTTCAGAAAAAACATCACCATCTTTTGGTTTATATACAATGTATACTCCGTCTTCACTTCCAAATTGCGCATGATATTCATTGAACGCGATTTTAGTAGGATCGTCATCTTGAATCCAACCTTCAATGGTCATGTCCATTTTTAAGTTTCCAAGATTCATAATCAGGAAAACGGTCGCTGCTACAAAAAATCCCAAGTATAGCCACTTTCTTTTTAAGACTTTTTCTGGAATTTTACTAATGAAGCGCGATACGGGATTAAGCATATTCTTCATAAAATTGGTTTTAGTAGTTTATTGATTTTTGTAAGTTAATTTTAAGCGTGTATGTCAGTTACAATTTGTACACCTGATATACTTGTTTTTTATTTTTCTATTTGAATAATGACATTGCCTCTTTTTCGCTCCGTATCAAGATATTTGTGAGCTTCTACAACAGCATCCATTTCATATGTTCTATCGATGACTGGCCTGAGTATGTTTTGTTCTATCAAATTGTGAATGGTTTCCATGTCAGCTGCTTTGATACTTGAAAGCCAATAATTGTTGAGATATTTGCCTTTTGGCTTCAATATTTTTTTACATTTAAATCGACTCGATTTCATCACTGCATCGTACACAACATCGTATTTTTTGCCTGTTTTGGTAAAATCTTCTTTTGTGTAATCGATTACATGATCTGCACCAAGAGTCCTTAACGACTCCACATTTTTTCCACTACAAACAGCCGTTACTTCCGCTCCATAATATTTTGCCATTTGAATGGCATAAGTGCCTAAACTTCCAGAGCCACCATTGATAAGTATTGATGTGCCTTTGGTGACTTTTCCTTTTTGTAAATTTTTTAAAGCTGTTAAAGCGCCTGAAGCAACTACGGCTGATTGTGCAAGCGTTAGATTGTTAGGTATTTTTTTAATAATTCCTTTAGTTTCTTGTTTTCCGTCTTTTACTTTTCCGCGGACACAGCAATATTCTGCATACGCGCCTAATCGTAACCCTGTTAAACCAAAAACCTTATCGCCTTTTTTAAATAGCGTTACATCTGCTCCTATCGCTGTTATTGTTCCTGAAAATTCAATGCCTGGAACAAGATTTTTTTTAGGTTTAAAAAACCCAAATAACAAACGAACTACAATCCACGGGCTCGATCTGCGAATACGTGAATCACCTGCATGCGCTGTCGTTGCATGTACTTTGATGAGTACTTCATTAGCTTTTGGTTGTGGTTTTGCTATTTCTTTGATTTGTAAAACTTCTGGCGGACCATATTTTGTGATCACAACTGCTTTCATAAATGGTTGTTTAGCGTTATTTCTGATAATTTTTTACTCGATAATTGAGATTTAAATGCCTCAACGCTTGCGTCGAAATATTTTTAACTGTTTCCTCTGAATCCTTTGTGGGCTTGTACCGAAGAAGTTGACTAAAAATATCATTTATGAGGTTGCTTTTTCTCGTTGTGGTCTTTTGAATATAGACGCCATTTTTTCGGCTACTTTTTCACTAGCAGCTTGATCTGTAATTGAAAAATGATCTGCTTCAATGGAGGTAATTTTAATTTTTTCAGCTAAAAATGCATTCCAACCATAGTCTTCAGATAGATTTTCGTAACCATCCATATATCCTTTCGTAGCTCTAAAAAGAACCGCATTTACTTTCGTTTCTAATGTTTCTGGTTGGTATGCTCTGCAACTCATATCCATTGCGCGTGCTATGTTATATGTAGTTTCAAATTGTTGTTTTGGAATGGTAAACCCTTGTTTGCTGATCACTTCATACAAATAGTCAAAACGCTTTTCTTCTGACATTTTTTTCAAGGCCTCCACATCAATATCCAAATTTGCTGCTTCAACATCTGTGAATTTTCCATTAAAAACACCCACAATTTCGTCTACCATATCAATAACTTTTTGAGACGGCGAGAAACAATCAAGGAAACCTAAGAATGTAACTTTTTCCCCTTTTTCGAGTAAGATCTTTGCCATTTCAAAGGCGATCATTCCTCCGTTGGAAAGTCCCATAAGTCGATACGGCCCTTTTGGTTGTACTTCCTGTATTTCCTGAACATTTGCTGTAGCAATACTTGTAATGGAAATATCTGCTGGATTAGTGTTTTTTCCCATTACTAATTCCAATCCATAGAATGGTTGATCATATCCAAGTGCTTTCACTAAATGCTGAAAAGATAGTGTGGTTCCATTTCCCCCTGGCGAGACTGCAAAGATTGGCTTTCTTCGACCTTTTATTTGTAATGGAATTAATGCTTTTCCTCCTGCTCCATCAATGGTTACTTCTACTTTATTTTCTGCTGCTTTTTTAGCATCTTTCGTAACATTGACATGTTGTACTTTTTGTGGAAAAGTATCACATAAGTACAATGCTAAACTGTTAATTTCAGGATTGTTAAAAATGATTGCTGGAGACATGGTTACTCCCAGAAGGTTCATTGTATTGGATACAAAAGTTCCTATGTTAATTGAACTTAATCCAAGTTCCAAAAAGTTTTTCGTTTTATCTACATCCTGAACTGGCATTTTTAAAATGGATGCTATTTCTTGTTGTAAATACAATTCTATTTTTTCTACTGCACTAAAGGTATTTTCAGTATTCTCTTTGTCAGAAATGTAAAAAAACCATTCCTTCACTATTTCTTGTGCTGCTGTACTTGCGGTTGAAACTTCAGCTTTTTCACTTGTTACTGTAGTCGCTATGGGCTTTACATTCCCAATAACTTCTGCCCAATATCTCGTTTTGTAAAATGGATATAATGGCAAAGAGACAGGTTGTACTTTTTTACCATCCCATAAAGAGTTCCATGTCACATCAAAACCGGCAATCCAAAGATTGGCTAGTTTGTGCATGCGATCTTTTTGGGCTGCATCATTCATAAATGTTTTAGTCATGTCGTCTGTAAAGATTCCCATTAAAGGATTTGCATCCGTTTTGTTTACAGCTCCATAAAAAATACCTTTTTTCTCAAGTGCAGTTTTGTCTTTTGAGAAACCATTTTTAATGGTAGTCAATTTACTTAACAATTCTTTAAAAGACGAAGCAATAACTGCCAAACGTTCTTCCATAGCTTCTCTACCTGTTTGTAAGGTGTAGATGGTGTTCTCAAATGTAGCTTCATCAGCACTAGCAATAAATGATATATAATCTTTTACACTTTGCAAAAGTCTATTTTGATCTTTAGCTGAGAGTACAAATATTTGCGGTTCTGAATTATTTGATAAAAGATTTCGGTGTGTTTTTGTGTATTCTTCTAGTAGAATATGCACATTTACACCTGTGTCTGCAAATGAGTTAATTCCTGCTCTAATGACCGTATCTTGTTCACTTCGGATAGCATCAAACGAAATTTCTTTATCTGCTATGTATAATGGATGTTTTGGATTGTCAATGTCAATAAATGAATTGACTTTGTGTTTGGTAATTGACGCTGGAAACTTTTTATGATGCAATGATAATGCAAGCTTTATGAAACTTGCCAAACCATTTACAGACTCTAGATTTCCAATATTTCCTTTTAAGCTACCTAAAGCACAACTTTTTTCTTTTGTTGTTGCTTTTTCGAATACCTTTTTTATGCCTTCATACTCAAATGAATCTGCCCATTTGGTTGCATACCCATCAACTTCTATATAGTGAACATTTGTAGGTTCTATCCCTGCATTTTCATAGCAATTGGCAATTACATCTGTGATAGATTCAGTATCTATTTCCTGCAAAAAACGTGCATTTCCTCGGTTGTTTTGATGGCTGCTTTTTATAACTGCATAAATCTTATCTTGATCTCTTTCTGCATCCGAAAGCCTTTTTAACACTACAGATGCTGCTCCTTCGCCTCGTGTAAATCCATTGGCATTGTCATCGAATACACCACATGTTCCATTTGGCGAAAGCATGTCATACTTTGAAAGTGCAATGTAATCTTCAGCAAAGAGATTCAACGATACTCCACCTACAACAGCCACGTCACTTTCTCCATTTTGTAGTGACTGATAGGCTCTGTTGATAGCTACAGCCGAACCTGCACAATTTACATTGTATGTTTCACTCGGGCCATTAAAATCAAATAAAAATGATAATCGATTTGATAAATAATACGTTGGACTCGAAGATGAAAAGAATGGTTTGTTGGCAACATCTAACTGTGCTACATTTGTACGTAAATAGTGCTCATATTCAGAATATTCGTAACTTGTAAATATCCCTGTTTTAGAGTTTTTCAAGTTGTTCGGATTGATGCCTGCATCTTGAAAAGATTTGTAAACTTCCTGTAATAACAAGCGTTCTTGCGGATCCATTAGTTTGGCTTCCTCTTCATCAATATTGAAGAATTTTGCATCAAAACAATCATGATTTTCTATCAAAGCCGCCCATTTGGAATTTGTTTTGCCTTCTGCATTGTTTTCCGAATAGTATTGTTTCCAATCCCAACGTGTTTCAGGAATTTCTCTGATACTATTTTTTTGTCCAAGTAAGTTTTTCCAATATTTTCCTGCATTAGGTGCATCTGGGAAATTACAACTTACTCCAACGATGGCGATGTCATCATACGCAACGCCACCTTCCTGATACTGCAATTCGTTTCCATACACATCTTCTTCATGATATACAGTATCTTCTAATAAATTATCTACTAAATTGTAATGTGAGAGTAATTCATCTAGATGACTATTAATGAGCGTATCTGCAATATCTTCAATAGAGTTAAACTTACGATAGCTAAGATCGATAGCAAACTCTTGTTGAATTTTATCGAGTACATTTTTGTGTGGGTTTTCGCTTTTTCTTGGCGCAATGCTTCTTCTAGAAACCGCTTGTTCTCGTTTTCTTAGTGTTCTTCGTGTTGGAGTATTTACAGTCGTAGGTTTTGGCCTTGGTGCTACTACTTTTTGAACTTCCTCTTTTACTTCAACTTCTGGAATTGATTCACTTTCTGAAGTCAATTCTTCAATTGCTTCTGCCAATTCTTTGATCGTATTTACTTCCGTGAATTGCGCTGGTGTAATGGAAATATTCATGCCTTTTGATAAGTTTGACATGAGTTCCATAGCAATGATAGAGTCAATCCCGAAGCTATCAAAATCTGCTTCGACATCTAGTTTTTCTAGAGCGATTTTGAGTGTTTTGGAAACTATATTTTTTACCTGTGTAAGTACGTTTGATGCTGCCACTTTGTTGGTGTATTATGATTATTGATTGAATCTTTTTAAGTCTTTAACTAAAAGATCTTTGAGTTGTTGAATTTGAGAATTACTAACGCTTGTCTCTTTGTGAGTTGTCTTATTTTGTTGCACTGCAATTGGTGTTTCTACAAAGACTTCTTCTTCTAGTTCTTCTGTAGGAGCTATATAGAAAAATCCTTCTTCCATGAGCATTTGTAGACTCTTTTTAACCGCATCGATTACGTTTCTGATATCTTCATCCGTATGTGCTGTAGTTAGGAAGCAATTTCCTTGAATGTTGGTTTCTACACCATTCATTCGCATGAGGATAAACATTAATGCTTCTGTAATTCCCCAGTAACTATCTACATATCTAAAGCGGAATAGTGAACCAAAAAAGTCAATTGTTATAGGCAAATTGTGTTCTATAAAGTATTGATTTAGTTCTTCTACCATACGCATTGTACGTGTATTCAGTTTACAGTACATACAATCGCTTGTTTCAGAGTAATAGTTGGTATTGTCTTCGTTTTCTCTTAATTGTCTTTTAATTTCTTTCATTGTTGCATATGCAGAAGCAACTTTAAGTGGATTTTGTGAATGCGTTCCTCCCATTCCTACTCGTTTTGATTTAGGCATTGAATCATCATCAAATTCCCAAGTACCGCCATCAATTAAGTCCATATATTTTTGTGAACCTGCGACAAGTCCCGTTGGCAATCCTCCTCCAGGAATTTTTCCATATGTTGAAATGTCTGGTGTAATGTTGAAGATTCCTTGTGCTCCTTTAGGACTTACTCGGAACCCCGTAATCATTTCATCAAAAATTAGTGGAATGTCTTTTTCTATGGTAATGCTGCGTAACTCTCTTAAGAACTCAACAGGTTTGTTGTAAATATGTCTTGACTGTACAGGTTCTACTAAAACACCAGCAATTTCATCAGCATGTGCTTCTATGATGTCTAGCGATTCTTCATCTCCGTATTTTAATACAATGATTTGATCTGCAAATTCTTGAAGCATTCCTGGACCTGCTGCCAAACTATTTCCTTGCATATCGCGCATAGCCATAACCACATCTGATAATCCGTGATAAGCACCTTCAAACAACGCAATTTTTTTTCTGTTCGTTGCAGCTCTCGCAATACGCGTAGCCACCATTACAGCTTCTGTTCCTGATTGTGTAAATAATACGCGATCATGTCCCGTTAATTCACTGATCAGTTTGGTTGCTTTATGAATCGTTTCTGAATATCCTGCTAAAGGAATTCCACGATCTAAAGCTGCTTTTACGGCATCTACAATCACTGGAGCTTTGTGCCCAAATATGTTTACGCCCATATCACCTGATATATCGATATACTTGTTACCATCAATATCATGTACATATGCACCTTCGGCTTTTTCGTATGTAATTTGAAAATGCAATTGTTTGATTTCTTTAATTAAATGAAAATTGCGTCGTTGGTCTACAAAGTGAAAATGATTTTTAGGAACGTTTGCTTTGGACTTTGGAACAAAGTTTTCATATTCGGTAATTAGTTTTTGAATAAAAGCGCGGTGATGCTCTTCTAAATCTCTTTGATCTAATGGTTTTAATCTATTAGAAGTTGCGCCATTTCCATTAACCACATCTGTAATACCTGTCAATGATTTTATTTGCGAAATAAGCTGTAGCTTATCCGTTTCTGATAAACTATCAAAGATGCGCATTGCTTCTTTTTTCTCAATCTTCTTTGAAATAATTTTTTCTGCTATTTCATTATTAAGTGTTTGCATAATCATTGTATTTAATGGATTTCCTCACTTTTAAAAAAGTACCTGTCAGGAAATAGGTTAGTTATTTGGTTGATTGTTTTTTGTTTTAAAAAAAGAATTGTAGCTTAAATGCTAAATGTTGCTGATCGCGAAATTGGTAAAAAGCACTTTCTCTATCATCGGTAATTGGAATGATGGCATCGAGTGAAAGTGTTATGTTATCATTGAGTTTGTACGCTGCCGAAAGCAAATTGAAAAATGTTGTGTTCGGTGCATTGTACATGGTAATGTAATTTAAAGACAAGTCATTCTTCATCAACTCTTTTACAATGACAAAAAATGCCGTAAAGTTATTTCTTGGTACACCAATTATATCTTCTGTCCAATCAATTACGTGATTGTTTACGAGTTCTAGTGTCAATGTTGTGGTACTATTAGGACCATATTCAAATCCTAAAGAAGTATCAAAAGCATTGCGTTCTATGAGTTCTAAAGCGGCGGTATTGTATAAACGTGGAAATTTGATTGCATTTTCTCCTCGTATTAATAAATTTCCAATTGCATAATTAAAACTTATTCCCACAGTTGTAAATCGTTTTTCATGAAGCAATACCAAATTAGGGTTGACCTGTTCTTGCGCAAGATTATTATCGATTAAACTCGTTACAATTACACTTACATCACTTTTTTCAAATGCTTTTTTCCATCGAAAACCGTATTCTATAGCACTTTTATCATCGTCTACATCTTGTACTACAACATCTGTTCCTGCAAATTGGTCTACAAAGAATCGTGTTCCTTCTTTCGGAAATAGATTGAATCGCGCATTTGGCACAAAGAAACTGCTAAAGTCTCCGATAGATGTGTAAAAGTCAAGTCCAATCATAAATTGCCCCAATCGCAACTCGTCAATGTTTAAGTTTAAAGGATCTCTAAAATCAAACGGATTGATTTCATCCGTAATCGCAGCAAAATCAGATTCTCCCCATGCAAGCGTTTGTATTCCTAATTTGATACTACTTTGCTTATAACTGTATTGTAAAAACGCATTTCGTGTAATAGAACCAAAAGCTAGGTTTGTCTCTTCAAAATTATCATTATTAAAATACGTCAAAGGTCTGCTTCTACTATCTCCATCCATAAACGCAAACGATTTTGTATCTAGCTGAACAAACAAGTTATTGAATAGAAATTTTGAGTATTCTATTCGGAAAGCGAAACGATTTTTAATTACTTCTGTCGGATCGGTAAAATTGTATGTAAATTCATAACTAATCCCCAGTCTGGAAGGACTAAAAATGTATTCTTTCCAGAACGATTTTTTGGATTCAATTTCATCTGTATTAGTATCTAAAACTGTATTTTCTTCATTTCCACTATCAAACATATCGTCATCTAACATATTGAAGTCGATTCCTCCATTATTTTGCTGTGTAGGAATCGTATCATTTTTCTTTTCTGTTTGACTTAGACTTACATGTGTGAAAAGTAAGAAACACAAGGTAATGGAGAGGAATGATTTGATCATTGTAAACTCTTTTTTGATTTTTTATCGTTTTTTGTGATTCTTACGAAAGTTTTCCAAAATCTTTCCCTAACAGTTTTTTGAACTCTTCTGCCACATCATCTGCTGATTTCTTTGAAGAGCCATTGGATGTGATGTTGTAAAAAGATTCCAAGTATTGTTCAAATTCTAGCGATTCTGACGTGTTGTACAATTTGTACTCTTCATTTATGAATACTAATGATTTGAATGAAACACATATGTGTCCTTGTGTATTTAATAGGTATATATCTAGTGCGATTTCTTCTTCATTATGCTTGTTCATTCTCACATGACGAATCCAGATAAACATTTCATCTTCACATGGCGATAATACCCTTAGTTGTTTTAAATTAACTGGCTGCGGAACTTTTTCAGTATAGAAATCAGGTTCTATAATATATCCTGAAGCCTGTAATGCAACTTGTACCATTGCGGGATGAATTACGTATGTTGCGGCATCTTTTTTCAAGTCATCTGACAACACAACTTTAAGTAATAATTGTTTGTGTCCTGCATATATATTTTGAATTATTGGAGCTATATATCCATTCAATCCTTTTTGTGAGAATGTAGAGAAGTATTCTGCTACAGTATTTTCTGCTGCTTCTAGTTGCTTTTGTAATACCTGTATATCAATTTGTTGTGACTTGGTCATTACGTCTAGCGCTACCGTTCCTTCAAAATGCACATCTTCTTGATCATTTTCTTTGCTATAAGCTTCAAATGCTATGGTGTTTATATTTTCTTCTCTAAGCGCTAATGTAATCGTGTTTTCATCAGCAGTAACAAATGAGTTATACCATTGAAGGTTGTTAAATTCTAACGCTTTGAAATCTAATTTTGCCGTGGCTGCATGTGTTACAGCGGTATTTACCATTTCTAGAAATGCGCCAACTGATAAGATTTTTTCTGAATTGTTCTCACCATCTAACAAAAAGAATTCGTTTTTGTGGAACGTTGAACTATACGCTTGCTGTTTTAATACAGAGGTATTGGTGTGCAATAATGGATGCATCACTTTTGCGGTTGCATTTGATCCTACGTTTGATTCGTCATAGTCAAACCAATAACTTTCTCTAGCAAAAGGATAGGTTGGAATATTTGCTCTTTTTGGCTTATCGGAGCCGTAGATTTCATTCCAATCAATTGCTGCTCCTACTACCCAAGTTTTTAATAAGGCTTCATGATTATATTCTGATATATATGATGCGATATCTGAACTATTGGGCAAAACAATTTCTTTATTTTTCTTATTGACTTTACCTGTGTATACATTTTCTACAACTTCACCATTTATGTACTCTTGCAGTAGTTGTTTTAACTCATCAACAGTATTGATTGCCAATCCAAGACGGTCTTTCATTTCATCTCTACCTATTTGCAAGGTATAGGTTAAATCGAGAAGACTCACTTCATTATTTTCTACAAATTTTAGCATGGAATCAGCATAGGCTTTGAGTCTATCTTCATTTTTAGCAGAAAGCACAAATAGGAACGGTTTTTTGAAGTCTACCACTTTTTCTTCTTTTTTAGGAATATACTCTTCTATCACCACATGTGCGTTGGCGCCTCCAAATCCAAATGAGCTAATCCCTGCTCTTCGTGGTGCTTCTTTACCATCTGCTCCAACAAGTCTTTTCCAAGGCGCTGTTTTGTCTACTACATAAAAAGGTGTTCCTGCAAAACTGATATGCGGATTTAATTCTTCAAAATGTAACGATGCTGGGATTTGTTTGTGCTTCATTGCTAATACAGCTTTTAAGAAACTTGAAATTCCTGCGGCTGTTTCTAAGTGTCCTATGTTTGTTTTTACAGAACTTAATCCGATATGAGGTGTTTCTGGAATTGCTTTGTTATGCTTTGCGTAGAGTTCTTGAAATGATTTTGCCAAAGCTCTAATTTCAATTGGATCTCCCAAACTTGTTCCTGTACCATGACATTCAATGTATCCCACAGTAGCAGGATCTATTTGTCCTTTTTCATAGGCTTCTACTAACAATTCTGCCTGCGCATGTGGATTTGGCGCTGTAAGCATGGTTGCTTTTCCTCCATGATTTTCGGAAGTTGCTTTAATGACCGCATATATTTGATCGTTATCTGCTTCGGCTTGCGCTAACGGTTTTAGGAAGATTGCTCCCGAACCTTCTCCACGAACATAACCATTTGCACTCTTGTCGAATGTTTTACATTTTCCATCGGTACTCAACATACCTGCCATACCGAAAGAGATGTGTGCTGCTGGAGTCATCATTAATTGTACACCTCCAACAATCGCCATATCACTACTTCCTGTATGAATAGATTCTATCGCTCGATGGATTGCAATTAACGAACTAGAACATGCCGTATCAATCGGAGCACTTGGTCCACGAAGATTTAGTAAGAACGATATTCTGTTTGCCAGCATACAGTGTGAATTCCCAGAAGCGGTATATCCATCAAGTTCTACATTGAGTCCGTTCATTAAATCACTGTAATCATGCACGGCAACACCGACAAATAATCCTGTTTTTGTACCTGATAAGTCTGACACTTTATAGCCTGAGTCTTCGATGGTATTCCAGACAGTTTCTAAGAAAACTCGCTGTTGTGGATCCATCATTTCTGCTTCTCTTGGTGAAATTCCGAAGAATAATGGATCAAATTTATCGGCATCATCTATAAATCCACCGTATTTAGAGTTTGTTTTGTTTTTTTCTGTGATTGGGTCACCGTCATAATCTTCCCAAATCCAACGATCTCTGGGAATGACTGAGATCATGTTTTCTTCATTTTTAAGATTCTCCCAATATTCCTGCATGTTTTTCGATTTTGGCATCACGCCACCAATTCCTACAATGGCAATTGGGCAATCTACAAAACGACTATCTGCAGAGATTCCTAATTTTTGAGCGGTTGTATGGGTTGTTTGCGCTACAGAAGCATTTACATTCCAACCTTTATTAATTCCTGTAAACGATGGAGTTTCCGTCTTTGTTTCTGTTACAGGAGTTGTTTTTGCTTGTGGAGTTGCTTGCGCAGACACACTACTTCCTCCAGCTAGATTATATGTATTTACAACTGCTGTATTATGCTCAGTAACTAAATATTTGGTGATTTCATTGATCGATGGATATTCGAAGAATAATACAGGTGTAATGGAATCTAAACCATATTTTTCATTCAATGCATTGGCATAAGATGCTAACCCAATAGAGTCAAAGCCAATGTCTAGTAATATCTTGTCTACCGAAACATCATCTTCCTCTAGTTTTAAGAAGTCCATTGCTATTTGAATGAGTTCTTTACGAACTAATGATGCAACTTCTCCACTTGTTTCTTCACTTGCTGTATTTGTGCTTGTTGGACTTTCAACTTGTGTTTGAATTGCTGCTTCTTTTTTACGAATTCCCCAAGCGATTTCCATACGTTCTTGCATTCCTTCAACGACCACTACTTGCGTTTCTTCGGCAAATAATCCACTTGTGAACGTACCGATTCCTATTTCTGATTTTAACGGTCTGATTCCCAAGCTATTTTTGAAGAATGCTTCCATTTGTGCGTCTAGTTTCATTCCGCCATCTGCCCAAATAGACCAGTTTAAACTTAGCGATTTTCCTGTACGCAATCCTTGTTGTTGCAGTATTTCTCTTCGTTGGATGTATGTATCCATGAAGTGATTGGCAAAGGAATAATCGCTTTGTCCCATGTTTCCACCAACTGCAGCCATTGAAGAGAACGTTACAAAGAAATCGAGCTGCATATCTTTTGTAAGCATGTCTAAGTAATAAGTACCATATATTTTTGGCGCAAATACTGCTTGCATCTCTTCTATTGTTTTATTGCGAATATTTGAGTCACGCAATACACCTGCACTGTGAATGATACCATCAATATCCCCAAATTTCTTTTTGGTTTCTTTGATGACTTTTTCTACGTCTTTGATTTTAGAAATATCGGAAGCGATGTATAGTACTTCGACTCCTAGTTTTTCTAGTGTTTCTATTTTAATAGATTTTTCTTCTGAAAGTTTTGATCTTCCTGTTAGTACGAGTCGTGCTTTACATTCTTTTGCTAAAAATTCCGCAAAAATAAATCCTAATCCACCAGCTCCCCCCGTAATTATGTATACACCTTTTTCTTTAAGACCTTGTGTATTTTTGGATGTATTTTGTTCGCGCCAGTGTGCAATATTTTGCAGTTTTCGCACCTGTCTTTGTCCAGTTGTATAACGAACAGCCAAGTCTTCAATGGTATCTTCTTGTAATTCCGCTATTAGTATTTGAGCAAGATTGTTTTGCTCAGAAAGTTCTATCGTTTTACAACGAATATTCAATTGTTCTAAGTGTAAACTCTTTATAAAACCGTTAATTGCTGCATTTTGAGGTTGTGTCTCGTTTTCTGCTCCATTGTAAATGTATGCAATAGAGATGTTAGCATCTGATTTGAGTTGCATCAATGCTTGACATATATGTAAAAATGAATAGACACCTGTCGATAGCGAGTTTTTTAATGATTTTTCGTCTTCTTTGAATTGCTCCTTAGACCATGAGAAACCTATGGTATCTAATTCTATTTTTTGCGCTTGTAACGTTGTAAATAGTTTTGTAAAGTCTTCTTTATTTTCAGGATTTACAGTAAATATATTCTCCGAAACTTTATCAAATGTTTTTCCTTGTTGTACAAGTATTAGAGGAACTTTTGTAGTTGCTTTAAACGATTCATATAGTTGTTGATCAGTATCAAACAATACGACACTTTTACTCATATTGAATTCGCTTATACTTTTTAGTTCAGAAGAAGCTTCCCATGTATGGGTATAATATAAATCTGAAAACTCGTCTACCTCTTCTGTTTGTAATGTATTTGGTGCTTCAGCAGGTTTTTCATGAATATCTGTTAACGGAATACCAACAGAGTAGTTGATTTTGACTAATATTTTACCATTTTCATCTGTGATGATCAAATTGGCTTTTGACAGATTCGTATTAGGTTCGTCTACTTTTTGAATATAACTATAGCAGTTTTCAGTAAATGGATGTAAAATTTCTACTTCTCCGAATGAATACGGTACAAATAGCCCTTCTGATGATTCTTCACTTTCAGAAAGTAAGTGTGCTGCCATTACTGTTTGTCCAGTTCCATCAAGCAAAGAAGGATGTAATAAATAGTTTTTAAATTCATTCTCACAAACCTTTGGAACTTTCATAATTCCGAGCATTTCATCTTCATTTTTGTAGATTTCTTGCAGTACTTGGAAACTTGGTCCTAAGCCTAAACCTAGCTTTTTGAATTCTGGATATGCTTGTACTCCATCCGCTACTTTCGTACAACGTTCTTGGATTCCTTTTACATCTATAAATTCTGTAGAAATTTCATCTTCATCAGTTACATACGTTAACTTTCCTTGTGAGTGCAGCTGTTTTTCTCCTGCTTCATTCTTACTGAAGACTTCAAACTTGACGATTTGATCTGCTTGTGGTAATAACTCAATCCACACATCTGTAGGTTGCGAATTGTTAACCGTAATTGGATTGAGCCATATGATATTTTTGATGGCTTTTACTTTTCTTCCTGCTGCTAATTCTCCTGCTTTACGAGCAAAATCCAAATACGCAACACCTGGCAAGGTAGGAATGTCAGATACTAAGTGATCGTAAATGAAGAATTCTTGATCGTGGAATGTTTTTTTGAATACTTGACGCTCAAAAGTAGATTCGTTCGCATCAATCATAGGATGCGCTAATGACGATGTTGCTATGATTGCTTCGTTGTCAGTTCGTTCTACCCAGTGACGTTTGTCGGCAAATGGATATGTTGGTAAAGAAACTCTTTTTCCATCACTTTCACTTGCAAGCGCTTGCCAATCATTAATGATTCCTTCAATCCAAAGTTGTGCAACTTTATGTAAATCGCCACTTTCAGCAATAAGTTCAATAAATGCTTTCTTTTCGCTTTTGTTAAGGAGTTTTGCAATATTCCCCACTCTTTCCACAACACCTGTAAGGATGTTTTGATCTTTTTTATCGTCTATGAAAAGCGTTAATTTTTCAATAAGCTCTTCTCTAGTTGCTGCGATAATGATGAGTCTATGCTCAAAGGATTTTCTCCCTATACGAAGCGTATGTCCTATATTTTGTAATGATGTTTGCTTATTTGCATCCTCTTTTAAGAATACAAGCAAACGTGCTGCTGTTTCTTTGAGTCTATCTTTTTTAACCGCAGATAGTGGGAAAATTTGATAGTTCGTTTCTGCTGGTTCAGAAGTTTCTTTGGTGTCATAGGATTCTATAATTACATGTGCATTAGCACCTCCTGCTCCAAATGAACTTACTCCTGCACGCAATGGATATGCTATACCGTCAATTACTTTCGGTTTCCAATCTTCTACCACTTGTTCTACATAGAATGGGGAGTTTTTAAAGTCAATGAACTCATTTAATTCTGTTGAATGTAATGAAGGAACTAGTTTTTTGTACTTCATTTGTAAAAGCACCTTATGAATTCCTACAACACCTGCGGCAGCTTCTAAGTGTCCGATATTGGTTTTTACAGAACCTACTGCCACTGTTTGATTGGCTACATCATACTTATCAAAAGCTCTTTTAAGACCAGAAATTTCAATTGGATCTCCTAATTCAGTTCCTGTACCATGTGCTTCTATGTATCCTACGCTTCTAGCATCAATGTTTGCTTTTTTTAATGCTGTATCTACTAAGTTTGCTTGCGCTTTTGGATCGGGAACCATGTAACCACTAGTACGTCCTCCATGATTTACCGATACACTTTTTATAACTCCGTGTATGTGATCTCCATCTTTTTCTGCTTGTGCTAGAGGTTTTATGAAGATTGTTCCAACTCCTTCTCCTGCCACATATCCGTTTGCTCCTTTTCCGAAGGTACGGCAAACACCATCTGGCGAAAGTGCGCCACCAAAGGAATTGATATCAAATTTACTTTGGTGTAAGTCTAAATTGACGCCTCCAACAATAGCTCCAGCACATTCTCCATTGTAGATAGATTCACATGCTAGGTATAAAGCGGTCATACTTGAAGAACACGCTGTATCTACCGACATACTTGGACCAGATAGATTTAAACAATACGAAATACGATTTGCCACACTCCAAAGGAATGAGTTCGGATTGGTATCATGTCCTATGAGTTTTTCTTCGGCTCCAATCATTTGATACATGGTCCAAACCGCACCCACAAATACTCCTATATTTTTTGGCGTGTTTTCTGGTGTCAAAATTTCAGGATAGTAACCCGCATCTTCAATGGATTCCCAAGCTGTTTCGAGTAACAATCGTTCTTGTGGATCGAACATTTCTGCAACAGCAGGTGGAATATTGAAAAACATAGAATCGAATTTATCTACATCTTCCAAGAAACCTCCTCGGTATTTTTTGGTGAATCTGGTATTTTTACGTTGCTTGAGTCGTTCTTCAGGAATTACTTCTACACAATCTTTTCCTGCTATTAAATTCTCCCATAATTCATCTAAGTTTTTTGCTTTTGGATATCTTCCCGACATTCCTACAATGGCTATATCTTTTTGTCTGTAGTTTGTATTGTTAGATGATTTTTGTTTTGACTCGATTGATGTTACGTTGCTTGTATATGTTTCAGAAGCACTAGAAGTTATCGAAGATGCTTCTATGTTTTCTTCAGTCATTTGAACGTCATTAACTGCTAAAAGATTGTTATTTATGTTGTGATATTGTTTTAGTTGATATGTAGCTCCTATGGTTCCAAAAGTTTCTGGAACTCCTTGTTTTTCAAGCTCAGGAATGTTTTCCATATGCTCGAATACTTGAATCAGTTTTTGACTGATTTCGGTTGCTTCTTTGGTTTCCATTCCAACAGGAATTGCCAAACGTAACACTTCATTGATTGCTGAATTTGTTTGCATTCCTGCATTGTGTACACTTCCTCGAATTCCTGTGTTTACATATATCCAAGCCGCAAAAGATTCGACAGCATTTTTGAAATCTTTGAATTGTGGAATTTGCTTGACATCTATTAGTATGCAATGACTTCCAACTGGCTGTAAAACTGGAATTCCATGATTGTGTAATGCATTATGTACTAATGCCACACAATCCATTCGATTATGAATAGATTTTTCTATGATTGATTTATTATCAAACGAAGCGGCAATTAGTTTTTTGTCGATGATATCTAAACCAACTCCTTCATCTTCAATTGCATCCTGAATTTTATGAAAAAGTGTTTCGTCATTTGTTGCTACAATTCCACCTTTATTGACACAGAAATCTTTTGGTAAGCTTGCCCAAACAGCATCTGCAAATGAATATATAGTTTTGGCTTGTTCCCAAATGGTTTTTTGCGCGAATTCTTTCTCATTTTGAATAATGAACATTGCGTTTTCTAATACACGTGTTCCATCCATTATTAAAGGTATAGTATACTTTTCTAGTAACTGCTTCACTTTTTTAAGATGCTCGATTGACATCGGAGCGCCTCCTGCAGCGTTATTGGATATTTCTACAGCAACAAAGGAAAGAGATTCATGCTCTTTTTCTACTAAAGAAACTAGTTGATCCCAATGTAAATTTCCTTTAAAAAGCTTGTCAGAAGTAACATCAAATACAGCTTCACTCGGAATTTCTTTAGGTGAAAAACCATTTTGAATTTCGCTATATATAGCTGTTGGAAATAATAAATTTTGTAATACTATTCCTTTATTTTCCCAAGATTGAAAAAATACTTTTTCTGCATCCCGACCAGAAGATGTCAAAGCAATATTTGAAAACGGAAATACCGTTTGTAAACTTTTGGTTATGTTCGTCGTTTTATAGACCTGTCTGTATAAAAAATTCAACTGAGCATCAATTGCTTTTGAGTGTAGTTGTGCCCAAGAATCCGTTTTTAAATCATGTAGTACTTCTTCATTTGGAATATTCAACGGATTGTAACCATATTGTGCTAATCGTTTTGAATTTTCATTTCCTTCTATCATCACATGCGCTTCTTCTGTAGCGACGACTGCTGTTATTTTCTGTGGTATCGTGGTATTTTCTGTCGTTTTAGATTCTGGAATTACCTTATCTGTAGATACGGACATTTTGATGGAAACTTCCTCGTACGTTTTTTGATTTTCTCCTTGCAGTTCAATTTTAGATGGATCGGCAATCATCATAATAATGTCGGTTACATTATCTGCATTACTGATAGCTTTTGGTCTACAAATAAAGATCGTCTGATGTTTTGGACGGAATTTATTTTTGAATTGTAAGTTTCCTTCATCGTTAAAGATTTTACTTTCTCTGAGGAAGTTCAATGTTTTTTCCAATTCTGGATCTACATTAGGAGAATCTTCTATCTTACAACCATATGTTCCACCCAAGCTTAACATATTAGCACCTTCACTTGATAAGGTTTCCATCATTTTTACAATTCCGTATTCTAAACCTCCTAACGGCATATTTTCTGGATAGAATTCTAAATCCATCAAATAACCGTTTAGTTCATCTGACAACTTAGAAATTAGAATTGCATTTTGTAAGGTATTATCTAAATAGGTTAAAAATAATCGATGTTCTTTGTTTAAAGTACCATTCAGAATTTCTTCACGAACGATATGAATTAACGGATTCACCATAGTTCTTGCAGCTGACCATTCATCGATTAGACGTACAATCTCTTGATCCGTTTTTTGATCTGTACCACTACTGTATTCTACTGTTTTACAAACTCCAGCTTTCTCAAATTTTGAAACTTGGTAGCGTAATCGACGCATTTTATTTCCTCCGAGTGAAAACTCTTTCATATTTTCAATCCTAGAAATAACTCCAAAAGGCGTTGCATAAAAAGGTACATTATTAATTGACTCGATTGCATGATCTGACAAGATTGTAATTTCAAAATCATTGTCTACGCTGTATTGCGTAATTTCTTCTGCTATAGTAGAAAGATACGATCTTGGTCCTGTGTATGCATATACAAGGATCATTTTACTACTTTTACTATAGTTCAGATAACCTTTACGATCACTTCCTATAAACAGTAGTGGCGCTATATTTCGAGTTCCTCTAGATGTTGAACTTTCATTTTTATAGGCATTAAAAATAGTAAGGTACCAATCTTTCAACTTAGGATGTTCCATGAGTTCACTTTCTGCAATAATGATTGGTTTCTTCTCTAACACAATCTTTTGCTCAACTACATTGTTTTTTTCTAATACTTGAGGTGCACTGATTTTTTTTGGAGTTTGAACTACTGATGTGGATATATACTGTTTTTTAATTTCTTTAGACTTTGGTTTCCCTGTTGTGTTTTTTTGAACAGTTTTCGTATTTGAAAATTTTGCAGTTAAAATAGACGTATACGTTTCTGCAAAATAATTACTTAAATCACTTATATTAAAGTTTTCAAACAAGAGTGTTTTTGGCAGTGTACCAAAGTCTTCTTCTAATTTCTTAATGATTTGTAACACGCGAAATGAATCAATTCCTAACTCTAAAAATGGAGTTGATGCATCATTGGTTGTTATAGGTAAATCTGCTACATCAGAGATTAGCGAACATAAATATGATTCTGTAGCTTCAATTAATTTTTCTTTGATATTATTCATTTGTTTCAGATTGTGAATAAATGATTTTTTATGCGTAAAATTTAATAGTAAATGGAAGAAATTGGTATGCTCCTAGTATATTTTGGGAACACTCAGTTAAGACTTTTTATAGAAAGTCCTAAATATTAAGCGACTGCTTATAAGGATTTTATTCGGACTTTTTCCAGCACATTTGTGCATATTTCAATAGAAGCCACCTGATTTATTTCTTTTAGATGTATCCCGAATTTTGTTTTGGATTTTTGCTCAACTAGTACTCCGTCATAGCCTGCTAAAGGCCCTTCAACGATACGCACAGTTTCTCCTTCAATAAAGTCATTCCCCACGGATATTTCTTTATTTAAACTAAGCATACATTTTATAGCCTCTACACATTCAGAAGACACCTTGCTTGGTTTTCCTCCACAATGGATATACATCGTAATTTTGTTGATTCTACATATTTCGTCTAAGCATTTTTCGCTTGTTTTAACAAAAATATAGCTTGGAAATAGTACTATATCAATTTGTTTTTTTTGTCGATTCTTCCATATTCGAGTTGTTTTTATCATAGGAAGAAACACTTCAAATCCTCTCAATTCAAGTTCAAATTTAGCTTTCTTCTCAGCTCTCGGAGCTGTGTAGAAAATATACCAATTTTGGTTTACATGATTTGACTTGGATTTTCTTTCAATTTTTGGACCAGCAATTTTTGCTTCCCTGCTTTGAGAAAAAGGCATTGTTATTAACGTTAAGATTGTTATTTGATTTTGTTCAATAATCTAACTAATTATTAACCAGGGGGGAATATAGGTGAATAACGATAAAACACTGTAAATATTTAGGCTCTAAATACAGCTTCGCTTGGTCAGTTAGCAGTTTTACCTACTAATTAACATTTATTTAAGATTTTTTATCGATTATAAAAGTATAAAAAATTAAGAACTACAAATATGCTTTAACCGTAAAATAAATATGTATTAACCATAAGGAAATGAATCTCGAAAATTAGGAATTATCGAATATTAATATGGTTGATATAAATTATTGATTTTCAAAAATATATACTTAAAAAATTACATACAAATTAATTTTGTAATACCATACTTATATGATAAAATGTAGTTATGATTTAGTGTACTTTTCAAAAAATTGAAAATCAATAATTTAAATATACAGCTATGAATTATTGCATAATTGTTGATGCGTTTATTATTATTCTGGATAAAATTTACTTACAATTTGGTAAAACCGTTTAGCAGGACTGATTTAACATTTTTACGTTATAAAGTATTAAAATATTCTAATGACTTCTATTTTTTTAATAGCTTACCCTAGCCAACCTTCTCTATCCAAACTTCTGTATTGGATAGCTTCTGCAATATGATCGGGTAAAATATTTTGTTCTTGATCCAAATCGGCAATAGTTCTTCCGACTTTTAGAATTCTATCATAGGCTCTCGCAGATAAATTTAAACGCTCCATTGCATTTTTGAGAAGGTCCAATGCTTCTACGCTTAACTTACAATACTTTCGAATTTGTTTGGTGTTCATTTGAGCATTGTAATGTAAAGTTTCTGATTTTTTGAAACGTTCGGTTTGAATCGTTCTTGCTTTGATAACACGTTCACGAATAACAGCACTGGTTTCTCCTTTCCGTTCTTCAGAAAGTTTTTCAAAAGGAACTGGTGTTACTTCAATATGTATGTCAATTCGATCTAGTAAAGGTCCTGAAATTTTTCCCATATAGCGTTGCATTTCCATAGGAGAAGCTGCCATTGGTGAGTTCGGATCATTGAAAAATCCACTGGGACTTGGATTCATACTTGCGACCAACATAAAACTACTTGGATAAGTAATGGTAAATCGTGCTCTAGAGATAGTTACTTCTCTGTCTTCTAAGGGCTGACGCATGACTTCCAAGACACTTCGTTTGAATTCGGGTAATTCATCTAAAAACAACACTCCATTGTGAGCTAGAGAGATTTCTCCCGGTTGTGGATAGCTTCCTCCCCCTACGAGTGCAACATCTGAAATAGTATGATGAGGATTTCGAAATGGACGTTCAGAAATGAGCCCTGATTTGTCTTTTATGCTTCCTACTACAGAATGAATCTTCGTCGTTTCTAAGGCTTCATGTAAAGTTAATGGTGGAAGTATTGATGGTAAGCGTTTTGCCAACATTGTTTTTCCTGAACCTGGTGGGCCAATGAGTATAATATTATGTCCGCCAGCAGCAGCAATTTCCATACAGCGTTTGATACTTTCTTGTCCTTTAACATCTGAGAAATCGAATTCAGGAAAAGCAAGGTTTTTCAAAAATTCTGCACGTGTATCAATAATGGTTTGCTCCAAAGGTTCGTTATTGTCAAAAAAATTAATGACTTGTTTGATGTTTTGTACACCATATACTTCCAAATTGCTAACAACAGCAGCTTCTTTGGCATTTTGTTCAGGTAGAATAAAGCCTTTAAAACCTTCTTCAAGTGCATTGATAGCAATAGGCAATACGCCATTTATAGGTTGCAAACTTCCATCCAAAGACAATTCACCCATAATCAAATAATTCTCTAAGTTTTCAGATTGAATTTGATTCGATGCTGCCAAGATTCCTAACGCTAAGGTTAAATCATACGCGCTTCCTTCTTTCCGTAAATCGGCAGGCGCCATATTAATGGTTATTTTCTTTCCTGGAATTTTATAACCATTATTTTGTAAAGCAGAAGCAATTCGGTAATTACTTTCTCTAATGGCATTATCTGGCAAACCCACCAAATGATAGCCAATTCCTTTTGCAATATTTACTTCAACCGTAATTGTAGTAGCTTCAATACCAAAAACGGCACTCCCATAGACTTTTTTAAGCATAATAAAGACATCTTTATCATAAAGCTATCTTTTTATATAATACAAATGGTAAATTATTTTGTAAGCGTTAATTTTTTTTTGTGAGCGTTGAATTTTAGGTTAAAAAACAACAAACTTGAGCAAAACTCAAGCCTGTTGTTGTAATTGTTGTGTGTGTTTTTATGGACACCAAACTACTAAAGAGTTACATGCAAATCTTATGGTTTGATCACATTGTTGTCCAAATGAATGACATTGTCCAAGAGGTGATGTCTCTATTTCACATCCTTCTCGTAACGTAACTCCGCCTTTTGCTTTATTAACTTGAAAGTTACTAATTGTTTCTTTTTTAGCTTTGGTGCTTTTATTTTTGATTTTTTCTTAATAATCGTTTTACTAATTGATACCTACTCTTTTAAAAGGTTTTCGGTTTCGCCTTGTAGATTAATGCATTAATGTGACCAAAAGTTATGTTGGTATCGTTATGAAAAAAACAAAGCATCCTTATTTTGAACAAAATAAAGATACTTTTGCAGTCAATTTTCACACTTATTTTTTAATGAAAGAGATTTCCGCTCCTGTAGGACTATCCACTTGAATTGGCTCTGTGTCGTCGCTTATGAGGCATTGGCCTCCTGTCAGTTTTCTTAATAATGGTATAGCAATTGTACTTTTTTTTAACTCAATTTTTCTGTTCGTTTTTGATTTCATAATGTGAATGTTTTAAAAAAATCAATACTAATGATCTATTTTCCCAAAATGGCTTTTGGATAAATATTCTCTTCAATGATAGTAAATAAAGGCATTCTTAAAAAAATACCGTTTCTAATTTTGAACAAAATGGGGTGCTTATTTTGTGTTTTTAGGCATTTTCTTCTTGAAGTTTTTTGATACAATCAGATGGCTTAACTTTTGTTCGTTCTTTAAAGTGTTTTAACGAAGGAATAATCACTTTTGTGACCAACTTCTTTTGCGATAGAAGAAATTGAAAATTTACAGAATTGTTTATCTGTTTGCAATCTATTGATCGCATAGGTTATGCGAAGATCGTTGATGAATTCGTTAAACTTTTTCTTTTTGTGCGTTTTTATAATTTGTGATAAGTAGCTTCGATTTGTTTTTAGCTTTTTTGCCATCGTGCTTAAGCTATAATATAAATTCAAAAAATAATGACTCGTTTCTAACTTGTCAATTCCTTTTAGAATTGTTGCGACTTTTTCATCCTCTGTATCAAATAGTTTTTGCACACTTTTTTGTTGGCCAGATTTTGGAATTCTGCATTTAGAGATTCTATTTTGGAGTTCAATTTGTTAAATACAACTTTTTTTGAACGTTCTTTTTTACAGATCGCGACAAGGTAAATATCCAGATTATGATAAAAATTGCTGTGTTTCTTGTTCATATATTTTTGTTTGTACTTTGTCTTCGTCCTTTTCTAAAATTGTGTTGAGTTTTAAATATTCATCATGCCAAAATAAGGTTTCTTCGGTGTTTTTAAGTTCGTTATAGCTTTTAGAAAGTAGTAAATATATATCTAAAATATAGGCATCACGTTTGGTATATTTTTATAATAATTTGATAGTTTTCAGCAATTTATCAACCGTTTGTTGGTATTTTTCTTGTTCAAGAAACATGCCGCTAAAAATTAATTGGTATAGGTTTTTTTCATAGAAATCATTTGTTAATGTATCTTTTTGTAAAATGACTTCTGCTTGGTGTGAATATGTTAGTGCTTTTTCATAGTTTTTTTTAATAAGAAATGATCCCTTTTTTTATCAATAAATCTACTTTTCCAAGAGAATACGCTAGTTTTTCACTGATGATTAGTCCGTTTTCAGCAATAGCTGCAGCTTGGTCTAGTTACCACATATCCTAATAAGTTTCACTTAAAATGGTGAGCAAGTTTACATGATTTCGTTTGTCTTTATATTTCATTTGATCAATAATTTGTAGTGCTTCAGTGCATTTTTCCAACGCCTTTTGGTTTTGACGCATCTTTCTGTGAATCACTGTAATATTCATTCTGTCAATAAACTGATAGTTAGCATCTGCTTCTCGTTCTGCAATTTGTAGCAGTGAATAATATGCATTTAGTGCTTTTTCATGCGCTCCTCGCTGCATGTACATATTTCCCTTTAGCAAGTAAGCTTTGGAAAGATGGGTATTGTCTTGATTTTGTTGGCAAGACTACTATTGCAGCTTCCGTAAAAAGCATGCTTTTATCATATTTTTCTTCTTTACAGAAATGATACACTATCTGCAAAGCATGTTTTATCCAGTTTTCATCTATATTTGAAATATCTAAAAACTCATTGAAAAGACTATCTTTTTCTTGTACTGAAGAAGATTTTATCTGCTTTGTCAGCAATTCAGCAGATACTTTTTGCGCATAGGAAAATGTACATGTTAAAAACAGGATACAAAGTAGGCGTGTAACTTTTTACATGAAAAAAGAATGGTTTGTTTGTTTATTTTAGATGTAAGAACTTTTCTCAATTCCACAAAACTGTGTTGTGTAACATAAATAAGAGCATTATATTTTTATAAAAAATATAATTGCATATCTTGGCAGTATAGAGATTAAATATGGATATAGACTTTCTAATTTCCCTTGCTTTAGGGTTAATAATGTTCGGTATAGGTTCTTCTTTAAGAACAGAAGATTTCAAAAATGTGTTTAAAAACCCTAAAAGCTTAACAATAGGCCTAGTTTTACAAATTATAGCTTTGCCTTTGTTGGCGTTGCTTATTGTTTCCTTTACCGATCTGAGTCCGGAGTGGAAAATGGGAATTTTTATAGTATCTATCTGTCCTGGAGGAACAACTTCTAATTTTATAAGCTATATATTGAAAACGGATGTCGCACTATCTATTTCACTAACGGTTGTCAATTCTTTTATCATTTTATTTACAATTCCGACTTTAGTTTTTTTTGGTTTGGAGTATTTTGAATTGGAAAAAAGTAATGAGAATTTAAGTCTTGTAAATACGATTACACAGGTTTTCTTAGTTTTAATTTTTCCAGTTTTAATTGGACTCTTTTTGAATGAGAAATATCCAATAACCATTCAAAAAATACAGAATTATCTAAAGTATTTTAACATCCTGTTGCTTGCCTTTGTTTTTGGTGTAAAGTTTTTTGCATCTGAAACGAATGGAGGTAGCGGCATCAATCAAGAAATAATTTATGTTTTATTGCCTGCTTGTTTACTACTTCATAGCATTTCAATGATTGGCAGCTATTTTTTATCTAGAAAACTAAAATTGAATAACCTACAATCGACTACAATTGGGATTGAAGTAGGTCTTCAAAACACAGGTTTGGCATTGCTTGTAAGCACAACTATTGTTAAAAATGAAGTTATGTCTCAACCAGCCTTAGTTTTTGCTATTTTTTCTTTTTTTACAACTTTGATTTTCGGTTATGTTATGAAAAACAGAACTGCATTGTTAAAGAGTTTTACGAAAAGAAAAGAACAATAACATAGATGTTAAAGTAATATTGACTTCAAATTTTTAACGCTAAGTTTCCACAAAACCATGTTGAAAGGCTTGGGTTACCAATTCTGATACAGAATGGATATTAAGTTTACTGTACAAATTCTTTTTGTGTGATTGTACCGTGTTTACCGATATGAAAAAGATGTCGGCGATTTCTTTGTTTTTTTGTTTTGTCCGATGAGCTTTAGAATATCTATCTCCCTTGGCGTAAGTTATACAAGTTCCAACTGCTTCTGTTGAGTCGTTTCTTGTGGATTATTGAGTAAAATATTTGTAAAGCGTGGATCGTAAAAATTTTCTCCTTCCGCAACTTTTTCTATCGCATCCATAAGCATACTTTTGCTGGTACTTTTTAACACATAACCTGTAGCGCCTTTGGCAATAGCTCCTTTGATACACTTAACTTGTTCATGCATGGTCAACATCAAAACATTCGGAGGGTTTTCAAATTCTTTAAATGCATCTAACACTTCCAAACCGTCCATTTCAGGCACGGAGATGTTCAAAATCAACACATTGATTGTATGTAATTGTATGTGCTGTAAGGCTTGTTTTCCTGAAGTCACAATTTCAATATCATAACGATCTTCGCTTTGCAACATAATTACAATACCTTCCGAAACTAAATTGTGATCATCGCATAGTAATAATTGTAGCTTATTCATGTGTGTAATTTTTTAGTTTCTTATTGGAATATCAATGTTTACAGTTGTTCCGCGATTTGGATTTGAATCAATATCACAGTTTCCTTCCATGATTAGTATTTCTTTACGTAGGTTTTTCAATCCGATTCCATTTGCTAATTGGTTAGCATCAAAACCTTTTCCGTCATCTTGAACCATAATATTTATGGCATCTGCATTTTTGGTGATGTAAATGGTCAACGTTGTTTCTTCTGTATGTTTGATGGCATTATTGACCAATTCTTGCTAGATTCGAAAGATAAAAATACTGATTTGTGAATTTTGAAAATGTTCCAAACCATGAATTGCCGTATGTACTTTGAGTTGTTCATTTTCTACTTTTTCAGAGAAATTTGTAATTGCCGTTTTTAGATTAAATTCTGGAATCGGATCTTGATCAAATCTGTGCGAAATGCTTCTGATTACTTGGGTAATGATTTGAATGATTTGCAGGGTTTTATAGACGTTGTTACAAGTAAAGAAATGATTACTCCATTATATACCGACATAGACAGATTTACGTATCTTTCTGAAAAAGAAATATTTATAAAATATTTTAACGCTGAATTCAATTCATTTATAATGGATTCTTACCATAATAGAACACGGTCTTATATTAACTATTAGCGTTTTTATGCTGTTAGTTTTATTATACAAAACGTACTACTACACCATTCTTCCTTCTTTGATAAATTCTCTTTGAATTGCGTCGATTAAGATTTCATTGGTCAATTGTGTTCCTCCTGCCGCTAAGACTTGTAAACAGGCGTATTGTACAATATTGACAACATTGGCTCCTGTTACTTCATATTCTTCTGAGATTTCTTGTAAATCAATTTCATCATTCATAAAAGCTTCTGGAATGTATTTTTGCCAGAGTCGCAAACGTTCAGGAATTCCTGGCGCTTCAAAGTCGATGATAGATTGAAATCTTCTGGTAAAAGCCTTGTCAATATTCGTACGATAATTAGAAGCTAGTATGACTAACCCTGAATGTGATTCGATACGTTGCAATAAGTATGATACTTCTTGGTTAGCATATTTATCATGTGCATCTCTAACTCCGGTACGCTTTCCAAATATAGCATCAGCTTCATCAAAGAAGAGAATCCAATCTTTGTTTTTTGCTTTATTGAAAAGGTTAGAGAGATTTTTTTCCGTTTCTCCAATGTACTTCGAAATCACCAATGACAAATCGATTCTGTAGACATCTTTTCCTGTTTGTTTTCCCATCAAACTAGCTGTAAGCGTTTTTCCAACACCTGGCGCACCAAAAAACATGACTTTATATCCTGGCTTGATTTTGTCTCGCATTTCGAAGTCGTTCAATAAGGTTTCATTATGTTCCATCCAAACCAAGATATTGTTGACTTCATCAAGCGTTTTATCATTTAAAACCAAATCGTCCCATTCCATTTGTGTTTCTAACAATTCTGCTGGGAAATCTTGACTAAGTTTTGGCTTAGATACCGAACCGTAAACGAATAGTTCTACATATTCAAAATCTAATAATAAAGTTCCGCTAATCTTTGGTTCACCTACAGGTACATTTCCAAGTCTCAAAATTGACTTTTTGGCAAATACATGTTCTTCATTAAATATTGATATGATAAAGTTTCTCGCTCTGTAGTTATCGCCCACCACAATAAAAATAGCCGTTTCACCTGTAGGCAAGATTCCGCGATATTGCGTTCCTTTTACTCCTCCAAATTCAGGAAAATCACTTCCATCAGGGAAGAATTCAGAGAGTATATTTGTCATAAAACCAGGTGCAATATACGGCAACATGGAAAGCAGCAGTATCAAAATTTCATAGATTTGGAAGTTATTCTCTGTTACAAATTTTGAAAACTCTGAGTCGTCATTGGCAAAGTCAAACGAAGGAAATGCAATTTCTTCATTACTTCCTGAAATATCTACCAGTCGAAATCGTACGGCTTGTTTTATATAATCTATGAGTTCTGTTGTCATAATCCTATAAGTTTATGTGTTAAAAAAATGCACTTGGTCAATGCTCAATTTTAACATATAAATAAAAGAATAGTTCCTGTTTTATAAAACCGTTGAAACACTTATTTTTAGGGTGTTTTTCCCCTTTTCTACTCTTCCATTTTTAGTGCTTCTTTTATAAATTTGACTTTTTGTTTTATTTGATCACTTCTGTCCAAAACTTTATTGTAGTATAAAAGTGTACTTGGACTCAAATGTCGTGCTAATGTAGGCTCATATGTTTCCCATTCAGTTTTACGCAATGTATCTTCTGTCATTGCATAAATTTCCTTGTTCTTTTTAGAGAGGTATTCAATTAGTTTGGATTTAACTGGTATTTTTTCTCCTTCAGAATTTTTGATAGTATCCGCTACAACTCCGCCAATAAAACCTTCTACATCTTTTATGGTGATGACTCTTGGTAAATAAATTGGTAAATGTTTTACATGATATTTACAACAATTTCTAGCAATGTCTGTAGAATCTGTGATTTGCGCTTCTGGTTTTCTTCCACGCTCTTCCAAACGTTTTATTAAGTCACTAAAATAGTCTGGATTTTTATCTAGATTAGCTCCTGCACTGATGACTGCTGATAGGTTTCCTTGTTCTTTTTCATTGAATACAATAAAATCTATTCCTGTTACATCCTTAAATTCTTCTACTAAATATTTAATGTAGTTAGATTTTCCGTTTATGATTTCTACGAAAATGACATTGGTTTCTGGCTTGATAATAGCATCATCCGAATTTTTGAGTAAATCGTACCAATCTAAGCTTGTCAACAATCCGCTGTTATCAATAGCTCCAGCGTCTATATAATGCCCATAACCTTTTATTTTGGCGGCTGGACTTAACCCAGGAAAACGGTTGGTACAAGATACCGCTTGGTAAAACGAAATTACTGGTCGTTTGCCATCTGTTATTGGTTCTAATTGTGCTAAATTATCAGCATTTAAAAATAAGTTTCTTTCATACTGATCATAACGAACCGAACTAAAAACTCCTCTTCTACCATTGGTTTTGGCTGTATTCACTAAGATTACTGGAAAGTATTTGTTTTTATCGTAGATGCTATCTTTCCAGTAGTTTTGAAATGAAAAAGTATCCAGTCTTCGATCATCTTCTCTATCTTCTAATAAGTTCCGATATGATACCATGGAGTAATATGATCTGTCTCTATGCTGACTTAGGTATCGGAATAGAATTGCTTTTCGAAGAAAATCCCAGCCTAAAGTATACGAAACATCCATTGAAGCATAGTTTTTCAATGCAACTGCTTTTATTCTGTCACTAATATTTTTATAATTACCTGCAGTATCTTTTGGAAACTTTCCTGCCAGAACCGCGTACATCGAAAGTCCCATCATTCCTCCAGAAGCTCCTGAAAAAGAAGCCGTATGATTTAAAAACTCACCATCCGTAGCCTTTTGGATATGATTCAACAATTTCATTGTCCAGATATTGGCTTTTAAGGCACCTCCATGAGATGCTACAAAAATAACTGGCTTGTCATTTTCAACTTTTGTATTGAGTGTACTTAAATAGTCGTTCATCTTTAAAACTTCAGTATCAGTACGAAGTTCGCAAGTATCTAACTCATGTACAGGACTTTCACTTATGTACATAGATACTCCTATAATCACAAGGATTAATCCTAAACTATACACTGTTCTTTTTTGTCCTTTTTTCACAAAACTTTCTTGTTCTGATAGTGGAATGAGACGAGAAATACTACCTTCTTGCAAACCAGAATAAGCGAGATATTCTTTTTCATCAATATCTCCACACTTATATGCTTCACTTTGCCTTTTGATCGCTTGTACTACAAAAAGATATTTTAACATACATGCAAATCCGTAATAAAAGATGTAGAAATAACTAAATAAGATCGCCATAGCATTTGGCATTGGTAAATCGTATGCCACAGCAATATTGCTATACATGATCAATCCTAAAATTAAGATTGCAATGATGAAGAAAAACACTACGTAGTTAAAATTTACTTCTATATATTTTACATCGCTAATAGATGCGTAGGTATCTAACTTTGTACGAAAGAGTCGAAAACTTATATATGTTAAGGCTAATGATAGCGTTAAGAACTGTAACAAGAAATACGATGTTGTATTAAAACTTGCCCAAAAAGCCGTTAAGAGCAATAGTATTATGGAAATCATCGTAATTAAGTAAAATGATATTACTCCAAACGTATAAAACTTGTCATAAGTTTTAGAATTTGTACCATTTTCTTTTTTATACACAGCATTTTCTTTCTCTATTTTATGCTTTTTGGTTAGCATGTAAAACATGACTAGAAAAGGATATCCATAAAAAATGATATTCCACCACCATATTCCATCTAAGGTATCATACGCGAATAATAGCTTTGGTTCGTAGGTTTTGAAGATGTAATATGTCCAAATAGAAAAAATGAGTAAGCCCAAACAGTAACGGAAATACTTTGCCATATAATCTTGCTCATATTCTTTTTTATCTTTTTCACATTCTCTCCGAGGTTTTTGAGATACTGGTTTTTTACTAAATGTAAATATTTTATAAAACCGCAACCAAACATGAGCGTACCAATAGTTTTCGTCTTTACTGTCATTGATATCTTTTGCGTAATATATGTAAATGGGATAGTGCGAAATGACCAAGGCAAATACAGAAATGATTGTATAACATAAAATTAGCGACCAAGAAGCATCATCTTCAATCATATCTACTAAAAGTGTATATGCTTGATCGAGTCCTTTGATCAATAAGAACATGACTATGAGTATGATGATACTTAAAAAAGAAGAACGTCGAAATTTGTTCAATGATGCAAAGAAATTGTAGAATCCATTGCCTAATTTAGCAAGTACTGATTTCTTAACTTTTTCTTCATTAGGTAGATTAGCTTCCATACGAGTGCGATTTTACTTTTGTATACTTAAATATACTAAAATAGATTTGTACGATTTTTACCTATGTTTGGGGATTTTGTAGTAACTGAATTAAGGTGCTAAATTTGTAATAATACATTTACCTTCAACTAAAAATACTGGCAATCGACTGTCCTCCACTGTTATATTCCAACCTTTATCAAAGGCTCTACAGGCAAACGAAATGATTTCCCAAGGAAGCCAATTATCTGGATTTGCATATCTTCCTTTTTCATCGTCATTGAATGCACGGTCTTTATCTAAAGCTGCTTGCAATTTTTCATTGAAAGAAGCTTCATCTCGCAAGTAAAAAGCTTTTCGCAATTCGCTTAAGGGAATATAGATTGCATGATACCAATCGTTCCATTCATCATCATGTTTAAAAAAACCTTCAGCTTTCATATTCATAGATTCTAACTGACGCTCAATGATTGTTTCATCTATTTTATGCAAAGATTTTTCTAAATAGTAGTACGGATAATGATAGGATTTTGACAAGTTTACATTGTGAAAAAATGGTCCAGGATCCGTTTGACGTAATACAGCTTCTATCACTTTTTTACAACGACATATAGAGGCGATAAAAAAGAAATCCATCAACTTATCTACAGAAGTGTCTTGTCCTTTTGCCGATTTTTTAAGCAACACCTTTTTATCAGCAACCCAAACTTCTTGATCTTTCGTTATATTTTCTTCTGTTATAATATGTGCATAACTACTTTGCATTGCATGTCTAAAATAAGTTGTCAGTTCTTTTAATGACAATTCATTTTCTACATATTTCAACGTAAACCAAAGCTTATTCCTAGCAAATAAATTATGGAGGCGTGTAGCATTTCCTTGAACAACTTCTATGAATTGATCTCTAAATCCTTCAAAGTTTCTTGATAGCTTATATTCAAAAATTCCTTGATCCCAATTTTTAAAATCTATTGTATTCTCCATAGTTTATCATATTAAGAATTCTGTAAGTACAGTACTTTGTGCTTGTCCTGCAGAAGATATAGGCGTTTGTGCTTTATAAAATCTTACTTTTCCTAAATCGTACGCTGCTGCTAGATCATCTGCCATGCGTATTTTTGCTGCATCACCAGAGTTGCGCATTCTTCCTAAAACATAATCAAAATATTCTTTAGTTCCTTGTTCTACTCTAAATCCTTGATGTTTTGCAGAACCTAAGGTAGAGCTACCTCCTTTTGCTTCTACTAAAACAAAGTCTCCCGCATCTGTTTTGTGAACTTGATCAAATACACCTGGTCCTTCAAATGTATCTGTATGATTTATGTTACCATGCTTCTTCTTAATAGCATCTTCAGCGCCAATATCTCCAATTTGCTCACTATTTTTCACTTTTTTATTAGTTACTTTATGATGTGCATCTAATAAATCTTGTTCTTGTTTGGTTAATGGTTTTCCATCTTTCTTTTTCTTTAATGCGGCTTCTACTTCAGGAGTTCTACTTGTTCTTATTTCAGCATCAATTTGAGTACGTCTTGTTTCTGCATCTAGCATTTTTCTATCCAATTCAGGAAGATTATCAACATCCGCTGGTTTGGCAGGTCTGTTTCGAGGGAATGTATCTTCGATGATATTACCTTGACCATCTGTTTTAAATTTAGCAGGCACATCTATTTGATCATCTACTCTTTTAGCACTTTTCCAAGGAGAATTTGCATCTACCTTGACTTCATACGTTCCATCTGCTTTTTTACGCCATTGCGGTTTATTAGCTTGTGTAAACCTATTATCAGCATTCACTTTAATAGGTTCTCCAGTATCAGCATCTGTCGTACTTAATAAGAAGTCAGGGTTAAATTCAGCCCAAAGCTCAACCCATTTTCCTCTTTTTTGAAACCAAATTCGTTTGAATTTGAATTTCTCTAATATTTTCTTACGTAAGTTACTTAATTTCTTCGTTCCTTTACCAACCATGCCTTGTATTCGAATTGCCAAACGTGTATTCTTAACTCTAGCGACTCCTTTTTTGACAACGTTTCCTACTTTGGTTGCTCCTCTACGAACATAGTTGACACCTTTCACTACTTTTTGCCCTACTTTAGTTGCTTTGGCTGCAGCCATGACACGCTTAAAGACTTTACCCATTCCTAATAGAATTTTATCTAATAAGAATTCCATCACAATCACTGCCATTGCCATCGCTAAAGATTTTCCTGCGCCAACGGCATCTCCTGCCCACGCTTTTTTCACATAATCCCAAATATGTCCTAATGCTTGATATACTGCATACGCTCCAAAGATGATGATCATTGCTTTTACAATAATATCAACAGCGGCTACTAATCCTGCGCCACCTGTAAAGAATGCAATGAGTCCTGCAGCAATTAATGCAGCCACTAAAGCAGCAATAATCCATACTTTGTTTTTGTTCCAAAACACTTGCAATCCAGTCATCATTTGACGTCCCATAAACGCCAAGCGTGTTGCCATGTCTAAACGTCCTGTTTTGGTTATCAAAACTGCAGGATTATTATCCATGTTTGGTGTAGACGGTACTTTTCCTGGTTGTGGTGCCGTATTTCCAACTGCTTACGATTCTACCAACATTTGATTATTGTAATGATCTAGCTTGTCCTGATCAGTCATATTGATCCAATCTGGAGTTGGTTTTTCGGCAGCTTGATCCACTGATTGTCCAGTTGCTCCTGCATTTTGTTCAACAGTTTGTTCTACTTGTTGTGGCGGAAATGCATAGCCAGCTGCATCTGCTGCAGAAGCTTGGAAATCTTGTGTAGTCATTGCATCTGCTCCTGCTCCTCCTAATTCTAACGGAACGCCATCTTGCATTGGTGGCAAATCAGCAATCAATTCAGGTTCTAATGTAACTGCAGGATATGGTTCTAATACAACATCATCATCACTTAGTTCTGACTTGGTGAGTACAGATTGTAATGCTTCAGGAATTGGTTTTGTAGCACTTGTTGCATCAGCCGTTTGTTCACCTGAGTTTTTACCCATAGCTGCTGCCCAAGCTTCTTCTTGTCCTATGGGAACTTCAAAATCTTTTAATGGCTCTGCTGGATTTCCTCCTAAAGCAACTTCTGCTAAAGCTCCAAAGAATTGTCCTGGCGCATACCACGCTCCTACTTGTAAATTCCACAAGAAGCGTATGATCTGAATTAAACCAGATACTAAGAACTTCATCGCATCTAACAATAAGTTATAGAATGCTTGATATGCTGCAAGTATGGCGTCGAGTACAGCTCCAAGTGCATCGAGTAAAGCATTTACAGTTTTTTTGAGTCCTTCTGCCAATTTATTTACAACGTCTACTGCTGCGTTTACAGCTTTGTCAATGGCGGCATTAAATTTATCTCGAAGTTTCGGGAATGCCGCTAAAGCTACATTTACCAATGCTTTTAAGACTTCTCCAAAGGCTTTGATTAATCCAACAATAGCATCACGTGCCAAATCAATCAATTTATTAGCTAGTTTTTTAGCAGCTTCTATCAAACCTTTTACTAGTGCACGCAAACCATCAAAGAGCTTGTTTAAGCCTTCTTTTAGTTTGTCAAAGAAACTACTTACGGCATCGATAGCTCTGTCCCACCAACTTTTCTTTTCAGAGTCTTTCTTTGCTTGCGCTTTTTTGGCAGCGGCTTCTTTGTCTGTTTTCGCTACTTCTTTGTCTGCTTCTTTTTTCGCTTTGTCGTACTCCGTAGTAATTTTTGTGTCTGCATCTTTTACCTGCGTATCAATGTCTCCATCTACCTTTTTCTTTTCAGCTTCTGATTTTTCGCTGTATTCTTTCTTTACATTTTCATTTTCCTGCTTCCATTCGGTGCGTTGTGCTTCTACATCTGATTTTGCATTGCTTTGTGCAGTTTCTTGTTCTTGTTTTACGCGTTGTGTTTCTGCATCAATGTCTTTTTCAGACTGTATACGCTCTTTTTCCTGATCTGCCTGCATTTTTTCATATTCGGCATTTTGCTTTTGCATATCAGGTTCTAACTCTTGATCTATGTATGATTTTGCTTGTGTATCAAAACTATTTTTTACTTCGGCAGATACATTTGGTATTTCTTCTGAAAGTGCTGCCGTTTCTGGTGGTGCCGTTAATTCAACTGTTGGAGATAACATTTCTAATTCCATTTCTGGATAAATGTCATCTTCACCCTTGTAGAGTTTACTCTCCGCAAGATTTTTTTCTTGTTCTTTATTGGTTGTTGCTGTAGATTCGTCTAAGTTATCTTTGTTTTTGTTTTGATAGGCTTGTCCAGTTAAATCTACCGTTGGCTTTTCTCCAGGACTTGTTTTTACACTTTCTGAAGTTGGTAATTTGCTGATACTACTTTTGATTTCCGACTTTCGATCTTCTTCGCTTCCGCTTTTTCCTACACTAAAGAAGCTTTTTATTTTAGCCAACACAGAACTTGCTGGTTGCACACTTTCGGTAGGAATTTGATCTCCTTTGACTTTTCCTGTAGGAGTAAGATCGCCCAATATTGATTTGTCACCTTGTATTTGTGCTCCAACTTGATCGGAAGCTGCTTTTGCTTTTTGTTTTTGAGCTGCAGATTTTGTTGGAACTCCAGTTGGTTGTTCTATTTCTGGAAGTGAATCTGAGAGTGTTTTTTGTTCATTTTTACGAACTTCTGCTACGGTTGTATTGGATTCTTTGACGCCACGCATGAAGTTGGATGGAGATTGACTCACCAATCCGTCTGCATATACTTTTCCGTTTTCCGTTGATAACGCAAGTGGCGCATCGTCTTCTTTTACTGTTTCTATTTCTGGAACTCCTGCTTGTGCTGCTCCAGGAACTGAATATCCTTTTCCGCCTCCGCCAGCACCTTTACCTTTCGCTTTTCCATTGGTACCTTTTGCTTTTTGAGTTCCTTTTTGTTCTCCTTTGGTTTGTGCTTTTTCTGTTCCCTTTGCTACGCTTGTAGCATCTTTTTCCGTTGTAGCTTCCGTCGTTTTTGAAGTCGGTTCTTGCGTTTTTTCTTGAGTTTGTGTTTCTTGGTTTTCTTCTTTTTGCTCTTCTTTGATAGTTGTGCCAGTTGTAGAAGAAGTTTGAGTCAGAGAAGTTGTATTCATAAAAGGAGTACTCGTCATTTCAGACATTTGAGCACTTTCTTGCGTTCCTTGTGCTTCTTTCTGATGCGAAGCAACAATAAATAAATCGGGAGTCTCTTTAGCTGCAGTGTTTTCCTTATTCTTTTTTAGCTGCGTTGGTGCAATAAATAAACTTGACCGAGAGGAATTTCCTTTCGATGTATCCGTTGTATTTTTTTGAGCACGCGCAGTATTCATTTGTATTTTTAGTTTTTCTATAGTTATTTTACCATTCTACATGCATCATAGTATCCATCCATTTTGAGCGAAGTAAACTGATGTTCCAAGGAACTTTTTCTAGTAATATGTCTTGTGCTGCTCTTTCTACTTTTAGTTTGATGTTTTTGTCCGTCATGGTAAGTTCTCCTTCTCTTTTTAGGAACATATCTCGCAATGTATTGATGGTACTTTTTTTGAGTACAACCCAATGTTCTAGTACAGCTAGCAGTAATTCTTCGCAAAGGTTTTTGTCTTTTTCGGTAAGTGGCGTTTGATAGTTGACCACAGTTTCTAGCGGAATTCCTAAGAGTATTTTTTCAAGTGTTAGTTCAACGTCTGTGACCTCTTCTGTTTCAGTTGCTATGTAGTGTAGTAGCATGCATGCTTTTCCAATGTCATCAATTTGCTTGTCTTCTGTAAGCAATTCAATACCGTTAAAAAATCTAAACAAAAAAGGATGTACCAGAATGAGCCCGGCTTTTTCAGTGGTTAGATCCATATCTTTTATTATTGATTCTCTAGACATTACTGTTTCATCAATATTTTTTGCTTGCAGTTTGCTGTTTGCTTCCGCGAGATTAGATTCGGTTCCTATCTTTCCTTGGCTTTCTACTGAATGTTCATTCTTTACAACTCTAATTGACGTATTTTTAGTAGGATGATTTTCTGTTTCTTTGAGTTTACTTTTTGTTGTTTGAAACTCTTCCGACTTTAATTCTGATGTCGATGTATTTTCTTTTTCTTTGTTTTTAGTTTCCGTATTTTTAGAGCTATTTGTTATTTCTTTGGTGTCTTTATTTTTAATAGATTGTTTATTGTTTTCTTGCGATTGTATCCTATTATTATTGACAACTGTTGCTATTTTTGAAGCAAGTATTGTAATGCTTTCATTTTGTTCATATTGTGCCATTGCTTGCAGAACCAATATCGCAAGTTGTGCTTCATTAACCTTTATAAACTGTTTGTTTTCTGTCTGCGCTTTTGGTTTCAGCAACTGAATGAATGTTTTGGAAAATTGCGATAATGAACTGCTAAAACCCAAGGTTTTAAACCAAATATCAGCTTCTTCCGTTTTGTATGTCAGTTTAAATTGCTTGCAAAGTATCTTTAAGAACTGCTGAAAGAATGTTGCTTCTAGCTTTACGAATTGCGATGTGATTTCCTGTCTACTTGTGATAAGTTTTGAGAATTTCTCATAATCATTCCGCAATAATGACAACATGCGCTCTATAGCTTCCGTTTTTGCTATAAATAGTGCTGTTAACTTGTTTTTTTCCGCAGAAGTGAATTCCGCAATAGCGCTTAACCATTCTTTAAATGCTTTTACTGATATGTGCCCTGGTAAGATTCCTTCTTCCAAATATTTCATCAAAGCATCAAATGGCGGAGCTTCTTTTGTAATCGTTGCTACTATATTTCCATCTGTACTACTACCATCAGATTGAATACTGTGCAATTGTTGTCTGATTTGCTGAATGATTTCTTTTTGCAAGATTCCCAAATCAAGATTACCCACCTCAACATTTATATCAATTTCATCAATCACACATCTCTTATTCGGATGTTTTTTGTCCCAATCATCACACATACGTTCTACTCGCGGTAATAAACGTTCTTGAAAAAAATCAACATAGTATTGTTCCCAAGAGACCAACGAATTGTCGTAGTTTACATCTACTTCAAACGCTATGTTGTGAATCGTATGCATGCTATCTAACACTTCCTCCTTTGACAAACGTGTTATTTATCGTGTTTTTAAATGTGTCATTTTTGGTTGAGAAACTATCTAGGTATACTTGTGTAATTTTTGAACGAGAACCTTCACCATAATCTGTATCTCTACTATTAGAAGTAGTAATCAATTCATTATAAATACCTCTTAGCTCTGCATTTTCTTCATCTACGCATCGTAATAATTCAAGTGACATAATTTCAAGAAGTTCATCTAATTCTAAAATGGATGTTTTATCACTTCTAAAACTTGTATTTCTTAAATATTTATTATTCAACTCATCACGCAAGCCATTGATTTGACTGATTGCGCCAATACTGTCATTATTAATATCCGTAGAAGTTTCCATTTGCTTAACCACATTCTTCATTGGAGTAATGACATTTCCTGTTATGTCATTGCTAAATGATTCTGAAAAGAATTTTGTTTCTAATCCTTGTAAATCTGTATTAACCCCTAAATCTAATAATCTATCTGTATATGATGTATCGCAATTCAATCGTGCCATTGTAGTAGGGTTTCCAATTGGATCTCCTATTGGGTCACCTGTAGGATCACCATTATCTCGCATGTCTGTAATTGTTATTAATGCTGATGATGAGCAATCTAAACCATTTACAAATATGGTAATATTGACACGTCGATTGACAGAATTATTATCTGCTGGTATTTTAAATGCTCCTGGTTCTGACTCTTCTATAAGTTGTCCTGTAGCTGCATCAGTCACATTGTAACTAAAGTAATCTTTATCATCAAAGCTATGACTTAATCTGAAAATGTAACTTCCATCTTGCCATTGCGAAGCCGGACGATTGTGCAAAATGCTATCATCAGCTGGCAATTTGTATACTCTTGTTGTATCTACTCTTGTAGTTCCAATCAAAAACTCAATAAGGTTCCCAGAAAGTGTATTAGAAATTGCAGAAGCTCTTAATGTATACGAAGCTGCATTTGCTCTGAGTATGCTTGTACCTACTTGCGGTGATGTGATTGTAAAGTCGTTAGGAGAAACTGGAATCGTTATATTCAATGCCGTCGTTCCTTCTTTCCAGCAATATCTATCAGATAAGCCTAAATCTATTGGTAAGTCTGGAGTTGGCGCATCTTCTCTAATTGGTACATCAACAGAAGGTGTTTCACAAGGATCTGCATCCATTAAGTTATCTTGGACACAAACAATCACTGTATAATTCATATCTACATTGTCTCCTCCTGCAGCAATTACATGATCCGTAGTTGTTGTAATTGGATTGCCATTTTCATCAAACCATTTTGTTTCTATGTACCCTTGAGGATTGTTTACTCCTGGTACAGAATAGTTTACAGTAAGATCTACGATTAAATCGTTTCCATCCCAACGTTTAAAGACATAGTCAGCATCTACATTTTCTACTGTAGGAATTTTGTATACTGTTGTAGTTGCAGTTGGTGAACCATTTACAAAAATTTCTATAGTTTGTCCTACATCCGAGTTTGATACTAAGCCAGATTCTAGCGTAATAACATCAGATATATTTTGAATGATATTGTTATCTAGTGAAGTCGTTACAATATCTCCAGAACTTACACTTAATTCTACTGACTGTCCAAAGCATATACCTATTGGCACTTCCAAGGTTGGTCTGTTTAGCGTGAAACCGACATCAAAACTTTCTACACATGAATCTTCTAATCCGATAACGCTCATAAAAACTCTGTAGTTTACAATTACCGAATCTTCACCACTGTTTTCTATTCTAAAGTTTGAGAGGTTTCTGGTTGTTCCTATGACAATGTTATCATTATTTAGATCGATCCAACGATATTCGATATAATCTTCTGATTGAAATATATGTACAGCATTGATATCTACATTGACACCCGTTTCGTCCCATCCAATAATTTCATGTGATGGTGTGTTTGTATTTATAGCAAACGGTAGCTTCGCTACACGTGTAGATACTCCTGAAACTGGTCTTCCATCAATTTCAAAAGTAATAGCATCGCCTGCTAAATCGTTTGGTACTTTAGCTGGATCTATAAAATAGTTTCCATCATTGTCTTGTTCTATAAAGTTTACTCCATCAACGGGTACTTGTGGCGATGTTAATGCTGCATCATCTGGAGTTATGATTATTGATGTCCACACAGGTGTTGTCTCAATCAATCTATGACAGATAATTGGTGGAACAGTAACACTGTCTTCTACAGGTCTTGAAAAATCAATTACTAGATCGGTCGTTACTGTACATGGTACAGGATTTCCTGTAACACCAATGGTTACTGTAATTGTTTCTTGGAATGCTTCTCCCGGATTTGCAAAGAATGCTGCAAGGATTTCTTTTGTCGTTCCTATTTCAGAACCATCTGCACGATTCCAAACATACGAGTAATAAGTTTGCATATCTAAGTCATGACTTAGCAATAAATCTAAGTTGATTCCTGCTTCATCCCACGATAAAAACTCTACTGAAGGAGTTATATCTGTAGGCAATCTGAACACACAAAGTTCTAGCGGTACAAGCGGTGTTGTTCCATTTACTAAGAATGTTAATGGTTCTCCTAACAATTCATCTGGAACTGCATTAGGGTCAAATGCAAACCCTGAATCCGTTGCTACGATGAATGCATCGCCTTGTGGTGATGTCACTACTCCATCTACTGGACTAATTATAAAGTCTACTTGTCCATCATCTGACGGTAAACAATATTTTGTTTTTGAGATTGTGAGAGTAATGTCTGGTTCTGCATTGTATACAACTGTTTCTGGCGGACAATCCGAACAACACATGTATGGTAAGGCAAAGTCAAACTGTACAATTCCGTTGAATTGACTTAGTTTGGTATCATCTTCTAATAATTCTTCTGTTCCTCCGAGATATACCATTAGGAATGTTCCTCCTTTTGGTACACCAGCCATGTGTTCTATTCCGGGATGTTTTTCTACTAATTTTGATAGAATGAGTTCTCTGTATAAATTATCTCTGATTTCGTCAATTTGTTCTTTTAACCATGCTAATTTTTCTTTTAGACAACAGATTTTAGATAATTCATAAATAAAGAATTCGTACATTTTATCGTGTGTCTTTGTTCCATATGTAGCATCGTCTGATGCTTCCGATATTGCAAATAGAACTTGATCTACATGTGTACATAATGCTTCGATAGCATTGTTGAGTGCGGTCCACTTTTCTGTTACATATACTTCATCTAAGGATTGTAAGAAGTTATTTTTGATGTCTGCCAATCCCGCAATTATTTTGATTGGCGCCTCTGTATAGAAGAAATAATCACTTGTTCTGTCTACCGTACCTTGTGCTTGATCTATGATTCCTAAAGCAATAGTTGCCAAATATAATCCTGCTACATTTTGTGTTCCTACATACGAATACGCTTCATCTATAGCATATTGAAGTGATTGACTGTAACGTGCTGACGTTGATCTTTGTCCTGCTTCTAATACTTCAGCATTTGTATTAATGGTTTTTCCTGCTATTTTTTCAGGATTTTCAGATTTTCCCGTAGTTTGTCTTCTTCCTAATAATTGCAATACTTGTTGCTGATTTTGAGTAGCCAATGCGTATACATCAGTGCTGGTGTCATTGTTTCCTAAATCATCAAATTGATATTTTGAGAAGAATTCTGTAGCACTTTCTGCTATACAGCAAAATTCTTGCTCCCAAGTTTGTAATAAGATGGAATAGTCTTTTGTGTTGCAGGTATCATCTTCTAGTGACACTTTGTTTACCGGAAATCCAATACTTACTGTTTTTACATCAAAAGCTAGATTGTATTTTGCTTTTAGACTATTGATTTTACGTAACGCTGAACGGAAATCTTTGCCAATATGTCCTTCTATACGATAGAAATCTTTGTCTAAATGACTGTATTCTAAAGGTTTTTGAACACATGGAATGTTTTGTAGGTTTGCAACGTGATATCCTAAATGCTTTTTTAGTTTTCGCAACTGAATTGCCGATGGATTCCAATTGGATATGAGTGAATTTTTTGTTTCATAATAGTACGGAATGGAACGTTCACTCAGTTTGAATTCGTAGCTCTTTGATGGCGTTACTTTGATGGCTGCCGAAGATGTATTTGGTATTTTATATTCTTTTAGTTGGTTGAAAAATTTGATACACAATGCTCTAATTGCCATTAGATTTTCATCATTTTCCGAAACCGTCGGTGATGGATAAAATTCATGACGTGTTTGCAAACGTGTTGCTTCTTCCAAAGTTCCTAAGAGTAAGTGCTTTGGAAAGGCATTTATATTTGCTACACATTCAAAACGTGTGAAGAGTATTAAGTCTCTTATTTCACCATAGGTATCAATTAAATCTTTTAGTAAATCGTATTTATACTGAATAAAAGGTTCATCTTGAACTACAAAAATATCGTCAAAATATGCTGTGATTTGCGGAATGGTTACTCCAAACCTTGCAAAGTTGATACGATGGCTAAAACGATCAATAATCGTTGTTATTCCATTGTATAAATCTGTTTTTAGAGAAAAACTTGCTGTAAATTGATCGTGAATATCAATTCCTGCAGTCGTATTGTCTTTGGTTAACAATAAACGTGGCATGCACAACTCTGGCAATGTATCATAGTACGATAGTACATCGTGACTGTTGTAAATAGTATCTTCTGCTACGAGTGCATTTTTATTGCTTTTGTGAATTAAGAGAATTTTGAGATTGCTATATATTTTATTTCCAGTTTCATCACAACCAGAACCACCGCATAAACCTTCATCTTCTGAATAATTTTCAACATAAGCCACAACTATGTAGTCTCTGAGTGCGCCTGATTCGTTACTTGTAAAAGAGGAGAGCGGAAGCTCGTCGCTCAGACGTCCCGCCTCCTCTTGTTCGTAAATCTCATATACCTGTAGTCCATCAAATAGTTCGTAAGACGCTCTATCAGTCAGTACCGAATAGTAGTGAAATCTACGTGTTTCTGATTTTATAATGTCTCCATCGGTTGTTACACCGACACCTTGACCAATTTCTATGTATGAGTTTGAGTATGAAACAATATTTAATCCGCAACCAACACCGACACCTATTAAGTACACACGACTTAACCGATCTTGATCTTCGAAGTAATTTACAACTTTATTTAGATTTTTATGTGTTAAAACTTGATCCGGCAAAAATTCTTCATAGATATTGCCGCGTGTGTTTAAGGTGTGTAAGTACGGTTCTTTTTTCTCTATTGTTTTCATCTCTATTTATTTTTTACTGGTTTTGGGTTTTGAGTCTTGGTTTCTTTTGTGAAGCCTAAGATCTAACAGCCAATACCTAATACCTAGTATATAATTTTACTACTTACAGTGAACCCAAGGCGCTTCTGTTAAGTATGATTCTGTTTTTATTTTCGCCATCATCATCATTACAATCATGTAAGGTTCCTGTAGCGTAAATGGTGTTCATTCGGTTCATCGCACAGAGTAATGTTTTGGTTGTTTGGTGCGATGCCATATAGTTTGGTTCTCCTTTTTTGGATTCTAAAAATTGTTTCCACGCTTTTTGAATGTGCTTCATATCATAGGCTTCATCGTCATCTACGATTTTGTATATTTTACTTCTTCGTATCATTCCATCTGATAAATCATTTACATTTATTGGCGTTACTGTATCAATTGGTTCTGAAATAGCTTCATCTACGGTATCCTCAATAATTGGAGATGAAACTTCTCCTAATTCGGAGATTTCTCCGTCTATTGGACCTGTAATTACTTCTATTTCCTCTATTCGGGTTAACGCGCCATCAATGTGTCCAACCCAACAAATTCGTGGTAAAATATGCGCTGGTAATTCTCTTCGGATTAAGTCTTCCATGAAAATGCGGAAATCTATATTAGAGAATCGCGGCGTATATCCTGGAAATATGATAGTTACCTGATATGAGAATGGATCTATTTTTTTACAAGCATTACATCCATCTAAACATAAAGGCAAACAATCGTTTAAATCATCAATTTTTTTAGTATGATATGGTAATGTCAATATGTTTTCTATCATGTAGAAACCTTCATCAAATAATAAGTTGCTTATATATGCAATGGCTTCGAGTCTCTTTTCTTCAGCAGCTTCTTGGGTAGCGTAGTAATGGTTATATTGTCTTCCAATTACTTCTCCTTCTTCATCTAGCAAAGCAATGTAATAGCGTTGTGATCTTGTTTCTGTTTGGCGTAATACGTAATTGTCTTGATTGGTTGCTAGTTTTAAAACTTCCAATAATTCATTGATTGCCTGTTGTTTGGTAACAAAGTCTTTTTGCGATGATAGAAATACTTTACTATCGCTTTTGATTAACCAACGGTATTCAAAGTGAATTCCATCTCGTTCTGTATTACGTTGTAACGTTTCTATACTGATGTAATCGTTGAATAAATCGCGTCGTGAATAATCGTCTAAACCAGATAATAGTGCAATTCGTTTCTGGAATCCAGACACATTTTCTGTATCCCATTGTTCTTCACTTCTGTAATTGAATGCTAATCCACGTTCCGAACTGATGATATCGTATTCTTTGATGAATCTATTTTTTGTACTGATGATATTTGCTTCAACACTGTCTTTGTCTTTTCCAAAGAGTTTGTACATCGTATTGGTATAATCTTCAAAGACTTCTGCGAAACGTGCAATTAAATGATCTAAGAGTTCGTTTCTACGTTCGTTAAAATCCTCCAACTTGTCAATGATATTCTCTACATTTTGCTTGTATTTTGGATAATTGTCAAGCAAAGTCTCAATTCCATTAATGCCTTCTACAGCTTTGAAAAAGTAGGTTTGTTGCAGGTTTTCATCTGCTGCTAAGAGTGTTTTTACATGTTCCAAATGCGAAAAATACGTACTTAATACTTGATCGAAAAAGAGCAAATATCCTTGTAATTGTTTCGCCTGTACTTTGCGTTCGTCTGGAACTGTATTGGACAAGCCATATTTAGATATTCCGTAGTTTTCTGGTAAATGATGTTGTACCGTATTGTATTTAATTTGACTGTACACACCTAAAGGCATTGGCAAGTCATCAAATGATTTTTCTGTACTTACTTTTTCTGCTGCTTCAAGTTCTGCCGTAAATTCAGCAACCATTTCTTGGTTTAATCCAACTGGTAAGAAGCCTTTTTTATATTTAAATGTACTTTGATCGCAGAGTATTGGTAAATGGTTTTCTTCTACACAGATCAACCAAGGATCGCTTTTTGCCGTAATGTTTTGATTGCATTCTCCATCTTCACCATTTACTTTTGGTAGACAATTGTCTATACTGATGTCTTCAATTAGTTTGACTCCATCAATTTTCATGATGATATTCATGATGTCAGACAAACGTACTTGCTTGCGCAATTCTGATTTTTGTAATGCTTCTGGCGTTAAGAACCCGTTTTCTAAGATTGGTCCTTCAAATATTTCATCTGGCGAAAGTCCACTATCTAACATTTCTGTTAAAGAATTTGCACGTACACTTGGTGATAAGTACTGTCCTAATTCCCAATTTATGGTTGCATGTACTTTTTCTTCATTGGCGCCATTTTCCAATTGGATTTCTGCGCATACACGAATGCATTGTTTAGATATTTTTTTAACTTCAACTAAGTCTTCGCAAAGGTTTCTGTTTTCATGATATTTTGTAAAGATCGTAGCTATGATGTCTTCTTCTACATACTCTTCATCATCATCAAAATCGACTAAAATGGTGTACAGTCCTTTGACGTAGATGGTTTCTGTATTGTATTCAGAACCTACAAATGGTTCAAAGCTGATTCGTGGATTTTCCTCGTTGCAATCTGCATGTATTGGTAATTTGTGAATTGCCAACCAACAGTTTTTTACTCCTTTGATATCGATGAATAATTTTCTATAATCTAAGGCTGTAACTGGTTTGCAGGTAAGAATGTTTTTTGCAGATTTGAATTGCTCGTGCATTCCTTCGAAATTGTCTTCTTCGGAAGCAACCAAGTTTTTAATAGGTTGATCTATTCGTAATCCTAAGTCCGTAATGGCATAGCATAACAATTCCATGATCGTAATTCCTGGATCTGTGATGTTGTAATCTGTCCAGATTTTTCGACTGAGATTTTCAATATATTGCTGTCCTGCATCTCTTAGATGTTGAAAATCTAAGTCGTTCTGATAGCTTACATTGCTCGGTATGGTGATATGTTCGTCTACGTTTAACATTCTACAGTTGTAATAGCGGTAACAGTGTGTGATTCTGGCACGACTGAGGTTAATATACTTTTTTGATCTGTTGGGATGATTTCATCTTTTTCGTCTCCATCGTGCAGCATTTTGAAATCTTTTATATAATCTACATAGTCTAAATTTTCAATGTAAAAGATGACTTCACTTCCGTATAAAGCATTTCCGAATGAGATCGGTTGATTTTTGTCAAATGCCCACGGCGACAAGTATTGTGCTAAGTCTTCTTTTAGTTTTTTCGCATAGAAATTAGCATCCAAACCTTCATAGAATCGTGCGCTTAATAGAATTGTAACAGGTTCATATACTGGCGATACTACTTTGGCCTCTATGTGCAAGGTGTTTAACTTGTTAATGTACGTTTCAATTGCATTGAGTTTAGTTTGACTCAATTTTGGCTTGTATATGTCATATACATTTTGATCAATAATGTTTGGAATGGCAACCAATAATACTTCTCCTGGCGCTTTAAAGCTAGTGTTTGTACTGTGATTAAGACATTTGATTTTGTGTAAATAATTAAATTCTTGAAGTACCAGATGTTCATAATCCCATAGCGTTATAGCTCTGTTTTTATGACGTAATCGTTCGCTAACTCTTCGGTAAAAATCCAAGTCACTTTCTTTTGGTAAACCGTCAAAAGAAGCATACGGTTGCATTACTTTTTTTACAGTAGCCAAACGATCTTGTAGCTTTGAAATGGTTTCTGCTGGCATTCCTTTTTCCAAATGTTGCGTAGTATTATCGTTATTTACAAATTGTACTTCTACTGCTTGCGCATGAATGTTTGTAAATTTTGATACGGTATCATACGGTTTAGAAATCGTAGCACGAATCCATAAATAGTCTTCTGCAAAGAGCGTGTTGTCCCCAAATTGTTTTGGTACTGTAAAGGCTATCAATCCAGCTTTCAAAAAGTTATCGGTTTGGTCTTTGAGTAAATATGCAGGTTTTAAATTATTCCATGTATTGTTGTATAAATATTGCCATGTTACGGTTGCTTTGTCATAGGTTTCTATCGCATCTGGATTTTCAGAACCTTCTTCAATTTGACATAACAGTTGAATGTTTTGATCGGCAATTGCCTCCTCTATTCCAATGTATAATTGTCCTCCATCTTCTGGCAATGCCATTAGTGATAAGTTGGAGCGTTTTACGCGTTTGATTCCGAAAGGTAATTCGTGATATAGTTGTACTTCATTTTTATTGGCTGCAATTGTTTCTACACTGGTCACTTTTACCGAAATATTTTCAGCAAATGGCGTGTATGCGTTATTTGGTAATGCCAATTCATTTAAAGCATGATAAGTGTATATTTTTGAAAACGCATCGTGTAAAAAACTGTTTTGTAAAGACAATTGTACAAAATAATCATCTGATTTTTTAGGTACATACGTTGTATTTGTCGGCAAAAATTTACTGAATGTAACACTTGAAGCACCATTAAACATGGGTTGTCCTAGTCCGTTTGAAGATGTTCTGTCTACAACGTCGGCATCTCTACGTGTGTCCTTGTTATCAGTATGTCTATGACGCATTGCACGTACTTCTTCTTCTGAATGTCTTCGAGATCTTTTGTCTCTTCTTCCAATTAATCTTCTATCATTGCTACGTCTTTGTTCTCTGGCACGACGTTCTTTTAATCTTCTTCTGCGTACAACTTCTTCATCATCGTCATCTTCTTTGGCTACTGCATCTGCAACACTTTCGGTACGTGTTTTTACTGATCCAATATAATTTGCGTCTACTTTAAAACGATTTTCTCCATCAGTTCCAGTCACTAAAGTTGTGCTTGTTTTTGTTCCTGCTTTGATGGCATCATAAATATCTTTGAACGTTTCAGTTGGTTTGAGCTCAATGTACTCTTTTATGTATTGTTGGTAATGTTCTTGGAAGCTATCTGGACGATCTTTCCAACTTAAAGATACTTCCACATTACTAATTCGTTTTCCAATCCATTCATCAGAAGAAATTTTTAAACTAGCGCGTTTTTTTGCTTGAATTCCAAATGGATAAAACGGATTGTCAGTTTTTACTTTTCCTAAATCATTTCTGATAGTTAGGTTTTCAGAATATGATCCTGTTGTAGTAATGGTAATGTTTTGTAAAGTTGCATTTGCTAGTAATAGGTATGTCTCATATGTACTTTCAGAAGTATCTTCTTGTGAAAATAAGACACGAATGATTGGATATGTTGTACTGTATGCTCCTTCGTGAATTTCTGCATCGTAATTAACAATCTTTTCATCATCTTCTGTTAGTTCAATAACGATTGCTACAGCATTATTTAGTGTTTGTGCTTTTGTAACTGCAGCAAATGGAAGTTCAACCCAACCCTTTTCTCCCGTATGTTCTACTTTTATGATTGAACGCAATTCTTTTCCATTTGGTAACGATGTAAAAGCGGCATTTATGGTAATCGTACGAACACCTTCTGATAGTAATAATGATGGTGCACTAAGTGAAAAACCTTTCTTCGCCAAATTGCGATCTCTATCGCCAAATGGCAACCAAGAAGTTCCTCCATCTTCAGCTTCTCCTCCTTCTCCATCGGCAGAATTTGCAATGCTTGATGCATGCCAATTAGATTCGTCTTGATAGGAATATGTATTGCGCAACGTTGCTATTTTAGCTTTGTTAATGACAATTTCATCTTCTAGTTTATAGTGAAGGTTTTTTCCGTTACTATCTTTCCCTGCATCTACTAGTGTTTCGTCACTTAAAAATTGTTCGTTTGCATTTTTTGCTAATTCGAAAATAATATACGCATGATCTGTTTTTTCGTCTTTTTTCTTGAGTTGTAATACTTCTTTATAGTAAAAATCAAGATGACGCTGTGTAATTTGATTGAATCGCTCTTTACTCTTGTTTAATAATTTTAAGAACGCTATGAATAGTGCCAATTGTGGCGTAATGTCTCCCTCTGTGTAGGTTTCAATAACTTCTTTAATTTCTTCAGAAGCATTGTGAAACGGTTCCCAAGTTCCGCTTGGCGTTTGGTAATTTGTTTGATCGTATAATTGTACGTGTTTTGAAAACTCTTCTGCAAAGTTCATCCAATCCTTTACTTCAAACCCCATGAGTTTTACATTCTCAGGATCAAGCAAAGAAAGGTAACGCTCTTGCTGTGTAGTGCCTTCGCGTGACTTTATTAGTGTATTTTCTGTACAATCGCTCATGATTAAATGTCTGTTGCTTCAGTTATATAGTAAGGGAATACAATGTTTCTCCTTGTGTTTGTTGCTCTTATTAGATATTCTATTTTGATTAGAAACTTCCCTTCTAGAAAGTTTTGTGTGTCTAATGCTATTTTGATGACCTCAACTCTTGGTTCGTACAGAATGATGGCTTCTTCAATTCTATTCTTCATAATGGTCATTTGCGTTGCGCTAAGATTTTCAAATATTTGGTCTGTAAGATCGCAACCAAATCTTGGGCGCATTACACGTTCGCCTCTACGCGTGGTTATGATGGTGTGTAAACTTTTTTCAATGTCTTCTATATCAGAAATGATTTTGACTTCTCCCTGATTTTTTAGAAACGTTGGTGGAAAATCCCATCCTTTTCCTAAGTATGCTGCTATTGATGAATCCATAATGTTATCCTCCTATTAATACAGTTGGTTCTCCTAATATTATCGTGCCTCCATGTGCTGTTGAATCACCCATTCTTGCAGCTGGCATTCCTTCTATCAATACTGTTCCTGAGCCTGCCACAATACTATCAGGTGGTCCAGTACATACACACATATCTCCTACTTTTGCGGCTGGCAATCCGCCTATGAGTACGGTTGGTGCTCCTGGTGGCAATATTGGTCCGCCTACGTGTGGAACAGGTCCTGTTGTCATTGGACATATATGCATATCTGTGATTCTTGCTGCTGGTGGCATTGTTTTTTTGTTTTAGTTTATTTGTACGATTCCTCCTTTTATGGTTGTGGTGGCTGAACCTTCTAAAGTTGCCGTAGCTCCTTCTGCTTTAAATTCTGCAGAAGCAGCCATTTCTATATTGATGGCTTCCATGGTTATATTTCCTTGTGCTGCATTGATGATAATGTCTTTTGCAGATTCAATCGTGATTCCGTCAGAATTCATAGTGATACTGTTTCCATTTTCATCCTCTAATGTGATAACACCTTCATCATCGTCTATATTGATTATTTTTTCAGCTGGTGTTTCCAGTTTGATGCTTTTCAATTCATCATTCATGGTAATTTTGAGTTCACTTTTCGTCTTGATTACTTTTTCAAAATTATCATCTGAATATTTCACTGGAGAAACATTCGTATTACTGAATAATGAACCTAAGACTACTGCCTGATTTGGATCGTCATTTAAGAAACCTACTAGGACTTCGTTCCCGATTTCTGGTAAAAAGTGTACACCAAATTCTTCTCCTGCATGCATGGTTAGTACACGTGCCCAAACTCCTTCTTCATCAGGACTTATGATTGGCAGTTTTACTTGGATTCTGTGCTCTTCTTTTGGATCACCTTCTAAGGCTGATACGACTCCTATTTGTAATCCTCCAATGGCTGGTAACATTCCTGAAGCTGGCAATTGACTTACTTCGTAGGTTTCGGCAAACCAGTCTGGATTTAATCCAAATTCTATCGTTGTGAGCCAGTTTCCGTCAGTAATTGTATTGTGAACACCACATACAAATACGTCTCCGTTAAAGCGATCGCTCATTCCTGCAAGTGTGATGACTTTTCCTGGCACGACCAATTCTGTTCCTTGTACTTTTACGGTTCCGCATATTTTAGCGAGTTGCTGATACATACTTTTAGATTCTGCCCAAGACGTTAGTATCTCGTCTGGAATATCTCCTGTATGTGTGAGTGTGACTGTATTTCCTCCAGCCGCTTCTGCAAGTGTTCCTGAATCTAGATTTCCAGCAGTATTTAATCCGTTATTACTCGCTGTTTTGGTAACCAATTCCTGATTGGAATAGTTCCAGGCAGATGCTTCAAACGTATCATACTGATTACGGGCATCTATTTCTGCATCAAAAGAGAAAACATTATCACCAAAAGTTGCCGTGAACACACTTCCACTTAGGGTTGGTGCTTCTATTTTAATTTCTCCGTCTTGTACGAAACATAGCATGTTATTGATTTGTGCTCTACATTGAATAAAATCCCAATCTGTTGCTTGATACTGAACGATTTCATGATGTGTGTATGATGTTGATGTCATAGATCCACTTAATCCATTTTCACTAATTATATCACCAACTACATCACTTTCAGTAGCTTCATAAAAGATTTTATTTTTGCGTGCTTGCGTCATTTTGAACGCTTCGTCTTTGCACTCAATGATCAAATAATTTGTTGAGTTATTTGATTTTATGGCATGTTTGGTAATGATTCCTTTGAAAAGTGTTTTGTCTTCAAAGTCATAACCTCCTTTGATATGAATTTTTTCTCCGGGTGCAAATGACGGTGCATTGCTTGCTTCAAATTCTTGCGTTACGCTATCACCATCTACAATGACTAAAGTTGCTGTTGGGATTCGATTGCACGTACGTTCTACCGTAATGGTTTTTACACCATAGGTTGCACTTACTTCTTCTTCCGCATCTCCAATGAGCACTGTAAATGTGACTAAGTTTTGTTGATCTGTCGATATGTCTCCGACTAAACTCATGCGCTTTGCGTTTTATTTAATGGTGGAAAAAATAATTCAGTTCCCGGTTCTATATTTCTAAAATTGAGCAAGTTATTTACCCTAGCAACTTCCAAATAGTATTTTGGATCGCCGTAAATTCTATAACTCATCAGCGGTAAAGTATCGCCTTCTTGTACACGACGAATGTGTGTTAAATCGGGAGATTGTTTGTTTACTGCTGCTTGACGAAGTTTGTCTGCTGTACTGTCTTTACAGGTTAGTGTTGCTACCGCTCGAATTGGATATCCTTTGGTATTAAATAGTTTGTAATCGATATCTAGTTTGATGAGGAAGCATTTAAGATTTAATGACCCCCAAGCAATTTCTAGTTCATACGGCATGTGCATTTCGCCTTTGTATGTGACTAGTTCTTTGATTTTATCAATTTCTGTAACTACATTTTTTTCACTAGCCTGATCGTCTTGAAATGGATTGAATCCTGCAATGTCTGCTGCGATACTGTTGAGTGTATCTGTAAGATTTAAGTCTACAATTTCAAAGATTCCTGTAGCATCAAATAGTAATTTAAAGGTAAAGTCGCCCGGTTTTACTTTGACGAATTTTGGTTTTTTACCGCTTGAGTTTGCTTCTTGGTCTTGGTTGTATTCTACAGAAAACGACTCTTTGTATCCTTCTGGATTGATCGTAACTTTGATTGGCTCGCCTTGTCTATTTCCCTTATCGTCGAGCTTGTATATGAGCATTTTTTCTAATTCTCCAAGTATAGACATGATTAGCGTTCTTTTTTGTTAGTGATCATTTTTGAAACGGCTGTCATGATTTCGTGAGACGTCCAGTTGGAACGTTCTTCTTTAACCAATGACATTTCTTCCTCTTTTTGAGCGTTGACATTTACTTTGATACGCAAGTTTTTTATTTCGATTCCCATTATAGTTTTGTTATAGTAAGAGTTTAAAATAGTCATACTTTAACTCTAAGGTTTCTATAAGTATGCTTTGCGTTTCGGCATTAAATTCTCCCAATTCATATTTGATAGGATAAGCTCCGACTACATTCCATGTTTTGATAGGAAGGTGATTTTCGCTGAGCAATACGATGATTAGATTTAAGCGTTTGAATTCGAATTTCTCATACGCATCTTCACACCATTTTGCTACGGATGACGGTACACTTTTGAGACCTCTTTTGAGTATTAGCGTGCTGAATTTTAATCCTTTTGGTATTTCATGAACAAATCTATTTTCTCCACCTTCTGCATAGCTTTCTGTTTCAACCGTTACACTCAATCCTGATACTGACTGAAAACTCATGTCAACAGGATTTGGTAAGAGTCCATTAAAGTAGACTACAAAGTGAAAGCCAGAAACTGGATATTTAAAATTGTCAAAAAGTGCCATAATTTGGATTATCCTTCATTGCTAATTTCTATACGCTCGTGTGCTAAAGTCAATGTTTCAATAGCAACCTCGTTTGATTCTCCTTTTAAGTCTGTAGATTGAATCTTTAATGGCCAAGCGTTTAATACTTTCCAAACTACTACAGGCGCATGTTCTTCATCTAATAGACTGATGGTGATATCACGCCGTTCAACTTTGTTAAGTTTGACCGTTTTCATCCACTCAAAAAATTCATTATCGCCTTTAAACACACCTCTTTTTAATACGATATCTGTAAATTTTACCATTCCTGGCATGCTAATTTTGCTATATTCTGGGCTTGCCCCATCTCTGTACTCTAACTTTTCGACTTCATAATCGAGTCCTGACACTTCTTGAAAACCGATTTTAGTTCCTCCCCATTCTACTTGGAAGTGAAACTTTGGTAATGGATATGACATAGTTTTATGTTTTTAATGATTTATTTCTTCTTTTTAGTTATTACTAATCAATTATGATTCTTGCATTTTATGAGAGAACTTCAATACGATGAATTCTGCGGGACGTACTACTGCCATTCCAATTTCTACATTCATAATTCCATTAAGAATATCATCTGCAGTCATGGTTTGGTTTAATCCAACTTTTACATAAAATGCTTCATCAGCTGTAGCTCCTGCTAATGCTCCTGCTTTCCATTGATTGACTAAGAAGTTTTCAATCATTGATCGGATACGAACCCAAGTGTTGGCATCATTCGCTTCAAATACAAATTGATCACTTGCTTTTTTTACAGACTCTTCTACCATGTTGAAGAAGCGTCTTACTGAAATATATCTCCACTCGTTATCATTTCCTGCTAAAGTTCTTGCTCCCCAAACTAGGATTCCTTTACCTGTGAATGAGCGAATTGCATTGATTGATTTTCCTGTAGTTGTATCTACATTTAATCCATCTTGAATATCGTTAGTAATTCGAACTGTTGGTTTTACCACATAGCTTAATCCTTCATTTGCTGGCGCTTTCCAAACACCTCTTGTACTATCTACTCTAGCATATACTCCAGCAACTGCTGAACTTGGAGGTAATTCCATTGGCAAATTGTTGATAGCTGTTTTGATTTTGTTGTATGTTGAATTATCTAAGGTTTCAACTTCTGCAAGTGTTTTTCCATTTAAGATTCCTGCACTTCCACCTGCTGTTACAATGGTATCAATTGCTGTGATGATTGCCGCAATTCTTGCATCAATTTCTACAGCTATGTCTAGTGCGTCAACATTTCCGTTAGCACTTGTTCCTGCTGTATCTGCTTCTGTTTGATCTGCTGCAGCACTTAAACTATCTTTATCTCCTTCTAAGCTTACAATTCCACTACGTACATGTGATGTAATTACTGTATCCAAAGCATTTACAGCTGCTGTTACTGCTGCAGTATCTGCTGGGACAGACGAGGCATCTGCAGCATCTCTACCTGCATCTACTAATTTTTCAGCTTCAGAGATTACATTTTCTAAATGCGCGATAATCGCATCAACTGCATTGATGACATCTGGCACTAAAGCTAAAGCTCCTGAATCATCTGAAGCTCCTGCTAAAGCTGTGATGGCAGCTTCCATAGTTGTTTCTAAGTCCGCTAAAACTCCATCTGTTGTATATCCTTCTAAAATATCTTTAGCTGCATTCGCTTTTGCTTGTGCTAATGGCGCTGGAGAACTTCCTCCTGTATGTACTACTGAGATTCCAGTTTCACTAATGGTATAATTTAGAATGGTTTCTAAGTGTGGATAATACGCTGCTCCATACTTTACAAAGTCTTTCCCTAAACTAATACCACTGCGCAATGCTGCAACATTTGGATCTGTAGAAGTTGATCCGTCATAACTAAGTGTATCTATTATTGTAAATCTATCTTGTAGTTTATTACATTGCGTCAATGCATCATTGTATAGTCCATAAAATGTACTTGTATCAATACTATCTGCTCTAGTTAAATCAGGAAATAACAGTAGTGTTGGCTCATCTACTTTTGCAACTTCATCTAATCCAGCTTTTAGTGCAACTGTATCTGCTATTCCTGTTACTGCTGTTTCACTATCAGCTAGTACACTTCCATAACGTCCTACAGAAACTATATAAGATGGACCTCCTCCATTAGCAAAGTATAATTGCATTGAATAGTACATTATAAAAGGTTCCTTTGCCGTAGGCTGTGTTACAGCAATAGTTTTATTATTATCTGAGTCCTCAGTTACTGTTACAGTAATTGTCGTTTCAGCTTTGGCGCCTCCAAAGAAACGTTCGTATTCTAATAATGATGTAATTCGTGTGGGAATATTGTTTAGATCTCCTGGAAGCTTATTTGTTGCTTTTTCAGTATACCCAATAAATGCAGGTATAGCCGTTTCAACTTGTGCTACGGAAGGTGGAAATTTCACAATTTCCTCAACGTAAACTCCTGGTGTTTTTAATGTACTAGGCATAATATTTATGATTTAAAAGTTTTGTTAGTATTTAATTAAAATGTAATTCGACATTAACGTTATTGTTATAAGTATCTATGGATTTATATTAACTTCAAACGCCAATGAAACTGGTGTTGAGATGTTTGTATCAGTAATATTGAGTTGCAAAATAGCATCTGGTTGTATTCGTTCGTTTATTGTAGTATTAGTGGTAATGGTTCCATTTAAATCAGTTGCACTGTATACTACAAAGTCGCTCAATGCTAGATTGTCCCAATCGGTATCATTTTTATATTCTTTATCAGCAATTGCGTAGAACTCTAAATTAAAATCGACTACACCAGGTAACCAATTTGAATATGTTGGATCTGGCGTACTAGATACATATTCAGTAATTCGTTGGTCTGTGACTTCTTCTTCGCCAATCATAAAGGTTTCTTCTACCGTTTGCGCCACAAATTCTTCTTGCTTTTTATAAAGAAGCACAAAACCTTTGGGTATCAGTTTTACCACAAGTTTGTATTTTTGGATGAGTGCTTCAGAAGCTTTGCTTGGATAGATTTTTACATAGTTTTGTGCTTCTAACTCGTTTTCATGGTTTAATCTCACCGTGGTTAGCGGTGCGTATATGTAACTAAATCTACTCATAGTGCTTTTGTTCTCCTCCAATCGTTGTGATTACTGATGCTAGTTTTTCAATGTCTCTTTCAAGTGCTGATACTCTTGCTTTGTAGAGTACACTAGGTATTTGTTTTCCACCTAACATTCCCCAAATATTATTGAGTTGCTCAAAACTTGGTGAACATAGTTCCATATTGAGTTCTATATCATCTTCATCTGCTGTGAAAGCAAACTTTTTTAGATGTTGAAAAAATTTAACTGTTTTGTGTATGACTGCTACTGCTTTGTCATATTGTAATGTGCAAGAGAATAATAGGTAATAGTTGAGATGAATTTTTGGAAAACGATTATCTACCTGAAAAGCGCCTCCATTTTCCACGAGTCTTTTATTTGGAAAGTTTTTTAAAGTACTTTCTTCCTCAATACGCACTATCGTTATAAGTAAATTATCTCCATCAATATCGCTTTCGTCAGAATCAACATCGGCAACATTTTGTGCTCCTAACTTTACGGTGATACCTGCCAACGTATTGATATAGGTAACAAGCCCATCAGAGTTTAACTTATCTACGAATTTATTAATCATTTTCCACTTATTGATTACGAAAACAAATCTATATATCCTTATTCCGATTTATTAGAGTCAATTCGCTAATTTGACACAGGAAAAACACGGTTTTTATTTAGGGAGAAAAAACTTTTACTTTTAGGGAAAACACGGTTTTGTTATTCTGAGCCCTTTGAAAGTATGTAGTAAACTCAGTTATATTATTTTATAAAACACAAAATCTCTTCAATTGAAGAGATTTTGTAGTATTTAGTATTTTAAGTCTTTTTTAGAAGTCTTTTATTTCTTTTTGAATGACTTCCCAAAGTGCTTCTGTAACTTTTTCAGGAGTTTTATCACCATTTACAGCTACAATATGTTCTTCTTCTTTGAGTTTATCAAATGCTCTTAGGTATTGTGTTTGCACTGCTTTTAGGTTGTCTAGCGTTTCGTATATTTCAACTGAATCTCTGTTTAAATTAATACGCTCCATAGCAACTTCTGGAGAAACATCTACAAATATATTTACGGTAGGTTTTAAGGTATTTGCTGCCATTTTGTTAGAAGCAATAACCCAATCCATATCGATATGCGCTCCATGATACGCATATGAAGAGAAGTAATAGCGATCAGTAATAACGGTATAACCTTCTTCTATTTTTTTGAGAATTCCTTCAGTTTCATGCAGTAAATGATCCAATCTATCTGCCACAAATAAAGCTGCAATTACTTTTTCGTCTGCTTTTTCTTTTCCGCCCAAAATACTGCGAATCATTTTCCCGATACGCATATCTGTTGGTTCAAATGTAAGATATACTTTGTGTCCATCTCCTTCTAGTTTTTTAGCAATGTTTTTTGCTTGTGTACTTTTCCCACTTCCATCAATACCTTCTATGGCAATGAATATATTTTTCTTCATGTAATGCTGCTTGTAAGCCCCAAAAGTAAAGATAATATTCTGGATAATTAAAAAGCTTAGAATTTAATTTCTAAGCTCTGTTTTTATGATTTGTAATGAGTTATTTTCTGTCAAATTATAAAGTGTAAAATTGATAGTAATGGATACGTCATAAAATTGTCAATTAAGAAAATTTAAAAATCAGGTGATAACTCTATCAGCTTTTTTTGAATTCCATAAATTACCAAACCAGCCACGTTTTTAGATTCTGTTTTGAGCAATAAATTATTTCTATGCCCTTCCACTGTACGTGGACTGATAAAGAGCTTATCTGCAATTTCATTGGTCGTATATTGATTGCAGATAAGTTCTAAAATTTCTTTTTCTCGTTTTGTGAGTAGATTGTTATCTAAATCACTTTTTATGCGTTTGCTTTTAGCAGATAATAGGTTTTTGTGAATAATTTTTAGCACACGCTCATCATAATAAAATCCTTTGTCATACACTTCATTGATGGTATGTACAACTACTTTTGGCGATGTGTTTTTAAGTAGATATGAAGAAGCTCCAACATCAATCATATTTGTAATAAATGATTTACCATCATAGCTCGTTACTGCTATAACTTTTATTTCTGGATATTCTTTTTGTAGAATTTTAGTGCTTTCAACACCATTAAGCAACGGCATTTTTAGGTCCATCAATATGACATCTGGTAATTCTGTAGCAACTTTCAATTTTTCTATCAGGTCTGAACCATTTTCAGCTTCAAAAACAATTTCAAAGTTTTTTACACGTGTAAGTATGAACGACATTCCTGCCCTAAACAGAGCTTCGTCGTCGGCAATGGCTATTTTTATAATTGGTGTATCCATGATGTTGTAATTTATATGGTAATTTCTACTTCTACTCCTTTTTGTTTTTCGCTGTGATAGCTAATTTCGCCCTGTAGTAAAGATACTCTAGTTTCTATATTTCGCAACCCTAATCCTTTTTGAATTCCTATTTTTTTAGTATCAAATCCTAAGCCATCGTCTTTATAATACAAGAATAAATTTTCTTCTTTGGGATTAAAATTTAATTCAATTCCTTTTGCTTTTCCATGGCGCATAGAGTTATTCATGAGTTCTTGAACAATTCTAAAGACATGCAATTCATTATCTTTGGAGAGTCTTCCTGTTGTATACTCTATTTTTGAGGAAACTTGTACTTTTTTACTGTTGTTAAATTCATCACACAATTCTTCTAACGCTGCACCAAGTCCAAATTTTTCTAGAATTGGCGGCAATAAGTTATGTGCAATTTTTCGAGAACTCTCAATCGTTTTATTCGTTACTTTTAACATGTGATTGATGATTTCATATGTTTCTTGTTCAGTAACATTTTCTTCTTCTAACAGAAAATTAGCGCTTAAGGAAACTACATTTAGTTTAGCGCTAATGGCATCGTGTAGATCTTGTGCAATACGATTGCGTTCGGCTTCTTGTGCTACAATTGTAGCTTTTAGCATTTCTTTTTGATGATTGAGTTCTAATGTTTTCTTTTCAAGTTCTTTTTGAATGATTTTTTTTCGTGATAGGTAGAAAAACAGAATTAGTGTCAATCCCATTACCAATAAAAGGACTACCCCAAAAATTACAACTGTAATAACTCCAATATCTTCTATAAAAAGTGAATCCATTACAACTAATTTTTTATATTTTTCTTTCTTTTCCGATCAACAAACCATTGTGTAGTAATAATCACTTGAAATACAAGATAAATAAAAGCATTTAATATCCATAAGGCCACTTCTATATCTCGAGCAATTTTTAAACCAACATTCGCAATAGAAAAGATTAAAATAGTTCCTAAAAGATAAATTAATATTCCACTGTTTACTAAATATAGTTTGAGTTCTTTATCTCCAATATAATAGAAAAAATAAGTAATTGCATATGATATAAGAATGGATGAAGTAGCAATAATTCCTATAGTATTATAATTAAAAAATAAATTAGGAGTCCAAATGTATTGAACTCCTAAGATTATTGATACAATTATTAGTATAATTAATATATATTTTCTTCTATTTTGCATTTCAAAGATTGCATAATAGAATAGACTTAACAAAATAAACTGAGCTATCATGAATGTATTGGCTAGAAATGTATTATCTATCTCTAATTCAAAAAAAATAGTGACAAAACTTTGATTTACTGCCATTAGTATTAAATAAATAGCAAAATATTTATATGTCAAATCTTTTGATAGTATATACTTAGCATAAAGTACAGCATTCAACAATAATAGTATTGTTGAACTATCAGAAAATATATCTAATAACGACATAAATTATTCTCCTCCATTTAATACGTTTCCATCACCACATTGTTGCGGACAAGGTTTGGTATAATCATATACAAATTGACCTTTAGATTCGTCAATCATATCATTTCCTTTGGCATCAACACCCACAAGAAGCAAATGGTGTGTTCCAGTTGAGTCTATTCCCATATAGCCACGCATATTACTCACTCCAAGTTCTGTTTGTGCTTCTACAATGTCTGTCATAGGAATAAAAAAACCATTGATTTCCTCAACTGATGTTCTGTTTCTCCATGCTTTTGTCCATTCAGACGCTGTACTTAAAGGAATTGCATTTGGTGGGTAAATAAATCCCGCTTTTTGTTCTCCTGAATTTGAATCCATAATTATTAAATTTTGTAGTTAGTATGGCTTAAAAATAGTAAAATATATGAATCTACTTTCTACAATTCTTACTTAAAAAATTAATTTACATTAAGAATTACGTAATTCTACCTGTTTTTAATTTTGAGTAATTTGACCATCATATTAATGACGTAATACTCATATTTTTGAAATATAGGCATTTAATAAAAAATGCTATCTTTATTCTTTTAACCTTATAAACTATATTATTATGGATCCATTTATCGGAGAAATTGTTATGTTCGGTGGAAACTTTGCCCCAAGAGGTTGGGGTTTATGTAACGGACAATTATTAGCTATCTCATCAAACACGGCTTTGTTTTCTATTTTAGGAACAACTTATGGAGGTGACGGTAGAACAACATTTGCTTTACCAGATTTACGTGGTAGAAGTGCAATTCACCCAGGAACAGGACCAGGACTTTCTTCTATTAAGTTAGGACAAAGAGGTGGTGTAGAATACCACACTTTAAATGTATTAGAAATGCCAAATCACTCGCATAGTGGAGCTACATTAAATGGTAGTATTATGGTAAATGATGAAGATGCAACTACAGATGATCCTACGAATGCTAATTTTGGTGTAGCACAAGTTAGTACTGGTGATATTAGTTTATATAACGGAATAACTAATTCAACAACTATGGCAGCTAATTCTGTTAGTATTACTGGAAATACATTATCAACTGGAGGAAGTCAATCTTTCTATATTAGAAATCCTTTTGAAGCTGTGAACTTTATCATTGCATTGGTTGGAGTATATCCTTCAAGAAGCTAAAATCAGGCTTTATAAAATCGAATTAATTAACATTAAAAAATATATTATGAATCCATTTTTAGCACAAATCGTAATGTTCGCTGGAAATTTTGCTCCAAGAGGTTGGGCGTTATGCGACGGACAATTACTTGCTATCTCTCAAAATCAAGCGCTTTTTTCTCTTTTAGGGACAACGTACGGAGGAGATGGAAGGACATCTTTTGCTTTACCTGATTTAAGAAGTAGAAGTCCAATTCATGCTGGTCGTGGACCAGGACTTTCTGATATTAAGTTAGGACAAAGAGGTGGAATTGAAACAAAAACACTGACATTGTTAGAATTACCGAATCACTTTCACTATGCTGGAACGATGAAAGGTAGCATTGCTGTAAATGATGAAGATGCAACATCTGATGATCCTTCTGCTGGTAATTTAGGTGTGGCTCAGGTATCTAGTGGAGACATTAGTGTCTACAATACAGTAGATAATACTAGAACTATGGCTCCAAACTCAGTTGGAATTACTGGAAATACTAGTACAACTGGAGGTGGACAAGCTTTTAACATAAGAAACCCTTTCTTGGGTATTAATTATATCATTGCTTTACAAGGAACATTCCCTTCTAGAAGCTAAATCAAAATAACAATAATTAGACTTCCTTTCTTATGATAAACTAAGAAAGGGAGTTTAACTAAATATTAATTATTCCCAAGCAGTTTGTAGGTATCTTTTTAAATTTAGTATCTTTACTGCCAATAAATCTTGAACAATATGAAAAAAACTTTACTTTACTTTTTGGCTGCCTTGCCAATGTTTTTATTAACGAACAGTGTATTTGCACAAACAGTCCTTGCTCCTGGAGATATTGTTGTAATACAATTGCAAGGAGATGATCCTGACACTTTTGCATTTGTCACATTTGTTGACATCTCAGCTGGAACAGGTATTTACTTTACTGATTGCGGAGTAGACGGGACTACAAGTCAATTTAGATCTCCTAATTGTACCGAAGGAGCAAGAAAATATACTGCTCCTGCTGGTGGCTTAGATGCTGGAGATATCATAAGATATGAAGGTGGTGGCACTGATTTTACAACGTATTCAGATACTAGAATTACAGGAAACTTTTTGCTTTCGACTGGAGGGGATCAAGTAGTTGTTTTTCAAGATGCTACAAGTGCATCTGGAGGTGGAAATGCAGCAGATAATCCATCTTTCTTATATATTTTACATTCAGCTTCTACACTTTTTGTTGGAGATCCTGCTGACAGCAATCAAACTACATTGCCTTCTTCATTGACTAGTCCTCAACACGCACTAGCACTAGGAAATGGTCCAGGTGCTGATGATGAGTTTGATAATGTTATTTATAACGGTACTTATGATTTTTCTGGTTTTGCAACAACAGCAGAAGCTGTAGCTGCGGCAAAAGCCGCTTTTCAAAATCCTTCTAATTACTACTCAGTAAATACTTTAGATGCAGTACATAATGTAGCTGAAACAAATATGCCAACTGAACTTAATTTAACGACTTTATCAAATGATGAGTTTTTAAGTAATTCTTTTGCTGTGTATCCAAATCCATCTAATGGAAATATTACAATTCGTAATTCTGGAATTGCATTACAAAATATAACGATTACTGATCTTAGTGGACGTACAATTTCTTCTAAAGACATGAATGGAGTTACTAGTAATGTTGATTTAAGTTTAAAATTAACTACAGGAATCTATTTAATGAAGTTATCATCTAACGATGCTTCTACAACTAAGAAATTAATTATCAAGTAAATATTCTTGATTTTATTATAAAACTAAAAAGTGGATACGATTGTATCCACTTTTTTTATGTCTTAACCTTATTTCAGGAAGATTTTTTCTTGATTTCCATAAGCTAGTACTTGAAACAACAAATATTGATTCCTAAAATATATTCTGGAAGTATTGACGGTTTTTATATAGAACTCACACATTGCTACAAAATTTCCAGTAAGTATACTATTATTACTGAGAAGTTTCAAACCGCACGGAAACAAAGAGCATTTTTGTTGTTTTTAATAGTTGTCTACCTTGAATGACTAGCTTTATATTGAAATGCGTACCATCTCACGAAAGTGTAAAAAACAAAAAAACGAGTACTTATACAGCACTCGTTTTTTCTATATTTTATTTGACTGAATTACTTTTTACTAGCAATCCAATTGTCTACTAAATCGCTTAGTACGTTTAACGGTACTGCTCCATTGCTAAGCACCACTTCGTGGAATTCGCGAATGTCAAACTTCGGTCCTAGCTTTTCTTTTGCATTTTTACGAAGTTCAATAATTTTGTTCATTCCAACTTTGTATGCCGTTGCCTGACTTGGCATTACAATGTGTCTTTCTACCATTTTTATAGCATCTGACTCTGCATTTGGTGTATGAGAAGTATAATAGTTGATTCCTTCCTGACGTGTCCATTTACGGGCATGAATTCCTGTATCAACAACCAATCTACAAGCTCTCCATAATTCCATTGCCAAACGTCCAAAGTCAGAATAGGGATCGCTATAGAAGCCCATTTCCTTCGGAATAAACTCGGAGTATAATCCCCAACCTTCTACATACGCAGTATAACGACCAAATTTTCGAAACATTGGTACATTTTCCAATTCTTGTGCAATAGCAATTTGCATGTGATGTCCTGGAATTCCTTCATGATACGCCAATGCTTCCATTTGGTAACTTGGCATTGCTTCCATAGCATACATATTTGCATAGTATGTTCCTGGACGCGAACCATCTAATGCTGGTTGTTGATAGAACGCCTTTCCAGCAGATTTTTCGCGGAATGCTTCTACAGCTTTCACCTGAATATCTGCTTTTGGCTTTGTAATGAACAATTCATTTAAGCGTGATTTCATGGTATTAATCATTGCGGTAGCCTTGTCCATGTAGGCTTTTCTACCTTCATCTGTAGCTGGGTAATAGAATTGTTTGTCATTTTTCATGAAGACAAAAAACTCACTTAAGTTTCCTTTGAAACCAACTTGATGCATAATTTTTTTCATTTCGCTATGGATACGATCTACTTCTTGCAATCCAAGTTCGTGAATTTCATCAGCGGTCATATTTGTTGTTGTGGTACGCTGTAGTGCTGTGTTGTAAAATTCCATTCCATTAGGAAATTTCCAAGTACCATCTTCATCTGTAGCACGCTTTCTTTGTTCTTCAAGTAATAGTATTAATGAACCATACGCAGGTTTGACTGAGTTCAAAAGCGCATCCTTTGCCAACATTTCTAGCTTTTTACGATCTTCATCTTCCAAAGCTAAATCTGCAATTTTAGATGTGAAATCATTCCAAAGTGTGCTGTTTTTATTGCTATTGTCAAACGGTTTTCCCTTAATGATATTTTCACAATCACTGATAACATGATCAAACACAAATTTTGGCGGCATGATTCCTGCTTTTTCACGATCTTTTAGATTTCCTTCCAATTGTGTAAACAAATGATTCATTTCTACCAAACGTGAAATATACGCCTTAGCATCTGCTTTGTCTTTGATTTGATGCATGTTGATCAAAAATGCAGGGATTTCAGCTTGCATTCCATGCATTTGATTCAATGGATAGTTATACAATCTGTATTTATAATCATTGATTTGATTTTCAATTTGTTGTTTGTACAACTTATAACTCAACGCTGCGGATTCATCTAAAGCAGCTACATCGATCTTTTTATTCAACCATTTTAAGCGATCTTTTGCTACTTGCAATCGTTTTTTTTCAGCTTTAGGTGAAATGTCATCCCATTTCCCATAATCAGTTTTATCTCCAATACGCGTTTGCATTTCTGGAGAATCTTTTAAGTCTTGCTTAAATTGTTCTTGAAACCAATTATTTAAACGGTTTGAATTTTCAGTAACTTCTGCCTCTGTATAGTTTTTTACAACTTCTTTTTTTTCGCTTTCACAAGCGATAAAAACTGTACAAACTAGCAAAAACACTAAGCTTTTCGAAATCTTTTTCATATGATTATTCGGGTTGGTTTTATTTCTTTTTATTGAACTTATCAATACCGTCTTTTAACCATTTTTCGTATTCTTCAGGATCTGGTGTATATGCAACAGCTTCCGTTAAATCGTTTCCGTTGACATCTTGAATTACATATAGTGGTTGTGCATTGGTATTGTAATGTACTTGCTGAAATTCTTTCCATTTATCTCCTATAGTACGAATATTATTTCCTGTCAACTTAGATTCATATTGCTCTGATTCTGGAAGTTTGGTTCTATTATCTGCATACAGTGAAATCAGTACAACATCATTTTTGATCATGTTCAAAATATTTCCTTCTGTCCATACTTGCTCTTCCATTTTACGGCAATTTACACAAGTAACTCCTGTAAAATCAATCATTACTGGTTTATTCACTTTTTTAGCGTATTCCAATCCTTTTTCATAATCTAAGAAAGCTATGATTCCATGTGGACCTTCATGAGAAACTTCTTCTTCTAGTTTTGGAGCATCTTTGTGTTTTGCTTCAGAATAATTGACACTAGCCTGTTGTACTCGCTTTTTATATCCAACTCCATACGGCGATTCGCTAAATCCATTCATTGGCGGTGGAAAACCACTAATCATTTTTAAGGGTGCTCCCCATAACCCTGGCACCATGTATAAAGTAAATGCTAATACCAACATTCCTAACGAAGCTCTTCCTACAGATAAATTTTTTATAGGACTATCGTGCGGCAATTGGATTTTTCCAAAAAGATATAGCGCTAATGTTCCAAATATAGCAATCCAGATGGCTAAGAATATTTCTCTATCTAAGAAATGTGTTTCTAGAACAATATCTACCATTGATAAGAATTTGAATGCAAATGCCAATTCTAAGAAACCTAAAAATACTTTAACTGTATTTAGCCAACCTCCAGATTTCGGTAAAGAGTTCATCCATGCAGGGAAAATAGCAAATAATGCAAACGGAATTGCAATAGCACAAGAGAACCCTAACATACTAATAATTGGTGTGATTCCTCCTACTGTAGCTGCTTCCAATAATGCTGTTCCTGCAATTGGGAATGTACATGAAAACGATACAATTGCCAATGCCAATGCCATAAAGAAAATTCCTATGATTCCTCCACGATTCGACTGCTGGTCTACTTTGTTCATCCAAGAATTCGGTAACATAATCTCAAATGCTCCCATAAACGAGAATGCAAATATCATCAAGACAACAAACATGATTAGGTTAAACGTAACTCCTGTAGAAATATCATACATAACATTAGATCCAAATAATGCTGAAATAGCAGTTCCTAGACCTGTATAGATTACAATAATGAATAATCCGTATAGTATTGCATTTCTAATTCCAGTAGATCGGTTTTTACTTTGTTTTGTAAAGAAACTTACTGTCATAGGAATCATTGGAAATACACAAGGTGTTAAGAGTACTCCAAATCCTAGTCCGAAAGCAATGAAAAATGTTGCCCATAAACTTCTTGATGAACCCTTTTTTTCTGACTGCTTTGCAGTTGTTGCTTTTGTTAAGTCAAACTTAATTTCTTTTGCTGTTGGAGGTAAGCATTTTTCATCATCACATACCATAAACACTACTTCTGCAGTGATTTCCTTAGCATTTTTATCTGTTACTTTTATTTTTTGTGTAAAAGTTCCTTTTCCTTCATAGAATGAGATTTTCTTATTGAAAACCTTATCAAATACTTCTGTAGTCTCAGATTCTTGTACTTTTCCAATAGTTTCATAACCTTTACCTGCATCTATAAATGAGAATTCTGTTGGAAATGGTCCATCATCACCATAACTTTTTTGTGAGTATAAATGCCACTTCTCTTCTACTGTAGCATCCATTACTAGCTCATATTCATCATCAGAAAGCTTGTTTACTGAACCTGACCATGAAACTGGATCAAATATTTTGGATTGTTGAAGACTGTTTTTTGTTTCACGTCCAGGAATGGCAAAGGTGAATGTTTCATCTCCTAAAACACATTTTTCATCATCACAGCTTTGGTAAATTACTTCAGAAGTAATAGAAGTCATATTCGGGTCAGTAACTTCTACTTTTTGTGTGAATGTCGCAGTTCCTGTAAAATACGTTAGTTCTGCTTGAAAAACTTTGTCAAACTTGGTAATTCCTTTACTTTCTTGGTTCTTTCCTACGAGTTTTAAACCATTCGCTTTTTGAATAGAATCATACATAAATTCTGTTGGAAAACCACTTCCTTCGCCTAAATATTGAGAATACAAACGCCATTTTGTTTGAATTTCTGCTTTGTAAATTAGGTTGAACTCTGTATCAGAAATTTGTTCTATTTCGGAAGTCCATTGTACAGGATCGTTCATTTGTGCGTGTACCGCAAAAGTGGATACACAAACAAGTAAGAGCGTAATTAATTTTTTCATTGCAATGTTAGCTTAATAATTGTGTTAGTTGGTTTGGTTAATTTGTACCTATTATCAGAGCGTTTTCCAATAATCCATACAATATCGTCTCTACTACAAAGCAACCATTGATTTTCCTTATCAATCAACGAATACTTTTCATCTTTGAAGTATTTGCTTAACTTTTTCTTACCTTTCATACCGAATGGATAAAAATAGTCTCCTTTTTGCCATTTTCTTAGGATTAAAGGAAACTTTAACATCTCTCTTTCAATATATAAGACGTTTTTTCCAGTATTTGTTATGCACGTTACTTCTTCGATTTGTAGTCGAATAGGTGTTTTTATTATTGATTCCGAATCGTTTATTAAAATCGTTTCGGAAGCGATTTCTTTTTTTGAGCGTTTTTGTAGTAACAAATATGCTCTATCTTTTATTAATCGATAGTCCCTTGAAAACAATTGTTTTCCACTTTGTCCTGTCAACAAATCTGATACATCTTTCCATGTATTAAATCCATATTCTTTAAGCAATTCATACGTGTATGCTTTCGGATTTGGCAGTTTTTGCAAGGCAGCAATTTCAATTCTACATTGATCATCCGTAAGTTTTTCTACTAATTGATTACGAAGATTTTTAATACTTTCATGAAGAATATCTTTACTTTCGCGTAAATGCACTTGTGTTCTTTCAAAATTGTCCATAAACGCTGGATTCAATTCTTTTAACAACGGTACTATGTCGTGCCTTATTCTATTGCGAATATATTTTGTGGAAGCATTGCTACTATCTTCTCTCCATTGCAAGTCATTTTCTTCTGCAAAGTTTTTTATCTCACTTCTTGTGAATGATAATAGCGGGCGTACAACAATTCCATTTTGTTCAGGAATTCCTGTTAAACCTTCAATTCCTGTTCCTCGTGACAGATTGATTAAGAACGTTTCCAACGCATCGTCTTTGTGATGTGCTGTTAAGATATAATCGTATGCATACGTATTGGCAATTTCTTGAAACCACTCATAACGCAATGCACGTGCTGCCATTTGAATGGAAAGTTTTTCATTTGTAGCAAAACTTTCCGTCTTAAATTTCTTTGTAAAGACTTTTATATTCCAATCAGCCGCTAATTGTTTTACAAATGTTTCATCTGAATCACTTTCTTCTCCTCTCAATTGAAAATTACAATGTGCAAAAGCAATCGAAAATTGTAAGTCGTAACACAGTTTTGCCAACACAACACTGTCCAATCCTCCACTGATAGCGATCAGTAATTTTGAATCTTTCAAAAATGATAAATGCTCAGCAATATGTTTCTCTATATTTCCTAGCAAACGAATAGATTAAACAGAGTAAAACCCTTATTATACTTAGTGTTCCCAAAGATAATTAAATAGACGAATTAACCATGAAAACGACCTAGAAATGTTATTAAAGTATTATGTTTCTCACAAGAAATTAAGAAAAAAAGAAGAATTAAATTTTGATCTAAGGCTTTTTAGATGGTGTTGTATTTAAGACTCCAACGCTTCACGCATGGCTTTTGCCTTAATCAAGCATTCTTCATATTCTTTTTCAGGAACCGATTTAGCTGTAATTGCACCTCCGACAGAATAAGAAACGTATTTTTCTGTGCTGTTATAAAGAATTGAGCGAATTACGACGTTAAAATCGAAATCGTTGTTTGGCGTAAAATACCCAATGGCTCCAGAGTAAATTCCGCGTTTGGTTTCTTCTAGATTTTCTGTGATGTTCATAGCAGAAATTTTAGGCGCTCCAGTCATGCTTCCCATTGGGAAAGTTGTTTTTAGAATTTCTATAGGATTTTGAGTCTCTGCAACTTCCGACATGATTGTGGAAATCATTTGATGGACTTGATCAAACGTGTAGATTTTACATAATTCCGTTACTTTTACACTTCCTTTGATGGCGGTTTTGGATAGATCGTTTCGTACCAAATCAACAATCATAATGTTTTCTGCACGTTCTTTTTCATCTTTTCGAAGATTTTCTGCCATTTCTTGATCTTTTACAGAATCATCAACTCGTTTTGCAGTTCCTTTTATTGGCTGTGAAATGATTGTAGTACCTTCTTTCTTAATGTAACGCTCTGGTGATGCCGAGAGAATATATTTGTCTGCCAATCGCATATAAGTCGCAAAAGGTGGCTTTGAGATTGCATTCAAATGTGTATACGTCGAAAACGGATCAATTTCTGCGTTTTCAGCGTAGAATTCTTGGCAAAAATTAGCTTCATAAATATCTCCTCGATGAATATGTCCTAGTAATTTGTTTACTTTTTCATGATATTCATCTTTGTGAATTCGCAGTTTTATTTTTGGACGATGTTCTTTATTGGAATCTTCATGCTGAAATACTTGTTGATCAATTTCAGTATTTGTGATGGTTTGAATGTCTTGTTGCAATTCGTCACTAACCATTTGTAAATAATGTACTTCTAATATATTTCCTTTAAGGATAAATATTTTTTTAGGTTGAAAAAAGTACAGTTCAGGAAAATGTAAACCATCAAAGTTTTGAGACACTAAATGTTCCACATCGTTTTTTAAATCATACGACAAGTAGCCAAAAATCCAATCGTTCGTTGTTTTTTGGTATTCTTCTAATTTTTGAAATGCGTTTATATAATCGGTTTGTAGTAATGTGAGCGCATCAACGGCTAAAATTGCATCAATATCGCCGTAATTTGTTTTGTAATCATTTGAATCAAGCCATACAACTTCATAAAATTGTTGACTCCATAGTAACAATTGCTGCTTTAGGATAGAAGGGTTTTCTGGGGAAAATTTTAACGTGACTCTCAAGAATTCAAGTTTAGGCTGTAAATTTCTTAATTAATGTCCGTTTTGCCAAATGTTTATCATGCGTTTATGCGAAGACTTTTTTTGTAGGTAAATCATGCCTGGTATTTATTAGCTTTTTATGATTGCCTTTCATTTTGTTTCAAATAAAAAGCCTTGAACATATACAACTCAAGGCTTCTTCTAATGAAATAGTAGCAATACTATGATAGCATAACGTCAATTGTAAGTTATTTAGTATATAGACTTTGTATTTTTCTTAAAAATAATTAAATAAACTTCGCTTTTAAAGCTTTCTGACTAGCTATTACAGACACTTTTTAATAAAAACTGTTTATGAATCTGGTGAAAATTCTAGAAATAAGCATCCTTTCACAAGCAGCGGTGCAAAAATTATTGCGCACAAGAGCACAGTAGGAGAGCAAGTGTAATCCGCAAATTGTAGAGCAGTGCAGAGAATTTAAGCAAAGGTGTAAAAAGGGCAAAAAAAAGCTCCGAACTTTCGTTCAGAGCTTATTGTATGATTGAAATGTTGCTTTCTTTGTTAAGCGTTGTTTTCTTTTTTGATTAAGTTTAGAGCAGAACCTTCATTATACCAGTCAATTTGACTTTGATTGTAGGTATGGTTTGCTAAGACTATGTCTTTGCTTCCATCTGGGTGAACTACTTCAATAGTTAATGGTTTTCCTGGTGCAAATTCGTTTAGATCTAAGAAGTTGAATGTATCGTCTTCTTGAATTAAATCGTAATCGTTTTCATTTGCAAATGTCAATCCTAACATTCCTTGTTTTTTCAAGTTTGTTTCGTGGATACGTGCAAAAGATTTTACTAATACAGCCGCAACTCCTAAGTGCCTTGGTTGCATGGCAGCATGCTCACGAGAAGAACCTTCTCCATAGTTGTGATCTCCTACTACAATTGTTTTGATTCCTGCAGCTTTGTATGCTCTCTGTGTCTTTGGAACCGCATCATATTCTCCATCTAACTGACTTTTTACAAAGTTCGTTTTCATGTTGAATGCATTGACAGCGCCAATTAAGGTATTGTTTGCAATATTATCTAAGTGTCCGCGGTAACGTAACCATGGTCCAGCCATAGAAATATGGTCCGTGGTACATTTACCATGTGCTTTGATCAATAGTTTTGCTCCTGTAATTTCATCTCCGATAGGTACAAAAGGCATTAATAATTGTAATCTTTCAGAATCATCTGCAACACTTACCACTACATCACTTCCATCTTCTACAGGTTCTAAGTATCCATTGTCTTCTACCTCAAAACCTTTTGGTGGCAATTCCCATCCTGTTGGCTCATCTAACATTACTTCTTCTCCATTTTCGTTGATCAGCTTGTCAGTAATTGGATTGAAGTCTAAACGACCTGCAATAGCAATTGCTGCTGTAATTTCTGGAGAAGCTACAAATGCGTGAGTATTCGGATTTCCATCTGCACGCTTTGCAAAGTTTCTATTGAACGAGTGAACAATACTGTTTTTTGGAGCATTTTTAGGATCACTGTAACGCGCCCATTGTCCAATACATGGCCCACATGCGTTTGTGAATATCGTAGCATCTAATTTTTCAAATACATTTAAGATACCATCACGTTCTGCTGTATAACGTACTTGTTCTGATCCTGGGTTGATTCCGAATTCCGCTTTTGTTTTCAATCCTTTATCTAAGGCTTGTTGCGCAATTGAAGCTGCTCTTGATAAATCTTCATAAGAAGAGTTTGTACAAGAACCTATTAATCCCCATTCTACCTGTAATGGCCAGTCGTTTTCAATCGCTTTGTCAGTCATTGTTCCAACTGGTGTGGCTAAGTCTGGTGTAAATGGACCATTTAAATGCGGCAATAATTCTGATAAATTGATTTCAATAACTTGATCAAAGTATTGCTCAGGATTTGCGTATACTTCTGTATCTCCAGTTAAATAGTCTTTTACTTCATTGGCTGCATCTGCTACATCTGCTCTATCTGTAGCACGTAGGTAACGTTCCATAGATTCATCGTATCCAAAGGTTGAGGTGGTTGCTCCAATTTCGGCTCCCATGTTACAGATTGTTCCTTTTCCAGTACAAGACATTGCTACAGCTCCGGGTCCAAAATATTCGACAATAGCACCCGTTCCTCCTTTTGCAGAAACGATTCCAGCTACTTTTAAGATCACATCTTTTGGAGCTGTCCAACCAGAAAGTTTTCCTGTTAGTTTTACTCCAATCAATTTTGGAAATTTCAATTCCCAAGGCATTCCAGCCATGACATCTACTGCATCAGCTCCTCCAACTCCAACAGCAACCATTCCTAATCCACCAGCATTTACAGTGTGTGAATCGGTTCCGATCATCATTCCTCCTGGAAATGCGTAATTTTCTAATACTACTTGGTGAATGATTCCTGCTCCTGGTTTCCAGAATCCGATTCCATATTTGTTTGATACTGACTCTAAGAAATTGAATACTTCACTACTGTTATTCATTGCGGATTGTAAATCTGCACTCGCACCAACTTTTGCTTGAATTAAGTGATCACAGTGAACCGTTGTAGGAACTGCTACTTTGCTTTTTCCTGCTTGCATGAATTGCAATAACGCCATCTGTGCAGTTGCATCTTGACAAGCAATCCTATCAGGTGCAAAGTCTACATAATCTTTTCCTCTTACAAACGCTTTGCTTGCAGTTCCATCCCATAAATGAGCATACAATATTTTTTCTGAAAGTGTTAATGGTTTACCAGTAACTTCACGGGCTTTGTCCACACGTTCCACTATTGTTTCGTAAACCTTTTTTATCATTTCAATATCAAAAGCCATATTTTATTCTTGTTTTAATTTCGCTTCTTGCAATTTAGCAAAAAATAAAAATTGAAATCATCAAGTTCCTTTATATATAATCATCCTAAATAACAACATTTCGACGGCTCTTAATATGATGAGTAAAAATAAAAAAGCCTGAGTAAATTTACTCAGGCTTCAATTATAATACAGGCGAAATTATGACATCACTAATTGTTTTTGTGACGGTTTGAATTTCGTCAATACAATTCCATCTACAGCTGCTTGATATTCTTCTAGTGTTGGCGTTCTTCCTAAAATTGTAGATAAAACTACAACTGGCGTAGATGATAATAATGATTCTCCTTTTTTACCATCTTTATCTCTAACTACACGACCTTGAAATAAACGTGTAGAAGTAGCCATTACTGTATCTCCTGGTTCTGCTTTTTCTTGATTCCCCATGCATAAATTACAGCCTGGACGTTCTAAATACAATACGTTTTCATATTTAGTTCTAGCTGTTCCTTTTGGCGCATTATCATCAAACACAAAACCAGAATATTTAGCTAATACATCCCAATCCCCTTCTGCTTTTAATTCATCCACGATATTATAGGTAGGAGGAGCTACAACTAATGGAGCATTAAACTTAACTTCACCATATTGTGCTTCAATATTCTTTAGCATTTGTGCTAAAATTTTCATATCACCTTTGTGAATCATACAAGATCCCACAAATCCTAAATCTACTTTCTTTGTTCCTTCATAAAATGATAATGGTTGAATATTATCATGCGTATAACGCTTAGAAACATCTTCATTGTTTACATCTGGATCAGCAATCATTGGTTCAACAATTTTATCTAAGTCTATCACTACCTCAGCATAATATTTTGCATCAGCATCTGGTTTTAATGCTGGTCTCGAACCTGATTGAAGCTCGGCAATACGATTATTAGCTTTGTCAATTAAACCTTGTAATACTTGCTTCTCATTGTCCATTCCTTTATCAATCATAATTTGGATACGATCTCTTGAAATTTCTAATGATTCAATCAATGTTTCATCTTCTGAAATACAGATAGAAGCTTTCGCTTTCATTTCTGCTGTCCAATCTGTAAATGTAAATGCCTGATCTGAGGTTAATGTTCCAATATGTACTTCAATAATTTTTCCTTGAAAAACATTTTCCCCTTCAAATTGATCTAACATTTGCTGTTGTGTAGCATGAACTACATCTCGGAAATCCATATAAGGAACCATATTTCCTTTGAATGTTACTTTTACTGATTGAGGAATTGGCATGGTTGCTTCACCAGTTGCTAATGCTAATGCAACAGTACCTGAATCAGCTCCAAATGCTACACCCTTCGCCATACGTGTATGCGAATCACCACCAATAATCTCATCCCAATCATCAACTGCAATATCATTTAGCACTTTATGAATGACATCTGTCATTGCATGATATTTTCCTTTAGGATCACGTCCTGTAATTAATCCAAAGTCATTCATAAACTTCATTAATCTTGGAATATTTGCTTTAGATTTATCATCCCAAACAGAAGCTGTATGACATCCTGATTGATATCCTGCATCTACAATTGGAGAAATGATTGTTGCCGCCATCATTTCTAATTCTTGAGAAGTCATTAATCCTGTAGTATCCTGAGAACCTACAATATTTACTTCTACACGAACATTAGATCCAGTATGTAATGTTTTTCCTGGTGTAGTTCCAACAGCATTTTTGTTGAATATCTTTTCTACTGCTGTTAATCCTTGTCCTTCAATAGAAATTTCTTTGGAAGGCGCATATACTTGAGGCACATCTATTCCTAGAACTTTACAAGCAAATGTTTGTAGTTTTTTACCAAAAACTACGGCATACGAACCACCAGCTTTGATAAATTCCATTTTTTGCGGTGTTAATGCAGCAGAGATATCTTTTAATTCGTATTTACCATTGTATAACTTTTTCTCTTTTGTATTAATGGTAAGTACTGTTCCCGTTCTTACAGAATATACTTCTTCTAAAACTGGCTCTCCATCTTGATCTACAACCGTTTTTCCGTTCTCATCTTTTTGTTTTACCCAGTTTTTTAGGTCAATTCCAATTCCTCCAGTTACACCAACAGTTGTTAAGAAAATTGGAGCAATTCCATTAGTACCAGCAATTACAGGTGCAATATTGATAAATGGTACATACGGACTTGAAGAGACTCCTGTCCACAAGGCTACATTATTGACACCCGACATTCTTGACGAACCAACTCCCATTGTACCTTTTTCTGCAATTAGCATGATACGTTTATCTGGGTGCTGTTCTTTTAATGCCAATACTTCTTGTTGCATTTCTTTGTTGTGCTCAAAAATAGATTGACCGTGTAATTCACGATCTGATCTTGAGTGTGCATCTGCTCCTGGTGATAATAAATCTGTTGAAATATCTCCAATACCAGCAATATAGGTTACTACTTCAATTTCTTCATCAACCTCTGGTAATTTGGTAAAGAATTCTGCCTGTGCATAGCTTTCTATGATTTCTTTTGCAATTGCATTTCCAGCCTTCATGGCATCTTCTAAACGCTCTGTATCTGCTTCATAAAGAAAAACTTGTGTTTTTAATACTTTACAAGCTTCTTTAGAAATTGTTTCACCATTTCCTAAAGCTAAATCAAGTAATACCTCAATCGAAGGTCCTCCTTTCATGTTCGATAATTGCTCAAATGCAAAATCAGGTGTGATTTCTTCTACAGTAGCTTCTCCAAGAATTATTTCTTTTAAGAATTTAGCTTTAACACCTGCGGCACTTGTAGTACCGGGCAGCGTATTGTAGATAAAAAAGTGTAGCGATTCTTTTCTGTTTGGATTATTTACATCTTTGATTTGTGTAATGATTTCGCTCAATAATTCAGCGCCATCAATTGGTTTTGGATGTAATCCTTGCTTTTTTCGTTCTTCGATTTCATTTAGGTAATCTTGATAAGTATTCATATAAGATTTCTTTTTCAGTAAATATTAAATAGATACTTTCTAAAACAACCAGTTTGTTGATTTTTCTTTTCTAATAATATGAATTACACCTTCTTTCAAAAGACACATTTTACCTATAATTCTATTCACTTTACCAGTGATTTTTCTAATTACATAAGCAAAACAGAAGGTATCATATTAATATCCAGATCGTTGCGTTTTTTAGTGTTTTGAAAGTTCTGCGAAATTACGAAATTTTATTGATTTTTAAAAGATTAACAATATCCGTTTGCTTTTAACTAAATATTTTTATCAAAAATTTGATTTTACTGAAAAATATTCAATATTATATATTTTAAAAGCTTCTTGTTACGAATTTCGTAATTTGAAGCCTTATTTTTTTAGATAGTTACAAAGTTTCGTAAAAAAGCTGTGTTTTTTTTGTGGATTCTAAAAAAATATGCTGATTTGTACTTTTGAAATTTATGTTAAAATGATGGTTTTGAAGAGACTTGCTTAGCATTAACAAACTTTCTATTATTTTATCTCGCTGCCAATTTGCTTGAGTTTATTATAGATAACTCTTAAGTTATAAGTTCCCATAAGACCATAATCATAAATTTCTTTGATATCACCATTTTTGAAAATAACTTTGAGATTTACTGCAGGATTATCAGTCGCGTTTATATAATAATTATTTTTTAGGTTTTTAACATCTGTATATTCAATGAGTGCAAATAATTCTTCTACTTGCTTTGAGTCTAGTTTTAGATTTTTTCGTCCTGTAAAATTGGTAAATCGTTTACCATTATATTCTAGTGTACCATTTGAAGATATTTTTAATTCAAATACAGGACAACTTCCATAACAAGGAGTTGTTTCAAAGTGAACTTCTTTAATTTCGTTTTTTAATTGTTGTTTATTAGGATTAAATTCCACAAAGGCTCCAAATTTTACTTCCAAAGTATCAAGTCGAAACTGAATATCACGAACAACCTCAATCATTTTCTTCTTTTCTCGATCGTATACAAAGTCTTTTTGATTTTTTTTAATAATGACGTTTTTAGAGTTCTCAGTAGTATATGGTGGTAACTTTATTTCGCGAATAAACATAGTTTTATTATCAGTTTGCTTCATTGCTACTGAGGCTAGTTCTTCACCTTCCAAAGCTCTATTAACATCCAACATTTTTATTTCTTCATAGATAGTATTACCTCTATTTACAATGAAAATTGGATCTCCTATATAATCAATTACTAAGTCAGTAGTTCCATTATTATCTAAATCTATTTTTTGAACAACTTCATTAAAATCCTCCGTGTCTATTTCGTCTTCTCCTTCAAAAACTGAATCAAATGTGTATTTCTTACTTATTTCTTTTTGAAGAAATGCAGCGACTTCTTTAAATGTTTTTAATTTTTGGATGGTTTGCGCATACGTAATGCTCGAAGTAAAAAATAATAATGCTAGTAGAGTTCCTTTGTTCATTTAATCATGTTTGTATGTAAGATACAACGATCTATCAATTTTTTAAAATTTAATCTCCGCTATTTGTTCATGATTTTAAACAAAAAAATCACAAACTAAGGCTTGTGATTTTTTATATTTTGTGTGTTTATTATTCTAAAATAAACTCTCAATTATTTTTTCTATCGTAATTCCTTCCGCTTCTGCTTTGTAGTTTCTGATAACTCTGTGCGATAAAATTCCAATGGCAACTGCTTGCACATCTTCAATATCTGGAGAAAATTTCCCATTGATTGCCGCATGCGCTTTTGCTGCTAAGATTAGGTTTTGCGAAGCTCTTGGTCCTGCTCCCCAATCAACATATTGCTTTACAATATCAATGGCACTTGCTTCTTTTGGTCGTGTTTTAGAAACCAAACGTACTGCATACTCTATTACATTATCCGCTACTGGAATTTTACGAATAAGCTGTTGAATTTTTATGATTTCTTGTGCGTTGAATAATGCTTTTACAGAAGCTTCTACGTCTGTAGTTGTTGCTTTTACTACTTCAACTTCTTCTGCAAATGTTGGATATGTTAAGTGAATGGCAAACATAAAACGGTCTAACTGCGCTTCTGGTAACGGATAGGTTCCTTCTTGCTCAATTGGGTTTTGCGTTGCCAATACAAAGTATGGTAAATCTAATTTATAATGATGTCCAGCCACAGTTACGGCACGTTCCTGCATCGCTTCTAATAAAGCAGCTTGCGTTTTTGGAGGCGTACGATTGATCTCATCTGCCAAAATGATATTGGCAAAAATAGGTCCTTTGATGAATTTAAAGTTTCGAGATTCATCTAAGATTTCACTTCCCAAGATATCACTTGGCATTAAATCTGGTGTAAACTGAATACGTTTAAAATCTAATCCTAAAGTTGTGGCAATTGTATTTACCATTAACGTTTTTGCTAATCCAGGAACACCAATCAATAGCGCATGTCCGCCAGAAAATATAGAGAGTAATATTTGATCTATTACTTTTTCTTGACCAACAATTATTTTAGAGATTTCATTCTTGAGTTCCTTGTGTTTTTTTACAAGGTTTTCAATAGCAGCAACGTCTGACATAGAATTATTATTTTTTTAACCAGTTATTTTGAAATTCGCAGTTGCGATTTTCTGAATTTACATTGATGTAGGTATCTTCAATCTTTTGTTTGATCCACTTTCCAACTTCTTTAAGTTGTTTTTCTTTGAGTGCTAAACTTTTGATTTTAATGTAGTCTTTAGAATAATCTGCTACGTGTTCATCGAAACGATTGGTCACTTTAAGTAGTTTGAATCTTTTTTGACCTGTACGTGTTTCATCAATTAAAGGGATTGAGATTTCATCTCCTTTTAATGGTTCAATTTGCGAGTATTGCTCTGGATCCATTTTTGTTAACTCAAAACGTGTGTCAAAAGTTGCAGGATTGATCAATTTTCCACCGTTATTACGTGTTTCTTTATCATCTGAGAAAGAACGTGCAGCTTCTTCAAAAGTCAATTCTCCTGCTACAATACGTGTACGTAAGGTATCTATTTCTTTACGAGCTTCTTCTAATCTGTCATTTGTAACTTCTGGAATTAATAGAATATGACGAACATCTCTTTCCTGTCCACGCACTTTATCCACCATAACAATATGCCATCCAAATTCAGTTTCAAACGGATCAGAAATTTCTCCTTGTTGTAACGAGAATGCCACATCTTTAAATTCTTTTGCTAAAGACATTCTTTTGTTAATTGGCATTAAACCTCCTTGACGTCCAGAAGCTCTATCTTTAGAATATAGAATGGCTTTGGTACCAAAACTTGATCCTCCTTCTACTTCTGCTTTGATGTCTTTTAGTTTTTGAATCACTTTATTTACTGCTTCTTCAGAAGGTTCTGGAGCAATGATAATTTGAGATACTTCTAATTCAACTCCAATTACAGGACGTTGATCTACAGGTATTTTTTCAAAAAACTGACGTACTTCTTCTGGTGTAATTTCAACATCTCGTACTACTTTTGACTGCATTCTATTTGTTAAGAATTGTACTTTCGTAATTTCTGTCAAACGCTTTCGAAGTGTTGCTTCATCTTCTATCGCATAAAACTTCAATAAGTTTTCCATTCCTCCAGTTTGTTGACTAAAATATTCAATGTTTTGATTTACACGATCTCTTATTTCCCCTGGTGAAACCTCAATACTATCTTGTATTGCTTGGTGCGCATATAATTTGTCTTCCATTAATTTTCCAAGCAAACCACATTTTGTTAAATCTGCTGAAGAAACACCTTGTTGTTTTAAGTCTAATAAAAATTTATCAACATCAGAATCTAAAATGACAAAGTCACCAACTACCGCGGCAACACCATCAATTTTAACACGTTGTGTGTTTGGTGTTGTAGAGTCTTTCACTTGTGTTTTCGCTTCCGTCATGGTTTCAGAAACCATTGTTGCATCTTCCTTTTCTTGCGCTTGCATTCCAAATGCTACAAGCAGCATAAGTACATATATACTTCGCTTCATGTTATTTATAAGTTTCAAACTGTTTTTGCTTAATTGCATCTTTTGTGATGTCTTTTTCTAATTTTCTGATATATTCAAGCTTGCGCTTGTTGAGAATGATTTGTCGAACAGTAGGGCGGACATACGCGAGCGGCGCAATATCATTTCTACCTATTTTATCTTCAATTTGCACCAAATATAGTTCTAATGAATCTTCTATTTGAGAAAATTGTGATTTTTTTAAGTATTTATCTTTGTTTTCGTTAGTTATGACCGGAATTTTGTTAAAAATTTGTGTCTGTTTTACCCAAATAGAATCGTTTAATGAGTAGTTATTGAATTGAATTGCTAGCGAATCTAAAACAATTTTATCTTCTTCATCAAAACGTTCAAAGCGCTTCGTGATTTCTTCTATGTTAGAGTTGTCTTTTGCGATGTTAATGTAGCGTAACTTAAGTAACTCTTCATTTAGTTTGAAATTTTCTTTATTTGCGGTATAATACTTTGCTTCGTCAAAACCAGTTACCATCGTATCTATAGATTGTTTTACGATAGCTTCTTTGTAAGCCTCAATGTATAAATCATTTCGATATTCTTCTACCAATTCTTCAAACGCATCTTGTTTTTCTTGTGGAAGATTGATTTTGGCTCTTTGAATGAAGAGTTCTTGTGTTGCCCATCGATCTATATAATTACTAACAATGATACTGCTGTCTTGCGCAGATATATTATCAGAAATTAATGGTGTAATATCACTTTTATACAAGTAACTTTCACCTACTCTAGCAACAGGTTCATTTACTTCCGTAGTTTGGAAGTATTCACAGGAAATACATAGAAAGATCGCAATTATGACACTTAGTTTTCTCAATATGATTATTTTACGAGTTTTTCTAGTCTACGATAGGTTCGCTTGTTAATTTTTACTTTGTAGTTATTTTTTAAGGTTTTTATCCATTCTTTTTCTAAATGCACTTGATAGTCACTGATAACTTTCCCTTTGATTTCTGAAAGTTCTTTGTAACTCACAGGCATAATTTCATTTGCTTTTATAATGGTAAAGTCTGTATTTCCATCGTTGAAAATTTTAGAAACACCTTTTTCTAGCTTAAAATCTTTTGGCAAGTTTCTGTGTCCTTCTTCGTATACTCCTGGAGAAAATATTACATCAACTTTGCTGTCTTGATTGATTGCTTGTTTGATTTCATCTAATGATTTTCCTTCTTTTAAGAGTTGTTGCACTTTTTTAGCAGCTTCTTCTTTTGTACAAGAAGCTATTACTCCTTCTACACGCTTTTTCCATTTGTAGTTTTCTTTTTCTGCATTGAAGAACTTTTCTAGGCCAAGCGTATCTGTTTTTGCCTTTTCCCAGATTTCTGTTTCCATCAAATCAAACAATAACAAACCATCGCGATATTCACCATAGATAGCCGCAAATTCTTCATTGATATTTTCTAAATCACTTTCATAAAAAGTCATCAATCGACCATTCATAAATTCAGTATAGTAACGATTAATAAATCCTTTGGCTTCAGGATTTTTAATCATAGTACGCGCACGTGTTTTTAGTAAATACGTTGCAAATTCGTTATACGTTACTCTGGTATCTTTTACTTGAAATAACGTTTTGTTTAAGAATTCTGTATCTGTTGGCTTTTTCCAGTTGTTACTAAAAAAGGTTTCATCTGCTAATTCGTAAAAGTCCTTTCTCGCATCTTTTCCTTCTTTAATTGTATACGTATTTTTTATTTTTTTAAGAATAGACGAGTTGATCACATTAGCTCTTTTGTCATTCTTTATTTTACGTTCTAAGTTTCCTTTTTCTTGTTCATAGCTTCTCATAGCATGCTTTGAAACCAATTGTACTATGTGCCATCCGAATTCAGATTTGAATGGCTTCGAAATTTCATTTGGTTCTTTTAATGAAAATGCTACTTCTTCAAATACTTTTGAGCGCAAACGTCCACGTCCAAATTTTGGTAATTTTCCATTATTTACACCAGAACTTCTATCTTCTGAAAAACGCTTTGCCAATTTTCCGAAATCTCCTCCAGCTTCAATTTGCGAGTAAATGTCTTTTATTTTTTGAGCTGGATCTTCTTTGTTTTCACCTTCTTTTACATCCAATAATAATATGTGAGCAACAGTAACTTCTCCTACATTGTCACGAATATCTTCTGTTTTTATGATGTGATATCCAAATTGTGTACGAATTGGCATTGAAATCTCACCTACTTTCGTGTTGAAAGCAGCAGATTCAAACGGATATACCATTCTAAACGCTGAGAAGTATCCTAGATTTCCTTTATTTGCTGGATTGTTTTTGTTTCCTTTTGCAGATGGATCATCTGAATTTTTCATAGCCAATTCTCCAAAATCAGCTCCATCAAGAATAGATTTACGAAGTTTCATGATTTTTTCATAAGCAACCAAAGTGTCTTGTGGTGCAGCATCTAGAGATACTTTGATTAAGATATGACTCGCTTTTACTTCTTTTTGCAAACGATCGTACGCTTCTTTTGTCAATTTATCTGTAGCCTGATTGTCTGTAAGATAGTTTCTAGATAATTGTTTTCTGTATCCAGCTAATTCTTTTTTATACGAATCCTTTTCGTTAAGTTTTAAGGTTCTTGCTTCCTTTAACTTTAATTTATATTCAAGAAACAAATCAAAATATTCTTCAATTTCTTTCTGATCTTTCTTGTCAATAATATCAAGGTTTTTTTTGTAAACTCTTGAAAATTCTGAAACATACGTAGGTTCACCGTCAATAGTGAATAATAATTTGTCTCTTTCGGATTGTCCGAAACTTGTGAACGCTACAAAAAGAATCAGTAATAATTGAATACTCTTTTTCATCTATGTTTTTAATTTATCTATTCTTAACAGAAATAATTTGTCAGTTATTGTACTGAGAATTATGACAAACTATATCTAGAATGTTTTTTGAGAAAGACAAAAATAAGAATTCATCAATATTTCACAACTAATTAGGATGTCTATTATTAAATGCCTTTTCATTTTTTTGGCTCAATTATTGGAGTTTTACAAAAAAACAAGAAATTTCAACTTTGATTTTTTATGATTTTGTCTAATTTTATGTAAAGTTTACACTATGAAAAAAAATTACCTTTTAATATTCTTTATGTTGTTGGCAACTGTCTGCTTTTCACAAGAAGAAGTGATAAGTTTTACAGGGTATAATGGTGCGGGAAGCACACAAACAGCCATGACAGCCACAGTGAATGATGTAATTATAATCCGATTTGAAGACACAGACATCATCAATAATTTTTATACTGAGAATCAAAATTCAATTTATATGTATTTAGGATTAACAACCGCCAATGGAAGTTTTCAGGCTGTTCCTGGAGATTTTAATGATTTGAACTGGCAACCAGTATTAAACTTAACGGACGGTAATGCAGTAACTCCTAGTAATACGTATGAAATCACTTTTATACCTGCCTTATTATTTCCTTCTTTAGTAAGTCAAGATGTGTATGGAATCAATTTGTTATTCCAAAACCAATTTGGCGGCGGCGGAAATAATCAAACTGTTGATTTGTACATTGATTTAGTTGATGCTCCTTTGACTCAAACACTAAGTATTACTGATAGCAATCAAAATAAAGTACAGACAAGATATAATGGCGGAAAATTGGAAATTTCTGGAATCTATACAACTTCCAATGTTACTATTTATAATTTATTAGGAAAAAAGGTAGTCGATTTAAGAAATGTTGCTATCAATGGTACTTTCAGTAAATATTTAGATTTACCAAAGAATAATATTTACATCGTGAAAATTTCTTCTCCTGCATTTTCAAAAACGTTTAAAATTGTAGCAAAGTAATTTTAAAACTTAAAATACAAAATACAAAGCAAATGGTATCCATTCGCTTTTTTTATGTTTTCTGAGTTCTTTAATGTAGAGTTGATTATTTTTGCGAAAATTATTAGGAATGGGAAAGGTTAAACTGATTTGGGACTTTAGAGGTCCAGCTGGAAAACTTACTGCGGAACATCATTGTATTCATTTACGCGATTTTATCAAAATGGAAAAGATGCATGGAGAATCGATCAAGGTTGTAGAGTTTTCAGAAATGCATGCAGCTGCCATTATGATTATCAATGAAGAAGATGTTCCATTTATGCGCGAAAAGTTAAGACCACATAGAGGACAACGTGTTGAAGCCTAGTTTTTGCTAAAAAAAGCATGTTAAAAACGTTAATTTTACACAACTTTGTTTTTTTGGTATGATGTTTTCATTACTTTAGCCAACTTTGAAAAACAAAAATTTTAATCTGATGAAAATTAAACATTTACTTTACACATTCGCTATTGTATTTTGTTCTTATACAGCTACTGCTCAAACAAAAGTAGGAACTGTAAATATTAACATTTTAGTTTCTAAATTACCAGAAATTGTAAATGTTAAACAAGGAATGGAAACGTATGAAAAGGAATTGCAAGCTGATTTGAAAGCAAAATTAGATGCATATGGAAAGGAAGTTGAAGAAGCGAATAAAGCTTTTGAAACTATGAGTCAAGAAGATAAGAAGAAAAAGCAACAAGAGATTTTTCAATTAGAAAAAGATATTCAGAAGTTTAGACAAAATGCCGTACAATTAGTACAGCTACGTCAAGACGAATTGATGCGACCACTGTATAAGAAAGTAGGTGATGCAGTTGCACAAGTAGCAAAAACTGAACAGTTCACGCAAGTTTTCACCCTTGATGGAAACGAATTGGCATACGTTGATCCAAAATTTGATATTACATTGAAAACAGCGGCAAAACTTGGTATTAAATTAGAAGAAAAGAAATAAATTCTTTCGTAAAATATTCTAAAGCCTTGTGTTTATTATAAATGCAAGGCTTTTTTTTATGTATATCATCGATCTCAAACTAGTAAGTTTGAGGAGACATTTTCTCTTTTTATTTACCTGATTTACTTCGGCTTACATGTAAGTTTTATTACCTTGATCTCAAATAAAAACCACATACTCGTAAAAAAAAGAAACCCGAAAATGGATTAACTTTACAAATAAGTAATATCCTGAAGGATATAGACAACGTGCATCAACAGATACGAATCCTAGATAAGAAAACTTAAGAATTAAAAAAGGCTGTTTATCATTGAGCAAAGTCAAAGTGCAACAGCCTTTGGTATTTTATGTAGTCTACTCTTTTATCTTCTAGAATAGTTTGGAGCTTCTTTGGTAATAGCAACATCATGTGGATGACTTTCGTTGATTCCACTTGCTGTAATACGCACAAATTGTCCTGATTCTTTTAGAGTTTCAATATCTTTTGCACCGCAATATCCCATTCCTGCACGTAATCCTCCGATAAATTGGTGAATACTTTCGTCTAGATTTCCTTTGTATGGTACACGTCCTACTATTCCTTCTGGAACAAGTTTTTTGATGTCAGCTTCTACATCTTGGAAGTAACGATCTTTTGATCCTTGTTTCATCGCTTCTACAGAACCCATTCCTCGATACGATTTGAATTTTCTTCCTTCGTAAATAATCGTCTCTCCTGGCGATTCTTTTGTTCCTGCTAATAACGATCCTAACATTACAGAATCAGCTCCTGCAGCAATTGCTTTTGGAATGTCTCCTGTATAGCGAATTCCTCCATCAGCTATGACAGGAACTCCACTTCCTTTAATTGCGGCAGCAACTTCTAATACGGCTGAAAATTGTGGAAATCCAACTCCTGCAACAACTCTAGTCGTACAAATAGATCCTGGTCCAATTCCTACTTTTACTGCATCTGCACCAGCTTCTACTAAATAACGAGCCGCAGCACCAGTGGCAATGTTTCCGACAATTACTTCAAGATTTGGAAATTTTGCTTTTACATCTTTAAGTACATTCACCACACCTTTGGTATGTCCGTGTGCAGTATCAATTACAACAGCATCTACTCCTGCATTAACCAACGCTTCTGCTCTTTCTACAGCATCTGCTGTAACTCCTAATGCAGCTGCAACACGTAAACGTCCGTAAGAGTCTTTATTTGCAATTGGTTTTTGTGTTACTTTCGTAATATCTCTAAACGTGATTAATCCTTTTAGTTTGTAATTATCATCTACTATTAAAAGTTTTTCAATCTTATTTTTTTGTAAAATTGCTTCAGCATCTTTTAATGAAGTTCCTTCAGAAGCAGTAACCAAACCATCTTTATCACTCGTCATAACCTCAACAATAGGGCGTTGATTATTGTGTTCAAAACGCAAGTCTCTATTGGTCACAATTCCTTTTAAAGCTCCTTCTTTATCAACAATTGGAATTCCTCCAATACTATGCTCCCGCATACTTGCTTTGGCATCAGCAACAGTAGCTATTAGTGGCAAAGTAACGGGATCGATGATCATTCCACTTTCAGCACGTTTTACTTTTCGTACTTTTTGTGCTTGACGTTCGATCGTCATGTTTTTATGTAAAACACCAATTCCTCCTTCACGTGCCATTGCAATTGCCATGGCAGATTCAGTAACGGTATCCATCGCAGCCGAAATAATCGGAACATTAATGGTTATGTTTTTTGTAAATTTTGTTTGAATATTGACTTCTCTTGGAAGTACTTCGGAATACGCAGGAACTAGTAAGACATCGTCATAAGTTAAACCTTCGCCTAGAATTTTGTTGTTGTGTGCTGTCATTGTGCAATTAAAATATAATTGCGTGCAAATATACTACTTTTTCAACAAATAATACTATTTGGTATTGTACATAACAATTTATTAAAGGTCTAGTATGATTTTTAACAACTAATGATATTGATTGAAAATTTTGGAAGCTTCATTGTAAGAAGATTCAAAGCACATTGCTTGCACATTTGTGTTGATTTTTGTCGCCGTGAAGTAAGAAACCATTTTTTCTGTTGGCATGTTTCCTGTTAGTTCATCTTTTGCCATTGGACAACCGCCAAAACCTTGAATAGCCCCATCAAAACGTCTACAACCTGCTTTGTAAGCCGCATCTACTTTTTCATGCCATGAACTTGGGGTTGTATGTAAATGCGCACCAAATTCAATGTCAGGATATTTAGGGATAAGGTTCGAATATAAATAGTCTATCACTTCTGGGGTTGATGAACCTATTGTATCTGAAAGTGATAGTATTTTAACGCCCATATTAGAAAGTTTTTCTGTCCATTCTCCTACGATTTCTACATTCCAAGGATCTCCATACGGATTTCCAAATCCCATAGACAAATAAGCAACTACTTCTTTATTTGTTTTATCAGCAATGTTTAAAATTTCTTGTAAGGTTTCTATTGATTGCGCTATGGTTTTGTGCGTATTACGCATTTGAAAGTTTTCAGAAATAGAAAATGGATAGCCTAAGTATTGAATTTCAGAATGTATACTTGCATCATTAGCTCCACGAACGTTTGCTACGATCGCCAATAATTTACTTTTAGTTGATGACAAATCTAATTGAGAAAGTACCGTAGCAGTATCAACCATTTGTGGAATGGCTTTTGGCGACACAAAACTTCCAAAGTCAATAGTATCAAAGCCAACACGCAATAGCGATTGAATGTATTGCACTTTTTTTTCTGTTGGAATAAACATCTTGATACCTTGCATAGCATCACGTGGGCATTCTATTATTTTAATGTTTTCCATATAATGTCAAAGATACACAACGAAAACGTTTTAGGAAATGTTTTCGATAACAGATTTTTGCTACAAAAACAACCAAGGCCCTAAGTAATTGAACCACAATACAAACCCAAGTATACTTCCAAAGAAACCAGCCAATATAAAGGTGAATCGATACTTTTTAGGTACAATCATGAAAATTACAAAACTCGCAATGATGGCTCCCAAAATAGCTGTCATGATCGGAATAGTCCATTGATTAAAACCTAAATATGATGAAATTCCGAATTCATCTCCACTAAAATCATTAGTTCCATTGATAAAATAGCTTCCAGCTGCTATGACTGTATTAAATACTTCTCGAAGGACGAACAGCGACATAAATACTGCCAACCAATCAACAATTTTAAAGTTCTCTTGTTTATCAGAACTCCTATAAGCCAAAATGAAAAGACCTATAAAACAGCTTAGAATTGTTTGTACAGGTCCACCTAGTGTTATGTAAAAAGTATGCTCTTGGTCTCTTGGGAATTTTGCTCTTATTTTTTCAAAGAGCCTTTTTGCTTCTTTATTTTGAGCTTCCGTAGGTTCTTGGTCAGGATTCAAATCTTTAAACATATTTCGCCAAGCAATCACATCTTCATCTTCAGAAAACCCTTTGTGATTGTATGACATACTTCCGTAACTAAGTTGAGTTTCATACCCTAAACTTTCAGCCACAGCTATATGCCCTAGTTCATGTGTTTGTGTAGCAATAATCGTGGCAAGGAAGAATTCCAGTGAGAATAGCCAAAACCATCTCCTATAGACATTAAAAAAACGCATTTGATTTTATAAAATTACACTCGTATTTATTGAAACACGATAAGTGTGTCTGTGAATTTAGCTTATTTTTCTGGAACTTGAAGCATATTAACATAGATTAAAACAAATTATCATGAAAAAAAGTATTTAAAGAACTTGAAGTTGAACAAAAAATCTATCGCTGATCTTGATTAAATAAAAACAGGAGAAAATCAAAGTACAAATATTATAGGTGATCTTACTACAATCATTCCTTTTTGTCAAAAGCCTACCACATTATCTTATGCATTAATTTGTGTTACCAAATTGACATACATAGCTGATAACGAATAAAAACATATTGAGGCGAATTCGATTCACCTCTTTTTAATCTGTTAACATAATGTAAACTGCAATTCCAGTAAAGACTGCTATTTGCATCCACTTCATATACTTCCCTATACTTTTATTTTTTTTGATTGATTCTGAGATTTTTCCACCAAAAACTGCAATAGCTCCAAACACAATGAAAGATACTATCATGAAAATGATACCAAGAATATAAAACTGTAAAACTTCACTCATGGTATCACTGAATAAAAATCCTGGGAATAGTGCTAAAAAGAAAAGAGTAACTTTCGGATTCAACACATTCATGATAAAACCTTGCTTGAATAATTCAAAGACAGGTTTTTTAGGGATAGCATCTCCTCCTAATTCAATTTCATCTGAACTTTTAAGTACTTTGTAGGCCAAATACACCAAATACAGTGCTCCCAAAAGCTTAATGGTAAAGAATAATTTGGGATTTTGCTTTAGTATGGTGGAAGCACCAAAAGCTACCAATGTAGTGTGTATGAGACACCCTGTAATTAATCCTGCGACTGTAGCAATTCCATATTTACGACCATTTGCAATACTTTGCATGAGAACATAAATATTATCGGGACCTGGCGAAATTGCCAAAAGTGATGTTGCTGTAATAAATCCTATGAGTATTTCTATATTCAAT